>JBAXNW010000014.1:0-70956 GCA_037133555.1 Bacteroidota bacterium
AAAGGCAGTAATTTTTATTTTTCTGTATTAAAAGCAAATCATGATGAATAAAATAAAATTAGTATTGGTAGATGATCATCAAATCGTCAGAGATGGCGTAAAAGTGCTTTTGATGAACGTGCCAGATATTGAGGTAGTAGGTGAGGCAGCGGATAGCAGTGAACTCTTTGAACTACTAAAAACAATACAGGTTGACATCATTATGATGGATATCAGCATGCCGGAACATTCAGGAATAGAAGTTACCGAAATCATTAAAAAACAAGGTTTGGATGTAAAAGTAATCATGCTTACCGCAGACGTCAGTGATGCAGCTGTTTTTGATTCATTAAAAGCGGGGGCACTCGGCTATCTACCCAAAAATGCAAAAAGAGACGAAATACTGCAAGCCATCTATAAAGTGAATGAGGGCGAAGAATACATTGCCGAATCCATTACCAATGCTGTTTTAAAAACGTATATTTCCAAGGCCAGAAACTTAAATTACATCGACCCCATTCGAAATATTGAATTGTCGAAAAGAGAAATTGAAATCGTTGAATTATTCTCCGAAGGACTATCCTACAAAGAAATTGCCAATCGCTTATATATTTCAACCCGTACAGTTGAGTCACATAAAAATAATATTCTCGAAAAGTTAGAATTGAAGACCATAGTTGATATGGTGAAATATGCCATTAAAAATGGTATTATTAAATTATAATTTCAGCTTATTAAAATCCTGATTAAGAATTTTTTAATTCTATACTTCTCTATTGAAAAATAGGTAATATTCCTTATAAAAAATAGGGGATTTTACTTATTCCATTGTTATTATATTCCTTTATTTTTGACATTAAATAAATACTGTAATGCCGACAACCAAAATTGTCTTCTGTGATAATGATGCATTATCAAGAGAAACCATTAAAATATTATTAAAAAAATCACTTTCCGTCGAAATAGTTGGCGAATTTGATAACAAAGTTGATTTAATGAATCAACTAGATGAAATTTCACCGGATATAGTTATTTATGATTTGCATACCAATCAAAGAGAAGACATCTTAGCGATACGAGAAATCTTATTGATCAATCCCGCACTTAAAGTAATTGTTACCAGCACATTTGAAGATTTTAAAACAATAAGCCTTGCTTTTACGATGGGTGCTATTGCTATTCTTACAAAAAGAAGTTTGACAATCAGAGAATTGACAAATGCAATCAGTTCTTCTCATCACAACACTCACTATCTTTCCCGTGGCTCTGAATTCAAGTTAGAAAATATTAGCAAAATGATTCAATTGAATTATTTACATCCATCAATTTAAAAACGAAATAATAAAAGTAAAACAATTATAAATTCACAAACACGCATTAACATGAAAAAATTATTCTTTCTTTTGATTTCTGTATGCTTTGCAGTATATTTACCTGCACAGACGGTTGTTGTTTTTCAGGAAAATTTCGAATCTACTTCAGTTGGGCTTACGACTACAGCCGATTCTGCCGGATTTTCCACAACTAATTTCCAGCCATGGGCAGCATCTACTCATCTGTATAAATCGGGTGTTAAGGCAGATTCAAATATATTGCAATTGGGTAAAACAATTTACTTAACTTCAAACTCATTTTCAACGATTGGTAAATCTTACGTTTTACTAGAGTTTGCTCAGATTTGTAAATTATATTATACCGATGGTGGGATTATTCAGGTTTCGATTGATGGAGGTACCACGTGGACTTCATTGATTCCCAATCAATATTTAGGAAGTGGTAATTTTATTTTAGTTGGAGCAGATTATAAATTTTCGGAAAGTGCTTACACTTCATGGAATTCGGGTGATACCCTTACAAAACCCAACAATACTTGGTGGAAAAATGAGATGTTTAACATTTCATCTATCGCAGCCAATCAAGGCAATGTAAAAGTCAGATTTAAATATACGAGTTCGGGCAATACATTGGCTGCAGGCAGATATGGCTGGTTATTAGACGATGTTAAAGTAACGACAGCAAACAACGAATTAATTGTTCCTACAATTACGTTTAAAGCTCCCATTATAAAAGATACAATGTTTGTAACAGGTCCTTTTACAATACGAGCTTATGTTAAAGATTCTTCAGGATTAGGAAGTGTTAATCTGCTGTATCATGTAAATGCCGGGGCAGATATTTCTTTACCAATGGTGAATATAAGCGATAGCACCTATACTGTTGATATTCCCTCTTATGCCTATGACAGTCTTATCAATTATAAAATCCAGGCAGCAGATATTTATACGAATACTTCTTTTTTACCAGCTGTGGGTTACCAATCCTTTTTAATTAAAAAAAGCTTACCCAGTGTTCAGATAGGGAATACTACCACAAATGGCTTGCTGAGCCCCATATATGTTGCGAGTGCAACAGATTTAAATTTATACAGTTACAACGTAATGTTGTTTAATAAAACCGAAATTCAGTCAGGCGGGACGATAGAATCGCTGGCCTTCAGCAAAGCCGATGTACAAGGATATTCGCTTTCGAATGCAAGCCTCAGGATATATCTGAAAGGAAGTGCTGCAACATCAGCACCTACTACTTACGCTGCATATCTGACAGAAAAAAATACTGCAATTAAAGTCTACGAAAACACCGCTCAAAATCTGAATACAGTTGCAGGCTGGCAAACATTTGTCTGCAATACAGGTAGTTTGTTTTCTCAAAACGGAAACGAAAATTTAATGGTATTTGTAGAATGGTACCGTCCGGGAAATGCCACTGGAGCCATTATGTGGAATTACAATAATGCACCGGGCAGTTCAAGTATCTTCTATGGTACAGCATCTACTCCGACTGTTGCCAATGTAAGCGGACAACGTGCCAATATGAAAATTAATTTTCAATCGAGCAATGCCAACAACGATGCAACGGTATTAAATTTTGCTTCTCCAGCTCAAAATATGACAGGAGGCATCAGTGTTCCGGTAACAGTCAGGGTTAAAAATTTAGGGACCGCCACTCTTACAAAAGCCAAAGTACATTGGATGGTAGATGGTGTTTATCAAGGATTTACTCCATGGACGGGTAGTTTACAACAAGACTTTGTTGGAACACCCCTTTTATTAGGAAGTGTTAATTTAACGGTAGGGCCTCATGTATTGAAAGCCTGGACCGTTTTACCCAACGACAGTATTGACCAGACTCCGGCCAATGACTCTACTTCATTTACAGTTTTTGCCTGCCAGAATTTGAACGGAAGCTATACGGTAGGTGGACCCACCTCAAATTTCCCAACTTTTAATGATATGTTTCTGGCAATAAATAACTGCGGAATTGCTGGTCCTGTTACGTTTAGAATAGCTTCGGGAACGTATAATCAACAATTGATTATTCCTTCGATCCCCAATGTTACTGCTGTCAATCCCCTTACTTTTGAATCGGAAAGCGGAAATAAAAATGATGTAATCTTCCAGTTTAGCTCAACCGGAACCACTGATAATTTTGTGTTACGCTTTGATGCCTGCAGATATGTCAAAGTAAAAAATATGACATTTAAAGCCCTGGGTGGAACTTATGGCCGTGTAGCAGAATATTTCAATACCGCCAGTTACAATATACTCGAAGGCTGCCAACTTGAAATGCCGGTAGTGACTTCTAGCAATTATGCAGGGATTTATTCAGCCAATACCTTAGAACAATACAATACTTCAAGAAACAATACCATCTTAAACGGTTATTATGGTATTTATAATTATGGAAACGGTACTGCGGTTTTAGAAAAGGGGAATGTAATCGAAGGAAATACAATTACAGGGTTTTATTACTATGGGATTTATTCTTATTACCAGGATTCCGTTACTATTAATTCAAATACTATTGAAAATGGCACAAATGCTACAACCGTATATGGGATTTACACACCTTACAATGACAATTTAGTTTCTGTAAGTAAAAACAAAGTATATATTCACAGTTCAGCTGCAAGTTCTAATTATGGGATCTATATTTATTATTCTGATAATACCGCAGCTCAACCAGGTGTGATTGCCAATAATTTTATTTCACAGTCAGGTACTACCGGCTCAGTATATGGATTAGCCAATTATTATTCTACTTATCAGAATTATTATTATAATTCGGTGAACGTTACATCAGGTTCTTTAACTGCAGGCTATGCATTTTATGCAACCGGTGGTTCTAATGTTGATTTATACAATAATAATTTTGTAAACACAGGGGGAGGATATGCTTATTATATCAGTTTGATTGCTTCTATTGTCAATTCTAATTACAATAATTTATATGCAACAGGAACCAATGTAGCTTACTGGAGTGCTGCCAGAACGAATCTGGCTGCTTTACAGGCTGTAAGCGGAAAAGATTTGAATTCTGTAAGCTTGAATCCAAACTATGTAAGTGTAAGCAATCTACATACTACCAATTTTGCATTGGGGGGTATAGGAACACCCATTGCTGCTGTAACAAATGATATTGACGGTGATGTAAGGGCCAACCCTCCCTGTATAGGTGCCGATGAATTTATAGTCCCGCTGAATGATGCAGGCATTACATTGGTAATGAGTCCTTCTTCTATGATTACTACTTTAAACCAGGTTGTGAAAGTGAGAATCAAGAACTATGGAGTATTGCCGCTTACTTCTGCTACTATTAAATGGTATATAAATGGCGTGATGCAAACGCCTTTTAGCTGGACAGGCAACTTAGCTACCAATGCTTCAGACTCTGTTACCTTGGGGAACTATATTTTTAGCCTTGGGCAAAACAGCCTGAAAGTGTATTCAGAATCACCCAATCATGTTGCTGATATCTTTAATTTCAATGACACACTGTCAATGAGTGTATATGGCTGTATAGGTCCATTGAGTGGTGCTTATACCATTGGAGGTCTTACCGCAGATTATCCTAGTGTTAATGCAGCAATCCTTGCTATCAAGAACTGTGGTGTAAGTGGTCCTACAGTATTTAATATTAATCCTGGAACCTATACTGAACAATTTATCATCCCAAAAATCCCGAATGCTTCAGCTATCAATACCATTACTTTTAAATCGGCCAATAACGATAGCAGCAGTGTAATTTTTAATGCAGGGAACGCTGCATTGGGCAATTTTGTGGCTAAATTTGACAGTGCTCAATATGTTAAACTTAACCAACTTACGCTGAAAAATGAAATCACAACCGGAAGGGTAATTGAAATTTCCGGCAATTCTAAATATTGCGAAATTTCAAATTCAGTAATACAATCCCTGAATGGCGCAACATCTTCCACAGCTGACGGAATTTATTCATATTCTTCCAAAGATGAATACATTACTATTAAAAACAACAAAATCTACGGTGGTTATTATGGTATTTATATGTATGGTGTGGGTTCTGCTGCTGGTTTAAAAGAAGCCGGCAATACTATTCAAAATAATCTTGTGAAAGATTTTTACTATTATGGCATCTACGCTTATTATCAGGATAGTTTGAAAATGATTGGAAATACTATTCAGAATTCAACAACTTCAGGAACTGTTTATGGATTGTATTCAGGATATGCTGACAATTCTCAATACCTGCGAAATAATGTTCATGTTTCCGGTTCTTCTACAGCTTATTGCATGTATTTGTATTACAACAATGCTACTTCTGGTATTGGGATGGCTGCAAACAACTTCATCAGCCAATCCCTTGGTGTTGGAGGCGTATATGGCTTATACAATTATTATTCCAATAATATGACTTTGTATAATAATAGTGTAAATGTTACCAAGGGAAGTACTTCCGCTTATGCTTTCTATATCACAGGGAGTACCAACTGCAACCTGCTGAATAATATTTTCAGCAATACCGGTGGTGGATATGCTTATTATGCTTCTACCACAACAGGTATTGTTACTTCAAATTACAATGATCTCTACGCAACTGGTACCAATTTAGGCTATTGGGCTGCGGCTAAAACCAATTTAGCAGCTTTGCAGGCTGCCAGTGGAAAAGATGCCAATTCCATTTCTATTGACCCTGTCTTTTTTAGTACAACCGATTTGCACACCGAAAACGTTGGACTATTTGCCAAAGGAACTTCAGTTGCAGCAGTAACTGATGATTACGATTTACAAGCAAGGGCTGCTGTTCCTTGTATCGGAGCCGATGAATTTGTAGTTCTCCCAAATGATGCAAGGATAAAGGCAATGTATACCCTGGGAAAATTACCAATCCAATCAGGTGCACCCCACAGTGTGAAAACCATCGTAAAAAATATGGGCTCCAATAAATTGTACAATCTGAATGTGAGCTTAAATATTAGCGGAAATAATACTTTCACCAATATAAAAACCATTGATTCTATTGCTCCGGGTATTGAAGACACTATTAATTTTGATGCCTTCACCCCCATTGCTTATGGTTTGAACAATGTGAAAGT
Source organism: Bacteroidota bacterium (assembly GCA_037133555.1). GTDB lineage: Bacteria > Bacteroidota > Bacteroidia > Bacteroidales > JACABE01 > JACABE01. Next base: position 6,392 of record JBAXNW010000014.1, read on the forward strand.
TTCAGTTCCTGCTGATGATAACCTTTCAAATAATGAATTCAATTACCGACAGGATGTTACCGATAGTATTTTTGGCTATGCCGATACTGCTGCTGCAACTACTTATTTAGGTTTTAATACCGGTTCTGGTTTATTTGTCTCAAAATACCATGTGAATGGTTCAAGAACCATTCAATCGGCAAGGGTGTTTATCACAAAATCTAATACCATCGGGCAAATCTTATATGGAGTTGTGCTTGACCAAAATGGCGTTATCATGGATACTTCAATTCGTAAAACCATCACAGCAGCCGATACCAATACCTGGGTGAGTTTTAATTTCTTGAATCCTTCAGCTACTACCACGACCAATAGCGATTTTTATATTGGTATTGCCCAGACGGTGGGTAGCGTTGGGTATTATCCACTAGGATGTCAAGCTGAAGTGCCATGCCGTAAAGGAGCGTTTTATTACACTACAACTATGACAGGAGGCAGTTTTACAGAAGCTACACAATATGGTCGTTTTATGATAGAAGCCAACTTAGGCTATCCTGCCAACAAAGATGCTGCTGTTGCTACATTTATTACTCCTATTTCGGGATGTGGTTTAGCCAACGAGGCCGTAAAAATTAATATTATAAATGTGGGTCTTGATACCATATTTGGAGGACAAAATGTATTGACCGCCCATTATGCTTTGAAACACAACGGAAACTTAGTAAACCATGTTTCTCAGACAGTAACGGACACACTAAATCCATCACAATTGAAAGCGTTTACGTTTACAACGCCTGTAAATTTAGCCGTTACCACAGCTGATTCAAATTACAGCCTGATTGCCTGGGTTGATTTAGCGTTGGATCCTTTCAAGATCAATGACAGTTTACTTAAAATAGTAGTATCAAAATTTACACCCCCTACTCCTATTGTTACGACACCTGTTAATATTGCTTTTGCAACTTCTACCACATTAACAGCTGTTTCTAACGATTCAGTATATTGGTATTCCCATATAACGGATAGTATTCCTTTGGCTTCGGGTTATAATTTTACTACACCTGTATTGTTTGATTCGACAACGTATTGGGTAGCTGCAGGTAATAATATTTCAATCTCAGGTAATACACAATTTGTGGGTCCACCTAATACTTCAATCGGATCTGTTGGAAGCATAGGGGCTACTTCATATAAATTAATATTCGATGTATTAAGTACAAGTGGAATAACCATAAAAAATGTAGATGTTTATCCTCTAACTGCAAGCACTGCTTTTGTGATGGTAATAAGAAACAGTGCTGGAATTATCATCCAAACTTATAATGGTATTACTACTACCTCAACTTCGGCTCAGACTATAAATGTTAATTTTCAAGTTCCTTATGGAACTGGCTATACGCTGGGCTTTACATCAGGTCCGAGTTTCTATCGGAATTCAACAGGTGCTACTTATCCCTACACGCTTCCAGGCCTAGTTTCTATCACAGGAAATTCTTTTACAGGCTATCCTGCCTATTATTACAATGCCTACAACTGGGAAGTAAGTACCGGTAATGGAGTAATTTCCGGTTGCCAAAGCCCCAGAGCTGCTGTTAAAGTAAATGTGGCTACAGGAAGAGATGCCAGACTGACCCAGATCTTATCACCTAACACTGGCTGCGGATTGAGCAACCAGGTGGTTACAGTCAGAATTAAAAACAAAGGCAATATATCCATTATCGGAAGTCAGAATGTATTAACAGCAAGTTATGGATACAAAGTAAACAATACCATATTGAACATTGTCAGTCAGCAGGTTCCTAATACTATCGTAGCTGGTGATTCGCTTGATTTTTCTTTTACTACTTTATTGACATTGCCTGCCAATACAGTGGATTCAATTTATACGCTGGTGGCTTGGAATTCACTGCTTAATGATTTATTTGTGAACAACGATACAACTATAAAATCAGTAAAATCGAGGTATACACCTCTTACACCAATTGTAGCCAATCAAACGATACCTTATGGAAGTGCCGCTACCTTCAATGTTGGAGGCAATGACTCCATTTATTGGTTCGCTCATATTAATGATACGATTCCCATAGCTTCTGGCTTCAGTTTTACAACACCTCTTTTATATGACACAACAACCTATTGGGTGAAAGCAGGAAAGGACGGAAGCGGAGATAACTTAGGCCTTACTGCAGTTTCTACTCATTCAGGTGGTGGTGTTTCAACATCTGGTTATGGTCCTGAATTGTACAACAATGGTGTAATACCGGCTTATGGCACAAGCGGAACCTATTTATGGGGATGGACTACTTCAAATGGTTGGATAGAATATACCTGGCCTTCACCCATTTCATTCAATAAAGTTGTATTTTATAAAGATTTACGTGCCATGACGAGCTGTACTTTTCAGTATTGGGACGGAACTAATTATGTAGATTTTCTTTCTTACAACAACGCTAATGCGGAAGTTGATAGCATTATCTTTCCAACGGTCACGAGTTCAAGACTACGTTTTAACACCATCGCCGGAGGATCAAATCCCAGTTTCAGAGAAATTGAAGTATATACTTCTGGAGGTTGTTCCAGTCCAAGAGTGGCTGTTACAGCAACAGTAAGCAGTGTACCTGCATTAGATTTGGCAGCTACACAGATTTCGGAACCTATTGGCACAGTGACTACAGGCAGCCTCTTACCCGTAAAAGTAATTATCACCAATTATGGTTCAACTACCATTACTTCTGCTATTCTAAAATGGAAAGTCAATGGAGTGGTACAAGCCAATGTACCCTGGAGTGGCAGTTTAACCAACGGTCAATCTTCAGCACCGATACTGCTCGGAAATTATGCTTTTTCGACCTTTACGAATGAAATCAAAGTGTGGACATCCAATCCAAATGGCAATACAGATATGTACCCTGTTAACGATACAGTTAGCGGACATCCCGTAGGTTGTTTGACCGGTAACTTCACCATTGGTGTCAATAAAAACTTCCCCAACTTTACTTCAGCACTGAACGCGCTGAATACAGCAGGTATTTGTGGGAATGTTGTGTTTTTAGTCGATTCAGGAACCTATAATGAAAGATTATTGATCAATCCAGTATCAGGAATGGGACCCAATACCAGCGTTACATTTACTTCTGCCAACGGTGACAGTACGGATGTAGTATTGCATCATACACTGGGAGGTGATGCATGGGCCATGAAATTCAACGGATCTAGCTATTTTAAATTTTCAAAAATGACACTCTCAGTAGCAGGGAGTTCTACCTGGAGCCGTATCATGGAATTGGCCAATAGTGCAAATCATATAGAAATTTCAAATTGTATTATTGAGGGAATCCCAACAACTTCTACTGCTAATAACTTTGCATTGATATATGCAAGTGGAAGCGGATTGAACAATAACACTTTCAAAAACAATGTAATGAAGAACGGCTCTCATGGTATTTATTTATACGGAGGAAGCTCATCAGATCCAGATAAAAACAATGTCATTACTGGCAACTCATTTAAAGATTTCTATTATTATGGTGTTTATTTATATTATCAGGATAGTATCAGTTTAATTGGAAATACGATACAGAACGCTTCGACTTCAGGTGTAGTTTATGGTTTGTATTCCTATTATTCTAGTAATTATATTTATGCAAAAAATAAAATGAATATTACGGGTACATCGTCTGCTTATTGTTTTTACCTTTCGTCTAACAATGTTAACGGAGGATATGGAATCGTAGCCAATAATTTTATAAGTCAATCCATAGGGGCAGGTGCTGTATACGGAATTTATTTAACTTCATCCAGCAATCTGAATATTTACAATAACTCTGTGAATATTACCGGAGGAACGGCTTCCTATTATGCATTCTATATCAGTGCAGGCACAGGAAACAATATTGTAAACAATATCTTCAGCAATACAGGTGGTGGATATGCCTATTATGCATCATCTTCCACAGGAATCAATACCAGTAATTACAATGATTTATATGCTACAGGTGTTAATTTGGGATATTGGGGTGCTGCCTGTACCAATCTGGCTGCTTTTAAAGCTGCAAGTGGTAAAGACCAGAACTCAATTTCTGTTTATCCTAATTTCTTTTCCCTTACGAATCTTCATTTGATGAATTTTGAATTGAATGCCAAAGCAACACCATTGACTCAGGTAACGGATGATATTGATGGAGATCTAAGAAATCTGACAGCTCCTGATATGGGTGCCGATGAATTTAATTTGCCTCCTGTTGATGCCGGTATGACTGTTATCACATCACCAATAAGTCCAATAAATGCTGGAGTTCAGCCTGTGAAAGCCATACTCCGGAATTTCGGAGCCAACAATCTTACCGCTGTTAATATTCAATGGTCAGTGAATGGCATATTACAACCAACTTTCGCATGGACTGGTAATCTTGTTTCGATAGACACTATTACTGTTACACTGGGTAATTATAATTTTGCAGGAGGTATGAGTAATACCATTAAAGCCTGGACCAATCTGCCCAATGGAATTATAGATGTATGGAATCTTAATGATACCACAAAACTGGATATTACGGTTTGTTCCGGGCCTTTATCAGGAAACTATACAATCGGTGGTGCTGGAGCTAATTTCTCAACGGTAAAATCGGCTGTACTTTCACTGCAATATTGTGGTATAAGTGGGCCTGTTACTTTTAATGTAAACCCCGGTTATTACAACGAACAGTTTGTAATCAATGCTATTACGGGAGCTTCTGCTATGAATAGAGTTACTTTCCAATCAGCAAATGGTGATAGTTCCAGCGTAGTGATAGGCTTTGACTTTAATCAAACCGGAAACAACTATGTAGTACAACTAGAAGGAACGCAATATCTAACTTTAAAAGGCATGACTTTCCGCCAAACCAATTCAAGCAGTGGAAGGGTTATTACATTTACAGGCAACCCCTCTAATATTATTATTGCCAACAACAGACTCGAAATGCCGGTCAATACAGCTGGCACTACTGCCGCCGTCGTTACTTTAAGCTCAGATTTCGGAAATGACAATAAAATTCTTAACAATTATATTCTCAATGGTTACAATGGAATTGTAGCTCAAGGCTCAGCGACTGTAAGTTCTAAAAGGAATGTAATTGAAGGTAATTCCATCAATGGCTTCTATTTTTATGGGATACAGGCTGAATACCAGGATTCTTTGTCAATCAGAAAAAACAGCATTGAACCAAGTAATACAACCGCTTCAAAAAGGGCTATTTATTTAAACACACCTTCCAATAACTTGTTTATCGAAAAAAACAAGATTAAAATGTTGGTAACAGGTGGTACTATGAATGGGATTTATATAACAACTCCTGTTGGCACTTCAACCAACAGACAGTATATTACGAATAACTTTATCAGCATTAACGGAAGTTTAGGCTATGGCATGTATATAAGCACGCCTAGTTATATGACGATTGCCTATAACTCATTAAATGTTGATTTAACTACTACAGGCACAACAGCCACAGCCTTATTTGTTAATGGAGGTAGTAATAATCTGCTTTTCAATAATAGCATCGTAGGACTGGATAGTACTTATCTGTTGTATGTTTCAGCCAATACGATATTCACGAATAGCGATAATAATAATCTTTATAAATCGGGCGGTATCAATTATGCTTATTGGGGTGCCTCGGCTGCAAATCTGGCTGCACTTAAAGTTTTAAGTGCTAAAGACAGCAATTCAGTTGCAGTAGATCCTGATTATATTTCGTTTGCTGATTTACACGTATATACGGCTGCTTTAAACAATTTAGGCAAGGCTTTGACAGATATAACCGGTGATATTGACGGACAAATCAGAAATACTTCTACCCCTGATATCGGAGCAGATGAGTTTGCACCTTTAGCAATTGATGTGGCTACCGTAAATTTCATTGAACCTTTAGTCTCTTTTTCTCAGACTGGTTTAAATATGAATGTTATAGTTCGCATTAAAAACTATGGAGCAGATAGTATAGCTAATTTCAATGTAGTTTGCAAACTTGGAAATGCAGCCCCTGTTTCTCAGCCATATACATCTTTCTTGCATGCTAATCAAGCAGATACTATCACATTTGCCAACCAGACTGTAGCCTCAGGTCCATTTGAAATCAAAGTGTATATTTCATTGGCCAGCGATTTGAATCACATGAACGATACAATTAAAACAATGTATTTTGGAGTTCCTTTTAAAAGCATTCCTTATGCTGAAAATTTTGACAATACAAGCGAAGATTGGTTTGTTTCTGAGACCGCTTCTTTATGGGAACGTGGAATACCTAATGCATCTGTCATTAATACTGCTCATAGTGCACCCAATGTATGGGCGACAAATTTGGATGGTAATTATACCAACGGAAGTGTCAGTGTTTTATATACACCTATTTTTGACAATTCAGTCTTTAAAGCAGATACTTTGAAATTCTGGCACTGGGAAGATGCTGAACTCAATAAAGATGGTGGTTACATAGAATATAAGGACAACACTGGAAACTGGACAATACTGGGTCACATCATCACTGTTGATACCAATGCCACCAACTGGTACAATGGTACAACCCAGAACATGTGGACAGGTACTGGTGGAGGCTGGCAATATTCTACTTATAAACTAAGCAATCTGATCAACTTAGGTAATACTTTACAATTCAGATTTGTATTTATTGCAGATGCCACCAACAGTAGTTACAACGGATGGGCCATTGATAATTTTGAATTGACACTGGCTCCTATTCCAAAAGATGCTGGTGTAACAGCCATTACATCCCCATCAGCCACTTCATTGGTTGGAGATCTTGTTACGGTTAGTGTAAACGTTAAAAACTTTGGTACTGATACATTAACAAATATCCCTGTAAAATACCAGGTAAGTGGTAGTGGAGTTCTGTCAGGTATATTGGCAGGGCCCCTTTCTCCGGGAGCTACAGCAAACTATACTTTTACACAACCCTATCAGGTAGCAAATATCAATTATACAATTTGTGCTTTTACTTCCGTTGTGGGTGATATATACATACAGAACGATAACAAATGCAAAACTGTAATTGTGAATCCTGCTTTAAAAGATGTTGCAGTTACTGAAATACTTCAGCCAGGAGCTTATGTTGCGCCGGGTACTACACCTATTAAAGTTGTCATTAAAAACTTCGGGACACTTACTCAAACCTCTATTCCGGTTTCTTATCAAAGAGGTGCACTCACGCCTGTTAATGCAATATGGACAGGAAACTTGACAGGCGGTGATACTGTTCAGTTTACATTTGCAGCTCCTATGAATGTTCCTTCAGGAGGATCTTTTAGCCTTTGTGCCTATACCACTCTGATAAATGACGCTTATATTCACAATGACTCAATTTGTAAGTCAGTCATTATTTGCAATGTAGCTACTGCAGGTCCTATCACTGGACCAACAACTGTTACGCCCGGATCCAGTGGAAATGCATATTCAATTACGGCATTATTGAATGCTACAACTTACAACTGGGTGTATACGCCATCAACTGGTGTTACTATCATCGGTAATGGTTCATCGGTAACCATCAATTTCGGAGCTGGTGCAGTTAATGGAGTGCTCTCTGTAAATGGTGTTAGTACAGCTTGTTCAGGGGCTTCCTCTTCAATAAACATTGGCGGTCTTGGTGTTGGTATTGATAATATAGATGAAAAGATGTTATGGTTAGGTCAGAATATGCCCAATCCTACAACAGGTTTAACAACCATTGAATACAGCTTACCAAGTTCAGGTGACGTTAAATTTGATATCATCAACATTTTCGGTCAGAAAGTTTATTCTACAGATGAAAAACTTAATGCAGGGAAACATTTCATCGACTTAAATGTTAATAATCTATCAGCAGGAATTTACTATTATGCCCTTGAATTTAAAGGCAAACGTCTTGTAAAAAAGATGGTTGTGAATAAATAATTGATTGGATTTTGGAATAGGTTTGTTGTTTTTCAGCAAACTTATTCCATTTTTAAAAACTTAAACAAGCTGAATACTGTTGGTTTTTTGCTATGATATTCTTTTAATATGGATATTAAAGCTAATTTTTTATAAAAATACGAAAGCTATTTTGTTAAGAAAAGGACAAATTTGCTATTCAATACAACTAAATTGATGCTTACATTGTCTAATTAATTTTATAATAATGAATTTGCAAATTACCGAGTTTTACCTATTCTCCTTTATAGTTTTGGATAATAAAAACTGCATAAACGACCACTAATTTTTAAAAATAACTCATGAAAAAATACATCATTTTATTTGTAATGTTGCTCTTTTTTAGCAATTACACCATTGGTAATCAAAGCAATACTAATCCTGAACAGCAGCCAACAAAAAAAGAATGGAAATTATTATTTGAAAAAAATGGAGTTCAGGTATATGCAATATACGAAAATTGTGATGATATTGTAAATGGAATTCACCAGGAAAATGCAGTATTGAAATTTGTAAATACTACTGACAGAAATCTTTCCATTGACTGGGATTTAAAAATATGGTACAATGGCAGTTGTGTAAATTGCGATAAAAATGAAAAAGAGCATCATTTTGCTACTCATTTAAAGGCAGGTGAAACAAAAAGAGGCAGTTGTGAAACACGCAATATAAACAGGGAATTGGTTATTTTTTCAAAGTTTTTAAATATGGAAAACAAATCAGTTCTTACAAATTTTGAGCTTCAAAATGTTCAGGTAAAACCATTATAATTAGACAATTAATTTATGAAAAAGATACTTTCACTGCTATTTTTTGTTGTTTTCGTTTTTAACTTTTCCTATTCTCAATGTGTAATTACTGCCAGTGCGAATGCGGCTGGCAATACTTCTTATGATACAATTGAAATATGCTTGGGCCAATCTGTTAATTTATCATCCAATGGAACTTGTTCGTTCTTAATGGATAATGATTTTAACGGGAGTAGCTTAGGAGTGGGTTGGTACAATACTTCAGCAAATCCTGTTTTTAACAATCCTTGTCAATGTCCCTTTGTAGCTGGTCAACCACCAGCCACCTGCAATACAGGTGCTCCTGTACAAATAGGTCCTGATAGCATTTATGCCTGGGTCGGTACAACTGCTTCGTCAGACAGGTCTTTAACAACCCAACCCTACGATTTAACTGTTTTTACATCAACAGGAGGCTGTAGGATAAAATGGTGGATGATGTACGGCATTACTCCAAATGCAGGTTCCTGCGAAGATCCTGATGCAGCAAATGAAGGTGTTCATCTGCAATACTCAACCAATGGTTTAACCTGGACTGATTTCCCAGCACCTAACAACAATCCCATCGGAAATTTATCACCAACTCCTCCTTTTAATACAGCCGTTCCTGGCACAGGTGGATATTGGTCTCCTTCAAGTGCACTTTCAGCTCAACTCCTAAGTACATTGTATTATTGGAATCTCTTTGAGTCGAATGTTCCTGCAATAGCTTATACTTCAACCACAAGATTTCGCTTTGATCAGTTAGCTACTTCAAGTACAGGTTACGATGCTTGGGGAATTGACAAGGTAAGCATTGTTTGTAATGCAGCCAATAGCACGACTGTAATGTGGTCGAATGGTGTTGCACAGTATAATCAGACAGTAACTCCCCTAGTAAATACCAAATATTTTGTAACCATTACTGATACAACTGCTACTCCATATATATCAGCTACAGATTCTGTTTATATTATTGTAAACCCTGTCCCAACACCTTTTTTCAATGTAATCACCCCCATTTGTTCGGATGATACAACCATTATCAATTATACGGGAAGTTCTACTACCAATCCAATTTTTCACTGGTCAATAGCCGGAGACACCATTAGAACAAATGGAAGTGGAGCAGGTCCAATCTCCGTTTTATGGAACAAACCTATCAATCCTTCTACCAGCGTCAATACCATAAGTCTTATCGTCGAAAATCAATACCATTGCTTTTCCACGCCAGCTTTACATGATGTTATTGTGAATGCAACTCCTGATATTGGTTTTACCTCAGTACCTTTTCTTCCGGCTTATGGCTGTTCTCCATTATCCATAACTTTCAGTGACGAAACAACGCCTGCTGTCGGAAGCTGGAAATGGGATTTTGGAGATGGGGATACAAGTTCAACTAAGGATCCAACGCATATTTATCAAACGGTTGGTGTTTTCCCTCTTTCATTAGCTATTACAACGGTGGACGGCTGTAAAGGGAAATTTTTCCAAAATGCTGCTGTAACTGTTTATGCACAACCCATTGCTGATTTTACTTGGAATCCACCAATTGGCACAAGGCTTGACCCAATGATTAATTTCGTAAATTTAACAACACCTGTCGATCCAACATTCACTTGGCATTGGGATTTTGGGGATGGAGGAACAGATGTTGCTAAAGATCCTTCTCATTCTTACCCAAGTATAGCAGAAGAAAAAGATTATACAGTTACCTTGATAGCAATAAGTAATTTTGGCTGTAAAGATACCGTTGTTTATACCAATGTAAAGATAATTGATGATGTATTGATATTTCCTAACATCATAACACCCAATGGTGATGGGATTAATGATAAATTCGAAATTGGTGCCTTGATAAAAGGAGGTGGATATTCCGAAATGCAAGTAATTATTTACAACCGTTGGGGTAAAAAAGTATACGAAAATACGAACTACCTAAATGACTTTGGTGGAGAAGGCTTACCCGATGGAGTTTATTATGTGAGCATTAAAGCAAAAGGTATTTTAAAAGACATTGAATACAAAAGCAGTTTGCAAATTTTACGTTAATAAAACACTGTATTCTTTGAGTTTATAGAAAAGGGCTGCTGTAAAAAGCAGTCCTTTTTAGTAGAAGTATTCTTTTTAAATAGCAATCAAACTTTTTGATGATAATTCTTGTCTTAAGCATATATTTTCTGTATCTTTGTATGTTAGAAGCATCATAAAATGTTGATTTTTTTGATAAAAATGAATGAGAAATCTTTTAAATGAATTATAATTATGAACAAAATAAGTTTTAAGCTTTTAGGATTCATTAAAAGTATAGGAAAGCTGTCAATTATATTCTTGCTTGTTTTTTTTCTCACGAATGTAAATGCTCAGCAATACAATATAACAGGCTCTGCAGTTCCCATGGTCAACCCCGGATGCTACCGACTCACGAATACAACGGGACAAGGTGGAGCTGTGTGGAATATCTATAAAATAAATCTTACCCAGGCATTTGATATTACATTGACCCTTAATTTTGGAAACCGAAGCGAAATTCATTACGTACCTGCCACTTGTGGAGCAGATGGTATCGCATTTATTCTTCAACCCTTAAGTTCAGGTATTGTAGGAACTGGTTCAGGCGCCGGATTTCATGGAATTACACCATCTGTGGGTGTTGTTATGGATACTTATGTTGATAATCCTACCGACCCCTCCTATCAGCATATTTCGATCAACAAAAACGGGGATGAACTGCATGCAACTACCAATGAATTAGCTCCTCCCACAGCAGCTGTAGGCTTTCCTACCAATATAACGGATGGCTTGGATCATTTATTCCGTTTTAAATGGAACCCTACAATTTCAGGAATTGGAACCATGAATATCTATTTTGGGAATGCTACTGTTCTTCCCACAACTCCAACCATTACTTATACTGGAAATATTGTTGCCAATATCTTTGCAAATGACCCTGATGTATATTGGGGTGTAACCGGAACAACCGGTGGTTGCTGGAATGTTCAATATGTATGTATGACCACCATTTCAAATTTCCTTTCTGATTCTACAACTTGTGCTGGTGTACCTGTAAATTTTACCAACAATAGCGTAAGTGGTTTACCCATTACATCCTGGATGTGGCATTTTGGAGATGGCGATTCCTCTAATCTTGCGAGTCCGATTCATACTTATAACAGTCCAGGTAATTATAATGTAAGTCTTGCCATTGTAAATTCTGGTGGGTTTTCCTCAACAATGACTCATTCAATTATTGTTCATCCTTTACCCAATGTAGTCGTAAATGATCCTATCATCTGCAAAGGCGATACAGCCGTTTTAACGGCAACAGGAGCAACCACCTATACATGGAACAACGGACTGATTCCTGGAGCAGTTCAACATGTAGTACCGCTTCAAACAACTTTCTATGTTGTAAAAGGGATAACAATCTGGGGCTGTAGCAGCAAAGATACTGCATTGGTTACGGTAAACCCTTTACCAATAGTCAACCTTACTAATGATACTTCCATTTGTATAGGGGATTCCGCCAAATTAACAATAAGTGGCGCTATTTCCTATTTGTGGAGTACCACTCAGACTTCATCTTCAATTATCGTTTCACCCGTTATAGATTCAATTTTTTTAGTAGCTGCTACCGATATCAACGGTTGTATTTTAGATACTGCTGTTCATGTTTATATGTATGAAAGTCCACAGCTTTCGTTTTCATTTAGTCCTAATCCTGCAGAGGGCTGCGCTCCGGTAATTGTTAGCTATACCGATGAGTCAACACCTTTATTGCAAACCTGGTTGTGGAATTTTGGAGATGGGAATACAAGTACACAACAAAATCCTACTCATTCCTATAACATTCCTGGCGATTTTGATATCAGTTTATCAGTTACAACCACCCATGGTTGTTTTGGTACCCTGACCTTGCCGACATTTGTCAAAGTATTCGAAAACCCAACGGCTTCTTTTACTTCAAACAATTTACAGTTCTCTCTTTCGTTTGCCAATGTATTGTTTAACAGTACAGCTTCTTCTGCCAACGTTAATCAATGGCATTGGGATTTTGGGAATACATCCCTAACCGACGACAGCAGTAATCTGCAAAATCCTTCCTATCAATATCTAAACCAGGGAAGTTTCAAAGTTTGGCTGTATGTAAAAACGATACATGGTTGTACCGATTCTACAACCCTTACGATTACAGTAATTGAAGACTCATTGGTGTTCCCTAATATAATTACACCCAATGGAGATGGAATTAATGATTATTTATACATAAAGAATCTAGAAAATGTTCCAGATAATACGCTGAGGATATTCAACCGTTGGGGTAAGAAAATTTATGAAAAAGATCATTACATCCCTGATATTGACAGATGGGATGGAAACGATTTGTCAGACGGAACTTATTATTACATCCTGACTTTTAAAGGAATCCTTCAACAAGGGGAACATAAAAGTTCATTAATGATTCTCAGAAAGTAATTTTTTCAGCTTTAAAATTTTATTTCATCCACCATAGTTTGGTATAAGTCTTATCATTAGCCCCATAAAGACTTTGGTAATTGGCTTGATTATACTGAACTTCGCTAGGTGGAATTACAAAACGGAAATATGTTAATGGACTTCCTTCACGGGGGAGTCTTGCAGGAACTCTTCTTACAAGCGCAAAAGCTTCTGAAGGTTGTCTGAAAAAATCTATCCATTGTTGGCTATAAATCAAATTTAACTTGGTATCATAATTACTGAAATTCCAGAATCCTACCTTGTTTTCCAGAAAATTCAACGTCAGATTTGAAGGAATATTAACCAATACATTAAACTTAGAACCATGAAGTAAACTGGTCATAGCCATTGTATTCGTCCAATATGTAAAAGAAGCCTGTATGCCAGATAAATATTCATTGTCTGCTTTATTTTCATTTTGAGAAACACCTATCCCTCTCATATAAGCCTCCGATTTAAGAAAATGTACTTCTGCACCTGTCATCAACAAATCCGGAACATAATCCTGATCGCTGATTAAGAAGTAATTAAAAGGAGAAAACAGCACCTCATCTTTAACCGTATAAGTAACATCATAGTCTCTGGATTGATAGGGTGTACCACTTTCAGCCGGTGGGTTTAAACCTGGATTTTGAGGATAAGCTACCCATTTATTTGCATTATTAGTATCAAAGAAAAGATAAGCCCTGGCATCAAAAATCCCGCTTCCATCGGTACTGTCGTTGGCGGAAAGTTGTTTCCACATTGTTGACCCCATTCTTAGGTTTTTATGTTCTCTGAATGACCATGATTTTCCTTCATTTTTATAGCCACACAGATAAGGGTAAATAGCTGCAACCTCACCGACATAACCAGAAAAATTACACCCGACTAAAACATCCTTGTTATTATCAATGATATCAGCAATAATCTGACCTGCAATAACAGGCTCTACATCAGACATACGCATGGCATATCGCAAACGAAGTGAATTGGCAAGTTTTTTCCAAAGCAAAATATTTCCAAAAAATAATTTATCAAACCCTTTAAAACTTTTAAAAGGTTCAACATTGGTTGCATTGAGATTGATATTTTCGTCTGCCCATTTCAATTCACTCAAGAGGTTCAGATAAATACTGCGTTGTGAATCAAATTTAGGTCTGAGTTTCGATACATCCTGAAACCCATAACCGGCATCGGTGTAAGGGATGTCCCCAAAAAAATCTGTCACTTTAAAGGTTTTATAAGCCAATAATATTTTCACCATGGCATTCATATTATTCAGTGCAGGAGAAGGCGGATCATTGGCGAAACGTTTTTGAAGCTCTCTTATATTTGGTAAAAAAGAATAATAATTTTTCCATATTTCTTCAGTTCCTATGGTTGAATTCCCCCAGGCTTCTTTGAACAAAGCGGCCATCTGGGTTTGCTTGTATAAAATCTCGTTGTTTACATAAAATTGCTCGTTCCAACCTGGCCGCAACGAGCTGATTACATCATTCAACAAAGATCCGTCACTGGCTGTTGTAAAAACTGCCGGATTATTATTTATCTCTTCAAAATCTTTCGTACAAGAAACATTGAAAAGAATACTTATTAAAATCAAAAATAAAAATGATTTACTATTCATCGTTCTATTTTTTAAATTTATTAAAATTTTGCATTTATCTGAAACGAAAAGGAGCGGGTTCCTGGCATTGAAGCCCATTCAAAACCTTGTGCATCACCTGCACCCAAGACTCCCTCAGGATTGATGTGATCGGGTAAAGTTGTATAGATGTAAAACAAATCCCTTCCTACTATTGATATCGTTAATTCCTGAAAAAACTTAAGCTTTTTGGTCATAGTAGGATTAAATGTATATGAAAGTGCAATTTCACGACATTTTACCCATGTGTTTTCCAATATACCGGGTTTGGAGATCAACTGACCCCAGCCACCTGCATTGGGTAAGTATTTATAGTAATAATGAACAACAGTAGTGTTGGGTGATCCGTCCGCGTGAACACCCGGTAAGATAACACCTATATTGCTGGTATGCCCTGATGGATCGGTATAGGGCAGTCCTCCTCCATCTCTTTCCAAAAGGGTTTCAGGACTTTGACCAGTTTGCAGACTCGTTACATACGTTCCGCTGTAAATATCGCCTCCCCATTTTGTATCAACAACGGTACTTAAGCTAAGGTTTTTATATTTGAAATTGGTAGACCAGCCTGCAGTAAATTTGGGTGATGCATTTCCGATAGGAACCCTGGTAGAAGTAATTAAATATTTTGTACCTGCATCATTTAACAAAGGTTTCCCATCTTTGTAAACATAATCATAGCCCGAGATGGTACCAAAATCGTCACCGGCCCTCAATATCATAGCCGGACCGTTCAATTCCCATATATTAGCTATTTCATAGCTGTCAGCATTGCCACCTAAGCTAACTACATGATTTCGGTTTCTTGAAAAATTGAGTCCTGTTTTAAAAGTAAAATCTTTCTGATGGACAGGTGTCGTATTCAGGATAATTTCAAACCCTTTATTGGTCAGCACACCTTCATTGGTTCTGATAAAACTTGATCCTGACGAACCAGGTATAGGCAATGTCATGATTTGGTCGAAAGAATAAACATAATAATAGGTGAAATCCAAGGAGATTTTACCATTTAAAAACTCGATATTTGCTCCGCCTTCATATGAATTTACCCTTTGAGGTTTGAGTGCAATAGGAGGAATCGTTGAAGGAAATCCTGCTGACTGACTCCCGCCATATAAACTTGAATTATAATTAAATGAAGTTTGATAAGGGTCAGTATCTGTAGCGGTTTGTGAAGCCCCACCTCTTATCTTAAGGAAACTAAGCCAGTCGTATTTGTTATGAAATGCTTCAAATGGAATAAAACTCAAGGTAACAGATGGATAGAAATAAGAATTATTATTGGATGGCAAGGAAGATGACCAATCGTTACGCCCGGTAATGTCCAGAAACAGGAAATTGTTATACGAAAAATTAACAAAAGAATAAATAGAATTCAATTTCTTTCTCCAGAGAGATTCACCTGCTATAACCTTTCCCGACAAATCGCCAGTTACGCCTGTAGAGGAATTAGCCTGGGTATAATTGGAAAATGTATACATATTGGGATAATACCAGGTACCTGATTTCCCATTGATGTTGTATATATCTCTCACCCATGTTGATCCTCCAATATTGTATTTAATTTTAAACTTTGAATCCAGAAGTGTATCAAGAGAAGCTGTAAATAAAAATTCACTGTTGCTGCTCTTATCCCTGTTTAATGAATTTGAATAATACCCATTTTCCAATCCAATTACATCTACAGGTTTGTTTTTAACTTCATATTGATCCAATTGATAATCCATACCTGATCTTCCGGTAAAGCTTAACCAGGGTGTAATTGAATAGTTTAAAGCAAATCCGGCTATCAGTTTATTCCTATCAAGTTTAGTATTGTTGTTATTGTATTCCCACCAGAGGTACTCACTTACATAAGCATAGGGGTAATTGGCATATGAATTCCTGCTTCCATCCGATAACTGGTAATTGTAGAAATCTTCACCCTGATAACTACGTGGCCAGCAATACAGCAAGCCTTTACCGAATGAACTACCGGATTCTCCGAGTGTAGGAGAGTTTAAACGATGATAATCCATATAAGAACCTGTAACAACAAGATTGATTTTATCTGACACCTTCAAGGATGAATTTAAATTAATGGTTGTCTGATTAAAATTTGAATTATATACGATGGCTTGATTATCGAGCCTTGTAATAGATACACGCATATTTCCTTTGTCGCTTCCACCTTCGAATGCAATATTATGCGTTGTGGTACTTCCATTACAATAAGGCAATTTCAGATTATCCGGTTGTGGCGACCAGGTTCGCATGCTACCATCCCACCATTTAATTTTTTGGCCCAGCATAGGAGCACCCCATGAAACAGCCGACCCATAATAACCAAATTCGGCAGTAGTAGATGAAATATGACCTTGTTGATCAATAATCAGATTATCTGAATGTTGAAGATTAGGAAACTGCCCTATACCATTGGAATCGAGTTTAAGTGTTGGCGTTAAAAAGGAAGTAGGACCGCCACCACCATATTTATTTTGAACATCTCTGTAACGATATGGCATTGTTATTTTGTAACTAACATTGTATGAAACCCCTATACCTTTCTGCTTTTTTCCTTTTTTGGTCGTAATTAGAATAACACCGTTGGCGCCTCTCGAACCATACAATGCAGAGGCTGCACCTCCTTTAAGGATGTTCATATCTTCAATGTCCTGCGCATTTACGTTGTTAATGGCAGAACCCCAGTCGGTTCCTCGTCCAACAGAGGTCATTCCAGGATCGTTCTCAATGGGAATCCCATCAATCACAATCAGGGGTTGATTTTTACCTGAAATATTATTATTGCCACGAATCGTGATACGGGTAGTTCCACCTTCAACCCCATCAGGATTTGCAATCTGAACGCCTGCCGATTTTCCGCTTAATGCACTTATTACATTGGAAGCATCCGATTTCTGTAAATCGCTCCCTCCTACTTTTTGTGTAGAATAACCAACTTCCCGGGTTTGCCTACTGACACCCAAGGCTGTTATCACAACTTCCTTCAAAACACTTGAAGTAGGCCTGAGGCTGACATTAATAATGCTTTGTCTGCCTACTATCACTTTCTGGGTTTCAAAACCAATATAGCTAAATATGAGTGTATCTTTTGAAGATACTTGTTTTAGCATATACTTCCCATCAAGGTCAGTCTGCGTTCCTTTCGAAGTTCCTTTAATAGCTACCGTTAAAAAAGGCATTGCTGATCTATCTTCCGAAGAAGTTACCGTTCCTGTCACAGTTAATTCCTGTGCCATCACCATCGTTATACACCCGAAAATGAATACGAAAGAAAGTAAAAATTGTTTGATCATAACTGCAAAAATTGATTTGAAAAATAGTATAACTCCATTGATGCTTAGTCTTTAAATAATTAATATTCAGATAATTACTAATTTTAATTATTTGTAATGAAAAAATTTAAAATTGCGATCATCTGACAAAACCTACAATATTCGATTGATGTGAATAGAATGATATGTTTATAAAAAAATGGCTATTTGCAAATACATAAAGCATTTGCAAATAAATTCTTTAATTATCGAATCATTAATTTTTTAACTTCAAATCCGTCTTTATTGCTGACTTTCATAATATAAATGCCGCTGGCAAAATTTGTAAGATTAATATCCATGTTCTCTCCAATCCATTCGAATTGTTTTACAACAGTACCCATCGTATTATAAATAACTACCCTGCACACATGATCGGGTTTGTTATTTGAGGCGAGACTAAATAAACCATTGGAAGGATTTGGAAAAACAGCAATCCCAAAATCTTTCTTTAATTCATTAATCGATTGCAATTGTGGATCAGGGGGCGAATTGTCAAAGAAATTCACCAGATTACAATTCACATAAAGAGATGGCTGTGCATCCGCATTGCAATCGGTACAAGTTGAACCGGATACACATCCTGGATAATTCGGATTACACTGATCGATATATTGTTCATAAAAAACATATTTAACCGCAATATTATTCGTTGGAATAAAACTTGAAAGATCATAATCAAAGGGCTGAGCAATAGAACCAGGGCACCAACCGGCACGGTTGAATTGCCAGGTACCGTTTTGTGGCATACAATTATCAGGATTGGGATTACAGGTGGTCCAGTTATGCTGTATAAAAGTATTTACATTATTAATATAAATATGATGAGTGGCATCGTAAAACTCGGCAGCATTGTTTGAATTGCTAGGACCGGCATGTCCGGTAGAAATAAGTTTTATTTTGGAAGCAGCCACTGAAACCGGAAAAGTACAGTTATAAATACTCACAGGTTGTTGATTGGCATAATTGCCAAAATCATAACTTCTATCCCATACCTGAGTAACCTGGCTGTATTTATGGGGAGGCGTCCCCGATTTATAATTCAACGACAAAGCATAGTAATAACCATTGTCTAAACCGACTATTTTAAAAGTCACTTTTCCATTTAATATTGACATATAATCTGCCAGATTGATTTTATGAGAACAGGCTAAACCATAAGGGGTCACATAACGTATAATTTCAAACCAGTTTCCTTCATGACTTCTTGCCTTTATACTCCGGACATAATCCCAGGCACAACAGCCACCCGGAGGACAAGTCACAGTTAAAGTAGCAATAACGGTATCATAAGCTCCTATATATGAAGGAAGCTGACCTTCTACTACCACTTCATTGATTACCGTTGAATTATTGATAACACCACTAAATACCTGAACGGTCGTATCATTGGCTGTAGGATTAACATTGATAGCTATAGTAGTTGAGCCAACAGCGCCGAAATTATTGCTAGCATATATTTCAACAATATAACTTCCATAGGTAGGTGGCTCCCACCATGCAGTATAATGTCCGTTTCCAAAATCATGAGAAGGAATGCTAGTACCATTTATTTTAAAATGCAACTCCTGTACTGAAAATACTGGTGAGTAATTAATAGATGCAATTGCAGCCAACTGTATTTTTGCTAAAACAGGCATATAAACATTTCCGGCCAACGGATGGCGTGGATCAATAATTGGTAAATTCAAGGCAGGGTTTACAACATCAAAAGTATTGATGATAGAAACAGCAGTATCGTATTGCGCATTCCCACCCTGATAAGCTTTTATTTTCACAGTACCAGCACCGGTAACTGTAACGGTATCGTTGCTGATGGTTGCAGGACCAGATATCAATGTATATCCCACAGTCAGACCAGATGTAGCAGTAGCAGTTAATTTAAAAGGAGGAGAAGTTGTCAGTTTTGGGCCAACAGGAGGAAATGAAATCGCCTGGAAAGAAGTATTTAATGTTCCGTTAAAATTCGAAGTAGTTCCGGTCATCGCAAAATTGGTAATATCTCCATCATAAGTGGGTGAATTAGCACTCACTTCATTCACAAGTTTTGTTATATTGATATTATTCCCGCCGGGAGCTCCCTGGTTAAACTTATAGTATAATTTTAAATCCTGCTCATTACCAATTGGTTCATTTAAAATCATGTTCTGAATCTCGGCTTGAGTAAGGGCTTTTTTCCAAAGGCTGACTTCGTCGATGTGTCCCTTATAATAGAAATTATAACCTGTAGCAGGACTTAATCCTATTACAAATGGAAGGGCAGTAGTTCCAAAAGTTCCGCTGGCTGCGGCACTTCCGACCAAATTGCCATTCAGATAAAGTTTTACTGCAGTCCCGTCATAAACCCAGGCATAATGCTGCCAGATATTAGGAATTACTGTAGAAGCAGGTGCAACTACCTGAAACAATGTATTTGCAGCATTTACAAAACGGCATTCAATAGTTCCTGATCCCAATTGTATCATATAGAAAGCCCCTCCGGTTCCGCGAATCCCCATCATTCCCTGACCATACCCTAATTGACTGTCGAAAAACCATCCAGTCATCGAAACAGCAGTTGCACCTGCAACTAATGTGGACCCAGAAGGTACATTTATATAATCGTTAGTCCCATCGAAATCCAAATACTGGTTCGACTGTGAATTTGCTTTATTTATTGTAAAAAGATTAAAGACTAAAAAAACTAAACTAAATCTTAAGTAAAAATGTTGCATGACTCTTAATATTTATTTCTGAATGAATTTAAATAATTATAGTATTGATTAATTAATGGTATGATACAAAAAAATTAAAATAAATGAACGCTCAACCCATTATGCTTTTTACATATAAAATGCAATTTATTAAGGATATGCAATTTATTCCGTATAAATCAGATCTCATTGATTTTTATTAAAAAACACCTTCCTTTTTGATAAGTAAGGTGTTTTTTATGCAATTTTAGAAAAGTTTTACCGAAGCATTAACTTCTTAATTTGAAATCCATCTTTATGACTCACTTTCATGATATAAATTCCTTTGGCGAAATTTGAAAGGTCGAAACTAGTATTATCGCCTCTCCATTCGAATTTTTTAACAATATTGCCCATTAGATTAAAGATTTCGACTGTAGCTGTTTTATCCAGTTTATTATCTGAAGAAATATTAAAAATACCTTTCGATGGATTGGGATAAACGATGAACCCCAAATCTTCTTTCCATTCTTCTACGGTGATTATGGCAGGATTGGTTGGAGGAATATCAAAAAAGTTAACTAAATTACAGGCAACCACTAAATTTGGATTATCTGTATTGCTACAATCTGTGCATGTAGTTCCAGTCACACAACTTGGATTATTAGGATGACATTGATCAAGATATTGTTCATAAAATACATATTTCAATGCAATAGGTGACGTTCCAATAAATGGAGTTAAAACATAATCAAAAGGTCTGGCGATAGAACCCGGACACCATCCAGCACGATCGTATTGCCATGTACCACTTTGACCATTGCAGTTATCAGGATTTGGATTGCAACTTGCCCAGTTATGTTGTGTAAACGTATTGACATTATTTACATAAACATGATGGGTAGCATCATAAAATTCTGCTGCATTTCCTGTATTCAAATTACCCCAACTATGACCGGTTGCTACCAGTTTTAATTTGGAAGCCAACACATTAGCAGGGAAAGAATAATTATATATACTTACCGGTTGAAGATTTGCATAATCACCAAAAGGGTAAACATTTTTCCATATCTGAGTAACCTGACTGTATTTATGTGCTGGTGTACCTTGCTTGTATTCGAAATTTAAAGCATACAAATACCCATTATCCAGTGTTCCGCAACTCACCCTGAATGTAACTTTTCCATTTAATAACGAAGCATAATCGGTCACCAGTAATTTGTGTGAACAAGCTGTTCCATAAGGTGTAATGTAGCGAATCACTTCAAACCAATTGCCTTCATGACTTTTTGCTTCGACACTGGCAATATGATCCCATGCTCCACAACCACCAACAGGACAAGTTACCGTTAATGTTGCAATAATGGTATCATAAGCTCCGATAAAAGAAGGAAGTTGACCTTCAACAATCACTGATGGAATACCTGTATTAATCAAAACTCCACTAAAAGCAAGTATATTAGTATCTGCAGAGGTTGGTAAAACATTAATATTTACAATTGTTGACCCAATAGCTCCTAAATTACTTGTTGAAGAAATTTCAACCGCAAAATTACCATAAGTAGGTGGTTGCCACCATGCAGTATAATGTCCGTTTCCAAAATCATGTGCAGGGATAGTTGTTCCATTGATTTTAAAATGTAATTCCTGAACTGAAAAAATTGAAGGATAAGCAATAGAGGCCAACGCTGCCAATTGAATTTTTGAAAGAGAAGGCATATAAACATTCCCTGCCAATGGATGTCGTGGATCAATTATTGGTAAATTTAAAGCAGGATTTACAACATCAAATGTATTGATGATAGGAGTGGCTGTATCATATTGTGCATTTCCATTTTGATATGCTTTAATTTTTACAGTACCGGCACCTGTTAATGTAACAACAGAATCATTGCTTAAAGTGGCAGGTCCTGACATAATCGTATAACTTACCTTCAAACCTGCCGAAGAAGTAGCATGTAATGCAAAAGGTGGTTCTGAAATTAATTTAGTGGGCAACTGAGGAAATGATATTGCCTGGAAATGTGTATTTAAAACACCATTAAAATTTGAGGTTGTGCCGGTTAATGCAAAATTTGTAATGTCGCCATCATAAAGAGGAGAGTTAACTTCAGTATGAAGCTTGGTTATTCCTGTATTATTTCCGGCGGGAATACCCTGATTAAATTTATAATACAATAACAATCCCGTTTCATTTCCTAAGAGTTCATTTTGTTTTATATTCTGAATTTCGGCTTGCGTTAAAGCTTTGTTCCATAATGTTACCTCATCAATTCTTCCATTATAATAGAAATTAAATGCGCCAAGTGTACTTTTCCCAATGGCGAATGGAGTCGTGGTTAGGGTTAAAGCTCCTGATGCTGCTACACTCGAAACTAATGTACCATTTAAATAAAAATAAGTATGGGAACCATCATATACAAAAGCATAATGTTGCCATACATTTGCAATAATGGTATTAATAGGAATAGCCGGTTGTGAAGTTACATTCGAAGAATTGATAAAACGAGCTTCTATTTGACCATTATTTAACGAAATCATATAAAATGATTCAGTTCCTGTCCGAAAGCCCATCATACCTTGTCCGTAATTCAGATTATTATCATAAAACCATCCTGTCATTGAAAAAGCAGTGGCATTGGTAATCAATCCAGATGCATTTGGAACACTGACCCAATCATCTGTTCCATCAAAACTTAAATATTGGTTTGATTGAGATTCGACATTTTTGATTACAAAAATAGTAAGAATCAAAAAAACAAAACTAAATTTAAAGAGTAATCGCTTCATAACATTTTTATATTATTAGTTTATAAATGAATTAATTAAATTTATTAATCGATAATAAAAATCCTTTTGCTGTGATATACTAACAAAAATTGGAAAAAAAATGCTGAAATCATCTTTTTTACAATACGTCAAGCTACCTCAGTTTCTTAGATATCACAGGTTTTGATAGACAAATCACCTAAATATTTTCAGTTTACAAATATACAATTAAAATAACACTAAATCGGTTTAGTTTATTTTTTTTAGATAATTAACGTAAATTTAACCAATCGGTTATAATTAAACGACTTTCTAATTATAATATCTATTTTTGCTAAAAAAAATCAAAACCTTTTCCGCAATTAATTGTTTTGTCTAAGTATTTAAGGGAAAAAGCTCACAAATGATTCAATATTCAATAAAAGATCTTGATAAACTTACTGGTATTAAAGCACATACCATAAGAATTTGGGAGAAGCGCTATGATATCGTTAATCCTCATAGAACTTCTACCAATATCCGATTTTATACGGATATGGATTTAAAGAAGTTATTGAATGTAGCATCATTGGTAAGATTGGGTGTAAAAATTTCTACATTATCAGGTCTTTCCTATGAAGAGCTAAACGAGAGAATTAACGAAATGCACCATTTGCCCAATGAATCTAATACACATATTGATCAGTTAATTGTTGCAATGACCGATTTGGATGATAAAAGATTTAACATCATTATTTCAAATGCAACATTGGAAAAAGGCTTTGAAAATACGATTATTGAGGTTATTTTTCCTTTTATGGAACGTTTAGGCTTATTATGGCAAACCGGAAATATCAACACAGCCCACGAACGTTTTGTAATGAACATTCTTCGTCAAAAACTAATTGTCGCTATAGATGGACTTTACTTCCAGGCAAACAAAAATTCCAAACTTTTTGTAATGTTTTTACCAAAGGACGAATTTCACGAGATTGAATTGCTTTTTTTTAGATATATTATTCGTAAAAATGGACATAAAATTGTATATTTAGGTCAATCAATTCCCCTTTTAGATTTAAAAGAAATCATCAGCATCAAAAATCCGGATTGTATTTTTACATGTATAAATTTACCCCAACAGGAAACCGAATTTAAAATGTTTTTGTCGAAATTATCCTTCTTATTTCCACATCAACTTATATTTGTTGCAGGTAAACAAATCAACAACTGCTACGAAGTACTCCCTCAAAATGTACAGAAAATCTTTTCTGTAGCCAATTTTAAAACAATAATTGACAAAATGTAGAAAGAAAAAAATCTAAGGTTCTTCTTTTATTCATTTTGTTTAATGTTTTTCTCTTTTTTTTAAACATTTTATTTTTTTGCAAAATATAGCTATATCAACCTATTATCAGCTATTACAAGAATTTTTGTTCATTTTTTTAAATTTTTTTAACAAAATAAATTAAAAATAAAATTGTTTTGTTTAACTTATATGTTACTTTTGTTAAACAATTTAAGCAACAAATAAAATTTATATATATGACAGCTATAGAATTTAATCACAGTTTACTAGGCTTAAAAGACAGCCTTGAGTATTTCGCATATTCTTTAACAATGAATCGCGAAGATGCAAAAGACCTTGTGCAAGATACTTATGTTAAAGCTATTACATATAAAGACAAGTTTGAAACCAATACCAATTTAAAGGCTTGGACTTACACCATTATGAAAAATACCTTTATCAATAACTACCGTCGAAACATTAAAGTCAATACAATTATCGATAATACCGATGATTTATATTTTATGAACATTCCACGTAAATCTAATATGGGTTCTCCGGAATCTGAAATGTTTACAAAAGAAATACAACATAGTATTAATAAATTAGAGGACGATCACCGTGTTCCATTTGAAATGCACAATGCAGGTTATAAATACAAGGAAATTGCCGAAAACCTAGCTCTTTCGATAGGGACCGTTAAAAGCAGAATCTTTTTTACCCGCAAAAAATTGATGGATAACCTGAAAGAGTTTAAGAACTAAACGACAAGATCAAATCAATTTATTCAATAAAAAAAGGTGCAAAATTAAAATGCACCTTTTTTTATTTATTCAAAAAAGCCATAAACTTCCTGATGCAATATTTTTATAAGATACTGACCAACTCTTCTATCCACCTCCTGAGTAGTCATTATCAGCATAGGAACAGCCATTTTGTCTTTACTGTAAGGTGGTTGGATATATGATTCGTGATAAATTTGAAACCCAAATCGTTTGTAAAACTGTATTCTTTTCAATGAAAGTTCATTCTCGGGTAAATCCACTTCCAGAACAATTTGCCGAGCCTCATCCTGTAGAATTTTTTCCATCACATAAGTTCCCAAACCATTGTTTCTGAATGCTTCTGTTATAGCAAAGTGTTCAATATAAACAAAATTCACGAAATCCCATAAAGTAATGATCCCCACCAAACTGTCCTCGAATGTTATTACAGAAAAATTAAACCTTTCATCAGCCAGCTTATTTTTTACTTCTTTAAAAACTCTTCTTTCATTTGAGGGAAAAGCGCTTTCGTAGATTTTTTTTGCTGCTTTTAAAAAAACCGTATCAGTAAGTGTGAGTTTTTGTAGTTTTATCATGCTAGAGAAAATCTCGTAATATCAAACGCATAAAAATACTATAATTGATACGATACTGCTCATACCCCGTCAGGTTAATGCTTTGGTAAAAAATATGGAAACCAGGCTCCAGACTCACTTTATCATTAAAATTCAAGCATATCCCACCTCCTCCAAAAAATCCGAATCCTATACCTCCTTGTCTCACATCATAAGGCTGCATACTCAGATTGGGTGTATATTGCTGGCTTCCATAAACATTTACTATGCTATATTCTGTATTATTAATCATAATTCCTGATTTTTTAACCAGAACATTGGTAAAATTTAAACCTCCTTCTACATAGAAATTACTGAGCTTACCCAAATACCATTGTTTTTGAAAACCAATATCGATATAACTTCTTTGCTCCTGACCGTAAATAGCGAAATAATTCAAGGCGGGTTCAGAAGTAAAAGTTGCTGAATCGATTTTTAATGCAAATTGTCCGGTTGTGTTTAATTTTGAAAAATTAAATTGGATAAAAATGCCGGAAGTATTGGTAAAATTATACCTTGCATAAAACCCTACTAAAATAGAAAGATCATACGACATGGTAGTAGGGACCGTATAAAGCGTAAATTCATGCTCATTCAAAAGATGTTTAATTTCATTGTAATAATAAGGATTGCTTAAAACATACTTGATGTTGTTTTCATTTTCGGAACTCCCACTGTAATACAAAGCTGAATGGCCATTCGCTTGAAGTATACCCATATTGAAGCCAAAAACCAGACCACGTCGGTCAACAGTTCCAAACTCTTTTTTATGAATAGAGGAGTATTCATTTTCAATGTTGAGTGGAGGAAAAACCTGAAGAGGCTTAGCAGAAAACTGGGCAAATAAAGTGGATATACTTAACAGTAAAACAAATAGTAATAGATATATTTTCCTAATAATTGCCATAATAAGATTGCTTAAAATATCAGTTTGCAAATTTAAGTGAAATTTCAGTCTTTGATAAGATTAACGCAGAAAATTGCTTAAAATTTCAAAGAAAATAAAATATGAAAAATAAAATTAGTATCTTTGCAATCTCAAAAGAGGGCCCCGTAGCTTAACTGAATAGAGTATCTGACTACGGATCAGAAGGTTGCAGGTTTGAATCCTGCCGGGGTCACTAAAAAACGGCAATTATATTAAATAGTTGGCGTTTTTTTATTTTACAGTTTACTACTTTAATTTCCTTTCTTGGCTTTTCAAAAAAATACATATGATAGATCCAGGTAAAATTAATATCAACGACTTTGATTATCCCTTGCCTGATGATCGCATAGCACGTTTCCCACTAGAAAATCGTGATGCATCCAGATTATTGGTATGCAATAAAGGCCTATACACTACACATTTATTTACAGAATTATCTGATTTATTACCTAAAGATACTTTGTTGGTATTCAACAATACCAAGGTTATCCATGCCCGCTTATTGTTTAAAAAAGCAACGGGAACTGTTATCGAAGTGTTTTGTCTGGAGCCTGCTGATGCTTTAATAGATATTCAATTGGCATTTCAGCAGAAAGGCAATTGCGTTTGGAAATGTTTTGTGGGCAATAACAAACGATGGAAAGATCAATTTTTACTGAAACAATTTGAACACAATGGTTCAACACATACTATAAAAGCTGAACGCATCAAGGCTGTTGAAAATGCTTGGATCATTGCATTTTCGTGGGATGATGCATTCCTTTCCTTTGCAGAAGTATTGGACAAACTAGGCATTATTCCCTTACCTCCCTATTTAAACAGAGAGGCAGTAGCATCAGATGCCATGCGCTATCAAACAGTCTATGCAGCTGAAGATGGTTCAGTGGCTGCACCCACCGCCGGACTGCATTTCACTGCAACAACTTTTGAAAAACTGAAATCAAAAGGGATAACATGCGAAAATCTGACACTGCACGTTGGCGCAGGAACTTTTAAACCAGTAACTTCTGAAACTATCGACCAACATACGATGCACAGCGAAAACGTATACATAGAACGTAAGCTGGTTGAAAAGCTGATATTAAATATAAATAAAAATATCATCCCTGTTGGAACGACCAGTGCCCGTACGCTTGAATCTATGTATTGGTTTGGTGTTAAATTAGCTATTGACGGTCAAATTTACGATGAGTTGGAAGTTATACAATGGGATGCTTATCAGGGGAAATACAATGTGGAAATTACTCCAGTGATGGCATTGCAAAACATTCTCGCTTTTATGAAAGAGCGTAATATAGAAGTCTTAAGCGGGCAAACACAAATGATGATACTCCCTGGTTATCAGTTTAAAATTGCAAAAGGCATCATTACCAATTTCCATCAGCCCCGCTCTACACTACTGCTTCTAATCTGTGCCATGATTGGAACACAATGGAAAGAAATCTATGATTACGCCCTCAACAACGAGTATCGTTTTCTGAGTTATGGGGATAGCTGTTTACTGCTACCATAATTACTATTCATTCGGAAGTCAACTGCCAGGGATAAACTTTATCTAATATTTCCCAACTTCCAGCCTAGTCTTTTACCAGCATTGTAAACATGGGAAGTTTGTATGTTTCTCCCATATAATCAATCTTAAGATTCTCTACCCAGATCTTTTTAGTTTTGGCTTCGTACTTATTATATTTAAAATAATTTTTTATTCTGAGCGTGAAAACAGGACTGTTTAATGGCAGTTTTTCTGACAAGTCGTCTCCTTTCAACATTTGCATGGTATAACTTACTGTTTTAACAGTATCGATATCATTTACCACAAATGTGAGTTTTCCTTCTTTAAGGATTTGATCTCTTGTAACTTCAATTTGTTTATCACAACGAAGATTTCCAAATAAAACTTTAACTTGATTTTCCTTTTTTTGTGAAAACCCAAGGCTCCAAAGCATCACTGCAGCAACGAATAGTAAATTTCTTTTCCCCATTTTTATCTTTTTCTATTTTTATTAAGTAACGGATATTATTCTCCAAAAGTACTATTATTCATAATAATTCATTAAAAAAATAATTGTTCATCAAATAATAATTATTTTTGCCCGTTATAAAAAATTTAATACATAATCTATCTTTAAATGAAAACCAATTCTATTACTTCTACTTTTGCAGGAATCATTGCATTAACAATGATTGTGGGCTGTACGCCTAAGAAAAATGACACAACAAATGACGAAGCGGCAATCAGTTGTTCCAATATGGACACAACCATTCGCCCAGGTGATAATTTTTATCAATATGCCAATGGAGAATGGATAAAAAACCATCCAATTCCCGCCGATAATAGTCGTTGGGGTGCATTTGAAACTTTGATGGAAGAAAACTATCTTCAGTTACAAACCATTATGGATGAAGCTGCTAAAGGAAAAGTCGCTAAACCAGGTAGTGTTCACCAAAAAATCGGCGATTTCTATGCAAGTGGGATGGATACGATAAAAATTGAAAGAGATGGGATCAAAGCTATTCAACCAGAATTAGATAAAATTTCCGTTATCAAATCAGCATTAAATGTCCAGAAATATATTGCTTACATGCAATCATCGGGTTTCTCTACTTTATTTTATTTTTATCCAGGTCAGGACGAAAAGAACAGCAATGCCATCATCGCAAATTTCCATCAAGGTGGGTTGGGTTTGGCCGACAGAGATTATTATTTGTCAAAAGACGAACGTTCTAAAGAAATTCGTGGTGAATACGTAAAACACATTGCCAAAATGTTCGAATTAAGTGGAGAATCAACAGCTAATTCAGCCGTTATTGCAGCTCAGATTATGCAATTAGAAACTCAATTAGCCAAAGCTTCTTCTACTCGTCTGGAATTACGCGATCCTATTTCTAACTACAATAAAATCAATTTAGTAGGATTGAAAAAAATGATTCCTCAATTCGATTGGATTGCTTATTTTCAAACATTGGGTTTAGAAAAAACCGATGAAATCAATGTTGGACAACCTAAATTCATGGCCGAAATAGGTAAAATGATTCTAAAAATTCCTGTTGAACAATGGAAAACCTATTTTAAATGGAACTTACTTTGTTCTTCAGCACCTTATTTATCTGATGCTTTTGTAAAAGAAAATTTTGCTTTCAATGGAACCGTATTAAGAGGTGTAACAGAAATGAAACCACGCTGGAAAAGAGTTTTGAGTGAAACCTCTGATGCATTGGGAGAAGCCGTAGGACAACTTTATGTCGAAAAATACTTTCCTGCCAAGGCCAAACAACGAATGCTTGAATTATGTGGTAATTTAAAAGCAAGTTTAAAAAATCGTATTCAACAGCTGAAATGGATGAGTGATGTAACCAAGAAAGAGGCGATTCTTAAACTTGAAAAGATCAATGTAAAAGTTGGTTATCCAGACAAATGGATAGATTACAGTAGTTTAACGATTGCTAAAAATTCATATTTCGAAAATGTTAGCAATGCAAGTCGTTTTACATTTGCACGTGAACTAGCAAAAATAGGTAAACCCGTTGACCGTTCCGAATGGGGAATGACTCCACAAACCATCAATGCCTATTACAGTCCAAATATGAACGAGATTGTTTTCCCTGCCGGAATCTTACAACCTCCTTTCTTTTTTATGAATGCAGACGATGC
Source organism: Bacteroidota bacterium (assembly GCA_037133555.1). GTDB lineage: Bacteria > Bacteroidota > Bacteroidia > Bacteroidales > JACABE01 > JACABE01. The sequence goes on from JBAXNW010000014.1 coordinate 37,184, forward strand.
TGTCAATTATGGAGCTATCGGAGCAATTATCGGCCACGAAATGACCCATGGGTTTGATGACCAGGGCCGCCAATATGACAAAGAAGGGAATTTACGCGATTGGTGGACAAAAGAAGATACCGTTAATTTCAAAAACCAAACAAAAGTATTGATAGATCAATACGATCATTTTACAATTTTAGATTCATTGCATGTAGATGGAAAATTAACCATAGGTGAAAATATTGCGGATTTAGGTGGTGTAACCATTGCTTTTGCAGCATTGCAAAAAGCGATAGAAGGTAAAGAATCCAAAGCCATAGCAGGATTTACACCCGAACAACGTTTCTTTTTGTCGTATGCTCAAGTAAGGAGGGGCAGCATCCGCGACAAAGAATTGATGAGCCGCTTAAAAGAAGATGTTCATTCACCAGCATTAGCAAGGGTAAATTGTATCGTATATAATATTCCTGCATTCTACAAAGCATTTCCAGTAATTGCTACTGACAAACGCTTCAAACCTCAAGCAGATCGTGCCATTATCTGGTAATATCAATTACCATGCATTTAGAAGAAGCAGCATAATTGGCTGCTTTTTTTATACTATTATGTATCATTTTTGAAAAAAATATCGTTTTTAAAGTTTTTAAGCAGTAAATTTGTAACTTAGCAATGACAGAATGCGTCAAACAATAAAAATTGCAAAAAATGGAAACAAAAAGATTATTAAGAAGTACAGTCAACCGTGTTATTGGCGGCGTTTGTGGTGGCATAGGTGATTATTTTAATGTAGATCCGGTAATTATAAGAATTTTATTTGTGCTAACGGCTATCTTTGGTGCAGGAATTATCATTTATATTATCTTATGGATAATGATGCCAGAAGCTCCTTTCAAAATTCAATAATATTCATTAAACATTTATTAAAATGACAGCAGATAAAAAATTATACAGAAGTCTTACTCAAAGATCGATTGCAGGTGTTGCAGGTGGATTGGCAGAACATTTTAACATTGACCCGGTTATCGTAAGAATTGCTTTTGTGATTGCAGGTTTTTGCGGAGGAGGTATACTTTTATACATCATATTATGGATAGTAATTCCTGAGCAAACCTTAATTACAAGCGAAAATACAGAAAAAACAAATTCAGAAAATATTAATAACAATACAAACACAAACATGGAAAATCAATTTGATACAAAAAAAGAAAAAAGAAACTATCACAGTAATCTAACCGGTGGTTTGGTACTTATCACATTAGGAATACTATTTCTCGTTGACCGTTTCGTCCCCAACATTGATTTTGGAGACATATGGCCTGTTATTCTTATTGTGGTGGGGATTACCATTTTACTTAGAAACATAGGTAAGAAAAAAAATGACAATGGTTTATAAACAATTAAAATCATACAAAATGAAACAAATAAAATACAAAGGTATATTCTGGGGTTTAGTACTGATAGCCTTCGGTGTAATGATTATCTTAAAAAACATGGATATTGTCCATTTTAATTGGTTTGGAATTTTACAACTCTGGCCTCTTTTACTTATCATTTGGGGTATTTCGTTGATACCTATTCAAGAATATATTAAGTTTATCCTATCGGTATTGGTATTGGTTGGCGGCCTGTTCCTGCTCAACGCTTATCAATGTGACAACTCTTTTTGCTGGAACTGGAAATACAACGACGATAAGACAAACTGGAAAGAACAAAAAATAGAAGAGGACTATGATACGACCGTTTCGCGTGCAGTGTTAAAGTTAGATGCCGTAGCTGGTGATTTTAATATATCAGGAACTACCAATAAGCTCATCTCATTCGAAAGCAAAGGGAATATTGGCGATTATAAAATAAATAGTTCCACTGACGATAGTTCGAAAATTGTTGAAATTGGAATTGAAAGTAACGTAGTTAAAATTACAAACAATCACAAAGGAAATTCCACAAAGATTGCTTTGAATCCCAATCCAATTTGGGATCTACACCTCGAAGCAGGCGCATCGAGTATTAATTTCGATTTATCAGAATTCAAATTCAGAAATATTGATTTTGAAGGTGGGGCGACAGAAATTAAGCTTAAAATTGGTGATAAACAAGCACTTGTAAATATTACGATAGAAGCAGGTGCTTCATCTATAAAAATATTCATCCCTAAAAATTCTGGATGCGAATTAGATGGCGATAATGTTTTGTCAAGTAAAAATTTAGATGGATTCAATAAAACAACCGAAAATAAATACCGGACAGCTGATTTTGACAAATGCCCAAATAAAATTTATGTCAATATTGATGCTGCAGTTTCATCTATCAGCGTTGAAAGATATTAAGCTGGGTATTAATTATTGGTTATTAATTTATTAGGTTATTAGGTTATTACACTGAATACTGTTCACTGTTACTTTATAACAACAAAGCCATGAAAACAAATTGTTTTCATGGCTTTGTATTTTTTCAGATTAAGAAATCTCTTAAAACATCCATAAATATTTTGGGCTCGTCTGCTTGCACCCAATGTCCGGCATTGGGTATTGTTTTTAAAATGGCAAGAGGAAAGTTTTTTTGTAAAACTAAGAAATCCTGATCCAAAATATAATCGGACTGCCCACCTCTGATTATTAAACAAGGTTTTTCAAATTGTGTCAATGATTGAATTCCATCAAAAAGCGCATCCATATTGTTGAAAATATCCTTCAGATTGAATCGCCATGCCAACGTTTTTTCAGCAGTCCAATAGAGGTTTTTCATCAGAAACATACGAATGCGTTCATTTTGTATCGTTTGATCGAGCTGGGCTTCAATTTCTTTACGTGATTTTGTTTTGGAAAAATCAATCGCCAGCAAAGCATAGATCAATTGATAATTAAAATCGCTATGGGTGTATTCCTTCAAACTTATATCAATTACGATTAGTTTCGAGAGCCGCTCAGGATAATCAAAAGCAAACTGCATGGCTATTTTCCCTCCCATCGAATGGCCCATGATGATTGGGTTAACAATGTTATGTTCAAGAATGAAGTTCAGAAGATCATCGGCCATCAGGTTGTAGTTAATCGTGTCACTATGCCCCGATTGTCCGTGATTCCGCATATCGGGAATATAGACTTTAAATTTTTCGGCAAGCAATTTTGCATGCGTTACCCAGTTATCGGACATTCCAAACAAGCCATGAATAATAACCAAGGGCTGTCCTTCGCCATAAGTTCTAAAAAATAATTGCATCAGGCAAAAATAAGGTATTTTTATCAATAGAATGTCAAAGCAATTTAAATTAAAAATCGTTGTTTGACTTAAAAACTCAATAATTTCGCCAATGATAAGCAAAAAAAGGATTTAGGAATTCTTAATGATTTTTTTTACTTTTGTAAGCTAATAAAAGGGTTTTAAATTAAAGAGTAATTTTATATAAGTCAGCGATATACTGGGTTTATACAATTATTAATCTTTATAAAAATATACATAATGGAAAATAAAGCATCAAAATTGTTTTCGGAATTCCCTCCTGTGACAACACCAGAATGGGAAGCTGTCATTCATGCCGATTTAAAAGGAGCTGATTATGAGAAGAAACTGGTATGGGAAACCTTGGAAGGGATTAAAGTTAAACCTTATTACCGAGCCGAAGATTTAGAAAATCTTTCGTTTCTGAAAGCCAATCCGGGAGAAGCACCCTACGTCAGAGGAAACAAAACACAAAATAACAGCTGGGATATTCGCCAGGACATTGATACCAAAGATATTGGCAAAGCAAATGCAGTGGCCTTGGATGCGGTGAAAAGAGGGGCAACTTCTATCGGATTCAAAGTAAAAGAGGTAAAGACGGCCAATGATATGGCAACGTTGCTCAATGGGATAGATGTAACAAAAGTTAAAATCAATTTTATCTCTTCTCGTTCTTATCCACTCAGCCTTGATTTATTTTTAGGCTTTTTAAAAGCCAACAATGTGGATACCCAGAAAGTATGGGGTTCTATTAATTTTGACCCTTTCAGCTATTTACTCCTCCATGGAGATTATTATACTACTTTCGAAAACAATTTAGTTGAAGCCGAATATTTATTGCATTTATGCGAAAAATCGCTTCCCAATTTCAAAGTAATTACGGTAAACGGACATTTTTTCCACAATGCCGGTGCTTCCCTAGTTCAGGAATTGGCTTTTACACTGGCATCAGCCAACGAATATTTGTATAAATTAATCAGCAAAGGAAACAATATAGATAAACTTTGTCCCAATTTTATCTTCTCCTTTGCAATAGGTTCCAACTATTTTATGGAAATAGCCAAAATACGTGCTGCACGCTTACTTTGGGCAAAAATAGTGGAACAATACCATCCGATCCAGCAAGAATCGATGCAGGTATTTGTACATAATACGACTTCTATCTGGAACAAAACAGTTTACGATCCTTATGTAAATATGTTGCGTACCACTACCGAAGCTATGTCGGCAGCCATTGGAGGTGCTGATTCTATTACAATCTTGCCTTTCGATGAAATTTTCAAAGAAACGGACGATTTTTCAAGCCGAATTGCTCGGAATCAACAAATAATACTAAAAGAAGAATCTTACCTTGATAAAATCATCGACCCTTCAGCGGGTTCTTATTATATCGAAAACCTGACCAATGCCATTGCTGCATTTGCCTGGGATTTGTTTAGGAAAATTGAAAGCATGGGCGGTTTTGCAGAAGCTGTTAAAACTGAATTTATTCAAACTGAAATTGAAAAAACTGCTCAGATTCGCGACATGGAATTGTCCAGTCGTAAAACCACCCTTCTTGGCACCAATCAATATCCCAACCTTACTGAAACAATGTTCGATAAAATTCAGGAAATTGAAGTTGAAACAAAGATTAAACCTTCGAAATACAGAAAACTCCAAATCTATCGTGCTGCCGAAGCTTTTGAAGAGATTCGCTTAGCTACAGAAATATATGTAAATGATGGCATGAAAAAACCGATAGTATTCCTGCTTGCCTATGGGAATCTTGCCATGCGCAAAGCAAGGGCAACTTTTGCCACTAATTTTTTGGGATGTGCTGGTTACGAAATTATTGATTCCAACGGCTTCAGCACAGCTGTTGAAGGAGCAAAAGCTGCCCTGGAAGCCAAAGCCGATATTGTTGTACTTTGCAGTTCTGACGAAGAATACCCTGAAATTGTTCCTGTTATTGCTACAGTTCTTAAATCAGCCAACGCTAACATAAATATTACAATAGCTGGCTATCCAAAAGAACATATTGCAGATTTAAAGGCAATGGGCGTTGACCAATTTATACATGTAAAATCTGATGTAATTTCGACATTAAAAGCATACCATGAATTTTTGGGTGTGATATAAAGGCTTTGTAAACAATAAAAAATAAACTATAACAAATGAAAGAGATCATTATTAAAATCTTAACGTATTTAAAAGGCTTTGTATTGGTGGTAAGGCCTCATCTTTTCTTAGGATGGCTTAGCAATCCATTCCTCATGATGTCTAATACGTTGAGTTTGACAAAGTGGATTGCTCAGCAGGACCAACATAATATCCTGAATGATTTTTATACTTTCAAAAGAGATCATACGAGAAGATATCAACTCTATCAATATGTGATCGATACATTATCGTTGAACGATGAAGCTTTTGATTATCTGGAATTTGGTGTGTGTGAAGGAGCATCCATAAAATGGTGGGTAGCCAATACGCATAACAAAGGCACTCAGTTTTTCGGTTTCGATACTTTTGAAGGACTACCCGAAAATTGGGGAACCTTCAGAAAAGGAGATATGACAGCCAATATACCTGTAATTTATGATAAAAGAGTAAAATTTATGAAAGGACTATTTCAGGATACTTTTCCGCAATTTCTTTCAACATATCAGCTTAACAATGGGAAAAGAAAAATCATTCATTTAGATGCTGATTTGTTTTCATCTACCCTATATACACTTACAAGTCTGGCTCCATATTTCAAAAAGGGAGATATATTGTTTTTCGACGAATTCAATGTGCCCAATCATGAATTTTTCGCCTTCAAATGTTTTTGTGAATCTTATTATATAAAAACAAAACTGATAGGTGCTGTCAACAACTATTACCAGGTAGCTTTGTTGATAACTGAATAAATTATTGCAGCCAATTATCTGATCAGTGAGACAGAGCCGTTTTTATTGTATTCTTTCCCAAGAAAATCTTTGTAATAAATGGAATAAACGTAAATGCCAGATTCAGCTGCCTCGTTTTGGAATTTACCATCCCATCCCATTTCAATATCCTTGGTTGAGAATAACAGCTGTCCCCATCGGTTGTAGATAAACATTTCAAACGAAACCAAACCTTCGCCATAGGCTTTGAAAACATTATTTAATGATGGAACATCCGGTGTAAAGGCATTGGGAATAAATATTTTTATTTCAGGATATACCTTAACCACAATGTGAGCTGAGTCAACACAGCCACTGGCATTGCTTACCACAAGTGTAACATGATAATTTCCAGCAATCAGATTGCTATAACTATGATAGAAATCACTCACATTGGAAGTAAAACCATCGCCTGTATTCCATAACCACGCATTACTTCCCGATGAAGCATCTGTAAAATGAACAATGGGGTCAAATATTGAAACAGGATTAGGATTTGCAATAATACTTGCATTTAGCAATGGATGAACAACGACCTGAACAGAATCTCTTCCTTTGCAACCATGACTATCATAAGCGGTTACCCGATACAAGGTGGTCCCCAACGGCTTAACAATAGGATTGTGCAAGGTGTCCTGAGGCGGCAGGCTTGGGTCAGCAATACTGGATTTCCAAAGATATTTAAACCCACCTCCAACATTTAAGTGTACTGATTCGCCCAAACAAATCGTAGAAGGATTTGCTGAAATCGTAAGTGTTAATGCAGGGTAAACAGCAACCAGAACAGAATCTTTGGAAGTCTGGTTACACTTATCTTTAAGCGTAACCTGATACAAAGTTGTAGCAGTTGGACTTACATTTCGATGGGTATTGGTATCTCCGTTATTCCAGGTAAAAAGATAAGGCATGATGCCTCCGCTTCCACTTACCGAAATGGGAATCGTACTCAAATCACAAATAGAAGTATCACCAAAGGCTGTTGCAATTAATGGCAAATTGGGTAGTATCGTTATATGTATCGTATCATAATTACAGGCAGAAGTTTTGATAAGCAAGGTCATTACTTTAGGCGTCGTAAACGTTGCATTGTTGAAAGGTATTACTGTTAAAAATATTGAATCGGTATTGGCAGGTATAAAGACAGTGTCTGGTATAGCCTGGTAGTCAATACCATTAAGAGCTGTTCCCTGTTTGATAATTGAAACGGGATAATTGTAATTGAAACGATTGGGTAATTTAAGTTTAATCACCGCATTGTTACAACCTCTGATCATAAAGGTATCGGAAACGGAGGCTTGCGAAAACGTTTGGCTTACAATTAATTGAGGGCTTGTAAAACTGTTGGCTTCAAAAAAAACACCTGAATCATAAATCGCATTAGAAACATCACAGATGGCCATTTTTATATGATAAGAAGTACAGGGTACTACTTTTGCCCAGGCTGTTAATGGAACAGTGGCCCCTCTATAGGTCAGATTCTGGGTAAGCAAGTGATAATATTGAGTATAGGTTAAATAACAAGGTGTTACAGTTCCATTTGCACTACCTCCATTGATAGTATTGATACTCACAGGAAGGGTCGTTCCGGGAACCAAGGCAATATTTTTATTCACATAATTTCCTCCTGCCGGATTGACTCCGGATATAAAGAACCCAAAAATATCGTCATAATTTGTACAAACAGCCGTAAGATATTCGTTGGAGGCAAATACATAGCGGAATCTTATTGTATCGGAACTTGGAATAAAATCAAATTCTAAACGGGCGACATCTAATAATGGTTTACCAGGTTTTAAGGTTTGAAGTTGCACATCTGAATTAATTGAAGCTCCTGTTACAGCTAAGGTGAGCGCTCCATTAGTAGCCACCTGAATACCACCGGTTGCAATCGTTAATCCTGTATTAAAGCCTAAATTAGTAGGAGTTCCGCTTGAAAACGAACCGATTTGATTGGAAACACTGATAGTATTTGGAGAATCATTAAACTTTACATTGCTGATAATAACCCCATTCCCCACTAAAAAATTCTGAACAAGTTGCAGTGGTGTCATACCAATACCACCAGCAATCGAAATCTGAGCATGCGATTGGAAACAAAGGGCAATCAAAAAGAAACTTAAAGCAATAATTTGCTTTTTTTTAAACATTCAAACTAAAATTAAATTTATTCAAATATATGTATGTCTGACAATAACTACCAACTTCCACCGGCACCACCGCCACCAAAGCTACCACCGCCAAAGCCACCAAATCCGCCACCGCCGCCGCTGCTGCCACCGCCAGACGAAAAACCTCCCCAACTTCCACTCCCGCTACTATTCATTGCTGACAGCAAAAATAAGGTAGTCCAGAAAGAGTTGCTTTTTCCGCCGCCACTCATGGTATTGTTTCCACCTTTTTTAATCAGTAACAAAACGATGAAGATGATAAATATCGGGACCAAGAAACCAATAGCTTTTGGTTTTGATTTTGTATTTTTATTGTAACCTGGAGGAAATTCGCCGGATGCCAATTTCATAAGTATGGTTGTTGCCTGATCTATACCTGCATAGAATCTGTTTTCCCTGAAATTTGGTATCATTTCATTTTCAACAATTCTTCTCGACAAAGCATCGGTGATGACTGGTTCCAAGCCATAACCCACTGCGATAAAGGCACCTCTTTCGCCTTGCTTACCATTAGGCTTTATTAAAATTAAAACTCCATTGTTGCTTCCTTTTATCCCAACGCCCCATTTTTCAGCAATTTTCACAGCATAATCTGCTCTCTCATAGCCTTGTAAATCGTCAACAATTACAACCACGATTTGTGTTGAAGTAGAATCTGAATAAACCACCAATTTTGATTCAAGGCTATTCGCCTCTTCGGGCGACAATGTATTTGTATAATCGTTTACCAATCTGGGTGGATTCGGCTTATCGGGTAAATTTTGTGATATTGCGATGCTTGGTAATAAGAAAGCAAACACTATAATCAATCGTTTGATAAAAAATCTACTGCTATTTTTAAAGGTTGATAACATACTCTATAAACATTTAATGAATGAAAAGGCTTGCATTTTTTAATTATTTCCAAAAGAAATTTCGTCTGATATTTCATTTACATCATCTTTTTGATGAGGAAAATACTTTTTTAATTGCTCGCCCGATTTCGCAACAGCAAGTATTATGCCTTCCGAAAAACGGGCTTCCCTGAAATTGCTGAGCATATCATCTTTGATACTATCCCAGAAATTTGCAGGAACCACTGCATTGATACCGGCATCGCCGATGATGGAAAATTTACGATGATTCAATGCAAGATAAATCAACACGCCGTTGCGTAACTGGGTTTTTTTCATTCCTAATTTCTCAAAAAGTAAGGCTGAACGATCCAATACATCTCCCGGGCAGTTGTTTTCGATATGAATTTTAATTTCGCCGGAGGTGTCTAATTCAGCATTTAAGATAGCTTGCCGGATGTCCTCTTTTTGTTCCTTTGTAAAGAACTGTGCTGCATTTTTTCCCATGGTATAGGTATAAATGATGAATTATGAATTATAAATGATGAATACTGAGACCATCACTTTTTGGTGACAACCTCAGTATTTATTTTATGCTAAATTGCCTTTAAAATATGCTTAGAATTTTACTTCAGGAGCTTTTTCTGCACCGGCAGTTGCTTCAAAATAGGCTTTCTTCTGGAATCCAAACATTCCTGCAAACATATTGTTCGGGAATCTGCGGATAAAAGAATTGTATTTCTGGGCTTCTTCGTTGAACTTATTTCTTTCAACATTGATACGGTTTTCAGTTCCTTCCAGTTGTGACTGAAGTTCCAGGAAGTTCTGGGTGGCTTTTAATTCAGGATATTTTTCAACGACTACCATTAATTTGGAGAGTGCAGAACCTAATCCATCCTGGGCTTTCTGAAATTGCTGCATCGAAGCTGCATTGAGTTTTGTGGGATCAATGGTAACTGATGTTGCTTTTGCACGTGCTTCCACAACACCTATTAAAGTTTGTTGTTCAAAATTGGCAACTCCTTTTACGGTATTCACCAGATTGGGTATTAAATCAGATCTGCGTTGATAAGCACTTTCTACTTTTGCCCATTGGCTGTTTACACCTTCTTCTAGGGTAGGCATTTTATTATACATACTTACTATTGACATTATTAGTAAGAAAACGACTGCTATGGCAGCAATGGCTATAATCCATCCTTTACTTAATTTCATAATTTTTGTTTTTAAGTTTATAAATTGATTTATTATTCTTACTGAAATCAATAAGTCACGGGGTGACTCATTGATAATCAGTTATTAAATTTCGATAATTTGACAGAAGTCACCCCGTGACTATTATTCAATGTATTTTTTAGATTTCGCATTTATAATGATACAAAAATACTATAAATTTTTGATTATTATAGGTTTTACGATTTTTTCTGACTTAATTATTTGATAATATCAACACTTCTTTTGATAAATTCAGTCAGAGCTTCACCTTTCAACAAGTTTTGCGATAGCAATGCCAAATCCGTCAACTGTTTTACGGTTTTGTTCTGATTGTTTTCATCGGCATCATTCAAAATCTGACTTATCAATGGATGATTGATGTTTACCACCATATTGTACATATCCGGCATATTGCCCATATACGACATACCTCCACCCATAGCCGACATATCCTTCATCCTTCGCATAAATTCAGGTTGAGTAATCAATACCGGCTGATCGCTTTCGCTCATGCTTTCCATGACAATGGTGAATTTTGATTTTTCAACATTTTTTTCAAAGATGGGTTTTAGCTTTTCTTTTTCGGCATCATTGAGTTTAGAAGGAATTTCTTCGTCTTTTTTGATGAGTTTGTCGATGGTGTCGGCATCTACTCTGACAAAAGTTGAATTTTCCAGTTTTCTTTCCATCAGATTGATAAAATGACTGTCCAGCACACCATCCATCACCAATACATCATAACCTTTATCTTTTACCTGTTGAATATAACTATGCTGATCTTCTACATTGTTGGTGTAAAGATAAACGAGTTTTTTATCTTTGTCGATCTGTAAATCCTTGATCGTCTCTTTATAAGCATCCAAAGTAAAATACTGTCCTTCGGTATTTTTGAGCAAACAGAATTTTTCGGCTCTTTCGGCAAATTTTTCTTCGGTAATCATACCATATTCGATAAACACCTTGATATCATCCCATTTGGCTTCAAATTCCTCGCGTTTGTTTTTGAAAATATCTTCCAGCTTATCTGCTACTTTTTTGGTGATATGACTCGAAATTTTCTTGACATTGGCATCGCTCTGCAGATAACTGCGTGATACATTCAGCGGAATATCCGGTGAATCGAGCACACCGTGCAAAAGGGTTAAAAAATCAGGTACGATGCCTTCAACAGAATCGGTCACAAAAACCTGGTTGCAATACAACTGAATTTTGTCTTTCTGCATTTCCAGGTTTTTCTTCACCTTTGGAAAATACAAAACACCGGTCAGGTTAAAAGGATAATCAACATTCAGATGGATGTTGAATAAAGGTTCATCAAAAGTATAAGGATAAAGTTCATGATAAAATTTAGTATAATCCTCATCCGTTAGTTCTGAAGGTTTAATGGTCCACAATGGTTTGGTGTTGTTGATAATACGGGGTTTTTCAACTTCTATGGTTTTGTCCTCGCCTTTTTCATCTTTTTCGCCTTCTAGTTTTTCCCAGCTTTTTTCAGTACCAAATTGGATGTCAACCGGCAAAAATTTACAGTATTTTTTAAGTAAGTCCAGTAATTTATGTTCTTCCAAAAAAGCTTCTGAATCTTCGGCTATGTGAAGAATAATATCAGTACCTCTTTCTTTTTTCTTGATATCACTCAGGCTGTATTCGGGACTGCCATCACAAACCCATTTTACGGCTTTGCTACCATCCAGATAGGATTTGGTATGAATTTCTACTTCTTTGGCTACCATAAACGAAGAATAAAAACCCAGTCCGAAATGACCGATTAGGGCGTGGGTATCGGAATCGCTTTTGTCTTTGTATTTTTCAACAAATTCTTCGGCACCCGAAAAAGCAATCTGGTTGATGTATTTCTCTACTTCATCAGCCGTCATACCAATGCCTTTATCGCTGATGGTGATGGTTTTTTTATCTTTATCGAATGTGATTTGAACCGTTAAATCGCCCAATTCGCCTTTAAATTTACCCAGGGCCGAAAGTGTTTTTAATTTCTGACTTGCATCTACCGCATTGGAAATGAGTTCTCTTAAAAATATTTCATGATCAGAATACAGGAACTTTTTTATAATTGGAAAAATATTTTCCGTTTGTACATTTATTTTACCTTTTTGCATTGTCTTAATTTTTATAATTTTTTCATACTCTATCAAAGGGTATGCCAATAATAAAGTATGACAAAATGTCATGTTTTTCCCCATAATCAAAAAAATATTCCTCTAAACTATTGATTGTTTGAATTATAGGCAAATGTTAATTTCTTTTCAATTTATTTCGTTAGAAGATAGGTTAATTGGAAATAAATTTCTAATTTTACCCTGTTTTACAAACTGATTTTAAAGGTCATAAACAGCAAATACTCAAAGACATGAATACTATTGATTGGAAAAATTTACCTTTTGGTTATTTTAAAACCGATTACAATGTACGCTGCTACTTTCGCAACAACGAATGGGGGCAGCTCGAAATTTCCTCATCGGAATATGTGAACATCCATATAGCTGCCACTGCATTGCATTATGGTCAGGAAGCTTTTGAAGGCTTGAAGGCATTCAGAGGAAAAGATGGGAAAGTAAGAATTTTCCGTTTGGAAGAAAATGCCAAACGCATGCAGAATTCTGCCTATGGAATTATGATGGCGGAGATTCCTACCGATTTATTCAGAGATGCAGTCCTTAAGGCGGTTAAAATGAATGAAAAATACATCCCACCTTACGGAGAAGGTGCTTCTTTGTATATTCGTCCGGTTTTGTTTGGATCTGGCCCTCAGGTTGGGGTGAAACCAGCCACTGAGTATTTATTTATGGTTTTTGTGGGCCCTGTCGGTCCTTACTTTAAAGAAGGCTTTAATCCGGTAAGCATTCAGATTTGCCGCGACTATGACAGAGCCGCTCCACTTGGAACCGGTTGCTATAAAGTAGGAGGTAATTACGCGGCGAGTTTAAGAGCCGGCGAAAGAGCCCATGATGAAGGTTTTGCTTCGGTATTGTTCTTGGATGCCAAAGAGAAAAAATACATTGATGAAGCAGGTCCTGCCAATTTCTTTGCAATCAAAGACAATAAGTACATCACACCTTCTTCCAACTCAATATTACCCTCTATTACCAATATGAGTCTTCGTCAGTTAGCTTCAGATATGGGCTTAACGGTAGAACAACGGCATGTAAGTGTTGACGAATTAGGTGATTTTGAAGAAGTAGGTGCCTGTGGAACAGCAGCTGTTATTTCTCCGATCAAAAAAATTCAGGATAGAGATACCAGGAAAGAATTTCTCTATTGTAAAGACGGCAAAGCGGGTCCGGTTTCTACCAAACTTTACAATATGCTGAGAGCAATTCAGGAAGGTGAAGTAGAAGATACTTATAACTGGAATACCATTGTTGAATAAATCTGAAATTAATATACTAACGCTCCGAATGGGGCGTTTTTTATATACATTGATATTTTAATAGCAAGAAAACACAATTTTGTTTTATTGTTGATTTTTGTTTTAAACGTTCTTTTGTCATGGTGACGAACGAAGCATCTCATAAAATAGAAATATTTTATTATTAAGATTCCTCGCTACGCTCGGAATGACAAAATGGTATATGGTTTATTGCATTTCTAATTTTAATAAATTACAACAGTATGGAAAATCTTCAGATTCCTTTGATTCAGCAAGCTGATCTAAAAGGAAAAATCGTTTTGGTAAGAGTCGATCACAATGTAGTAAAAAATGGAATCATCCACGATCCTTATCGTATTGATGCTACCATCGGAACCTTGTTCCATATTATTTCGAAAGGTGGCAAAATTATACTGATGACCCACGTTGGTCGTCCGAAAGATAAAAAAACAGGTGAAATATTAATCAGCGAGAAAACCTCTATCCAGCCTATCGTTGATTATATTCAGCAAAAACTGCATATCAGCTTAAAGGTGCCAGCGTTTTTTGCCCGCGAAAAACAAGGCTATTTGGGTGTGGAAACTTCAGTAAATCACCTGATACGGGATTTGAAGGAAGGTCTCATCGATGGAATTTACCTTCCAAATACTCGTTGGTTTGCAGGAGAAGAAGCCAAAGGCGATGAAGCGGATCGTTTTGCCAACCAATTGGCAGGTCTGGCTGACATCTTTATCAACGACGCTTTCGGTTCCTGGCAGGCGCACGCTTCTACCGTTCATGTAAGTCAGTATTTACCCTCCTATGCAGGCTTTCTGATGCAAAAAGAAATTGCCAACCTCGAAAGAATTTATCATCCCGAAAGTCCATTTTTGGCAGTAGTTGCGGGCTCCAAATTCGACACCAAAATAGATTCCCTTTTTGCCTTGTTGGAAAAAGCTGATTTCTTGGTTCTGGGCGGTGTAATCTACAATGCTTACCTCTGTGCGAAGTACAATTTTACCATCCAAGGTATTGAAGAAGACGACATGCAACATGCCCTTGAGTTTGTTAAGTTTGCCGAAAAATATCCCGATAAAATAGTTGAATTACCTTATATTACTGAGTCTGATACCATGGAAGGGAAACTGGATGGTAAAAACAGACTCAGAAACATCAATGAGATAAAAGCAGGAACAGCCTTGAATTATGTATTGGATATTGCCAAGGAATCATTTTTGGAAGACAATGTTCAGCAAGTATTTCATCAAGCCAGGACTATTTTCGTAAATGCAGTGATGGGCTATACTCCTTTTTTTAACGAAGGCACTATTGCACTGGACGAACTGATCGACAGCAATGTGAATGCCATAAAACTTTATGGGGGTGGCGATACCATGCAGGAACTCAAACGATTGTTACCCGGACTTTATATTTCGGCGCTCGACAGCCCTAACTACTATATTTTTACTGGAGGAGGTGCCGTATTGAAAGCAATAGAGAACGGCACAACTACCGGACTTGCACCCTTAAAGGCTTTGATCATTTCAGGAGAAATACAGCCGAAATAATAGGAAATCAATGAAAATAGCTTTAAGGCTGTGTAAATCATAAGAGTTAAAAAAGCTATTATTTAGCCCGACTTACTGACTTTTTGCAGTCTTTCCATGTCGATAATTTCTATATTTTTCCCACTGATCGTAATGATGCCATCGGCATCAAATTTTCGCAAGGTATGGATAATGTTCTCTTTGGAACATCCGGCGAATTCGGCGAATTCCTGCCTGGATAAGGACAAGACAAAAGTATTACTCAAATAAATATTTTTCGATAAATAGAGTAAAATATCTGCTACCCTGCCATTTACCTGCTTATGCGCTAAGCTTATAAAATTAAGAATAGAGTTTCGGAACAATCCGGTCGACATTTTTAAGATATTGAGCATAAAGAAGCGATCATTCATCGCAAGTAGTTTCAATTTATTCAAATCAATTAAACAACCTTTGCAATCTTCGATGGCAATGATAGAAAATATATTAACATCTTCATTTAAGATATTGGCCAATCCTAAAATAGTGGGTGCATTTGAAATGGTTAAGATTAGGTTTTTACCATTTTCATCCTCATAATTAAACTTTACTATTCCTTTTAATAAATAAATAAGGTGATTGGTTTTCATTCCTTGTTTAAGTATTATTTCACCTCGCTTGTAATTTTGCTGTACAGTGCTTTGGAAAAAAAAACTAAAATCATCCTGACTAATAGATTGATTACAGGTAGTTTTGAAAAGACATTCAAAACAATCATCTGAGATCTCACTGATTACTGTATCCATTTCTTTTTTTAATCTGTAAAGATAAATATTTTATTCGTATCAAAAAATGCAGTTTTTCACTTTTTCAACTGTTTTTTTTCATTTAATAAGATGAAGTATGTAAATGCCATTTGAGACGATAAAAGTTTTGCTTAACTTAATTTTGTTTCCACAAATAAATTCAAAAATAACAAAATGGATATTCAAAAAATAACAGTTTTAGGTGGATATGGTAAAAATGAGAAAGCAGAAAAAGTAGAACGCTTTGATTTAGAAATGGGTGATATCATTAGTATTGTTGGGCCAACAGGTTGTGGAAAAACTACATTGATCAACGATATCGAATTGTTTGCCAACCGCAATACACCCTCAGGACGCAAAGTACTGATTAACGATCAAGAGATTCCTGAAGACTTTAGTTTTGACCCAAAAAAACATCCTATTGCACTTATTTCGCAACATACTAATTTCCTTTCCGATTTACCTGTTGGTGAATTTCTTAAAATTCATGCTACCGTTCGTGGGGCAGAAAATATTGAACAAATAATAGCTGAAACACTTGATTTTGCGAATCAATTGACGGGTGAAGCCATTATTCTGAATACAGCCATGACAGAACTATCAGGTGGACAAACCCGCTCTTTGCTGATTGCAGATGCTGTTATTATTGGAAATTCACCTATTATATTACTTGATGAAATTGAAAATGCAGGTATCGACCGTACCAAAGCCTTAAAATTACTAAAAAACTATAAAAAAATATTTGTGTTTGTCACTCATGACCCTCGTATTGCACTTTTGTCCGATTACAGAATCGTAATGAAATCGGGCTCTATGGAAAAGTTAATTCGTACCAATGCTGAAGAACGTTTAGCTGCAAGCGAATTAAAGAAAATTGATGATATCATCCTTCATTTCAGAGGACTTATACGCGCCGGAGAAGAAATATCGGAAGTGGTATTAAGAGAATGCATACAAAATTTAGCAATTTAGCGATTTGGTGATTTAATGATTTATCGATTTTGTATTTTGAAGCTTTGAATTCTTGAACCTTGATTTTTATAAACCATTTAATAAAAAGATATGAAACTAGTAATATTTGCAGGCCCGCCAACATGCGGGAAAACGACCGTTATCCGTCAGGTAATCAGAAGGATGCTGAAAAAGGATTACAAACCGGCCTTTATTAAAATTGATGTATTGTATGCCGATGAAGACGAAACCATACAAAAGGAATTTGGCATCCCTACCAAAAAAATATATTCAGGAGAACTTTGTCCCGATCATTGCAATGTTGTAGTGTTGGACGAAGCTGTAGAATGGGCCGAAAGAGAAGGCAGCGATTATTTATTTGTTGAAACTGCAGGTCTTTGTTTGCGATGCTCCCCTTATGTAGAGAATTCATTAGGTGTAGTTGTGCTGGAAGCAACCAGTGGAATGAATTTACCCCGCAAAATCGGCCCTATGCTCACACTGGCCTATATTGCAGTGATTACAAAAATTGATTTAATCTCTCAGGCTGAACGTGAAGTTTTCAGATACAGAGTCTTAGAATCAGCCAAAGAAATCACAATTGTTGAAACCAATGCTTTATACGGAATTGGTATTGACCCAATTGTAAAACAAATAGAGAAAACAAATGCGATTGAATTTCCAATGTTTTTACGTGGAAATCCTCCAGTGGGAACCTGTACCATTTGTGTAGGTAAAAAAGAAATCGGAGCTAAAAATCATTTTGGAGTGTTGCGTACGCTGGAACAGGAACTATTTTACGTTGGCGAATAATGAAACATGAAATTTATCTCGATAATGCTGCCACAACCCGGATTGACCAAAGGGTAGTAGATGCGATGTTACCATTTTTTAATGATTATTACGGGAATGCATCTAGTTTGCATCATTTTGGCTTAAGTGTAAAAGATAAAATCCAAACGTCCAGAACTCAAATTGCACATTGCTTGAAATGTGAAGCAGATGAAATCATCTTCACGGCAAGTGGAACCGAGGCCAATAACTTTGCCTTAAAAGGTATTGCTTTTGCAAACCGCGGCAAAGGTAATCACATTATCGTTTCTTCCATTGAACATGATTGCGTCTTAAATACTTGTAAGTGGCTCGAAACACAAGGATTTTTTGTTACCTATTTGCCAGTAAGCAAACAAGGAAGTATTGATACAGAATTACTCAAACGATGCATCAATCCCAAAACCATATTGGTTTCTGTGATGCATGTAAACAACGAAATTGGAAGTATTCAGGATATTACTGAAATCGCTAACATTTGTAAAGATAGAAATGTTTACTTTCATTCCGATGCGTGTCAGTCGTTTGGCAAAATCCCACTCGATATTCAAAACATTGATTTATTAACCATCAATGCTCACAAAATTTATGGCCCCAAAGGTATGGGTGCATTGGTTGTTAAAAAAGGAACTAGCATTACACCCTTATTACATGGTGGCGGTCAGGAATCGGGTATGCGGTCATCTACTGAAAATATTGCCGGTATTGTTGGATTTGCCAAAGCCAGCACATTATGTTTTACAGAAATGGAAACAGAATATAAACGAATATCGAATTTTCAAAAAAAATTAATTGCCGGTCTGACAGATTGTATTGAAGGTATATATTTTAACGGTGATCTAACAAACCGCATTCCCCATAATATAAATTTTTGCATCAGCGGCTTAGAAGGTGAAAGCATTCGTTTACTTTTTTTACTTGATAAATCAGGAATTGCAGTTTCATCCGGCTCGGCGTGTTCTTCTAACGGTGACAATCCTGCATCTCACGTTTTACAAGCTATTGGCTTGAACCCATTTGAAGCGCGTGGCTCGATAAGAATCAGCCTGGGACGATACAATCATGAAAGTGAAATTAATGATTTTCTGGTTTCCCTTCAAGCAGTAATTTCAAAATTAAATCCTATTTTTTCTTAAATAATAAAAATGAAACAGACTATTTTTACAAAACACCCCAAAGAAGTTGGGATGAATTATTTCCAACACCTTTGCTTTGCATTGATGTTAGCCCGCAAGATGTTTTTCTCAATTCTTGCATCTTTGATACATGCCTTTTTCCCTTTTCTTTTCACAACATATACAAGTGATACGATCAGACATTTAAATGATATTTTCTCAAAGCGATTGAAAAATTACACCTTAAAATAACACACATAATGAGTACTGAAACGACCGTTAAAAAAAATGAAATAGCCGAACAATTGCCTCAATTAGATTGTGGTGCCTGTGGCTACAAATCCTGTGAATTGTTTGCAGAATATATTGAGCATAATCCCTCTGAGCTGAAACTATGCATTCACCTAAATGGAAAAACAAAGCAACTGGAAACTATGATGGGATGCAAATCCTGTGCAACAGAAAAACTAGGTGAAAAAATGGCCTGGAAAGATAATTTGCAGCGTGATTTTGACTTTATACTCGATTGTTTTGAAAATGAGCCCGGTCCCAGAGAAACCATGTTACCTTACAATCCCACTTTGGTTAAAGAACTGGGTATTAAAAAAGGAGATATTCTGATTGGTCGCCCCATGGGGATGTCATGCGGTTGCCCGATCACACATTGCGGAATAGCAACTGATGTTGATGCCAGAAATGGCGTTATTAATTGGTGCGTAACAGGTCCATTGAGACCTCGTGCTGAAGGATTTATTGACATCGGTTATTATGTTGCCCAAGGTTATGAAGGTATTATCAAAGAAAGTAAAGTCCCAATTCAACTTGGTATGCGGTATTGGTTTATGCCTCGCCGCTGTATGCTGCAATGGCGTCACAGTGGGCTGGTAAATGCCATCACTAAAATGAAGGATGGCAGTTTAAAAATTCGTATCGAAGGTTTGTTTATTGGATAATAGCCTATTTAAAACTGTTTTTTACGAGGAATTAAATGGCTAAGCGTTGAAAATCTATGTTTTAACGAAATATATGATGAATTTTGTAATTTTTCAAAATATAAATGGGGAACTTCTGCTTGAATTTCTTGCATTTTGAAGTTTTGCCTTAAAATATTGAATTTCATTTATGTACTGAAATATAGCATTTGCAACTAAGTATTTTTATTTTAATGAGTTATAGCAATCTAAACAGAGTATATTATTTTCGAAAGGCTTAGCCAATAGGCAATCCAGCAATATTTTCCTTAATGTAAATTTGTAAGGTATTTAAACTATATTTGTGGGCAACTATTTGGCAGTAAAAATTGTCTTGTTCTTAGATTGTAAATTATTTAACCTTAAATATTTGAAAACAATGAAAACAAAAAGAATTCTTTTACCTGTTATCGTATTAGTATTAGGTTTAATTGCATTGAATGCCTGTAAAAAAGATGTAAGTCCTACCTATCCTATTACGGTTGTTACAATTCCTGTTGGAAATTATACTGCCGGACTTGGAAGTTCACCCGGAACTCCCGTTTGTAAACCTTTTATATTACCAACAAATATTGTGTTAATTGGTGAAATTAAGAGTGCTGCATTTAAAGCAGGTTTTACGAATAAAGAAACACAAAATGTAAACGACTATATCATTACACCCAAAACTACTTTTCTTGAACTTGGCTCGGGAACTTATGTACAAGTTTACTTAAAGCTTTATAATACTAATTCACAACCCACTACTTTGATAATCCCAGGAGGTCTTATGTTTTTACCAGGTGATACTTCTTCGCAAACCGGTACTACCATTCAGAACGATACCATTATCATACCTCCTCATGACAGTACTGGATGCCATATCAAAACCTATTGTACTAATTTACATAAACATGTACCAAGCGGCACTACCTACAAAATGTTAGGCACTTCGCTCAATACTGATTTATGGACAATGGTTAGTATTTTAAAAACAAAACAGAAAATTGTTTCTAACTCTCGAATTCAAAGTATTATCTGGAACATCACTGACAATGGAGGATTTACTCAAGCAGATAAAGACTATTTGAACAGCCTTCCGTAAAAAATATTATACGATTTACTAAAAACATAAAAAGCGGTTCTTACTTCAATGTCAGAACCGCTTTTTTAATCATCAGAAAAGTGGCGGAGCATTTTTTGATAAGCTGAAAAAATATTGGCCCTCGATATAAAACCAAGGTATTTCCCTTCTTTTAATACTGCTAAGTTATAGTTTCCTGTTTCATTAAATTTATAAACGATACTTTCCATTGTATCATAATAATCAACATTATAAGGAGGTATAATCATTAAATCCTTTACAAAAGTTTTATGATAAATATCTCTGTCGAAAATTAAATGCCGGATATCGTCCAATACAACTACCCCCTTAAAATTATTATCCTGATCAATCACTGGAAAAACATTTCTGTTGGACCTGGAAATAATATGTACCAAATCACCCAAATCTGCTTCAGGATTTACAGCATGGAAATTGGTTTCAATCAATTTGTCGATTTTCATCAGGGTTAACAAAGCTTTGTCTTTATCGTGTGTAATCAATTCGCCTCTTTCAGCCAGTCTCTTGGTATAAATGGAATGCGGCTCCCAATTTGATATGGTTAGAAATGAAATGGTAGAAGTAATAATTAATGGCGTAAACAACTGATAACCACCAGTGATTTCAGCAATTAAAAATATAGCCGTCAAGGGAGAGTGCATTACACCCGACATAATACCAGCCATGCCTACCAGGGCAAAATTGATTTCAGAAACCTGTGCAATTCCAATTATATTCAGCGTTCGGGCCACAAAAAAACCTGTTATTCCACCCATAAACAAAGATGGAGCAAATATACCACCTACTCCCCCACTCCCATTGGTAACGGCCATTGCAACAACTTTAAAAAACATAATGGCAAGTAAAGTACCCGAAAACAGCCAAACATCATTTTTCATAAAATACAAAAAGCTCTTTTGCAATACTTCATTGCCTTTGCCATGCAGCATCATCTTGAGAACATCATAACCTTCACCGTACAATGAGGGAAAAATAAATATCAAAACACCTAAACAAAGTCCACCAATGATAACTTTGGAATATTGATTTTTAATTTTTTTAAACAATGCTTCTATGGCCATGCTAATCTTTGTAAAGTAAAGTGATACAAAGCCACAAAATATACCAAGAATCATATAAAAGGGGATGTTTTTAAGATAGAAAGGTGTAGTTACATCAAATGAAAACAACACGCCTTTTCCCATTAAAAAATATGAAATGGAAGATGCTGTGATAGCTGAAATTAAAAGTGGAATCAGATTGGTGACCGTTAGATCCAACATCAGGACTTCAATAACAAATACGATGCCAGCAATAGGTGCCTTAAAAACTCCAGCAACTGCACCTGCAGCCCCACATCCTATAAGTAGTATAGTCGTTTTATAATTCAAACGGAACAATTGACCTAAACTGGAACCTATTGAGCTGCCGGTAGCTACAATAGGAGCTTCTAATCCTACAGAGCCCCCAAAAGCAACGGTCAATGTACTGGCAATCATAGAGGAATAATTGTTGTGGGGTCTCATTCTACCACCGTTTTTGCTGATGGCATACAAAACCCTACTAATTCCATGGTTGATTTTATCTTTTACAAAATATTTTACATACAATACGGTCAAAAAGATACCTATCATTGGATAAGCTAAATACCAATAATTTTCGCTGTCAATATTAAAACTGGAAGTGAAAAAATAATGGGTATAAAAAGCTGTATTTTTAAGTAATACGGCAGCTAATCCGCTTAACGTTCCGATTACCAAACTCAGCATGAGTACAAAACGATGATTGCTGATGTGCCGCAACCTCCAAATAAATAAACGATTGATGATTTTTTTTCTTTCCATACTTAGTGCAAATATATCAGTTTTTTTGAAAAGAACTTTCTTTTATAAAAGCAATTTAGTTTAAAGCTTGTTTCTAAAAATGAGAAAGGGTACTCCTTCTCAGAAAGTTGTTTTAAAAAATTGCAAATAAACACAATCATTTTTTATATTATAAATTGATTGTCAATTATTTAAAGTTTTAATTAAAAAAACATTGCTATTCAGCAAAAGCTTGTTAATTTTGCTTGTAAGAAAATTTATAAATACCTGATATTATGAAAAAATTTATTTCATTTTTATTCATTTCAATAATGATAACAAATCCTTTTCCCGCTCAATCCCAAACCTTGAGCTCAATTTCTCAGACAACAATTAAAGACTGCATTCAATCGTTGGCAGGCAAATATGGCGAAAGCAATAAATTTCGCATTTCAAAGGGAGTTCAACAAACAGCTGCCTTCTGGACACCCAAAGATGGCAATCCAAAAGAGTTTGAAACATTTTGCACTGAAAATTATATCAATGACCCCAAGGAGCTGGAAGCCGTTTTCCAGAAACTTTCGACCAATCTCGAAATATTAATGGGCAATTACAACAAAATCAGCGTTGATTTAAAACTACCCCTTCATCTTGATATGGGGAAAATTATTTCTGTTGATGAAATTTTTGGGAGTTATGATGTTTCAGCTCATTTTAACGACGATATGTTTAATAACAAACTGGCTTTCATTTGCTTATTGAATTTTCCTTTTTACAACCTCAAAGAAAAAACAGAACTGGGTAGAACCTGGAATCGCCAACAATGGGCTTATGCCCGCATGGGCGATTTGTTTACTTCACGCGTTCCGGCTGAATTATTGCTAAAAGTTGCAGAAGCATCTACTTCAGCAGAAACCTATATTGCTGATTATAATATCATGATGGGATATCTATTGGACAATAAAGGTAAAACATTGTTTTCCAGAGACATGAAACTTATCACTCACTGGGGTTTACGTGATGAATTAAAATCAAATTACACCAAAGCTGGCTTTGATAAACAACTCATGATTTATGAAGTAATGAAACACATCATTTATCAGGATATTCCTGCCAATGTAATCAACAACGATAAATTACAATGGAATCCTTATACCAATAAGGTTTTTGAAAACAACAAAGAAATTGCAGTCAAACCAGAACCCGACACTCGTTATTTACAATTACTCAACAACTTTAAAGCCTTGAAAGCTGTGGATGCCTATAGCCCTCAATATCCTACTTTCATTCAACGCGCTTTTGATCAGGGGATGGAAATTCCACAGCAAGACGTAGAAAAACTATTTATAGAATTTATTTCATCTCCACAGGTAAAGCAAGTTGCAGATTTAATCAGCAAACGTTTAGGCCGGAAATTACAGGCTTATGACATCTGGTACGATGGGTTCAAAGCACGCAGCACCATCAACGAAGATGAATTAACAGCCCAAACCAGGGCAAAATATCCAACTCGCCAGGCTTTTGAAAATGATTTACCCAATATTTTATTGAAACTTGGGTTTACCAGAGAAAATGCTGATTTTATCACTTCAAAAATCAAAGTGGATGCCTCAAGAGGTGCTGGTCATGCCTGGGGAGCACAGATGAAATCTGACAAAGCCCGATTGCGAACCCGTATTGGAATAGAAGGTATGAATTACAAAGGTTACAATATTGCAGTGCACGAATTCGGTCACAATGTTGAACAAACCATTTCTCTTCAAAATGTTGACTATTACGTTATGAATGGGGTTCCTAATACAGCTTTTACCGAAGCATTGGCATTTATTTTCCAGAAACGTGATCTTGAATTACTGGGCATTAAAAATACAGATGTCAACAAAAAGCATACAGCTGCCTTGGATAATTTCTGGGCTTGTTACGAAATTATGGGAGTTTCGCTAGTGGATATGACCGTTTGGAAATGGCTATACCAACATCCGGATGCAACACCCGCTCAATTAAAAGAAACGGTTGTCAGCATTTCAAAAGATGTTTGGAACAAATATTACGCACCTGTTTTTGGGATAAAAGACCAGCCTATTTTGGCCATTTATTCTCACATGATAGATGCTCCTCTTTATTTATCGGCTTATCCCGTTGGACATCTCATTGATTTCCAGCTCGAAAAACAAATGGATGGCAAAAACTTTGCCGAAGAAGTGATGCGGATTTATGCCAGTGGCAGATTGATTCCGCAGATTTGGATGAGAAATGCAGTAGGTAAAGAAATTTCTATCCAACCAATGATAGAAGCCACTACTGAAGCTTTGAAAGTTGTGAAGTAGTTTATTGGTTATTAAGTTATTAAGTTATTAGGATTTGGTGATTTGAAAATTAAGCATGCTACTGAATTATACCTTTAGCTCTAAAAAGAAAAAATGGACAAACAACGTTGCAACTGGACACAGAACGATTTACTGATGAATGCCTATCACGACGAAGAATGGGGTGTAGCTTTACATGATGATACAAAACTTTTTGAATATTTATTGCTGGATGCATTTCAGGCAGGCTTGAGCTGGAAAACGATACTTCACAAAAGGGAAAATTTCCGCAAGGCATTTGACAATTTTGATTATCAAAAAATTGCCTTGTATGATGAAGCTAAAATTGCCTTATTGATACAAGACCCAGGTATTATCCGCAACAAACTCAAAATTTATTCGTCCATAGGAAATGCCAAAGCATTTATGAAAGTACAATCAGAATTCGGAAGTTTCGACCATTATATCTGGCAGTTTGTACATCACAAAACCATTGTCAATCATTGGGAAACACTCAATATGATTCCTGCCAAAACCCCTGAATCGGATGCAATGAGCAAAGATATGATGAAACGAGGTTTCAAATTTGTTGGAAGCACCATATGCTATGCATTTATGCAAGCTGCAGGTTTGGTAAACGACCATTTAGTGAGCTGCTACCGGCATTGATTTGGCGATTTGGTGATTTGGCGATTTAGGGATTTAAAAATCAAAGGATTTTTTTTCTGACTTAGGCTTTTATACTTACACCTTTTCACTTAACACTTTAAACTTTTTACTTTACACTTTAAACTTTACCCCATGTTCCAATCACATATAGGAGAATTTGCAGCACTGTTTACCGCTTTTTGCTGGACGGCTACGGCTTTGGCTTTTGAATCGGCAAGTTTAAAAGTGGGTTCAATTGCCGTTAACCTCATCCGTTTGGTACTTGCTATTTTTTATCTCAGTATTTTTTCTTTCCTGACCCGTGGCCTATGGCTGCCGGTAGATGCCTCGGCCAAAGCCTGGCTTTGGTTGTCTATATCAGGTTTTATAGGTTTTGTACTGGGAGACTTGTTCCTCTTTGAATCTTATACCATTATTGGTTCGCGTATTGCCATGCTTATTATGACATTGGTGCCACCCATGACTGCTTTTATCAGCTGGCTGATGCTGGGCGAAACCCTCACTCCTTTTAATTTGCTAGGAATGGGACTTACCTTAACAGGAATTGCGCTGGTTATATTGAACCGGGGAAACGGACAAAAACTCTTCTCCCTCTCCCATCCTATCCGTGGGTTGGTTTTCGCTTTTCTGGGAGCTGTAGGTCAGGCTGTAGGACTGGTCTTCAGCAAAGTGGGAATGGGGAGCTATAATGCTTTTGCAGCTACACAAATTCGCATTATTACTGGCATTATTGGTTTTGCTTTGGTAATTACTTTCTGGAAAAAATGGAGCAATGTAGGTGCAGCTATTAAAAACACCAAAGCCATGAAAAGAATTGGATTAGGTTCTGTGTTCGGTCCTTTTCTGGGGGTTTCGTTTTCGCTCTATGCCGTTCAGCATACCCATGCCGGCATTGCTTCTACCATTATGTCCATTGTCCCTATTCTGATTATTCCTCCGGCTATTATGATTATGAAACAGAAAGTTAGCACCAGAGAAATTATCGGAGCCATCATCAGCGTAATTGGTGTGGCTTTGTTTTTTATATAGTCCAAGTATTTAATGGATTAACCCAGACAGTCATATGGCATGAAGTAAATTTTAAAGCGAATTTCCCGATGTAAGCAGTTAAGAATTAAAGCAAACATTAAAACATATTCTTTTTTATTATTGACCTATTAAAAAAATTAAGAATTGGGCTAAAGCCCATGTTAATAAGGTATTCAATAGCCCCAGCCTTAAGGCTGGGGCTATTGAATGTAATTAGTTGAAGGACTTTAGTCCAAATAGTTTATTCGGCAAATAGTGATTCTTTTTAGTGTTTAGTATTTATTTTTAGTGTCTTTTTAAGGCCAAAATCGGAGTAAAGATTAATTTTTATGTTTTTTAATGTTTGTTGAACAAAAAGTATTACTTTTGAGGTCAGAATTAGACTAAACATTAAAAACAAGATAAATTAATGCAAGAACCACTTTATCAAATCAATCCTGACAGAAATTATCCCTGGAATGATCTCCCTTTATTGCCGATTAGTGAGGAACTTTATCAAACAACAGAAATCTTAACAAAGCTTGGCGATGCAAAAGCAGCATTGGCAAGGCTTCATGGACGAAGTGCTATAATTCCTAACCAAGGGCTTTTGATTAATTCAATCAGTTTACAAGAAGCAAAGATATCCAGTGCAATAGAAAATATATTCACAACAGATGATGAGTTATATAAGGCATTTTGTGATCAGAATAATGAAATTAGTGGTGCACCCAAAGAGGTATTAAGATATAGGGAAGCATTATGGTCAGGCTACAACTTTTTGCAAAAAACTAAAAAATTTAATCACGATTACTTTATTCAAGTATTTCAGGAAATTAAACAAACTAAGGATGGGATTCGTCCTGATTTCCTAAATACTACAATTAAACATGGTGGTAGTGGACCTCTTGCAGGCCAAGTTATTTATACTCCTCCTAAGGGTTTTAATATTATTAATACCAAGCTTGAAAATCTAATGAACTTTTTAAATGACGATGAACATTATAAAATTGATCATTTACTTAAAATGGCTATTGCACATTTTCAGTTTGAGGCTATTCATCCTTTTCGAGATGGAAATGGCAGAACAGGCCGTGTATTAAATATTCATTATTTGACGAATAAAGGTTTACTTGATGTACCAATATTGTTTCTGAGTCGTTATGTTTTAGATAATAAGGATGATTATTACTCAGGATTAATGGGGGTGTCTCAAAAAGCTAACTGGAAAGACTGGTTATTATTTATGATGAGAGCTATTGAAAATACATCTAATGATACCTTTTATAAAATTAATGAAATTATATCAGTTAAAGATTCAATCTTGGATTTTGTTAAAAAAGATAATCGTCAATTTCGTAATCCAGAGGGTCTGATAGAAATATTGTTTACTCAACCGTTTACCAAAGTAAAACATTTGGTGGAAGCCGGTCTTTATGCGGAAAATACAGCAAGAGATTATTTAAATAAGCTATGTGAAATGCAAGTGCTGGAGAAGAAAGAAATTGGAGGTCATCACTATTACTTAAACCTTGAATTATACAGGATACTTTCTGAGTAATTACGTTAGCTTATTACTTTAAATCATTTGTTTTATCAGTAAGGAACAGCAGCCAATACAAATTAATATTAAATTTAGGCGACCATCACATCAGAAATATAGACTTTGAAATGGATAAATTTCTCAACAAATGGAGCAATGTAGGTGAAGCTATAAAAAGACTTCATTCAATGTTATACTAATAATGTGGTATTATTTTCAAGACAATCAAAGCTGTAAGTATTGATTGTTTTGCAAACAATTAAGAAGACTATTAAATATGGGTAAGCTTGACGATATAATTTTTAAATATAGAAATCGTGATTATGGGGCTTATCAACTTCGCAAGAAAAGCACAGCATTTCTTATCATTTCCTTTTGCATTTCTATTGTGTTACTTTGCACAGTTATTCTTTGTTTTTATGTGTATGATCATCTACCTGAACATATAAGTATTGAACATTCAATCTTTTTTGATAAAACCACTTTTAAAAATCCCTATTTAACAGAGATAAAATCAGTAACAGTAGCGTTGGTAAGCAAAAATAAAAACATAGATGCTCAACCGAAAATAGTTGAGGATGTTGTAATTATAGATACACTTACAAAAGAGATTTCGAATAAAGATCAGGATAGCAATTCAATTAGCAATAAAAATGAGGGCGAAAGTAAAAAAGAAGATACTTTATCAGCGTCAAGTATAAATATTGACAAAGACAGCCTCAGCAAAAACAAATTGCAAATGCTTATCGACCTGCCCCCAATGTTTCCCAATGGTGAAAATGCAAGAGCAGTTTTTATTCAAAAAAACATCCATTATCCTTCATTAGCCAGGGAAAATAATATAGAGGGTCTCGTTTTTGTTGATTTCATTGTAGAAACTGATAGCAGTCTCTCGCATATTAAAGTATCACAAGGCATTGGATGGGGCTGTGATGAGGAAGCAATCAGACTTATCAAGGCGATGCCTAAATGGACGCCCTGTATTAAAAACAATAAGCCTATTCGATCTCAGTTGACTATGCCAATTTTATTTACGCTTGATTCATTATAATGATGAGTGAATTATATCTCAATCTACCGATACTGAAGGAAACAAGACTATACAAATTGTGACCTTAAGTGTTATCCAATAGGTTTGGTAATAAAATCCATATAATTATCCTGCGAAATAACTGAATATTCACTGTCAGGATAAGCATCTTTCCATGCACTTGGAATTTTCACTTTTTTATCTTTCCATTTAATTTCATAGGCAAATAAATTGCCTCCACGTTCTTCCACCCAATCAATCTCTTGTTGATAATAGGTACGCCAGAAATAATTATTTACGATCATACCTGTGTACTGTTGAAATTTTATTCGCTCAGACAATAAATAATTTTCCCATAACTCGCCTATGTCATTTCTTAAAGCTATTGGATTGAAATTTGCAATCAAGGTATTTCTTATTCCATTGTCATAAAAATACCATCTGCTTGTTTTGGTAATTTCTTTTCTTAAGTTTCGGCTAAATCCTGACACTTTATAAATAACAAAAACCTTAGATAATAAATCCAAATATCTTTCAACTGAACTTCTGCTCATTCCCAGTTGTCGCCCAACTTCTTCTAATGAAACTTCTTTCCCAATCTGGAATGCTATTAATCGAAGCAGGTTTATCATTTTTGCAGAGTTTTTAATTCCATCATGTTCCAAAATGTCTTTTAACAGGTATGAATTCACCAATTCATTTAAATAAGCAGCTTTTTCTTCATAACTTACATATTTTATTAATTCAGGATAGCTTCCATAAATTAATCGTTCTTCTAAAATTGATTTTGTTTGTACTATATTTTCTTCTTCAGAATATTCCATCTGTGCCAGGGGATAAAGATTAAAAGTTATTTTTCTTCCTGTTAACGGTTCTCCCAATTGATTAGCAAGATCAAATACTGAGGAGCCAGTTGCAATAATTTTTATTCCATCAATATTATCAACCATCAATTTTAGTATTTGGCCAATATCTTGAATTTTTTGTGCTTCATCTATGATAAGGACTCTGTGATTTCGCATTAACCTCTTATAGTTTTCAACTGTACGCTGCTTAAGTATTTCTGATGTTGACATATCTTCTCCATTCAATTCAAGTACCGGCTCTATAATGTTGTCATTTATAAAATGTTCTATAAAAGCTGTTTTACCAACTCTTCGTGCACCAAATAACAGTAAAACTTTATTTGGTGTCATCTTTTTTAAAAAGTCATCTTTAATTGCTCTGTTTATATACTTTTCCATCCTTGTTTATATTTAAGAAAGTACAAAAGTACAAAACAAATTTCGCACAACAAAACAATTTGCCTAAATTCCTTTGACGCGCAAACGGAATTTGCCTAAATTCCTTTGTTTTATACTTTTTTATTTCTTTTATATTGGAAGTAGCATTTTGGGTTTTGAAAACATAGGTACAAGAATAGTCGAATTATCTTCAGCCAAATAACTCATATTGATGTCGACCATCATATTTGAATAATTTACTAAAATTCTGACAATACGTATATTAAGGTGGTAATTAAAAAGACCCTAATTGTAAATTAGGGTCTTGGTGGAGCTGCAGGGAAGGTCACCATCTCCATAATCGGCTCTATATTTGTTATTTATAAACGCAAATATTTTGCTATACCATCTATTATTTCTATTATTTTCTATTGGCTAAAAATAGGTATAAAATAAAAATGTTATATAAATCGCATTGCAAATTAAAATTATCATTTATATTGAATTGGTTATATGTATATTGAAATTTTTTATATCATAATTATTAACATATTAATTTAAATATTTATATTCTTCATAACAATTTATTAAATAAATATTAAAAAATTTTATTGATTTGTTTTTATTTAACACTAAATTAAATTATTTTGTTTTAATATCTCATGCTATTATATAATTAATATATCATGATGAATTCAATAATATCAAAAGGTATAGGCAATATTACTTATTGTTATTTTGTTAACAAAACTGTTAATAAGTTTATAAAATAAATAGATTTTTTTTATGGAATCGGTGTTTATCTTTGCTTGCAACAAACCGAAAAAAATTGGCGCCGGTTTTAAAATTGGTTTGTAAGTAAAAATCAAATTAATTACAAATTAAAATTTTAAAAACATGAAAAAGTTAAGTATTTTAGTTTTGTTAGTTACTTCAATTAATTGTTTTGCTGTAACAAATCCTTCAAAAATTCTTCAGAATAATTCAGTTAATGCTGAAGAATACTACACAATTGGTTATTATGATAAAAATTCACATCAAATTGTTATGACTATTGCTATGTCTGATCAATTAAGTCAGACTTTTAGTAATTTAAGCCAAGATATGATTAAATTACCTGCAACATTAAATACTATTCAAATTGAAGATAACAATCCGGAAAAAATGGATTGCTTTTCTTATTTTTGTGCTTATGGTACTACTTCAGAAGGGAATTCATTTAACGAAGCCATAGAATTATATAAAATTGAAAAGGATGGTAATATTCATTATTGTATGAAAAAATCACATGGTAAAACAACTCATACTTGCGAAGGTTGCCCATCATGTGAATTTACTAAAGATCCTCAATCTGGAGAAATTACTGGTTGTAAATGTAATGTACAAGGAACATGTAATCATACAGTAACAAATGAAAGTGGTGGTGGTGCTGGATTATTAGGATGGCTAACTCTAATTGTTTCTATAATTGCATTATTATAATACTCATGTTTAATAGACTTGTCATAAATATACGATTATGGCAAGTCTATTATTTTTAGACAATAATTTTATCTGATATGAAAAATAAAATATTTTTATTTTTTTTTATGTTTTTTATACCAGTTTCTATTTTTGCTGAAACGGGAAATCCAATAATAAATCAAACTTTAAAAAATTTGAAAGGAGCTCACTTTTTTACAATTGTTAAATTGTCTAAGATGAATTTTAGTTTAGATACAACAGTTTTAAAAGCGTCACCTTATATAAAATTTATTTCAAAAAAAGACGACACTTATAAGTCATCGAAATATAAATTTAAATTTTATGAAGCTATCAATTCAAATAAAAACTTTGATTTAACTTTAATGGATGGAAATAATTGGCATTCATTGGTTAAATTTAAAGGAGATAGTATATCTAAATTACTTAGCTTTAGTTTTAATGATGATGAAAATAATAGTTATTCTAATTTTAAAAGTAATTTTCCATTTTATTCAATCCTTTTCTTCCCTGACAAGTATTTTAACTTTTTTATCAATTGGAAATTAATCTCTGAAGAAAAAATTGAAAATGAAGATACCTGGCTTTTTGAATATAATTTCAAACATGATTTAGGATACGATGTCTCGTATAAAATTAATATTTGTAAATCAGATACCTTCTTAAGAAGATTTTCAATTATTTGTTCAAACTATGAAAAAAGACCTGAACTAATTGAAGTCTATTTGCGACTTGATATCACTTCTCACACATCCCTTGGTGAAAATTGCGATTCCATTTTTGATATTAATAAACAAATACAAAAATTTAACAAAGGGAAAAGTGAACTAAATGAATCTAATATTGATAAAAAAACAATTAATAGAATTAAATTAGATACAGCGGAAATTCTATTAAACTCAATTATGATAAAAATGAATGGTGATTCAACTAAGTTGTCAATATTTAAAGATAGGTGGATATTGGTTGATTTTTGGTATATAGGCTGTTTCCCTTGTTATAAAGCGATGGATTTTTTTAATAAAATGGCTGTAAAGTATAAAGAAAATGGATTGATTGTTTATGGGATAAACCCAATTGACAATGATAGAAAGGCTTTATCAAGATTATTTAATGAAAAAGGTTTAACTTATCAATATTTAATTGATCCGAAAGGAAATTGTAAAAAGCTTTTAGGTATAAGTGGATTTCCAACTTTGTTCTTAATTTCCCCTGATAACAAATTAGTTTGGCAACATTTTGGATATACAACTTCAATGGATGCAGAGCTCGAAAAAATTTTAGAAAAAAATATTCTTAATAAATAATCCTCTTAATTTGATAAAATGCATCTAAGACTTATTTTAATTGTGATAATTAACTTTTTCACGTTTATAATAAGTTGCAATGCTCAATTACAAGACAGCACTGTTGCTTTAAGTGCTAATAACAATACAGGTATTAATTATTTGTTTCCCACATTACGTATAGCAGCTTCGGCATTGCACAACAGCAAAACCAAGCTGATTTGTTTTTTATTGAGAGATGAATTAAATATTAGTTTCCAAAAAAAATTAAATACTGTAAGCGTATTGCGGTCAAATATCAAGCAGGAACTTGCCTTTGTGAATTTTTACGATTCTATTACCCGCAAAGATTTTGACCGGTTCTTCTGGGAAACAGTTATCAATACCAATTTAAACGGCAAGTCGGTTTTCAGCATTACTTTCGATGGTCCGCTTTTAAACACTTATAAA
>JBAXNW010000015.1:0-70260 GCA_037133555.1 Bacteroidota bacterium
CCTGTAGCTCCTGCCTGGAGTGCTGTTTCGTACAGATCTTCAAACAAGGTGGTAGAGATGCCTTCGGCCATTTGTTTTTTATACTGCCAGCCCATGTTCAGTATCTCCCCTATCTGGTTCAATTCGCCTTTCAGTAAAGCTTCTTTCATCATGACAGATTGTTCTTTTAACTTTTGCATGGCTTCAATCGACTTGGTATTCTTGGCATTTACATTCTTTTGTTGTAGCTGAATGATGTCCGATGAATTTCTGCTGGTTTGGGTATAAAAAAGTACAATGTTGTAAGAGAGTTCATTCATGATACGATCTTTGATCCGCAAAGGGTTGATGATGACTTTGTCGTTTTCGTAAAATTCCATGAAATTAAAACCCCCAAAGGTTGCAGCATATTGATCCTGTTTACCGCCGGCCATGGCCATATCCACTCTTTCGATTTCATACGCCAGATGTGCCAGGTCGTATTCGCCCAATGGCAAGGAAAGCCATTCGGCAAAAGCACCCAGAACAGCTACCACCAATGTGGACGAAGTGCCCAAACCCGATCCCGGAGGAGCATCCACGTAGGTAGATAACTCAAACGATAAGGCTTTGCTCGTATATTTTTTTGTAATTTTATTATAGATGGCCTTGAGTAAATCTGCCTTGCCATCCAGGGGAAGTTGCAAAGCAGAGCTATATTCATGATGCTCCTGCCTGTCGTTTAATCTGAAGACAATTTTCCCGTCCTTTCGGGGTTGAATATTGGCATAGGCATACAAACTTACCGTTGCATTGAGGATGGCACCGCCATATATATCCGAAAAAGGCGAAACATCGGTACCACCTCCGGCCAAGCCTATTCTGAGGGGAGCTTTACTTCTGATTATCATCTTGGGTTGTTTTAAATAATTCGTAAATGGTAGTTGTCATCCTACTCCAAAGGTATTTTTGTTTTTCTTTCAAAATACCTGTTTCAAAATAACCTAGTTTATTATTTTCGTAAAAATCATACAATTGATCGGCTATGTCTGTTGGATTGGCTTCCACAACATAACCAGCAATGCCGTCGGGCACTATTTCCGACAAACCACCAACATTGGTAACCAACATAGGCTTGTTGAAGTGATAGGCTATTTGTGTAACGCCGCTTTGGGTAGCATTTTTATAAGGCTGAACCACCATATCCGCTGCACAAAAATAACGTCCAACTTCCTGATCAGGGATAAAATCAGTTTTTAATACCAGAAAATCTTTGAGGTTTAATTCTTCCATAAGATCGGTATAGGGTTTTGCATCTTCATAAAATTCACCGGCTATAATCAGCTTTACGGGAAATTTGCGCAAACGTTCATCTGCAAAAGCTTGCAGCAATATATCCAATCCTTTGTAGGCTCTTATAAAACCAAAAAACAAAAGATAAGCAAACTGAGGATCGAGACCGACCTGAGCAATGGCCGTTTTTTTATCCATTATTTCGCCAAAATTATCGAACAAAGGATGGGGACAAAAAGCCTTGGCCTTGGTTTTGTCGAAAAAAGCAATATCGTTGAGCACCGATTTCGACATGGCGACAAATGCATCCACGGCTTTTACAAAATAATTAGTTAGCTGAAAGTCCCCTACTCGTTTTTCGTGTGGAATAATATTGTCAACAATACAAATTACCTTTGTTTTACGGTTTCGCTTGACAATACGGGCAATGCTTCCGAAACAGGGAGCCATAAAGGGCAACCAGTATTTAATAATCAGCAGATCAGCTTTAAGATTTTTTATTTCTCTGCCAATCTTTATCCAGTTCAGGGGATTGACAGCATTTACCCGAACGCGGATATCGATGCCTTCGGGTGCAGGACCATCGGCAAATTGTGATTTGCCTGGAAATAAAAACCCAGGATATTGCAAGCTAAACGTATAGATGCACACCTTATGCCCTTCGTCCTGAAATTGCCTAGCCAGACGTTCGTTGTAGGCAGCCAGGCCTCCTCTGAAGGGATGCGCTGTTCCAAGTATAACTATATTGAGTTGCTCGCCCATGTTTGTGTGTTTGTAAATAGCAAAAATACAAAAAAAATCAATTTATGAACGATAAGTTCTTAGCAAAAAACCTTAGTTGTGGTTCGTTGATAAGTAATAGACAAAACAGAATATTTAAATGAGATGCTTACTTCGTCAGCATGACAAAAGTAGCATATAATCAAGATTTAAAAAAAACGATCCCACTTCTTTGAATAACTTCAAAAAAATGATATATATCATAAGTTTTTCTTTATTAGTTCGTTTTTTATTTCTTTGCAGGTTTTATTCAGCAAATAAGCTTTTTATGTTTTTGCGTATGGGTATCCTTTATTTATCAATCATTTTGCTGCTGTATGCGGTCAAACAATTTGCCATTCATCAAAAAATAAAGCGGCTAAAAAAATCAAACAAGCTGTGGTGTAGGCATTCACCTACACAAATTCAAGTGTTTTCCTTACAATCATTTATACATTACCTTACAAAAAATCCTCAGCCATTGTCCTACCTTTGAGCTATCAAAAACTTGTAATTTTTAAACAAAACAAATGAATAGCTGTTGATAAATAACTTACGAAAACAGCCCAGGACAAGATAAAATTAAAATTTTACAGCATGAAAACTTTACAAATAAGCATCCTCTTTTTAATCTTGACGCTCACATCTATTAATTTGAGTGCGCAAATTCCGCCTCCTTTTCCGGTAAAAACAAAAACCCTCAACCTGACTGTTTTTTTGCAGGGCTTTTACCCAGGCAGCGGCAGTCTGATGAACAAATGCAAAGATTACGTGGGCAGCGCCACCGTCGATAAATTCAGCGGGACCACAGTAGATACCATTACGGTGGAGTTGCACGATGCCACCACCTATTCCACCATCGTTTACAAAGCTTATAACGTTCCATTGAACCAAAACGGAACCGCCAGTATTATCATTAACAACCCTAATTCCTATTACGGTAATTATTACATTACCATCAAGACCCGCAACCACATCGAAACCACCACGGCCGCCCCTGTATCTTTTGCGGCAAGCCTTGTGAGCTACGACTTTAGCAATGCAATTTCCAAAGCTTATGGCAATAATTTAAAACAAATTGGAAATATTTATTGTATTTTTGCAGGAGATATTAATCAAGATGGAAATGTAAATGCAGGTGGAGATAGAGCAAAAGTTCATAATAAGACAGTTGCTCTTACAAAAGGTTATGTTGTTGAAGATATAAATGGCGATGGTTCTGTAAATGCAGGTGGAGATAGAGCTGTTGTTCATATCAACACAGTTTCTCTTATTAGTAAAAAGACACCTTAAATTTAAATATTATAATTATTAAAATGAAAAAAATATTTTATCTATCAATTTTATTTATTAGTTTGTGGATTTCTGGTTTAGCACAAAAAACATGTGACATGGAATTTTTAAATCTTGTTCAAACTAACGAAACTGAATTTAGATTTGATGTACGTATTAGAAATACAACTCCTAATCCTACTACTTCTGACCCCAATTGTACTGGAGTTGGTGGTGCATTTGCATTAGAAGGTTTTCAATGGGCTGTTGACTTTAATACAGCAATTCTGAATGGAGGTGCATTAAGCCCAGGTTATTACTTGTATTATTTGCCTTATAGTTCTGAATTAGCAACTGCAATTTTACCAAAAGACGCTAATTTTGGAAGTGATCAAACAGCCATGGAAAATGTATCGGATGTAATAACAGCTGGAACAACAACTACTGTATTAAATCATGCAAATTGGATAAAAATTGGAACATTCATCGTAAAATTGAGGGATATTATCGACGATGGTAATACGCCTTCAAAAGCTCATAATTTCGCAAATGTTCTTCCAAATATCGTTCCACAAAACAATTCAAATAACTGGATAGGATATTGTACATATAATGCTTCTACTTCTAAAAAAACCGGTACAACTACCGGGATTTCAACAATATCATTTATTAACAGTTTAACTAACAAACCCTTGTACAGCCATTGTTTTTCGGGTACAGACAATTATAATACTGCAGCAAATTGGAATAATAATGTAGATGTTAGCGATGCCTCTTATCATCAAATCCCTCCTGTATCTACTTCCAATGTAGCAATAGGGTCAATTAATTATGATGAAATTAATTCTATTGATATTGCTACACCTGGAATTTGCACATTAACTTCAACGCCAACAGTAACCGTCAATGATTTAACTATCAAATCTACTTCAAGCCTAACTATGAATGCAGGCACTCAATTGAGTGTGGATGGGAGTTTGTACAACGACAATGCCACGGCAGGCGCTTTGACGTTGAAGGCAGATGGAGGTGTTCACCCAACGGCTTCGCTTAAAAACAATACAGCTAGTGTAACGGCTACCATAGAAAATTACATTCCTGCATGGGGAACTGATGTTGGCTGGCATCTGCTGGCTTCACCTGTAAATGCACAGGCCATTGATCCTAATTTTACAGCAGCTTCCGGCAATTACGATTTTTTTGCTTACGATGGCAGTACTGCTAGTTGTTGGATAAACTTTAATGGGGGCACTTTCTCAGGTACTACTTTTGGAAACGCAAATGGTTATTTAGTTTCTTATGCCAGTGCAGCTACGCATAATTTTGCCGGGACTATGCATACCGGCTATTTTAGTCCAGTCGTCAACTTTTATACTTTTCCGGGCACAGCTTGGAATTTAATAGGAAATCCTTATGCTTCTGCCATCGACGGAGACTTGCTTACCAGAACAAATTTATCGACGAGTGTTTGGGTTTTAGATGGTCCTACAAATACATATAAAGTATGGAATGGATCAACTGGAGATTTAACCAATGGTGAAATTCCTGCCATGCAGGGATTCTGGGTTGAAGCAACTGGAGCAAGTCCAACCGTTACAATACCTGTAACAGCAAAAATACACAGCTCAGCAAATTTTTTAAAATCTACAGCCCTGAGCAATCATTTAAGAATCAATGTGCAATCACCTAATATTACCGAGTCTGTCGCTTTTATTTATTTTAAAGATGAAAACCTCAATGGGCTGGATGTAAAGGATGCCTCCTTATTACCCAGTGGAAATCCTGTAAATACACAGATTTATTCTTACATCAATTCCGATAAATATTGCATCAATGCCTTGGGAGCTTATACCTCCCCCATCAGTGTCAACCTGGGTTTTGAGCCCAAGGTAAACGGAAATTTCACACTAACAGCCGGAGATATTCAGAGTTTTAACCTTGCTTCTCATATTTATCTGCAGGATTTAAAGACCAATACTACTCAGGATCTTCGCAGCAACCCAACGTATACCTTCGCTGCAGATATTACAGACAATGTCAATCGTTTTACCATTTTCTTTGACCTTGTGGCTGAAGTGGGCATTCCAACTACAACTGCAAAGAACAATGGCATTTACAGTTTTGGAGACAAGCTTTACCTTCCTACTATCGAAAAGCTGACGACTGTCAGTATTTACAATATGCTGGGGCAGGAAGTTGTAAGCAGTTTCCATCCAACTTCCAATATATTTACAGTTCATCAGCCCGAAGGATATTATATTGTAAGAGTCATTGCCAATCAAAATGTTATTACACAAAAAATATATATTAAATAAACGATATTGTCATCAATGAAAACCATAATTTTTGCAGTCTGTCTCACAGTATTTTTTGTTTTAACGCCTCAACTTTTTGCACAACCCATACCTCCCTCAGGTGCAGGTATTGGCGGACATGGAACTTCAGGAAATCAACCTGCTGGGGCTCCCCTCGATGGTGGATTTACCCTTATTTTGCTGATGGCTGCCGGCTATGGAGGCAGAATGCTGATAAAGGCAAGGGAAAAAAAGGAAGAAGAAAGCTTGTAGAAGGATTGAAGGGAGTACTTGGAGTAATGGAGAATTTTAATCAGCTTACTTATTGTGGATCATCAAATAATATGATATTATCAGCTTTTTTTTCAACACAGAGACACAGAGATCATTGAGATGCACTGAGAAAATTTACTGTTGGCTCCGTGTTCTCCGTGTCTCTGTGGTTTTATATTTTGAAAATTATCTGTAGAAAAATTGAAAACGCGGTTGAAACGGATACGTTCCGTAAACGCGGATATTCGCTGATTTACTATATATATTCCTGATTCCTTGATATTTAATATCCATGGCTACCGTCAGACAGGCGTTTAAATCTGCGTTTCCCATCCGGGAAAAATTTCATCCGCTTAGCAAAATAATAATTTGAAAAATACACTATCGATGCTGTGAATCCATATAAATTGTTTAATTTTGACACTTCATTCAAAAACAGAAAGTTTTGAAAATCAAAAACAATATACCTAATTTTATCACCCTACTCAACTTATTTTGTGGTTGTATGGCGATTGTTGCTGCGTTTAAACCAAATCTTGTCCTGGCCTCCTACCTGGTGTTTGCTGCTGCCTTTTTTGATTATTTAGACGGCACGGCAGCCCGCCTCCTAAAGGCTCAATCGGATATTGGCAAAGAACTGGATTCGCTGGCCGACATGGTCAGCTTTGGCGTAGTACCAGCTATTATTGCCTTTCAGCTTTTGAATCAATATGCGGTGGATCTGCCTTTGTTTGTGAATTTTAGCTTTCTCTTGTATACACCTTTTTTAATTGCCTTGTTTTCGGCCATTCGCCTGGCTAAATTTAACATCGACGATCGGCAGACAATTTCTTTTCTGGGTTTACCCACACCAGCCAATGCTATTTTTTGGGCTTCGGCACCCATCATCATTCAATTTGCAAGCCCTGGAAGCTTTCATTTCCTACAGTTGTTTATAGCAACTTTGTTCACCAACCCTTATGTACTACTCGGATTTTCAATTGCGATGTCGGTCTTGCTGGTGGTAGAACTTCCGCTTTTTTCACTCAAATTCACCGATTTTAAATGGAAGCACAACAAAGTAAGAATACTTTTCTTGCTCAGCGCCCTCATCTTGCTGATTATTTTTAACATAGCTGCCTTGCCTGTTATTATTGTCTTATACCTTAGTTTTTCAATTATCCATCAATATTTACTCTAAGTAATTAATCAACAAATAAATATCCTTTTTATGAATTTCAAAGCAGAAATTGACGTAATGCCCTTAAAAGCATTGTTAGATCCTCAAGGAAAAGCCGTAAGTTCCAGTATGAAAAGTCTGGGCCTGCCTACAATTACCAATGTTCGCATCGGAAAACACATCAGCATGGAAGTAGAAGCCGATACTAAAGAAGCTGCAACTAAAATGGTAGAAAAAGCCTGTAAAGACCTGCTTCACAATCCCATCATGGAAGGTTTTGAGTTTCACGTGGTGGAGATGTAGATTGGAATAAACCTGACAGGTTTTAAAAACCTGTCAGGTTTGTTGGACATTGTGAAAATAATTGCTTTACAAAAGAATATCAATATTTTTAATTTTGCCTTTACATACCTAATACTATGAATACGTACCAAAAAATACTTAAGAAAAGCATTTTCAGCATCTTACTGCTGGTATTTGTTTTGCATACATCGCAGGGATTTTCGCAGATAAAAAGTCCTGTAAAATGGACCTATGCAGTAAAACAAAATACAGCCTCAACGGCTGAACTGATTATTACAGCCAATATCGAGAAAGCCTGGCATTTGTATTCTCAATACATGGAAGAAGGTGGTCCTATCGTTACCAGTTTTGTGTTCAACAAAGACAAAGCCTATAAGCTCGATGGCAAAACCTCTGAACCCAAACCCCATGCTGAATACGATGAGATGTTTAAGATGACGGTAAAATATTTTAACGATAAAGCCATCTTCAAACAAAAAATTAAAATACTCAGCAATCAGGATTTTACAGTAAAGGGAAGTTTTGAATACATGGTTTGCAACGAAGGAAGTTGTATTCCGTTTCAGGACAATACATTCGAATTCAAGGTAAAAGGCAATCCTGATGCAGTAAAAACCGGGCAAGATAATACAGTCGCTAGTCCCGACACACTTACTCAGGCAAACAACAAAACCGATTCAGTAAAATCTAAAACAGATTCAAGCATAGTTACAGCTAAATCTTTAGCTAGCAATCCAATAAAAGCAAATGGAAAGCCAATATATTTCATATTTTTAGCTGCTTTCCTGGCCGGTTTGCTTACTTTGATAACCCCCTGTGTATTTCCAATGATTCCGATGACCATCAGCTTTTTTATGAAAGGCAATAAATCGCACAAAAAGGGATTGCAACAAGCCTATTTCTTTGGATTTTCTATCGTATTGATATTCGGAGGGCTGGGATTGCTGCTGACATTGTTACTGGGAAAAGACGCCATGTACATCATCAGCACACACTGGATTCCTAATCTGCTCTTTTTCATGATTTTTATGGTATTTGCCCTTTCGTTCTTTGGTTTGTTTGAATTGACCCTGCCCAGCTCCCTCATCAACAAAGCGGATCACAATGCAGACAAAGGCGGATATATCGGCACTTTTTTTGTAGCCTTTACCACCGTTCTGGTTTCATTTTCGTGCACAGGCCCTATATTGGGTGCTGCATTGATTGAACTTACGTCGGGTTCTAACGACAGCATGGTTTTCCTGATCTCCATGATGGGCTTTGCCTTTGGGTTTGCCATACCATTTACACTTTTGGCGATGTTCCCCTCTGTATTAAGTAAATTAAAATCGGGCAGCTGGCTCAATACGGTCAAAATTGTATTTGGTTTCCTTGAAGTTGCCCTGGGTTTGAAATTTTTATCCATGGCCGATTTAGGTGCTAACTGGGGACTGTTGGACCGCGAAACCTTCCTTGCCTTGTGGATAGTTGTATTTACCCTCTTGGGCTTTTACCTTTTGGGTAAATTAAAATTCAAAGGAGATGCTGAAGTTGAAAAAATAAGTGTTTATCGCCTGATGCTGGCCATAATAACTTTTGCGTTTGTAATGTATATGATACCCGGTATGTGGGGTGCTCCTCTGAAAAAACTTTCAGGTTATGTTCCACCTCTAACTACCCAGGACTTTGATCTCAACAGACTGATTGTTGAAAACAGCGGAGGAACTTCCCATAAAAGCGAGCTGGGTCCTCGCAAATATACCGATAAGCTTCATTTACCAACTGGATTTGATGGTTTCTTCGATTTAAACGAGGCCAAGGCTTATGCCAAAAAAGTAAACAAACCCATCTTTGTTGATTTTACTGGTAAAACTTGCGCCAATTGCCGCGAAATGGAAGAAAATGTATGGAATGCAGCTCCTGTAAAAAAGATCTTGACCGAAAAATATGTAATGGTGGCTTTGTATGCTGATGCTAATTTTATTGATTTACCCGAAAATGAATGGGTTACCACCAAAGAAGGCAAGGTGATAAAAAAATTGGGTTCCAAAAACCTGAATTTTCAGATTAGCCGTTTCAATATCAATGCCCAGCCTTATTATGTTTTGATGGATGCTGATGAAAATGTATTAACCCTAGAAAACAAATCCTACGACAAAACGGTCGAAAACTTT
The DNA here is from genome assembly GCA_037133555.1 of Bacteroidota bacterium. GTDB lineage: Bacteria > Bacteroidota > Bacteroidia > Bacteroidales > JACABE01 > JACABE01. The sequence goes on from JBAXNW010000015.1 coordinate 9,465, forward strand.
GTGAAGTTTTTAAACGATGGATTAGTTGCATTTGAGAAAAAGGGGAAGTAGATGTTGGTTATTACGTTATTAGGTTATTAGGTAAATAAGTTATTGGGTTATTGGATATCAACCCGTTAAATTCCTAATTTTAAATTTTTAATTAGGTTCTATGAGAAATGAAAGTTTTTTAAGCAACTTCTCTCCAGTTTTAAAACTGATGAGTCTGGTAGTAATCATTATTATCTGCGGTTTTGTTTTTAATTTATTGGGAATCGTAATAGCCATTCCTTTCTGGGGAAAAGAGGCCATCACGGCTATTACCGGAAGTATCAATTTCGACTTTAAAGAACATATCAACTTTTTTAAATACCTTCAAATCGTAAATGAAATCGGAATGTTTGTAGTTCCAAGCGTTTTATTTGCTTTTTTAGTGAGTAAAAGTATTGGCGTTTATCTGAAAATTAAGCAGTTACCTCGACTTTACACTTTAATAGCCGGATTGTTGGTCATTGTTGTTTCCATGCCCTTTATCAGTTGGTTGATCAGCATCAACGAAATGATGCATTTACCCCAGGCATTATCAGGAATTGAAGAATGGATGCGTAAATCAGAAGACAGTGCCGAGGTTTTTACAAAAGCATTTCTGGAAGGCAGCAGCCTTCAGCTGCTACTGCTCAATTTACTTATGATTGCTGTTCTACCTGCTATTGGAGAAGAATTTTTGTTCAGGGGTGTATTAATTAAAATATTTAAAGACTGGTTTGGCAATCCACATATTGCCATCTTTGTAGCTGCTTTTTTGTTCAGTGCCATTCATATGCAGTTCTTCGGCTTTCTTCCCCGTTTTGTATTGGGATTGTTGTTGGGATATCTTTATTATTTCAGCAAGAACTTATGGGTTCCCATTGCTGCCCATTTTTTTAACAACGCTTCAGCGGTCATCGCTTCATTTTTATACAATAGAAAAATCATTCATAGCGATATTGACACCCTGGTAAGCGCCAAAGGTGATTATTTACTCATTATTGTAAGTTTTGCTTTGACTTTGTTATTGATGATAAGTATTTACAAAAGGGAAAAAAACACCAAAGACAAGGAAGATAATCAAGTCTTACCTTTAGAATAATTCACAACATATTTATGTTTTCCCTTTTCAGTAAGCGAATTGATATCAATGATGCTGCATTTTCTCCAGATTAGGCATGATGAGATAAATAATGTTTATAATTCTATATTTTAGCCATTTTAACATAAAATAGGATTCCCATTTTTAACTTTTTATTGTTTCACCGTATTTTTATCAGTTTTGGGTTTTGATTTTTCAGGGTGTGTATAAAAGCAAAAAACCGAAAGAAAATTAATCTGTCGGCTTTTTACTAAATTTATCACTATTGTCCGACAAATCTACCTGGACTAAAGTTCTTGAGTTAGTTACATGAAGCAACCCCAGCCTTAAGGCTGGGGTTGATGGATAACATGATTAGCATGGGCTTTAGCCCAATTCTAATTAATTTTAATCGGACACCAGTGTAAATTTATATAATAATAAATGTAATGATTTCAATTAAAACATTAATCACATTTCCCATCTGCAGAACAAGTCTGTCCTTTTAAAGTTTCAATTTCAGAAACAGGATTTTCCTTTCTCCAGTCAGCATATGATTTCTGTATTGTTTGTAAAAATGCATCAACAGCTTGTGCACCATAAACAGCATATTTACCATTGAATAGAAAAAACGGAACACCTTCAACTTCTAAATTTTTAGCTTGCTGTATGTCTTGTTTTACCATGTAAGCATATTCATCATTGCATAATGATTCATTTACATCAGTTTCACTAATTCCAATTGCTTTTCCTAATTCTAATAATATAGCGTTATCAGCAATATCTTTCCCCTCAGTGAAATATGCTTTAAAAATACATTCTTCTGCAAAATCACCCAATCCTTTTCTTTTAGCCATCTGAATCATACGATGTGCTTTAAATGAATTGGCAATAACTGTTTTATCAAAATTGTATTCCAATCCAGCATTTTTAGCAGTTTGTACAACAGCCTGATGCATTTTGATTGAATGCTCTAATGTCATACCTTTTCTATCAGCAAGATATTGATACACATTTGTTTTTTTGTCAAACTGCAGTGGAATATCTGGGTCAAGCTGATAACTTTTCCAAATAATTTCAATATCCTTATTATCTGCAAACTTTTTGATTGCTGATTCGTAATTACGTTTTCCAATATAGCAGAATGGACACATTATATCACTCCATACTTCTACTTTCATTTTATTTCTCACTTCTGTTATTCCCATTTTTATTGCTTTATTCAGTCCACTGAAACATTTCAAATGTACACGGCTATATTAAGAAACTACAAAGTGACAGTATTGTTTTAACTGAATTATTAAAATAATATAAAATGATTGAATTTTTTCATAAAGCTCAAGCATAGCTTCATAGCCCCTAACGATACAAACAAATTCAAGGGATGAAATGGCACCTCATTAAAGCCATTTTAAACAATCCAGAATTCCAATAGGCATTTGCATTAAGCATTTAATAAAGCTTATTAGATAGCTGTGATGGCGGTCCTTTGCGGTATTATTATGGTGATGCTATTATGAAATTTGAATAAGAGAATAGATTTTTTAAAAAAACTGGAATTATTAACTGCAAAATCCAAATTTTGCCCCAAAACAAAAAAGCATCGATAATATATTGATTATCGATGCTTATGTATTTGATTTTGCGGAGAGGGTGGGATTCGAACCCACGATACGCTTGTGGCGTATACACACTTTCCAGGCGTGCGCCTTCGACCACTCGGCCACCTATCCTTAATTTCATAAAACAATAACTTCTTTTCTTATTTTAATAACAAAATATAAAAAGAATTGCTCATTCTATCAGACGGCTAAATTACAATAAAAAAAGCAAATAAAAAATAAAAACAATGGACTGCTTATTGCTGAATGGATTAAAGCTGATGTTAAGCCAAAGATTTTATTCGTTATTCATGCTTAATTCTCCCCTCAGCGAAAGCTGTAGGTATTTTATCAATTCTTCATTGGGTAAATTCCTTCCTAACAGAAACATCAGCTTAGCGATAGCAGATTCTGTGGTAATATCATTCCCTCCTATTACGCCGATTCGCCCCAGGTCGACACTGGTTTCATATTTACCAATTTCAACACGTCCCGACTTACATTGGGTTACATTTAGAATGATGATTCCCTTCTGAATGGCTTCTTCTAAAGCCTCGATAAACCATTTGTCGGTAGGAGCATTGCCCGAACCATAGGTTTCCATTACAACTGCTTTTAAACCCTTTATCGAAAGTATGCTTTTTACGACGTTCTCGGAAATACCCGGAAACAATTTTAAGATGGCCAGATTCTGATCCAAGGTATAATGCACTTTCAATTTTTTAAAATTGGGTTTCAGTATCAAATGGTGTTTATATTTAATATGCACCCCTACTTTTGCCAAGGTTGGATAATTGCCCGAAACAAAGGCTTCAAAATTTTCGGCATTGAATTTATTGGTGCGATTTCCTCTGAAAAGTTTGTTTTCGAAACAAATACAGACTTCAGGAACCAAAGGCGTATTTTCTGACTTTGCGGCAGCTATTTCGATGGCATTGATAATATTGTCCCTACCATCGGTTCTTACAACACCTAAAGGAATTTGGGAACCTGTTAAAATAACAGGCTTGTTCAGATTCTCCAACATAAAGCTCAGCATAGAAGCTGTAAAAGACATGGTGTCAGTACCATGCAATACCACAAATCCATCATAGCTTTCGTATTTTTCTTCAATAATTCCTGCGAGTTTTATCCAGAAATCAGGATTCATATTTGAAGAATCTATCAAAGGACCAAAACAATAAGAATCTATGTTGTAATTAAAATTCCTCAGTACAGGAATAGATTGATACAACAAATCCATATTAATAGGATGTAAAGCACCTGTTTCAGCATCTTTTATCATTCCTATTGTACCACCCGTATAAATCACCAAGATTGATGCTTTACTTTCCATATCAACGCATTAAAAAAGTTTGTATTTATTTATGAGCATATCCAGCCGATAGTCGTAGAAGCAATAAAATTGTATCTTATTTTAAAGTTCATGCTTTATTCCATTCAAAACAGCCGGCTTTTTATTAAATTGAATGTTAAAGAGATCCATGGCGTTTTTAGACGTAATTGCTGCAACTTCCTGAATTGAGATTTCTTTCATTTCTGCAAGCTTTTGAGCAATCAAAGTCAGGTAGGAGCTTTCGTTTCTCAACCCTCTGTAAGGTGAAGGGGTTAAATAGGGTGAATCCGATTCAAGAATAATATGCTCAAGCGCAATATGGTCGATTACTTTATCCAAACCTGAATTTTTGAAAGTGACTACTCCGCCTATCCCAAGTTTAAACCCCATATCAATAATATCAATTGCCTGCTGATAGGAGCCACCAAAACAATGAAAAACGCCTGTTAAGTTATCATCTTTTGCTTCCCTCACAATATCAATCGCTTCATCAAATGAGCTTCGGGTGTGAATGGCAATCGGTAATTGGAATTCTTTAGCCAGTTCTAACTGATAACGTAAAACAAACTGCTGTTCTTTAAGAAAAGATTTATCCCAATGCAAATCTATCCCAATTTCACCTATCCCATAATATTTATGCGTTAGCAATTCTTGCCTGATTATTAATAGTTCCTGCATATAATTGTCTTTTACCGAAGTAGGATGAAGTCCAATCATAGGAAACATACGCTCGGGATAAAGCAAACACAATGCTTTCATTTTATTTATCGTAGTACTATCGATATTAGGAAGTAAAAAATACTCTACATTGTTCTGCAAAGCTCTTTCCACAACTAGCTGTATATCATCCTTATAGTCTTCGAGGTAAAGATGTGTATGAGAGTCTATTAAAACCATGATGCAAAAATAGATTAAATTTTTATTTTAATTATTTATAATTTTGTAAAAAAAATAATATTTTGAAGATTCTTGTTATCAGATTTAGTTCAATTGGCGATATTGTCCTTACAACACCTATTGTCAGATGCCTGAAAAAACAGCTGCCAGATGCTGAAATTCACTATCTTACAAAATTTTCCTATGCTGATTTGCTGGAAAACAATCCTTATATTCACAAAGTTCATTGCTATAATCATAATCTTACTAAAATAATACATACATTAAAATCAGAGGATTTTGATTTTATTGTTGATCTGCATAATAATATCAGAACAAAGATTGTAAAATTACGTTTATTGAAACCAGCTGCTAGTTTTAACAAACTCAATCTTAAAAAATGGCTGTTGGTTAACTTTAAAATAAATTTACTGCCTAGCCTTCATATTGTGGACAGATATTTTAAGGCAGTTGAAAAATTAAATGTTTACAACGATCGTCAAGGGCTTGATTTTTTTATACCCGAAACAGAGAAAGTAAATATAAATGTATTGCCATTGGAATTTCATCAGGGATATACAGCCCTGGTAATCGGGGGCAAGCATAATACCAAACAAATTCCTGATGCTTTACTAATAGAACTTTGCAAAAAATCAGAAATTCCGCTGGTATTACTCGGGGGAGAAGAAGATTACGAAAGAGCCGAAAATATTATCAGAACCTCAGCTAAGACTGATGTTTTCAATGCCTGTGGTAGATTTAACATTCATCAGACTGCATCTATCATTGAGCAATCAATAAAACTAATTACTCCAGATACGGGTTTAATGCATATAGCTGCAGCATTTAACAAGGAAATAATATCAGTATGGGGCAATACCGTTACTGAATTTGGGATGTATCCTTACTTAACTGAATCACACAAATCGGAAATCATTCAGGTAATCGGATTAAAATGTCGCCCTTGTAGCAAAATAGGATTTAATAGCTGTCCTAAGCAGCATTTTCATTGTATGATGCAAATAGATATCAATCAACTACTAAAACATATTCAAAAATGACAGAAAACGCCATCGCTTTTGAACGCTTACTCGAAATAATGGACACATTAAGGGCAAATTGTCCCTGGGACAAAAAGCAAACCTTAGAGAGTTTAAGGTATTTAACCATTGAAGAAATGTACGAATTATCGGAAGCTATCATGGATAATGATTTGGATGAAATTCGCAAAGAGCTGGGCGATTTAATGTTGCACATTGTTTTTTATGCAAAAATTGGTCAGGAAAAAGGAGCATTTGATATGAAGGATGTTTTGAACGGAATTTCTGACAAATTAGTGAACCGCCACCCTCATATTTACAGCGATGTAAAAGTAAACAATGCAGAAGATGTAAAAAATAACTGGGAAAAAATCAAATTGGCAGAAGGCCGTAAATCAGTTTTAGAAGGTGTTCCCAATGCACTTCCTGCCATGGTGAAAGCTTACCGGATACAGGAAAAAGTAAGAGGCGTTGGTTTTGATTGGGAAGAAACCCACCAGGTTTGGGCAAAAGTGAGGGAAGAACTGGATGAATTTAAGGAAGAAGTAGAATCCAATGCACCAAAAAGCAAAATTGAAGCTGAATTTGGGGATGTATTGTTTGCACTGATTAATTATGCAAGATTTATTGACATTAACCCTGAAGATGCCTTGGAAAAGACAAACCGTAAATTCATCAAAAGATTCAAATACCTTGAAGGAAAAGCGATTGAAGAAGGAAGAAGCTTGCATGAGATGTCTTTGGCAGAAATGGATGTATACTGGAATGAAGCAAAAAAAGAAGAATAATTAACAGCTAAGTTTAAATTAAAATGATAACAGTTAAAAAATTTATATTCAACGGATTTCAGGTAAATACCTATGTATTATCCGACGAAACCAAAGAATGCATCATCATTGATGCTGCCAATTATGAAGCCAGTGAAGATGCTGAGTTGGCGAATTATATCGAAAAAGAACAGCTCAAGCCCATGGCACAATTTTCCACTCACTGTCATGTGGACCATGTGCTTGGAAGTGCATTTGTTGAAACTAAATTCAATTTAGGTTTAGGAATTCATCCCGACAGCAAAGTGTTTTTAGAAACAGCCATTGCTCAGGGTGCAATGTATGGCTTCAATTTAGAAACTATTTCTAAGGTTGCTCAAAATATTCAGGAAGGAGACAAAATTACATTCGGTCATTCTGAATTAGAGGTAGTTTATACACCCGGTCATGCCGATGGCAGCATTTGTCTGATAAACCACGATCAAAAATTTGTAATTACCGGCGACGTGCTTTTTCACGAAAGTATTGGAAGAACCGATTTGCCCACCGGAAATTTTGATGTTTTACATCAAAACATTATGAATAAACTTTTTACATTATCAGATGTTTATAAAGTTTATCCGGGTCATGGCCCCGAAACAAGTATAGGTCACGAAAAAATAAATAATCCGTTTTTATAAACTAAAACAGTAATGTATGAAAAAGAATGTAGGTGCTACTGATATAACGATCAGACTAGTTATTGTTGCTGCCACAGCAATATTAATGGTACTGGGTGTTTTACCAATACTATTTGATATTATTCTGGGCATTTTTGCTGCTATTATGCTCATAACTTCGTTGATTGGATTTTGTCCACTTTATACGATTTTTGGTTTCAATACCTGCGAAATAGAAGAAGAAAAATAATTATCTTTTCATTTTAAAAAATCTGCTGATCAGTTCGGCGCATTCTTTCTCCATTATGCCCCCTTTAATAATTGTTTTAGGATGTAAAACAGTGGCATTTAGTTTAGAAAACCCGCGTTTTTCGTCTTTTGCACCATATACAATTTTCCCTATCTGAGCCCAATACGAAGCTCCAGCACACATTACACAAGGCTCCAAGGTAACATACAAAGTGCAATCATTCAAATACTTACCGCCCAAATAATTGGCAGCAGCTGTAAAAGCCTGCATTTCGGCATGAGCCGTTACATCGTTGAGTCTTTCGGTGAGATTGTGTGCTTTTGCCAAAACTTTGCCATTAGCAACTATTACAGCCCCAATTGGAACTTCATCATCATCGTAAGCTAACTGAGCTTCTTTCAGAGCTTCACGCATAAAATATTCGTCCGTAAATTCTATTATAGCCATTGTATATTTTTATTTGCTAAAATAAATCTTATTTTTAAATAAAAAGAGCTAAAATCAGAATTTTGTTTTAGTTTTGCGTGTTAAAAATAATTACAAATTTAATCTTATTAAAATGACAGAAAAAGTACAAAAGGTTCTAAGTGAATCGAGAGCAGCACGTTGGACTGCCTTAATTGTTGTTTCTTTTACCATGCTTTGTGGATATTATCTTGCTGATGTGATGGCTCCTTTAAAAGGACTGTTGGAACAGCAATTATCTTGGAATAGTGAAGATTATGGATTTTTTACCAGTGCTTATGGCTGGTTTAATGTATTCTTACTATTTTTAATTATTGGTGGAATTATTCTTGACAAAAAAGGGATCAGATTCACAGGGGTAATGGCTACTTCTATTATGTTAGTCGGGATCGCAATTAAATACTGGGCAGTTACTACCCATAGCTTTGATGGACAAGTATGGGATTTAATTATTTTTAAATCAAAGGCACAGGTTTTGGTAGCTGGTATTGGCTATGCTATTTTTGGTGTAGGGATTGAAGTTGTTGGGATTACTGCTTCTAAGGTTATCGTAAAATGGTTTAGAGGTAAAGAAATGGCACTGGCCATGGGATTACAGGTTTCTGTTGCACGTATCGGAACGGGTATTGCTATTGGCACATCATTACCTATTGCTAAAGCTTTTGGCACTGTTTCCATGCCTTTACTTTTTGGATTGGTACTCGCCTGTATTGGCCTCATAGCATTTATTTTTTACACCTTTCTCGATAAAAAACTCGATGTTTCGCAAGAAGCTTTTGACAAGGAAAACAATGTAGTGGATGAAGAAGAAGCTTTTAGCATAAAAGATATCTGGAAAATCATTACAAATAAAGGTTGGTGGTATATTGCCATTTTATGTGTATTGTTCTATTCAGCTGTATTTCCATTCATAAAATATGCAACTGATTTAATGGTTCAGAAATTTAATATTAATGAAGACTGGGCAGGAGCTATTCCATCTTTGCTTCCAATTGGTGCAATTATTTTTACTCCGGTTTTTGGCAGTATTTACGATAAAAAAGGCAAAGGCGCAACAATTATGATAATTGGTTCATTATTACTAATTTTAGTACATTTACTATATGCTACTCCTTTTCTGAATCATTGGTCAATGGCTATTATTCTTATTTTAATTTTAGGCATTGGTTTTTCATTGGTTCCTTCAGCCATGTGGCCTTCAGTAGCTAAAATTATTCCTGAACGACAATTAGGTACAGCTTATTCACTGATTTTCTGGGTTCAAAACTGGGGATTAATGGGTGTTCCTGCATTAATTGGCTGGGTGGTAAATAAATATTGTTTTGTAGGCTATGTAACCCTTTTAGGTACAGGTTTTACTACTCAACATGGTGCAATGATAACAAAAGCCGTTGTAAATAATCAGGTTATTGAAATGAAAGAAACAGGAATGGTAAATCGAAAAGATTCTACATTTACTGTTAGTTCAATTAATCATGATTCAAAGCATAATATTGTTTCAGTAATTTCATTTGGTAATGATACTATTTCAAAAGAATTAATACCAGATAATAAATTTTCCAATATTGATAAATTTAGTTTGCCAATATTTTCAGTTAATAAAACTAAAGTTGATGCATTTATAACGGAGAAAGGTGAAAGAATATCAAAATATTCTATTGTATCACCCTATTACAACTATACCTTACCAATGCTTTTATTTGCATGTTTTGGTATTCTTGCCCTTTTATTTGCTTTCTTATTGAAAATAGAAGACAAGAAAAAAGGCTACGGTCTTGAGCTACCAAATATTAAAAAATAATAAACTCCAAAATATTTTCAAAAAAGCTCCTTACTCACCTAAGGAGCTTTTTTATTGCGCTTTAATATTGAATATGTCGAAAAATCTTTCTAATTTTGTCGTTAATTAAATAACAGTCAATTATTCATTCAAAAAAAACATATCAATATGTCGATCAACAAATTAGAACAAATGTTCGAGGTCCTCAAGAGTAAAGAAAAAAAACGTTTAGTAGCTGCTTATGCAATAGATGCCCATACCATTGGTGCTATCAGCGAAGCTATTGATTTAGGTATTGTTGATGCAACCTTGGTTGGCGACAACGATACTATTCATAAGGTATGTAAAGAAGAAGGTATTGAAGTTAAAAAATTCAGAATCGTTCACGAAGCAGACGAAATGAAAGCAACCACTTTAGCTGTAAAATTAATCAATGACGGCGAAGGTAATTTATTAATGAAAGGTGCTGTTACAACCGATAAATACATGCGTGCCATTCTCAATAAAGAAAATGGATTGATGAATCCAGGGTCTATCTTAACCCATATCGCTGTGATGGAAAATAAAGCATACCATAAATTATTGGTATGCAGCGATGTAGCGATTATTCCTGCACCAGATTTCAAACAAAAACTGGTGATGACCAATTTTTTAATCAGCACTGCCAAGGCATTGGGAATTCCCAAACCAAAAGTAGCCATCATTGCAGCAACTGAGCAGGTGTCTGTTGGTATGCAAGCCTGTATCGATGGAGCCATTCTAGCTAAAATGAGCGAAAGAGGCCAGATAAAAGATAGCATCATAGATGGTCCTTTGGCTTTGGATGTTGCCATTGACAAAGAAAGCGCAGACATTAAAAAATTAAAAAGCGAAGTAGCGGGTGATGCAGATTGCTTGTTGTTTCCAAATATTGAAGCCGGTAATGTTTTTTATAAAACACATACTAAACTTTGTGGAGGCGAATTGGGCGCATTTGTGGCCGGAGCAAGAGTTCCTGCTATTTTGTCGTCCCGTGGCGATAGTGAACTGACTAAATTGTACTCAATTGCTTTAGCGGCATTAACCGCAAAATAAAAAACCATCGTTGTATTTTAAACAAAACTTATGAGCAACCCAAGAATTCTTGCTATTAATCCAGGTTCAACTTCTACAAAGATTGCTGTTTTTGAAGGATCTAAACAAATTTTTCTTAAAAATATCAAGCATACTTCCGAAGAAATTGCACAATTTGGAAAGATAACCGATCAGTATGAATTCAGGAAAAATATCATTCTGGAAGAACTCATGAATGCCAATATCGAGATTGATAGCTTGCAGGTGATAGTGGGCCGTGGTGGTTTAGTAAAGCCTATACCATCAGGAATTTACGAAGTGAATGCCCCCATGATTGCCGATTTAAAAGTGGGTATACTGGGTCAACATGCCAGCAACCTGGGTGGTTTAATAGCCAATGACATTGCAAAGTCGATAACGGGAGCCCGTGCTTTTATAGCTGACCCTGTTGTAGTAGACGAATTTCATGATTTAGCAAGAATTTCGGGTCATCCATTGTTTGAAAGACAAAGTATTTTCCATGCTTTAAATCAGAAAGCAATAGCCCGTATCCATGCAAAATCTCAAAACAAAAACTACGAAGACATGAACCTGATTGTAGCCCATTTGGGTGGAGGAATCAGTGTTGGGGCTCATTTAAAAGGGAAAGTGATAGATGTAAACCAGGCACTGGATGGTGAAGGTCCATTTTCTCCAGAAAGAAGTGGCACCTTGCCAGTAGGCGCTTTGGTTAAACTTTGTTTCAGTAATAAATATTCATTTGTTGAAATATTAAAAATGATTACCGGTCAAGGTGGTTTTGTAGCATATCTTGGAACCAATGATGCTTACAAAGTTGAAAAAGCCGCTTTGGCGGGAGATGCAAAGGCTCAATTGATTCAGAATGCTATGGCTTATCAGGTGGCCAAAGAGATAGGTGCGATGTCAACGGTTTTAATGGGAGAAGTAGACGCTATTTTACTTACAGGGGGCATAGCTTATGGGAAACCCTTTGTTGAAGAAGTGATCAAGCGTGTTATTCACATTGCTCCTGTTCAGGTTTATCCCGGCGAAGATGAAATGCAGGCCCTTGCCATGAATGGATTGATGGTAATCAATAACGAAGTTGAAATAAAAGAATATAAATAAATTAATTTTTAAAACGAAAAAGGCTGATAATAAATAAATTACCAGCCTTTTTCGTTTTAAAGTAAAAAATATATATAAAATTGCTAAACCGATTTAGTTAATGTGTATATTTGTTTCATATTTGTGAATTATGAAAAAACCAAAATTAGAAGATATTGCCATTAAGATAGGTGTTTCAAAAACATTGGTATCATTGGTTTTGAACGGACATGGTGATAAAAACGGTATAAAAAAAGAAACCCAGGAAAAGGTAATTGCTTTGTGCAAAAAACTGAATTACAAACCCAATCAAATGGCCCGCAACCTGAGATTAGGCAAAACCAATACCATAGGCTTAATAGTTGCCGATATTTCTAATACCTTTTATGCCAAAATGGCAAGAGGAATCGAGGATTACTGTAATAAATTTGGCTACAACCTTATCATCTGCAGTTCCGACGAAAAAGATGCCAAAGAAGCCTCTATCATTAAAATGCTGAAAGAAAAACAAGTGGATGGTCTGATAATATCTTCTACTTTGGTCGACAATACCGAAATCCTGGCATTAAAAAACGAAAATTATCCTTTTGTATTGGTCGATCGCTACTTTCCGGAAATACCTGATACTAATTTTGTAGTCATTGATAATTACCTGGGCGCATATAATGCAGTCAGCCATTTAACTGAGATAGGTCACCAACACATCGCCATGCTTTCCATATTGCCATTTCATATTACTTCTGTCAGAGATAGAAATAAAGGATATACCGATGCCCTCCTGAATGCAGGCATTAAAATTGATCATTATTTACTTTGTCAGATTCCCTTCGAAAATATTGAAATAGGTGTTGAATTAGAAATAAAAAAGATTTTATCATACAAACACAAAGTTACTGCAATATTAGCTGTAAATCAAAATATTGCGATTGCTACAGTAAAAGCATTGGCCAAATTAAATGTAAAAATTCCTGACGAAATCTCATTAATTTCATTTGACGACTTACCTTTCTTTGAAATAATGAATCCGAGTATAACGGCTGTAGATCAACCCTTAGATACCATCTGCAACAATGCCGTTGAAATATTAATGAACGAAATTAACCATAAAGGCAATGGCATCGAAAAGGTTCAATTGGTATTACCCACTAAATTAATAATCAGAAATTCTTGTAAAACACTGTAAATAAATTTATCATGAAATGCCTATGTTCTAAAGTCGAAAAGAGATGATTTTATCATGGGCATTCCATTTGACCTATAAATAATTTAATTAAAATTAAATGAAACAATTTAAACATTTTTTCCTAGCATTGCTGGCTGTATTGACATTAAATGCCTGCCACAACAACAAATCAGGGAAACCTACTGATTATGTAAATCCTTTTATTGGCACAGGTGGCCATGGACATACTTACCCTGGTGCCAGTATGCCTTATGGTATGGTACAACTAAGTCCTGATACCCGATTAGATGGCTGGGACGGTTGTGGTGGTTATCACTATTCAGATAGTATTGTATTTGGCTTTTCGCACACCCATTTGAGTGGAACCGGTTGCTCCGATTATGGCGATATTCTCTTATTGCCAACAGTAGGAACCATTCAATGGAAGAATGTTGATTATGCTTCTACTTTCAGTCATAAAGATGAAAAGGCAAAACCAGGTTATTACCAGGTTTTACTTGATAAATACAATGTGAATGTAGAACTGACGACTTCCAAAAGAGTGGGCTTTCATAAATATACATTTCCTGAAAGCAAACAATCCAACATACTAATCGATTTAAAACATCGCGACAGGGTGATCGATTCCTATCTGAAGGTAAATGGAAAAGATGAAGTAGAAGGATACCGTCGTTCAATGGCTTGGGCTACAGATCAACACGTTTATTTTGTTGCTAAATTTTCAAAAGCTTTCGAAAACCATCAAATTGCATTGAATGATACTGTGCAGCAAGCACTATCAGAAATCAAAGGTCAGAACGTAAAAGCATATTTAAGTTTCTCTACTAAAAAAGATGAAGTTATCTATGTAAAAGTGGGAATATCTGCAGTTAGCATCGAAAATGCAAGAAAAAACCTAGAAGCTGAAATTCCTGATTGGAATTTTGAGAAAATTAAACAAAATGCTGATTCAGTCTGGAACAGTGAATTGGGTAAGATTGAAGTCCAGGGCGGAAGCGATGATCAGAAATCTGTTTTCTATACTTCCCTTTATCATGCATTCTTAAATCCAAATTTATACAGCGATGTTGATGGTCAATACCGTGGCAGAGACTTAAAAGTGCACCAGGCTGATTTTGATTATTATAGTGTATTTTCATTATGGGATACCTATAGGGCAGCACATCCTTTGTATACCCTTGTTCAGCAAAAAAGAACCACTGATTTTATTAAAACCTTTATTCATCAATATGAAGAGGGTGGATTTTTACCGGTTTGGGAACTATCGGGAAACGAAACAGGCTGTATGATTGGATATCATGCTGTTCCAGTTATAGTAGATGCGTATATGAAAGGCTTGCGTAATTTTGATGCAGAAAAAGCTTTTGCTGCTATGAAAGCAAGTGCTGAACAGGATAAGTTAGGTTTGAAAAGCTATAAATCCTGTGGTGTTATCTATGCCAATGAAGAAGGTGAATCGGTTTCAAAATTACTGGAATATGCTTACGATGACTGGTGTATTGCACAGATGGCAAAGGCTTTAAATAAAACAGCCGATTACAAATATTATACTGAGCGGGCTCAATCCTATAAAAATGTATTAGACCCACAAACCGGTTTTATGCGTGCCCGTATGAATAATTTTTGGTTTTCACCTTTCGACCCTGCAGAAGTAAATTTTAATTATACCGAAGCCAATGCATGGCAATACAGTTTTTATGTTCCTCAGGATATTAGTGGCTTTGCTGCCTATTTAGGGGGCAAAAATAAATTAGCTGAAAAACTGGATCAACTTTTTAAAGCCGACTCCAAAACCAGTGGACGAGAACAGGCAGATATTTCAGGATTAATTGGTCAATATGCTCAGGGAAATGAGCCCAGTCATCACATGGCTTATTTATACAATTTTGTAGGACAAGCATGGAAAACACAAGAGCTTATCCACCAAATTCAAAATGAGATGTATGCCAATAAACCGGATGGATTGTGTGGTAACGAAGATTGCGGTCAAATGTCAGCCTGGCTGGTGATGAGTGCCATGGGATTTTATCCGGTTACACCTGCATCCAATGTTTATGTAATTGGAACGCCCATGTTTGAAAAAATGACAATTCACCTTGAAAATGGAAAAGCATTTACCATCAAAGCAAATGGCTTATCGAAAAAATCATTTTACATACAATCGGCAACTTTAAATGGTAAGGCTTATACAAAATCATTTATCTCTCAAGAAGATATTATGAAAGGTGGCGAATTGATTTTTGAGATGAACAGCCAGGCATCTAAATCATGGGGTGTTGGCGAAGAGAACGAACCAAAAACATCAATTACTGAACATCTAATCACACCCATTCCATTTATTGCAAAAGGAAAAATTACTTTTTTAAAAGAGCAAAGCATTGAATTGGGATGTTTAGAAAAAAATGTAAGTATCTATTATACATTGGACGGTAAGGATCCATCAAAAACTTCCCCGAAATATTCAAATCCAATAGTTGTCAATAAAACGACAACTATTAAAGCAATTGCTTGCCGTGAAGCATTTCCTGATAGTAAAATAATGACTACAACGGTTAGCATGATTCCAGAAGGAAGAAGTATAAAGATTATCAATCCTTATGCACCCCAATATGCAGCAAGTGGCGAAATGGCTTTGATAGATTTATTAAGAGGAGGCGAAAATTTTAAAACAGGAACCTGGCAAGGTTACGAAGGTGTGGATATGGAAGCCATTGTGGATCTTGGCAAAAAACAAGTTGTTAAAGAAATAAAGGTTGGGTTTTTACAGGATATGGGTGCATGGATATTTTATCCTTCACAGGTCGAATTCTTTACTTCTGACGATGGTAGTAATTTTAAATCAGTTGCCATTGTTAAAAATAATGTTCCCGAAAACAAAGAAGGTGTGATGATACAAGACTTAGCCAAGAAATTTTCAGGAATGACAACTAAATATGTTAAGATCAAAGCTAAGACCATCGGCAAATGTCCATCCTGGCATATAGGTGCTGGCGGGAAAGCCTGGATTTTTGCTGATGAGATTGTTATCAATTAGGGAGAAGACGGAAGACGGAAGACAGAGGTCTGAAGGGGGGCAACATAGATGAAGCGACTGATGGACGCTTATTCCCTTTTGTCAAGCTGTACGAAGTGAAGTTTCTTATAAAAAAAGTGGAAGATGGAAACCATTATATACTTCCAACTTAATAACCTAATAACTTAATAACCAATAAACAATAACCAACAACAAGGATATATGCTTAAAACAAAAATGGGATCTGCATTATTATTGTTGTTGACTGCAATTATCTGGGGATTTGCTTTTGTTGCACAAAGGATAGGAATGGAATTTATTGCTCCTTTTACATTTAATGCCTTTCGTTTTTTATTGGGTGGCTTTATCTTAATTCCATTGGTCATTTACCAGCAACCTCGTAGTTTTACAAAGTTTTACATCCATCAATCGGTAAAAGGGGGCCTTTTTGCTGGCGTATTGTTATTTTGTGGTGCATCCCTACAACAATTTGGTATTGTTTATACTACCGCCGGTAATGCAGGATTTATTACCGGTTTTTATGTAGTTCTGGTTCCTTTCTTTGGCATATTGTTCAAACACAAAACAGCCATCAATGTATGGATGGGTGCATTGCTGGCACTGGCTGGTATGTATTTTTTGAGTGTCAGCGAAACATTGGTAATTTCCAAGGGTGATATTCTGGTATTTATGAGTGCATTTGTATGGGCATTTCATGTGTTGGTCATCGGGAAATATGCACCCATCGCCAATGTAATTATCATTGCAGTTATACAGTTTTTTGTCTGTGGTTTATTGAGTTTGGGGTTTGCTGTTTTTACCGAACCTATTGTCTTCGAATCTATCAAAGCCGCAGGAATCCCAATCCTCTACGGGGGAATATTATCGGTAGCACTGGCATTTACCTTGCAGGTAGTGGTCCAAAAGCATGTTCATCCTTCGGTAGCTGCTATCATCCTCAGCAGTGAAGCATTGTTTGCCGCTATTGGTGGCTGGTTGATCCTAAATGAAATGCTGACTATAAGAGGAATAGTTGGCTGTGGATTAATGCTTTGCGGAATGTTGATTGCTCAAATTAATTTTAATTTTAAAAACCGTTTTGCAGTATGAAGAAAATTTATTTAATCGCCTTAGTTATTTCAATGAACTTTCAAGTTTTTTCACAAATCAATATAATTCCGAAGCCTACTTCAATTTTAGAAAAAGAAGGAAATTTTATTGTCGGAAAAAAAATAACGATCAATGTGATTGCTAATGACAAAAGCATAATCGATATCGTTAATCCATTATTAAATAAACTTAGTGAGAGAAGTAAAGATGGTATTTTTAAATCAAACTTTAATTCTGCGTCAAAATCATCTAATATAGTTTTTCAATTAGATAACGAACTTTCAAATTTAGGAGATGAAGGTTATAAATTATCAATAACAACAAAAAAAATTCATGTTCTGGCATATAAAAAAGCAGGGTTATTCTATGCCTTACAAAGCATACTGCAATTAATTCCGCTTGAAACTAAAGAAATTATTATTCCCTGTGTTGAAATTACTGATATTCCTAAGTTTCCATGGCGCGGTATGTTGCTCGATTGTGGCAGACATTTTATGGACAAGGCTTTCGTAAAACGCTACATCGATTTATTGTCGTATTACAAAATGAATACCCTGCACTGGCATTTAACCGAAGATCAGGGCTGGCGGATAGAAATTAAAAAATATCCAAAACTTACAGAAGTGGGTGCATGGAGAACCGAAGCCGATGGAAGTCGCTACGGAGGCTTTTATACACAGGATGATATCCGCGAAATTGTTAAATATGCTGCTGAAAGATTTGTGAATGTGGTCCCCGAAATTGAAATGCCAGGTCATTCGGTGGCTGCCCTGGCCGCTTATCCTTTTTTATCATGTACAGGCCTTCCATTGAATGTTGAAACACAATGGGGTGTCTTCAAAGATATCTATTGTGCCGGTAATGACTCAACATTTACATTTTTAAAAGACGTTTTAACGGAAGTTATGGCATTATTCCCTTCAAAATACATCCACATCGGTGGTGATGAAGCACCTAAATTCCGTTGGGAACAATGTCCCAAATGTCAGAACCGTATGAAAACTGAAAATTTAAAAGGTGAACATAAGTTACAAACCTGGTTCATCGAACAAATAGATGCATTTCTGGCAAAAGCCGATAGAAAACTGATAGGCTGGGACGAAATTCTGGAAGGTGGATTATCCAAAGGAGCAAGTGTTCAGTCGTGGAGAGGCATGGAAGGAGCGATAGAAGCAGCCCGTTCAGGACACGATGCCATTGTTTCGCCCACCAGTCATGCTTATTTTGATTATGAAATTTCTAACATCAACCTTGAGAAAGTATATGGTTTTGATCCTATTCCCACAGAATTAAATGAAAACGAAAGAAAACATATTTTAGGTGGAGAATGCAACTTATGGTCGGAACATGCACCTCAGGAAAAAGTGGATGGGAGAATGTTTCCCCGTATACTGGCCATGAGCGAAGTACTTTGGACCTATCCTGAAAAAAGAGATTTTTCATCTTTCAGGAAAAGGGTTCAGATGCAGTATCCGGTATTGAATGCCAAAGGTGTTACCTATGGCTTCGAACGTGATCCCCTGATCATGAGCACCACCGCTGACATTCCCAACAGAACAATTTCAATACAGTTAGAAAAAGGTCAGGAAGGCACTAAAATTTATTACACCCTAAATGGGACAAAACCAGATCGGAATTCAATACTGTATTCAAATCCTATCATAGCACGAGATTCATTAAAATTAAACATTGCAGTACTGGCAGAAGGATCAGAAAATGGATTTTATTATGAGAGAGTATTTAAAATGAATAAAGCCACTGGTTTTATACCCAAGTTTAAAACGCTTTATAGCAAAAACTATGTTGCTAAAGGAGATGGCTCTCTTACAGATGGAGTTTTAGGTACAGCTAATTTTAGAGATGGCAATTGGCAGGGTTTTGAAGGGGATGACATGGTCGCAACGATTGATCTAAATAGCTTAAAAGCATTTTCAAAAATATCTGTTGGCTTTCTGCAAAGCACAGCATCCTGGATATTCTTCCCTATTGATGCAGAATTTTTAATTTCGGAGGATGGGATTAACTATGTATCCATTGGAAAAGTAGATGCCCCTGAATCACCCAGAAATGTTGAATTACAGATAAGAAGATACGCAATCAATTCACCAAGCATCCTTTATGCAAGGTATATACAGATTGCAGCCAAAAACAGAGCTGTATGTCCTGATTGGCATCCCGGGGCAGGTGGAAAGACGTGGATTTTTGCCGATGAAATTATTGTAGAATAGTTGTAAAGAACATTTTAAAAACTTAATAAACTATGATACTAGAACAGTTCTAACCTTAGATGCTGGAGGCACTAACTTCGTTTTTTCTGCCATCAAAGGCAATAAACAAGTGGCAGAAGCTATTTCGATGCCTTCTAATGGTAGAAATTTAGAGCTTTGCCTTCAAACCATTGTGAATGGTTTTAATTTGATTAAACAAAAATTAAACAATAATGCATCTGCTATTAGCTTTGCTTTTCCTGGACCGGCAGATTTTCCAAATGGAATTATAGGCGATTTACATAATTTACCTGCTTTCAGAGGTGGTATTCCCTTGGGTGGAATACTGGAAGAGTATTTCAAAATACCTGTTTTCATAAATAATGACGGCGACTTATACGCTTATGGTGAAGCACTGGCTGGTTATCTGCCATCCATTAATCAGAAAATGGAGGAAATGGGTAAGGAGAAAAGATTCAAAAACCTTTTAGGGATAACACTCGGCACAGGATTTGGGGCAGGTATTGTTCGCAATGGCGAACTTTTTTTAGGTGACAACTCTGCTGCTGCCGAAGTCTGGTTGATGCGCAATAGAATTAATCCCAACACCAATGCCGAAGAGGGAATTAGTATTCGGGCAATCAAAAGAGTTTATACAGAAGTTTCAAGAATTGAAGCTGAAAAATGTCCTGAACCCAAGCATATCTTTGAAATAGGTATGGGTACAAAAACCGGTAATCAAGAGGCAGCCATTGAAGCATTCAGACAAATGGCAGTTGTATTGGGTGATGTAATCGCTAATGTACTTACGCTTACAGATGGTATTGCTGTTATTGGCGGTGGATTAGCTGGTGCAAAAACATTGATATTGCCTCATTTATTAAAAGAAATGAGAAGCAGTTATACAAATTATAATGGTACTAGCTATCCTCGTTTAGCTCAAACTGTTTGTAATCTTGAAGACTCTGATGAATTACAAGTCTTTCTGAAGGGGGAAACCAAAGAAATCCAAATTCCAGGCACCCAACGTTTTCAACATTATGATACGATGAAAAGACTTGGCATAGGGTTTTCAAGTATAGGAACAAGTTGGGCCATTGCCCTAGGAGCATATAATTTTGCCTTGAATCAATTAGATAAAGTATAGTTGTTGTAAAATTAAAAAAAGAAGAAAAATGAAATGATTGCATACAAATTATGCAAATTGAAATTTCTGGCATGTTCTTTGTAAACTAAAAACTAATTTATATAATTATTGTAGCTATCAAAAAATTATATATTTTTGCATTTAGTTAAAGGGAAACAAATTATTTATCAAAAACATAAAATTTTATGAAAAACTCATTAAAAATCGGTTTAGTTGTAATGGCAATATTCCTGGCTTTTTCAACTTCAAGTTTTGCACAAAAAAAAGCAAAACCATTTAAAGGTATTATTACGTATGATATGAAATACAGTGGTGAAGGCCTGGAAGCTGCACAAATTGCGCAAATGCCTAAAGAAAGTGTTATCAAAATATACGAAAACTTAACCTTAACAGAACAAGGTCCTGCAACAGTGATTACCAATGGTGATTTGAAAAAAGTTTCTACCATTATTGACCTTTCTTCTTATGGTATGAAAAAATATTTAATTGCCCAAAAACAAGAAGAAGTAGAAAAAGAAAACAAAGGTACGATTATTAAATACCTTGACGAAACCAAAGAGATACTCGGTTATAAAGCTAAAAAAGCGGAGATTACTTCTGCTCCTTCTGAAGATGAAGAAAGTGGCACTTCAAAAATTATTGTTTTTTATACAGATGAATTAGGCACTGATTTAGTGAATTTTGGAAACAAAATGTTCCATGGCCTCAACGGTATTGCATTGGAATATGAAGCAACTACACCAAAAATTACCATCAAAGGTGTTGTTAAAACCATTGAAAAAGGAAAAGTAAAAGAAACTGACTTCCTCATCCCAACAGGTTGTACCGAAACTACCATGGAAGCTTTTCAGGCAGAAATTAAAGCCTTACAAGGTGGTGGTGGTGACGAATAATCATTTTATTTAAGTTATTGAAAGCCTTTTTATCATCTGATTTAAAAGGCTTTTTTTATGATTTCTTTATATACACAAGCTAATTCAGTTTTTTTATTTATTTTTGTATCTCATTGCAAAATAGTCTCCAATACATGTCAAATACGAATAAAATTAGTAAAAAAAATGTTTTTAAGAACAAATTAGAAGTTGAACCTGCCAAAACCAAAAAGAAAAAAGAATCTCATAAAAATTTCGAAGGATGGGGCAACTTATTTACCAATGAGAAAACACATAAAGTAATTGGTGTTTTCCTTGTTTTGTTTTCGCTTTTCCTTTTATTTTCCTTTATTTCCTTTTTCTTCACCTGGTGGATGGATTTTGATAAAATTTCCAATATCTCATTGCGTGATATATTATTAAACAATACCATAGAAACCAGTAATCTATCTGGCAGATTAGGCGCTGCTCTATCCTACCTATTTATTAAAAAATGGTTTGGCATTGCTTCCTTTTTGTTTATTTTCCTGTTTTTTGTTACTGGACTTAAATTATTGAAAATCGACTTAATTAAACTTTCAAAGGCCTATAAATATTCGTTTTTTTTATTAATTTTTACTTCTGTAAGTTTTGGCTTCTTTTTTAAAAATGACAGCTTTGCCAATTTAGGTGGTATATTTGGCTATGAATGCAGTAGCTGGCTCGAAGGTTTATTAGGGAAAGTTGGAACCGGTATCTTGCTGATCTTCGCAATATTTTTATTTGTAATTTTTGTTTTTAACACTTCTTTTCATTTTTCAAGCAATAAAAAAGAAATCTTAGAAAATGAAAATGAAAATGATTTAAAGCTTAGAGGGAACAACCTTAAAATCACTGAAAATGAAGAAGTTGTTGAAAAAAATGAGGACGATGACTACGACGAACCCGGAAGCCTTGATTTTGAGATCATCTCTAAACCTCAAACTTCCTCCAAACCTAAAACTATCATTGACAACAAGGATGATGTATTATTTACTGTTGAAACGGCTGTTATAGCAAGTACTGAAGAAGAAGAAGAGGAAGAAGAAAACAGTGAGGAAACCACCAATGAAATAGCAATGGAACATCATACCATCGACAGTGAATATGATCCCCGTTTAGACCTACGCGATTATCAATTCCCTACCTTGAACTTGATGGCCGATTACAACGAAAACCCTTCATCGGTTCAAAACGATGAGTTGATTTCAAATAAGAATAAGATTATTGAAACCTTAAGGAATTATGCCATTGAAATCATTCAGATCAAGGCAACCATTGGACCTACCGTTACACTTTATGAAATTGTACCTGCGCCAGGTGTGAGGATTTCCAAGATTAAAAATCTGGAAGATGATATCGCCTTGAGTTTGTCAGCATTAGGCATCCGTATTATCGCACCTATTCCTGGAAAAGGTACCATTGGGATTGAAGTTCCCAACAAGAACCCTCAGATTGTTTCGATGAAGACAATGTTGAGCAGCGAAAAATTTCAGAATTCAAAAATGGAATTACCAATAGCCATTGGAAAAACAATTGCCAACGAACCTTATATTGCCGATTTGGCCAAAATGCCTCACTTATTGATGGCCGGAGCTACCGGACAAGGAAAGTCTGTTGGATTAAATGCCATCATCGCCTCCCTCTTGTACAAAAAACATCCTGCAGAAATTAAATTTGTGATGGTAGATCCCAAGAAAGTGGAATTATCACTGTTCAACAAGATCGAACGACATTTTCTG
Source organism: Bacteroidota bacterium (assembly GCA_037133555.1). Lineage (GTDB taxonomy): Bacteria > Bacteroidota > Bacteroidia > Bacteroidales > JACABE01 > JACABE01. The sequence continues at coordinate 32,778 of JBAXNW010000015.1, forward strand.
GCCAAACTGCCTGATTCTGAAGAAGCCATTATTACCGATACCCGCAAGGTAGTGCGTACACTCAACTCCTTAACCATTGAAATGGATCAACGCTACGATTTACTAAAGGATGCACAGGTAAAAAATATCAAAGAATACAATACTAAATTTATTGCCCGTAAACTGAATCCTAACGACGGACATCGTTTTCTGCCCTACATCATCCTTATCGTAGATGAGTTTGCCGATTTAATGATGACGGCCGGCAAAGAAGTGGAAACGCCTATTACTCGTCTGGCTCAGTTGGCAAGGGCCATCGGCATCCACTTAATCATTGCTACACAAAGGCCATCGGTCAATATCATCACAGGAACTATCAAAGCAAACTTCCCTGCCAGGGTAGCTTTCAGGGTTATTTCAAAAATTGATTCCCGTACTATTTTAGATTCAGGTGGTGCTGATCAATTGGTAGGCAGAGGTGATATGCTGCTTTCAACCGGCAATGAACTAATTCGCTTGCAATGCGCATTTATTGACACCCCCGAAATTGAAAGCATAGTCGATTTTATCGGTTCACAAAGAGGATATACAACACCTTTTAATTTGCCTGAATACCTGGACGAAAACAGTGAACCTAACAAAGATTTTGATCCATCTCAAAAAGATGAAATGTTTGAAGATGCAGCCCGTATCATCGTGGCACATCAACATGGTTCTACCTCTTTGTTGCAACGTAAATTAAAGTTGGGCTACAATCGGGCAGGTCGTATCATCGACCAACTGGAGGCTGCCGGTATTGTTGGTCCTTTTGAAGGCAGTAAAGCCCGTGAAGTAAAATACAAGGACGAAATAGCTTTGGAACAATATTTGAGAGAGAACAGATAGAAAAGTACTTAAAGTACTTAGAATGCCTTGAGTACTTAAAGTGAAAAAGAAGTGACTACTGTACTTGGAGTTCTTAAAGTTTAGAAAAAAAATTCTATTGACCGAGTAAATAATTTTAGAATTGGGCTAAAGCCCATTTTAATCAGGTATTCAATAGCCCCAGCCTTAAGGCTAAGGCTAAGGCTATTGAATGTAATTAGTTGAAGAACTTTAGTCTAAGTAGTTTAGTAGGTAAATAGTGAAAAATAATTATAAATTATTTAAGGTCTTAGTGGCAGCATATTAATATTAAAAAGAAATGAAAAAATTAAATTTAATAGGTTTAATGATGATGGTAGTATTGATGAACTACTCTTTTGCGCAAGTTGTGGATGAAAAAGCAAATGCTGCCCTGGACAAGGTTTCAGCAAAAATGAGAACCTATACAGCAATGAAAATAGAGTTTACGTATACCCTCGACAACAAGGCCGAAAAAATACATCAAAGCAAAACCGGTGTTGTGACCATTAAAGGGGATAAATATTCACTGGCTATTCAAAAACAAAAGATTATTTCGGATGGAAAAACAGTTTGGACCTATATTCCAGATGCTGATGAAGTCCAAATCAACAATGTAAATACCAAAGATGATGAAGCCCTAAATCCTGCCAAATTACTGGCTACTTATAACAAGAATTACCGTGCTAAGATGATCAAGGAAGTCAATCAGGCGGGTGTGATGACACAAATAGTAGATTTAATACCTATAAAGGGAAAGACCTTTTTTAAGGTAAGGCTCAACATCGACAAAACAAAACAACAGGTTATCAGTACCGAAATTTTCAACAAAAATGGCAGCACCTATGCTTACCAGGTTAATAAATTTACGCCCAATGTGAAGGCAGCTGACAGCGATTTTACTTTTAAAGCCAGTGATTTCCCGGGTGTGGAAATCAATGATATGAGGTAAAATTATATTCCAATTGTTGGCCACTAGGATTTTCCTACTTGTTTTTATCCACAAAATGATAATCCTCCATTTTGTAGATGTTTACAAAGGTATTTTCAAAGCCGTTGTTTTCGCCGGCACGTTTAAAAATATAACGGGTTTGTAAGGTGTGAACGTTAATATTGGAAAGATGCTCAGGAAAATCTTCTCCAAAATTCATCAAGGCAGTCAAAAAATAAAGCGCTACATCGTGACCGGTAAAAGCCATTTCATTGGGTTCTGTTTTATACTTTTCACGAAAACGCAATATAAATGACTTGGTAGCTGCTTCTTCATAATCCACAAAATTGGGTTCGAAGAAATGGGTATTGAGTTTTAAGAAATATTCTGTTTCGATCTTGTCGAAATTCTTCCATTGAGAGGGAGCAATAAGCGTAAGCTTTTGATCTTTTATACTATTGAGTTTGCTAATATAGGCAGTAACAAAAAGCTCACTTTCGATTAAAGTAATCAATATGTTTTCCCTGTTGAGTGATAGTTTGCTCTCTAAGCCTGCAAATCCTACCTGACTGTAAATTATTTCTTTAACTGAACCTTCATTGCTCACATTCTCTTTATAATCTTCATTAATAGCTAGTTTAAATACCTCAGCTCGTTTTTTCTCAGTATCTTTATTGTTATGAATCAATAAAATATTGGCATTGGGAAAACTATCCACCAGATATCTTGCCAGATTTTCAACCTGACTTTGATAGGCAGGTATTAATTTAAAAGCATTCGAGTTGTTTTCTAAGATATTTCTTCTTTCGGAGAAAGGATTAACAATAGGTATTTTTTGTGATTTTGCATAGTCAGCCACTACTTTAAAGGTTTTATAGAAAAAAGGACCGATGATGATATCCATTTTCGACAAATCGTTTTTCTTTAAAAATGCTGCTGCCAATAGGGTATCATCGGGAAGATCGAAAGTATATAGCTTAACATTCAACCCCTGTTGGACCAGGGTATCCATTTGCTGTAGAAAGCCTTCGTAAAACTGAAGAAAAGTAAAGGATTTAAAGTCGGCAGCCGTCTGATTATTTGCCAATACATTTTCAGGGACTATCTCATCCACATTTTTAAGATACAAAGGAATAAGCAAGGCAACATGATACGTTCTTTTTTTGTTGGTTGTCAAGACTTTAAGTTCCTCTGTTTTTGCTTTTGTATCTATTGCTTTTTCAACAGCTTTTATTTCTATCGCCTTTTCAGCAGGTTTAATTTCCACAGGTTTAGCTTTTGGCAGTTCAGTTTTTAGATTCGTATTCTTTTTAACAGGAATTCTAATGGTCTGTCCTTCTTTTAATCCCTCTTTGAGTTCTGGATTGGCAGCTAAAAGATCTTCTTCATCTACATTGTGTTTGCGAGATATGCCATACAAGGTTTCTTTGCTCAAAACTGTATAGTTTGTATAAATGGTGTCGGGTTTAGCGGGGATTTTTACATTTGTTTCTTTTACTTCAGATTTAAAAGGAATCTGAATGACCTGTCCGATTTTTAAATGCAAATTCATGGTATCCGCTTCCAACACCTTGATATCCACCTGATAAATCTTGGCGATGGAATACAAGGTATGGCCTTTTTCAATGGTATGCAGATAGAATTTTTTACCATTGATTACTTCAATCTTTTCGGATTTAACAATGGCTTTTTCTTCTTGAGCATAGGTCAATCCAACAAAGAAAATTAAAAATATTAAACTTAAAAATTGCTTTTTCATAATTGTAGTTTTTTGTCACAAAGGCATGATCACTTTTTATAGTACTCCCTTTTACTCCCACTCAATAGTTGCAGGCGGTTTTGAGCTGATATCGTAGACCACACGGTTCACCCCTTTCACCCTATTGATGATTTCGTTGGAAACTTTGGCTAGAAACTCATAAGGTAAATGCGACCAATCAGCAGTCATACCATCGGTTGAGCTCACTGCACGCAAAGCAACAACGCTTTCATAAGTTCTTTCGTCACCCATCACTCCTACCGATTGAACAGGTAAGAGCATAGCTCCTGCTTGCCATACTTTGTTATATAAATCATGTTTTTTCAATTCTTCAATAAAAATATAGTCAACTTCTTGCAGTATTCTTACTTTTTCGGGGCTAATATCACCCAATATCCTGATTCCCAATCCGGGACCCGGGAATGGATGACGATTGAGCAATTCATCTTTCAGACCCAAGGAACGGCCGACTCTTCTGACTTCATCTTTGAAAAGGGTATTTAAGGGTTCTACTATTTTGAGTTTCATATAATCGGGTAACCCACCCACATTGTGATGCGATTTGATGGTAGCTGATGGACCACCGTTTACCGATACTGATTCGATGACATCCGGATAAATGGTGCCTTGAGCTAACCATTTTACATCTTCAATTTTATGTGCTTCTGCATCAAAAACTTCGATAAAGGTTTTACCGATGGCTTTGCGCTTGGCTTCAGGTTCACTCAAACCTTGTAAGGCATCGTAAAACAATTGTTTGGCATCCACACCTTTCACATTTAAGCCCATGTCGTGGTAAGAATGTATAACCGTTTCAAATTCGTTTTTTCGCAACAAACCATTGTCTACAAAAATGCAATGCAAGTTCTTGCCTATAGCTTTGTGAAGCAATATAGCAGCTACTGAGGAATCTACACCTCCCGATAATCCAAGCACTACTTTATCATTCCCCAGCTTTTGTTGCAAATCGCTGATGGTGGCATCCACAAAAGAGTCGGGTGTCCAGGATTGCTCACACTTACATATATCCACTACAAAATTTTTCAGCAATACCATGCCTTCTGTTGAATGGTACACTTCTGGATGAAACTGTATTCCATAAGTAGCTTCGTTCTGAATTTTAAATCCACCATATTTAACATTGGAAGTGCTGGCGATGGTTTCAAAATTTGCAGGAACACTCAAAATGGTATCGCCATGCGACATCCATACCTGTGAACCATCACTCATGCCTTTCATTAGCTCATCTTCATGTTTGATAAATGAAAGATTGGCTCTCCCATATTCACGGATGGTAGAAGGCGAAACTTCACCTCCGTTGGTCTGAGACAATAACTGAGCGCCATAACATACAGCCAGTAAAGGTAATTTCCCTTTGATAGCAGATAAATCTGGAAAAGGCGCATTTTTATCCCGAACCGAAAAAGGACTGCCCGAAAGTATAACACCTTTGATATCAGCAGTGATTTCAGGAATATGGTTAAATGGATGTATTTCGCAATACACATTTAATTCCCTTACCCTGCGAGCAATCAATTGTGTGTATTGTGAACCGAAATCGAGGATAAGAATGGTTTGATGCATGGTGTAATTGTTTTGAGTAATTATTGTTTTGATGAAACGCTCTTTTGTCATGCTGACGAAGGAAGCATCTCTTAAATATTTATGTACTATTGAGATTCCTCGCTTCCGCTCGGAATGACAAAATCAACTTAGTCTAAAAAATCTCAAGTTTAAACATTAATCAAACTTTCTTTTTCAACTTTAAGTACTCCAAGTACTTATTTCTCCAACTCCACTATCAACTCACTTCTGTTTTGCCGACTGTCTGCTGCTTCAATTTTTAACTGATTCTTCCCCTCCAGCATCCGCTGATCAATAGTGTAAGTGAACAGACTGTTTTTTCCATCATACTCCATCAATATCCACCGATTGTTCAGACTAGCTTTGTAGGTTGCAACACCTGAAAGATTATCGGTAATCTTAATTTCCAAGGTTTTTAAATTGCCAACCTTCTTCTTATCTTTGAAATTCAATGGCTTAATAAGTGGGGGCAACGTATCCATTAAAACTGCAAATTTACCAAAATTATTGATATTTGTTTTAATAAAACCATTTTCATATTTCCCTCCTTCGGCAACTATACTATTGTCTTCTTTAATACGAACGATGAGAAGTTTAGATTGTAAACTATCTGTTACACTATCTGTCTTGATGGAAAGCGAAATACTTCTGTGCAAAGGGGTATACATATCATGGATTTCGTGGAATTTTGAAAAATACCTGGCAGTAGCTTCAGTTTGTTTGTATTTCAACTCAAGATCTTCATACAAAGCATCCGCAGGAAAATAAATCCTGACCTCATCGGTAGAAAATGAATCGGCTTTGTTACAGGATATAAGCAGATTGCTATCGGCCAATGGCAAATGAGGAATTTGAATGCTTGGCAAAGTGCTGTCAAGTTTCACATAAAAAGCTAAAATGCTGCAATTTCCATTTACATCCAGGACGTTGTAGCTAATTTTATGAACTTCTTGGTCCTTTAGTTCTATCCATCCATTATTGATGTGTTTATTGTAAATGCTTAATTTATTGCCAGGCAAAATCTTAGTTTGCTGATATTTTACTCCTGTTTTAACATAGTCACGATAATTAACGAGGCAGTTAATATAACGGCTTTCTGTAAATGAAAAGCATTCCAGGCTATGTTTATAAAACAAAAGACTATCTAGATATAATTCGAGCTGGTAAATCCCTTTTTTTGAAGTAGAATTGCTAATTACATCATAGGTTGCGATGCCTAAAGAAAATCTGTCACTTACACTGATGGTATCTTTTGATTTTAAAGAATAGATATTTTCTTTTCTCTTTACTTCAACTACTTTGTCCAGCAAGCTGTTTTCGGAATAGAATTTTATGGACTGAATCACCGGCAGCAAGGTATCTTCCACTTTAAGACCAAAAAGCAATGGATTGATAGGTTTCTCTGTTCTTTCGTCTCTTATTTCGTAATGGAGATGGGGTCCTTCAGAACCACCTGTATTACCTGTAAGGGCAATGGTATCCCCTTTTTTGATTTTAATTTTATATTTTGGAAGTGCAATATCCTGTTCAAAACTTTCTTTTTCGTATTGTATTTTCCTTAGATAAGCTGTAATAACAGGATTGAATGCTTTAAGGTGACCATAAACGGTAACGTATCCATTGGGATGCGTAATATAGAGTGCATTGCCAAAGCCCCAGGCCGAAACTTTGATGCGTGAAACATAGCCATTGGCAGGTGCATATACCACAAAACCTTCTTTTTCCTGGGTACGGATGTCCACACCTGAATGAAAATGATTGTTCCTCAGTTCCCCGAAAGTACCAGCCAGGTAAAGCGGAATGTGCAAGGGCGGACTAAAATAATTTAGGGGGTATTGCTTCTGAGCCAGAGATGTTAGCCCAGTAAGCAGAAGTATGAAGAAACTATATATTACTTTTTTTATCATTAAAATATAATTAGGTGTTTAGGCTATAGGCAATTAGACTACAGGCAATTAGGTTGTTAACTTTAAAGTAAAAATAAATTAAATCCATTCTTCCTAAACTCCTACAGCCTAAAATCCTAATAACCTATTAACTAATTCTTATTCAATCTCAACACTGCAAAATATAACACTACCAAAATTACCCCACTACCCGAAAAGACAAACATCAGCCTTGGGTTGTAGAAAAACAACAAGCCACCAATACTGCTCGACAGTAGTGCAAATATACTGCAAAAACTTGTATAAAAGCCAATAGCTGTAGCTGTTTCTTCTTTATCGGCTATATTACTTATCAAAGCTTTAGAAACACCTTCGGTAGCAGCAGCATACAATCCATACAGAAAGAAAAGAACAGCATACTGCCACCATTCAATAACAAATCCCATACCAAGGTATACAACAGCAAACATCGACAAGCCTATTATCAAGGTCCTGCGTAAACCAATTTTATCGGCCAATATGCCGATGGGTAATGCAAATAAGGCAAAAATTAAGTTGTAAAAGATATACACCCCTATCATCTGTGTATCGCTCATTCCTTTTGCTTTGAGAGCCAACAATAGAAAAGCATCGGAACTGTTGAAAAAAGTAAAGGCCAGTAGTCCAATTAGCAATAGTTTGTAAGGTTTACTTGATTTTTTCCAGTAGTTTAAATAATTAAAAAAGCTAAGTTTATTGTAAGCAAGTGCTTGCTTTTCCTTTTTTTTCTCTTTGATAAAAAAGCTAAGGATGATAGAACAGAGGCCAGGTGCAAAGGCAATTATAAAAAGTAATTTATACTGTTGAGGATAGAAATAAAGGAAAATCAAAGCCAGAAAAGGCCCCACGGAGGCACCCAAGGTATCGAAAGCTCGGTGAAATCCAAAGACTTTCCCTTTGTGTTCGGCTGTGGTTTCATCACTCAACATCGCATCCCGGGCACTGGTTCGTATGCCTTTCCCCAACCGGTCGGTAGTGCGGGCCGTAAATATCCAGAGTGGATAGCTGAAGACAACCATCATAGGTTTAGCAATGGCACTGAGCATATAACCGAATTGTACAAAAGGCAGTCTTTTACCTGTTTTGTCGGATAAATTGCCGAAATAACCCTTGCTCAATCCGGCCGTTGCTTCTGCAAAGCCTTCCAATATACCAATCAGCAAGATCGAAAATCCAATCGAACGCAAATAAACCGGCATAATGGGGTAAAGCATTTCGCTGGCGATATCGTTGAAAAAACTTATCAAGGAAACCAGCAATATGGTACGGGTTATTATTTTTTGTTTATTCATATACTGCTAGTTGACTTAGGATTCCGAGTACTGACAAGTGCTCATTACTCAATGTTCAATGTTCAATGATCACTGAAAAGCTATTCATATAAGAGGGCTTTTAAAAACTGCTTAAATCCGTATTTATGTATTGATGTTATCAATAATATCCGAAAAATAAGGGAATAAGGTTTAATCTACTATTTTCGTATTTTCTACTAAGGTTTATATAAATATTTATATATCATATTGTTTATTAGTTATACTGGTATTAAACTCAATTTTGTTTTTAACCTTTAGAAAAATAAGCACACGAAAGCAAACCTTATTAATTTATATTTTTATAGTAAAGAATTTTTAAATACATCCAATTATGCTTATTTTTTCTGTTCCATATACAAATCGAGCAAACGGGCCACATATTTCCCGAATACGTCAAATTCAACATTGATGACGGTTCCTTCTTTGAAATTATGGAAATTGGTTACCAAATGCGTAAACGGAATGATGGCTACCGAAAACATACCAGGTTTAGAATCAACTACCGTTAAGCTTACTCCATTCACCGAAATTGAGCCTTTTTCAACGGTAATATTCGTTTTTGAAGCATCATAGGTGAAGGTATATTTCCAGCTTCCGTCGGTTTCTTCTACTTTTATGCAGGTGGCAGTCTGATCTACATGTCCCTGAACGATATGCCCATCGAACCTTCCATCCATGCGCATCGAACGTTCTAAATTTACTTCATAACCCACGTACCAGCTACCCAGATTGGTTTTATCCAAGGTTTCCTGAATAGCTGTTACTATATATTGTTTTTTAGCGTGATCTACATTTACGATGGTTAAACAAACTCCATCATGGCTCATGCTCTGGTCAATTTTTAACTCATCGGCAATTTCTGTTTCTATACAAATATTAAAATTGCTTTTGTCTTTTTCAATACTTACTACTTTCCCTGTTTTTTCTACGATTCCTGTAAACATATAAACTTGTTATTTAATTATTTATCTTAATATAGTGATACTTCCATGCAATTGGTGGACGTTGATTCCTTTAAGGCGAAGTTCATAAACATCGCATACATAAAAGTATACCCCTTCCGAACAATCATTGTTGGTTTTTTGTTCTTTGCCATTCCAGTTAATGTCGGGATTGGAAGTTTCAAATACCATGCTTCCCCAACGATTGAATATCGTCAGACCTATTTTTTCTACCCCCTGATAAGGTAAGTAAGGCCTGAACACATCATTGATGCCATCACCATTGGGCGTAAATACATTGGGTAAATGGTAAAAGGCACAACTGTCGATATCGATACACACCAGATTGCTCAATATTCCGATATTGTTGTTAGAATCAACCGCATTGATCGCATAACAACCTGCAACCGTCACAATATTCGTGTGAATAAATTGCTTGATGGCTGGATTGTAAATGGTTTGCAGTTTATACAAACTCCCGTTGAGTGTAGGTGTATACCAGATGTAATATTTTAATAGGTCGTAAGCACATGAATCGTTGGTAATCCAATTTAAGGTATTGGCAGGAATTCTGCAATCGGGCCTAACTGTTAATTGAGGCGGACAAGGCGGCTCCAGATCAACAGGGATGCCACATGCCTCCTGCGAAAGATTGATGATAGGGCTTATAATGCTGCTGATGCTATAATTGCCGACAGACTTCACATAATAGCAATAATTGGTTCCATTGATCAGGTTTTTATCGGTATATTGCGTTGACGTAGCAATCCCTATTGAATCAAAGGCTGAAGTTAATACATTCTTTTTGTAGATGATATAATACGTATTCGCCCAGGGAACATTAAAGTTCCAGCTGAGTTTCATTTTGCGATCGCCGGGTGTAAGACTAAGAAATACAGATGATGCCACATGGGTAGCGCCTATTTTAATACGATTCCCTATTTGATCGTTGTAAAAATCAATACGGTAACTATAAGGAAACCCTTGGGTATTTATTCCAGTATTGGAATATATTGTATCGTTGATATCAGCCAAAGAATCTATCAGTGTGAAATTGCTCCCGTTAAAATCGGCAGAGCGATAGATAAGGTATTTATAGGGGCCGGGCAGCTGTATGATATCCAGTTCTGTAGGTTTCGACCATGCTACTGTGTCTGCACCATTTATAGCGTCGGTTTGGGTAATTGTAATATTGGTAATAATAGGCACATCCCGTTTAAGTGCAGCACAGGCTTCAAGGCTCGCATAGCTTTCTGCTCCATCCGGATAATAAGCAATGACGATATAGCAATAATCAATACCATGTAACAATCCACTTCCATTGTTATTGTCCAGATAAGAAGTATCGTTGATATTCGTTTTGACAGCCAAGAGGCTATAGCCGGTATAAGCAGGAACACCTGTTTCGCAATAGCCGTGAAAGTAGCCAAAGTATCCATTGCGGCGATAAATTTTATAACCTACGGCGTTGGTACAAAAGCTTTTATTCCACATTAGCGTCATAGCATTTCCTGTAGCAATTACCGTAAAATTTTTGGGTGCCGGGCCTACTACCCGAATAAAGCGATTTTGGTATGCAGACAGCATAACCGGACTTCCATTGTCCACCGCTTTAAAACTTACCTGGTATGCTTGTTTGCGGATATGCTCGCATTTGGTTTCCCAATAAAACAAACTATTGACCACAGGTGCAGCAACTGTAGTTGGAAAAATTGCCGGACTATATATTAAAATCAAAGGACTACCGACTGCTGATAAGGTAATTGTATTGCCATCGGGGTCCGAAGCATGTACATTAAAAACCAGGGTATCTCCGGCTTCAACGCAGGTATCGGGTAAGGGATCGATGACGGGTGGATGGTTGCTGCATGCTGCGATGATAATTTGCATATCGCGGGTGATGTAGCCAATTCTGACTCCATTCCGCCATTCTTCTATTAAAATGGCCACGTTAAATTCGCCTTGCATCATCGGGTTCTGCCAGATTAAGTCGCCAGTAACGGGATTGATAGAAAAGGAAGTACTTGCCTGAGGAAAGCTATATCCTGGTATTTCGAGTCCCTGTGCACCACGGCATTTCACCAGTTTATAGGAAAGACTGTCGCCATCGGGGTCATAAGCACCTGGGTTATGTACAAATAAATAACCAACACAACCCATATCCAGTGGAGGATTGAGCAATTGAGGTGAATTATTTTTTGGATTGATAAAGGGGCTGATGATGAGCATGGTTTCTACAAAAATAGGAACATTCACCGAATTGGGAATATTGATGACCCCATTGTTTCTGTTGGGGTCCTCCATGCTGATTCTGTATGAACCATCGCCGGGATAAGTATGGGTAGTTACGTATTCGTTTCTGGTAATATCTCCGGGCAAAAAAGCTTTTAACGTCCGTTGCACCTGGTCGGAACTTCCATCGCCCCAAAGTATTTCCAATTGAGGACGATCGGCCGGGCTGGGTGTATAGGTATAGGTAACTAATTTTATTTCGTATTGAAGCGAAGAGTTGGAGATACGTCGATAGGTAATTTCGGCAGCCCTTTCGTGTGTGGCGAAAGCTGATAGGATGAAGGAAAATAAAAGTATAAATACCAGATATATTTTTTTCACTTTTACGAAATTTGTATCTATATAACAAAGCGATTACAAAATTATTATTAATTGCTCAATTTTGTTGTTTTTTTTATTAAATAAACACAAATTCCTGTCTTATTGACCTATTCAATGAATTTGTATGGGGCTAAAGCCCATTCTATGAATATAATTGAATAGCCCCAACCTAAAGGCAGGGGCTATTCAATACAACTTATTGATAGACTTTAGTCCAAAAGACTAGTCGGTGAAAAATGTGTTGATTAGTATCGATTGATTTTAAAATGGCTCGCAATAGGTGGCTGCTTTTTTTAGATTGTTCAACAGCTTACTCCCATCAAACAATAATGTTTCCAAGCCTTTTTTTTCATAGAGCCATTCATTCGTTTCAAGGCCTATAATTTTTTGCTCTTTTAATTGATAAAGGAGGGGCATATAATCATTTTGAATAATAAATTTGAGGGGTTGAAGCTTGTTCATGCATGTCAACATCAATTTCACATCTTCCTCTTTCAGCAATTGGGATGGAGTCCATGCTGAGGAGGTAATGGTGAGGGATTCATCAATGTATGGTATCCCTGTTTTCCGTTTATTGAAAGTTATCAATTGGTCGAGCCAGTGTTTTTTAGAGATTTTACACTCAGCAGCAGGCATTAATTCTATACTGGAATAGATACCCGTAAAACTTAATGAAGAATTGGCTTTTGTACCATACGAATCATACGCAAGGAAAAAACTTGCATCTATTTGTGCTACGACATATTTGGTATTCAGGAGTCTGTCACTTCCCGGAACCAGAAAGTTTCTGTCTGAAACATGAGTAAATGGTTTGAGACCTAATTCAATCAGTATATCAACCAGTATGTCAAATGCAGATTTAGTATCCATATTGCTAAGTTTTTTATACCTATTCGTTTTTATTTTCTGATGTTAAATTGTGTTTTTTTATTTTAATTTGCCAAAATATTTTTGTATTAATGCACGAAATTCATCCTTATTAATAGGTTTTGCAATATAATCCATGCATCCAGCTGCAATGGCCTTTTCTCGCTGTGAATTAAGTGCAAAGCTTGTTTGTGCGATGATGCATACCTTCTTATTAAACTGTCGGATAAGTTGGCTTGCTTCATATCCGTCCATAATGGGCATGGCAATATCCATCAATACTAAGTCAATATCAGTATGATCACGGCAGCATTGAACAGCTTCGACGCCTGATTTAACTTTAATAAGCTCTTTACAAAAATCTTTCACTAAGAAAGAAAGTAATCTTGTCGATACTTCGTCATCATCTGCTACCAAAATCTTTAGTTTATATTCTTGTATATCTGATTTTTCTATAAATTCAGATTTTGAGTCGGCAATTTCGTTTATATTGTGATCCGTCAAGGGAATACTAAAATTGAAAATACATCCTTTAAATTCCTCTGATTCTACCCAAATTTTACCCCCCAGTTTTTCTACAAATCCCTTACAAAGCAGCAATCCCAATCCGTTACTATGTTCACCCAAAGTGCCTGGACGTTTAGTGTTGGCACCGAGGCGAAAAAGATCATTCAGTAGCTTTTCGCTCATGCCGATACCTGTATCTTTCACCGATACTACTAGCATGTTATTTTCTTCCGTTTTAACAGTAATGCTTACCTGGCCTCCAATCGGAGTAAACTTGATGGCGTTGGAAAGCAAGTTGCGTATTACCGACTGAAGCATATTTTTATCGGTATGCACTTCTGTTTGGTAAGGAATTGCAAGATTTATTGTTATCATCTTTTTTACAGCCGATTGAGCAACGATATTTTTGCATTCAGCCACCAAAGCATTTAAATCAAGTTTTTGTGCTTTAATTTCGCTTATTCCCAGGTTTATCTTTGACCATTCGAGCAAATTTCCCAGTAAATTAAAAGTATTTCGTGCCGAATGGCTCAGATCGAGTGTCATCTGATCTTTTTCTTCATTGGTAAAATACTGATTACCTGATGCCATCATTTCGGTTAAGCCCATAAATCCACCCAAGGGTCCACGAAGGTCGTGTGAAATAATAGCGAAGAATTTATCTCTTTCGGAATTTAGCTTCAGGAGTTTTTCGTTTTGGAGTTTAATTTCTTGTTCAAATTGCTTCTCAACCGTAATGTCCCAATTGGTCCCAATCATACGCACTGAGTTTCCGGAATTGTCGTGCTGAACGGATGCCTGTGCCCTGATCGTATGAATTGATTCATCAGGCCATACCACGCGGAACTCCGTATCAAAATCCTTCTCACCGCGTATTGCCATTTGAATCTCTGCGTCACCCCGCTCAGCATCTTCAGGATGGAGAATTGTCTGCCAGGCTTGATAGGCCCCTTTGAAATCTGCCTTTTGAATACCATAAAGTGCAAACAATTGATCATCCCATATAAGCAAATCGTTCAAAATATCGTAGTCCCACACACCAACGCCACCAGAACGTGTAGCCAAAGTCAGACGGGTAGACATCAGTTTCAATTCCTCTTCAGTACTTTTTCTTTCAGTGATATCACGACTGATTCCAAGTATGCCTATCAGGCTTCCATCGCCAGCCCAATAAGGAGTTTTAAGCGTATCTAACAAAACCTTTTTCCCATCAGCATAGGTGACCCACTCCTCATTATGCCGGGGCAGCTTTTGTATAAGCATTTCACGGTCATATTGCCTGAAAGAATCAGCTATCGCCTTTTCAAAAAGATCATAGTCGGTTTTACCAACAATTTCACTTTGTGATTTTCCTACAAAACTCGAAAAATGTGGGTTAGAGCCCAGGTAAACCCCTTCTATATTCTTAAAAAAGATCATATCAGGAATTGAATCAAGCAATGAGCTGATCTGTGCCAGTTGCTGGTCTCTTTCCTTTTCATCTTGTTTGCGTTTGGTAATGTCTTTATCAGCACCAATGTATCCCGTAAGTTTTCCTGTTTTATCAAATTTAGGAATACCGTTCGTTAATAAACATACCAAATGGCCGTCTTTATGTATGTTCCAATTTTCTATATCAAAAATAGGTTCACAAGCCTCTAAGCTATTTTGGAAAATTCTACCAACCCGTTTTATTTCCTCTTCAGTCATAAAATCAAAGGGTGATTTCCCAATTATTTCATCAGCAGTATATCCCAGAATTTGTTCTACCTTATCAGAACAATAGCAATATATTCCCTCTTCGTTAATTTCCCATATCCAATCAGATGTGCTCTGAACAATTAAATTAAAGGCTGCTGCTTTTTCTTCGATTTGTTTTTTGGTTTCAATTATCTCTAATTCAACCTTTTTACGTTCAGTGATGTCCTTAAATATTTCAAGTATTGCCTTCTTCCCCTGATAAATCATACCAGTATGATAAATCTCAAATATTCTGTTTCCAAGCACCCCATGTGATTCATAAATATCGGTTTGGCCAATAGTTATATTTTTGGTCAAAGGACAATCCTTACATTGCATTTTATCATCCTTGTACAAATCCCAGCATTTTTTACCGATTGCACTTTCGCCAAAGATTTTTTTAAAATTTTCACTCTGGAATAATAAGGTTCCATTTTCATCTACAATATCCATTCCGAATGGGATGGTTTTAAATAAGGTCTCGTTTAATTCATTACTATTTCGAAGTAGTTTCTCTAAGTTTTTGAGTTCCTCATTTTGCATTTCCAGTTCTATCTGGCGCACCTGGAGTTCGTGTTTGCTCCGTTCTGCATCGGCAGTTATGATAAGCAACTCATCATGCCGTTTTCCTTTCTCTTCATTCTGAAAGTGAAGTTCTTTGTTGGCAATTATTAACTCATCCGCTCGTTTTGTTTTGATTTCATTCTGAAAGACCAACTCCTTGTTGGCTATTACCAATTCTGCTGCCCGTTTTTCTTTCTCTTTGTTTTGATATACCAACTCTTTGTTGGCAATAACAAACGCCGCGGCCTCTTTCTCTATTATATCCTTTAAAGAATTATTCGTTTGAATGTATTTTTGCAACTCGCTTATGAGTTCTTCCTTGGATTTACCCTGAATGTCCATTAAAAACTTTATTTTAAAAGATGAAGTTTATTTTAGTGAATTTTTTAGCATTGGCTAATCCGCTTTTAGGGGGTAATAGAATTTCAATATGCCAAGAAAATTTAGGTAGTTTATTGTTTAGAGAGTGTTCATTATTTTTTACAAAAATACAATAAATTAAAGTAAAAAAAAACTAAAAAATGCTTAAGCGAGGACCTTACTCGAGGGGCGTTTTATAGGTTGTAGCTATGCGTTGATTAGATGATTAAGATTACAGTGATGCTGGCCAATGAAAACAAAACAAATTGGTAGAAATTTATTGTCAATCTAGTTTATTGTTTGTATTTTATTTCTTATGTTTTTTAACACGATGTTGTATAACAATGGTTTCACCAATTTTATCGTGAAGCGACATCCTGTTTGGATTCCAAAAGGCTTGTATATAACCAAATCCAAACTCAAGTGCAGAAGCAAAATAGCCCAAACTTCGTTCGATACAATGCCACAAACCAAGACGTTCATGGTACAAAGAAACTACCTTTATCCTAAGAAAGAATTTCCCAATGGTTTGGCCCTTACCGAAGTAAAACAACAAGGTGAAATAAATGACAGGCAAAATACCCAATAGAAATTTCAATATACTCAATAAAAATGAATGCATATTGTTCATTTCAAGTTCAACATCAAAAATACCTTTGACATTTACCTTAGAAATGTCAAAATTGAATAAATGGAGCAGGATGATGATAAGACAATAAATCATTATAAGAATGATCCAATCAATAAAAAAAGCAAAAAATCTTCTTTTGATAGTGGCAAGTATAAATTTGTGTTCCTGATGAAATTCAGTTCTTGGAATATAGTTCATAATGATAGAGCATTAAGGTTATAAAAATTGCCTTTAAGCGTTTATATTGTAATAAAATTTCACAAACCCAGCCAAATTTAGTGGATGTGCACACCTATAAGTGGCTGTTATTTTTTACAAATATACATCTTCTATGAACTTAAATTTAAAATTTAATTTAATTTAATTTCACACGCCCTCCCTCCTCAGCAAAAGGCTCCCCTATTGCAATACCTTGCGGTAGGCCATAAAAATCTTTCCCAAAAATGTGTTTTTCCTGACTTAGATGCTGAATGAAAGCTTTCCCTTTTATTTAATCGTTAGAAGAAAATTTCACATCGATTAGTGGTAAGGAATTTTGATTTATTTCTTTTGCACTTCCTTTGTGAATTATTCATCTTTCTAAAATAATGTCGTTTTTTTGTAATCCTTATAAGTTGAAAATCTTTCCAGCAATTCTTTTTCTTCTAAACACCTCCAGAATAAAACATTGGCAACAAACACAAAGGCAAGGATAAAAGCAGAGAGTGCTCCAGCATATATCGGAAGACCTATTAACCAGAAAATGAAACCAAGATACATTGGATGTCTGATTTTTGAATATATCCCTTTAGTAATTAAATCACCTTCATAGCTTTCAAAAGTTTTAATGGTGAATAAAGCCATTAAAAATACGAGCAATCCTATACCGACGAAGGAAATACCCACATACCTTATACTATCAACAAGCTCAACACGGTGGATATCGTTCAGGCATAACACAGTCCACGACACCCATAACAATGCCATATTGGTAAAAATAATCGACAAGGTGAACTGATTTGCTTTTATCAAGTTTTTATGTTTTAACAGCTCATACAGAAATCTTATACCATTGCAGCTGATACAAACAACCACCGCAATCAGAAATATTTTTTTCCTCATAATTCGAATTCATAATGCTTAAATAATAAATATATCAATATTTATGTTTACTGTTTTATCCATACACCCATGAAAAAACCCTAAACTGCAAAACCGATGCGTTGATTCAGGTTTCGATGCAGGAAATTGAGTCAGTTTATTTTCCTCCATAGTTTTATCAGTCAATTACCTTGCCTTTAGTTTTGTAAAAGGAATAATCATGGGTACTTCCTTTTGATATTGTATGTAGGTATCTCCAAATTCGAGCAACAATTTCTTCTCTTCAAGTATAGTTCCGATGATAACATATACTGTCAGCACTGTATTAACAACGATATCTGCCATTTTAGTGGTTTGGCACCATAAATAAATGATTAAAGCAAAATACATGGGATGTCGCATCATTCCTAATAAGCCTCTTTTTTTAATTTCATTGGAGGGTTTAATCTCATTTGTCTTTCCAAGGTTTAAAATCTGGCGGATTCCAAAAAATGACAAGGCATCATAATCAAAGAAAAAAGCCCAGAAGAACATAATTAATGAACTAAAAGTAAGAGTCTGCCTTAAAATATCCAGATAATGTCCGTAGACGATAATTACTTTATGATCTAATTCTCCCGTATAATTTAGTAAAGGAATAAGCAAGAACAATGATATCAATATATAAAACAATCGGTAGAAAGCATAATATTGTTTCAACCATCGATTCATCAGATTTGTGAATCCTATATTATCAAATAGCTATGAAGTGCGCAGTAAGCTGACCACATCAAAATTATTAACAAATATTTCATTTTAATTCCTTTCTTTACTTAATACGATGCTTGCCGTAAATATATTACAAATAACAGGAAACTGTATACTTTCATAAAAATCCGGATGGCTTTATACAGTTTTTATGCTATTACAAATATACAATAATTAAAAGCAAAATAATAAAATTTAATCCTACCTACCTCAGCAGCAGCAATTTTCCCTGCTGCTCTCCCTTGCGATAGGCCCTACCCTTTATAGGTGATTTTCCAGCTATAGATGACGGAGGAGAGCTCTCCATTTTAGAAAATTATCTGCAGATTAGTTCACTCGATTACACACCAATGTTAGAATTTAATCATTTAAAGATTTCGTTAAATTAAATTTTTCAATCTTTGTCGTAGGACTTTATTTGCATTAACTTATTTCTGTTTCTTTTATATACCATGAATGTATATTTAGGTTCTTCAGCCTCTGGTGGATTTCTCAATCGAACCCTTAATACATCAATTCTATTATTTTTTAGGCTATATTTAATTGCATCGACAGAAGAATCATAAAAAGGGCCTAAAGTATCAATCATCTCATTGGATAATTTATTCATAAATAGGATGAAATTGTAAACTGGAGGTTCAACACCTTTCATAGAAGAAACATTTAAAAAAATCAAGTTATTTGAAGCTTTAACATAAGGATATATTTCCCAATTACCCCCCTTTTTATTCAAATCATCATAGTAGACGGTAATCTTTCCAAATCCACTTTTATGCAAAAAATCATACAACGAGCTATCAATGGGTTGATGTAATCCCGAAAATCTTTTATACTGCGAATAAGCAATCGAGTGAATAAAGAATAAAATTACAATCAAGATTATTAAAACCCTTTTCTGCTTATGTTTTTCTTTTTTCATGGTAAAGATTTATTTTAGTTCCCAACACCTACCTTAACAGCATCAGTTTCCCCTGATTCTCTCCCTTGCGGTATTCCTTGTAGTCCCCTTCCCAGCAGTAGGTGATTTTCCAGATGTAGATGCCGGAGGCGGCCTCTTTCCCCATTGAGTTTCCGTCCCATCCTTCCAAAACATCCTTGGTTTCAAAAACCAGTTGCCCCCAGCGGTTGAAAATATACAAATGAAAATCTTTAATTGTATTGATTGTTTCAATTTTAAATACATCATTGCGTCCATCCCCATTGGGTGTAAAGGCAGTAGGTACCCATATATTCAAAGGCGGTTCGCACAATGTATACAAAATGGTATCGGAATTATAACAGCCATCGTTATTGACTCTCAGCCAATACAAACCGGGTTGAGATACAACAAAATTAGGATTCGTGCTGCCATCCTGCCACAAATAGCTTGAAAACTCAGAATTTTCATTGATTGCAATACTATCACCTTCACAAATAAAACCATCACTCCCCAGACTGACAATGGGTAAAGATTTCACATCTACTTTTACACTTGTACATGCAGATGTATCGCAGGAGCTCTCCCAACGGACAAAATAAGTTGTATTGATGTTTGGTGAAAGTATTGTTAAAGTATCACTCCCTATATATGTTTCACCACATTTTCCGGTAAACCATTTTAAGGTATTACCTCTACCTCCTTTGGCTGTCAACGTAATACTACCTGTATCGTTGGCACAAAAATTATTTCTATTGCATAAAGCCGCTTCTGGTTCTTTTGTTAAAGAAGTATCAACATTGACAGTAACGCTTATACAATTCGAAAAAGATGTATCGCAGCTTTCCCATCGGGCAAAATAAGTAGTAGTTTGTTGTGGTGAAGGGATTGTTAAGCTAACACCATTCCCTATGAATGTTTGTCCGCAACTTCCTGTATACCATTTTAATATATCCCCTTCACCTCCTGATGCAGTTAAAGTGATACTCCCATTATCATTTGGACAAAAATGATTTCTGTTGCTTATCGAAGTAGTTGGCATTTGTACATTGCAAAAAATAAATTTTAAAATAAAGGCATCGGTTCTTCCATTTGAACTATTATCAAAATATGCAGCATTTCCATAATCTACAGTAAAAATATATGGATAATCAGAAGCTCTGCCAATAAAATAAACAGCATTTTGATGATCAACAACAATGTCTGCTCCATAATATGAAGTGTAATAAGTAGCCCATTGCCTTACACCCTGACTGTTAAATTTTAACATAAATGCTTCATACAATCCTATATTGGTTAATTGATTGTAAGCACCTGTTAAATATTGGGTTGAAAAATTATAAGATTCAGTGGAACCAGTAATATAAACATTATTATGATTATCAGCAACAATAGACTTGGCCATCTCGTCATAGTTTCCACCATAATATGCTGCCCATAAGCGTTGCCCTTGCATATTGAATTTCAGAATAAATAAATCATAAGCTCTATTGGAAGTATTACCTCCTGTCAACGTATATTTGTTATAAGCTCCGCTTAATTGCTGGCATGGAAAATCAATTGAAATAGTATTTCCACAAATATAAATATTATTTTGGTTATCCGTACAAATTGATAATGCACAATCTGTATCCGTTCCGCCATAATAGGTTGCCCATTGCCTTGCACCCTGATTGTTAAATTTTAATATAAATATATCAAATTCTCCAGCATTAGTTGGTTGCCAAAAGGCTCCATTTAATTCTTGCGTTGAAAAATCTGTTGATTGTGTAAATCCGGTTAAATAAATATTATCTTGAAGATCCGTACATATTGAATTTACACAATCCCATTCACTTCCTCCATATAGAGTAGCCCATAGCCTTTGTCCCTGATTATTGAATTTTAAAATAAAAATATCCCTATTTCCAATTGAATTGTCAGCTTGCCAATAAGCTCCGATTAATTGTTGAGTCGGGAAATCATAACCTATTGTTGCTCCTGTAATATATAAATTATCCTGACTATCCATACACATTGAAAAAGCTTCATCTAAACTACCACCTCCATAATAAGTTGCCCAAAGCCGCTGTCCCTGGCCATTAAACTTTAAAATACAAACATCAACTTCTGAATAGACTCCTTGCCAGTATGCAGTTGCTAGATATTGGGTTGGAAAATTATATGAATTTGTTTTTCCGGTAATATAAATATTATCATGACTATCTGCACAAATTGAATTGGCCCAATCCCCGTAAGTTCCTCCATAATAAGTAGACCATAATCTTTGGCCATACCTATTAAATTTTACTAAAATAATATCCTGATTTCCACTAATATTTGTAGCTTGCCAATAGGCTACTGTTGATTGCTGAGTCGGGAAATCAAGTGATTGTGTATATCCAGTTATATAAATATTATCTTGCCCATCTACACAAATTGATTTTAATTCATCTTCAAAACTTCCGCCATAATAGGTTGCCCAAACCAAAGGGTCAATGATAAGGGTTTTAGTTGTATCATAATCGGAAAGCTCAAATTCGATGATGCTATCATTATTGAATACATAATTGCTTTTCACTTCTTCTTTTATATCTTTATTAGATTGATAAGAATATAAATTTCCTTCTTCAATTTTTCCTGCTATGGTTTGTATCTGAAGTTTAGTTTTGCTTGCGGATATACCGACAGATTGTTCATTGAGGAAGCATATTTTTATATCTTTATACGATGCTTGCGGATGGACAATAAAATCATATTTTAAAGGATGTTCCTTATTGTTGCTATTGGAATAAATTACCCAATCAATTCCTTTGTAAATATTTTTAATATATAGCTTACTGTATTCTTCAACTCCGTAAATGCCTTCCGGGCAATGGGGGTAGAAATAATTATAATGTCCTTGTTTGCCAGCCTGTTCTTTTATGATATTCGCTCTGTCAATGTTACCTCCTATTAGTTTCATATCGAGGCGATAATAGGAAACTTTATTATTTTCTTCTTTTTCGCTATCCCCAAATTTTAAATCCTTTTCAAAATTTCGACTGCGCTCTTTAGAAGGTTTTAATCCCTTCTCTTCTTCATACTTATGAAAAACATAGGTCAGGCCCTCCGTTGTAATATAAATATCGCAATTGCCATATTTTGTTTTAAATAGTACATTATCGGCCGGCTTTCCTTCAGTAGTAATAAATTGTCCTTTGTTTTCAACAAATGCAAGGGGCTGGTTTTTAAACCAATGCTTGGCTTGTGCTTCTGTGCCGATAGTTGTAGTTTTATTTATTGCAAACAAGGCTGCCGACAAAAAACATAAGTAGAAGAGGACTGCTATTTTTTGAATTGCTTTCAAAGCTAAGTAGTTTTATGTCTGTCTTTTATTTATTTCCTGAAGTCACATTTAAATATCTTACAATATTTTTTAATAAGATGATGCTTAGTTGAATTAGCATATGTATTAATTATTTTCAGTTTAGCGATATAAAATATGTTGGCTAAAGCCTTGTTCATATTCCGTATTTTCGCCCCGACCTAAAGGACGGGGCTAATGAATAGCCCCGACTTTTAAGTCGGGGGACGGAAAATTTACATTCAATAGGGGCTTTAACCCTCAATTAATTGAATTCTTTTAATATTGACAATACGCATTTCTCAAGCAATGCCTTCATTATTCTTTCACAAGCTTCCAAAACATTCTTTTCCCGTCTTTTGCTTGAATTACTAAATAATAAATCCCTTGATGAGCTTGTTGCATATTTATTTCTGTCTGATTTTTTATTGCATCTTCTTTATAAAATAATCTTGCAGCCCCATCAAAAACTTGTAAACTATACTTTGTTGAACTCGCTAAACCATTCAACGTTATGTTTAGCTTTTCCTGCAACGGATTGGGAAATACCCTTATTTCTCTTTCAACAATATCTGTAATATCGCTAGCAATGTCTGTTTCAATTTTGGTTTGCGAGAAACTATCAGCGGATATCAATGCATTGATATCATCAGCTACTGAAGAATTCTTATTATTTGGATTGTTTGGTGGAGACATAAGAGGTTGTGGAGGCAACATCCATCTTTTGAATCTGTTTCCATTTGCATCGTACTCATAATGTATGGTATTTTGAGAAGATGCCACTATTTGAAATAGTATCAGCATCATAAGGATTGTGGGTGTTTTCATTATTGGCTTAATTAATATTTTACAATGAACTTTAATCTTTAATTATTAGTAGTCTTCAATTATACCATTTTATTAAAATTGGAATACAAAAAATCTAATCCATAAACTCCTACATTAAGAAACCTTAAGTTTTATTCTAAATCTTCTTTTAATCCAGAAAAATCTTTTTAACCTATTTGGTTTATTAAAATTTATTGTGGTTCAAACCCAAAAGAAAATTTTATTAATTTATCGTTATTAAAATAGTACCGACCATAATAAATAGGCATATTATACCTTTTAAACATTGGTAAATTTGTAATATTTTTCCTAAAACTTAAAATTAAATTATTGCCTTTTTTCTTTTCCAGAAAAGTAATATTTAATTTCTTTCTGACGTAATTTGAGCTAACTCCAAGCTTTATGTTTTCACCTGTTTTAAATTCAAAAACGTCAGTAATAATATATTTATTAGTATCATTGTATAATTTATTGTTCTTCTGCACATTACTTATAACCACTTCTAAAAATTCATTTTTATTACAACCATAATGAGCTATTAATTCAACTTTTTGGGTTTTATTAAAATTTAGTAATACTGATTTTATTAATTCATCAGAATCTTCAAATAGTTTATTCCAAATCTTATCATTATATGCTGAAAAAGCAACAGAATTTGAATTTTGAAGTGAAATCCCTCCAATAGTAGTATCTAGTTTTATATTTTGACTAATACCGAATTTACATACAATTATAAAGAAAAGAATCAAAATTTGTAGTTTCATTTTTTTATTTTTTAATATTGAACGTGAATATTAATTTGAGGATTATATCGAATAAAGTATTTGTTTATACTGTTATAAAAATTATTTAATGCAGCATTGCCTACTTGTAAACCTATGCAACCTGCAGTTCCATTATTTAACCACCATTTCCCATATTTTTGACCATCAGGGTGTATTTCTAGAAAGAGTCTGTTTGTAATAAATTGAGGTAACATATTCAAACTAAATCCCACACCATCCCTTGACATACTTAAAAGTGTTCTCTTTCTTAAATTAGAACCAATATAGTTTCCATTCTCAAGTCTACCATTACCCCATGGACCAGAAATTGCAGCCCATGAGTCTTCAACATTATAACTCCCATTAGAATAATTTTGTCTTAATTCAATACATGTTCCATCAAAAAATAAACTTTTATCAATTGGCAAAGGATTTAAAGTTGTTCTATAATTTCCAACATTTATCTGAGAACTACTATTATCATAATTAATTGATAATCTTTCAACTTGTGGCGGTTGATACATGAATTTTTTTGCTTGTTCGCTAAACCCATAAGTTGCGCCTACAATAGACCCAATAAAAGCTCCAATACTACTATAGAAAAGGCCATTTTGGTTTGCAAAATTCAAATTTCCTTGGCTTACAACCATTCCAGTCCCAAACCCGGTAACATATCCTGCAGTCCCAAATGACATAGTACCTGATGCTCCAAAAGCAACTATAGTGCCATTCTGAAAACTACCAAAGAAAGCTGTACTAGCTAATGCATGCCCTCCGGCCGAAAATGCCCATCCACCAATACCTCCTGCAACTGCACCAATTCCTATCCCAGCCCATGTATTACCAGACTTCCAGTCCCATTTAATTGGATTAAATTGCCCATTATTTGCTGAAGTTCCTCCTAAATAACTAAATAGAGCAATGCCTCCCCAAACTAATGCATCATCAACCCCAAACAATTCTCCACTTGGATCAGTATATTTCAGTGGATTATTTAAGCAATAACTATACCTGTTAAAATTTTGTGTATTTTCGGGAGCCTGTAAGTAATTGTCCGGGCTTAAAAATCGACCTAAATTGGGGTCATACATCCTTCCATTCATGTTTATTAAGCCAAACTTATCTAAATGTTCATGCCCAGTGAACCCACGAGTAAAAAGATGAGTGGTAGCATCCGGTATCCCCCAGTTGTTGGCGTCACGGCGCATGCCCCATGCATTAAAACTATAATTGTCAACAATCGCACCATTATCATCCGTTA
This sequence comes from Bacteroidota bacterium, assembly GCA_037133555.1. GTDB lineage: Bacteria > Bacteroidota > Bacteroidia > Bacteroidales > JACABE01 > JACABE01. The sequence goes on from JBAXNW010000015.1 coordinate 58,274, forward strand.
TCCTATCGAAAGAGCCCAAATGATCGGTGTGAATATAATACATATTTCCTGTATTGTCTGATTCAGTGAATCGATAAATTGCGACTATACCTTCGCTCCCATAAATATAATGATTTTTGATTAAACCATTGTTTTGGCTTTCTTCTTCTTCGTAATTACCTGCTATAAAATACTTATGTAAAGAAAGATTTTGGTTATTTGAATAGCTTGTTTTCCGACGAGAATAATCGGGGCCATAAGTAAAGTCAATATTATCGGTTCCCGCATTCTCATTAATGTGTAGAACCTTATTAAATGATGTATAGCTAATCTCTTGTGGCGTGCTACTATTATTAATGTTATTATTAACTTGAGTAACTGCATTTAATTGAATGGGATGGTAAGTATAATTACCTACTCCATCTTTTCGGGTAATATTTCCGTAATTGTCAAAAAGTATTGAATCAGTACTCCCTTCATTTATATTTATAATACTATTTAATCGATTTAATTTATCGTAGTAAAACTTTTCAGATTGGGTTGCAAAATTTGAATTGGCTACTTGATCCTTTCTTGTACTAATATCCCCAAAATTATTATAAGTATATATCCAATCTTGAATAGGATTCCCATTTTTATAAGTTTTAATAGTTGAAAGCCTTCCCGTAGAGCTTTCGTAAAATTTAGAACTAAATGCATCGTTACCAAATTTAAAATCAGCAATATTCCCAAAATTATCTTCATTGATGGCTTGCCATATTAATTGATCTGCTTGGAAATTTCTAAGTTGATACAATTCTCCGTTTTTATACAAATGTTGAATTACGAAATTGTCAGGATATGTTAATTTATCTAGTCTTCCACATTGATTGTATTCTCTTTTCTCAACAAATGATCTTCCATCAATAATTTCGATGCTTACAGAATCTCTTCCCATAAAATCATAATAAAATTCATCTCTTACTGTCCCATTATTCCAATTTGCCGTGACTGAAGAAAGTTTACCAATGCTACCACCGCCCTGTAATTGGTTGTCATAATCATAAATTGTAGTACCTTCTTGTTGTGTCTTTTTTGTTATTCTGCCCAATAAATCATATTCCATATCAATAACGTTATTTTTAGCATCTGTTTGCTTAACAACTTGTCCATAAGCATTGTATTCAGTTTTAGTTGTGCCGCTATTGGGTTCTTGAATGCTGAGTCTTCTTCCTTGTAAATCATAGGTGAAAGAAGTATATTGAGATGCATTCATTCCATCAACATAAGACTCTTTTAATAAACCAGAGCTAAAATAGGTATTATTGACTTTAACATTATTGTTATCTTCAGCATTTATGATTTGATCAAGAGAATTAACGGTAATCAGTTGTTTTTGAGATTCACTGTTATTTGTTATATTCGTTTGGGTTGTTTTTTCGTTGTAGTTAATTGTAATGTTTGAACCATCTGGATTGTCTTGAGAAATCTTTCTGCAATAAGCATCATATTGAGTAGTTGTCCAAAAAATATTTGATAAATCTATGAATGGTATGGAAATATTAGCAAGTAGCCCTCTCAAATTATACTCTTTTTGTAAATACACCTTATTTCCGTTCAGGTTGATTTCTTCTGTTTGTAATTCTCTGCATAATTTATCATAGAGGGTAATTGAAGGTTTTTTAGGGTTGCAAGATGTAAAAGATATGTTTTTATAAAGTGCGAAAGAAGGAATATTTTGCCCACTAGCAGTTACCCATTCGCATAAAAATTGAGAAGAAGTGTTATCTGTAACATTCATGATTGCTTTTAATCGACCGAAATCATCATAAGAATATTCAGTTATAATGTTATTTTCATCTTTTTCATTTATGATATTCCCAAATTTAGGCTCATATTTATTTGTAACAATATGTCCTAATGGGTTTTTCTTTTCAATAATAAACCGTCCTTTTACATCGTATTTAAAATAGTTGTAAATATCTGGTAATTGTAAATTTGAATTCAATGCTGATAAAGTTTTTTGCCAAGGATTTCCATAATTGTCAAAGTTGCTGTATATAATAACAGTAGCTTTCGTATCAGTAGGGTCTGAAGTCTCTTTTAATAAATTTCCGTTTGTTGTGTTATATTCGTAATCTTTTATCCTGACATAAGCTGTTTCCCCAGGTTTTTCTTTTGTAGTTTTGAAAATCTTGGTTTTGTTAGGGCACCAACTTCCTGCAAAAGTATATTGGAAATCTTCTGTTTGTTTTAGTTCAAGAATACCATTATTATAAGATGTAGTTATTATTTTTAAAGGATTTCCAAACGCATCATAATCGGAATCTTTTTGACAAAATTCTTTAATTACTGTATTTTTTAATACAGAATCTATTGAAATTGTGGTGCATAATCTTGGGTAATATCGCAAACTATTGGGATAGCTTAAGACATTGTATGAAAATGAAGTAGATTTAGCCAGATTTCCATCTACAGAAGATTGTAAATTAGTAAGTTGTTTAAAACAATGCACATAATCTAACAAATAGTCCTTTTGCTTTCGAGTATTTATATTCCCAACAAAGTTTTTTTCGATAATTTTCTGAAATCCAAGAAATCCTTTTCCCCAGAAATGTGCTACTGCATCTTGATATTCATAGTAAATGCTATTGTTACTCCCAATTCCATTTTCAATATCATTACGATCAACCACTTTAAGCGATCCGGCAAATTTTAAAAAAGGAAAAGTTTCGTGTCCAATATATTTATAAACGGGAGTATTGTTAATTATTGGTTTGTAAGAAAACAGAACCCGAAAGCCCAATCCATTGGTGATTTTCTCAATTTTTCTTTCATCGTCTAATCGAGAAACAACAGTAACTACTGCATCATGCCCAAACCCAATAATATCAGCACGTCCATCACCATTTACATCTGCAATTGTTCTAATATGGGTTGTAGTACCACCCCAATCATCAAAACCAAAACTGCCGGAAGCAAAAAGAACTGCTGCCTGAAATGATGTTCCAGTATTTATAGAATAAACAGTTCCTACATGCGGAAACCCAACTATGTCGACTAGTCCATCACCGTTAACATCTGCTAAATACCTTGGAAACTGATCATTCCTATTATTTGAATATCCAGCATCTGTATCAAACCATTCATGCCAAGGTAGCGGTTCTTGTATAAAATGGTCAATTCCATTGGATAATGCAACTTGTACATTATTATGGTAAAATCCGATAATATCTGCTAAACCATCGCCATTAACATCTTGAACATATCTTGGCGTAGAATTAGCATCCCATGTCCCTGCGCTTTGATTATAACAATAGTTATTTGAAATCCATGATTGTGGGGCAGCAAATCCCGTTCCGGTTGACAATGAAACATATACATCATTCAAATGAAACCCAATAATATCAGCCATTCCATCTCCATTTACATCAGCCATCGCTCTTATCAGTTGATTGGGATTTGATATTACAGGTCCATACGGAGGGTAAATCCAGTTTCCTGCGTTATTCCCCCAAAAACTTAAATTCCATTGAGGATCGATGATAAAACTATAACCTGTATTTATTGCAACTCTCACTCCATCATTACCAAATCCAACTATATCTGGCAATTTATCACCATTTACATCCACAATAAATCTCGGATGTATTGTTTCATTTTTATATGCCCCAGCAGAAGCTGCAGCACCAAAACAGGATACCCATTTTTGCTTTTGATTAAAGCTAGTTCCATTTGACAATGCAACATATACACCATCAGGGGCAAACCCAACAATATCTGCCATCCCATCACCGTTTACATCTGCTAAATGCCTGGGATGAGTTTCATCTAAAAAGGGGGTTGTTTCTGTATGAGATAGCCATCCACTTGCAATTCCAAAATCGTAATTATACCAGATTTGTTGTGGATTATACCCATGTCCGTTTGACAAGGAAACATAAACATTTGAATAGCCAAATCCAATAATATCAGACATTCCATCACCATTTACATCAGCCATTTCCCGAGGATGGTCTTCATTCCAAGAAAATTCAGTTCCTGCAACTGTATATAAACTAATATTTGGATACCAATACTCAAATTCGTTAAAACCTCGTGAGGTATAACTAAAAGTAGTCGGGTTATAGGATTCTCCAATGCTATTATATTCAGTTATGTCTTTTAAAAGAGGTTTAAATTCAGATAGATAGTTAAATTTATATTGTTTTACCAATGCATTTTCATTAGTAATTTGTATTTCTTTCATTATCATATTATTTAACAACAATGTCCCATACAGATATGATTTTTTTTGATCTGTTGATGCTAAATAACTAAATTTTATAGTATTATAAGGAAGTAGTGGCGGAAAATTATCATTTCCTGTATAATTAATCGTATTTGGCAAAACTCCTCCTATATTATTATCATTAATGTATGTATAACTAATATAATTTTTATTAGGATCAGAAATTTTACTAACATACCAAGTTATTGTCTTATTTAAAAAAGACAATTTATGCCTTGAATCATTTGTATTTCCATATTCAATAATTCTCCCATCTTTAGTTTGAACAACGAAATAATCAGGTTCTGTAGCACCATTGTTACTAAATGAAGTTATTTTTGAAAATGTTTCAACTTCAGTCCTGTATTCGGTTCCATTCAATCCATTGTTGCCTAGTATAGGTATCAATACATTCCCATCTAAAATAAAATGATCAGAATTATTAAATTGTATTCCCTCGGCTTTATAATCATGATAGAAAGTTTTCGGCATTCGGGAAATTGACGAAAAACCTGAAATAGTCCAGCCTTTTCCAAGCCAACCATCACCTGATTGGCTATTGTATTCAATTTTCACATCTGGCAGCAAACCTCCAGATCCGGGTGGGATTATTAATGGGATTGAGTAAAAAGCTGCACCATTGTCATTTACACCAAATTCTCCATTAATGGTACCAACGACTTTCTTAAAATCTAATATCGGATCATCATCACGAATATAATCTAAATTTCTTTGATTAGAAAAGTTAGGTAATAAAAAAGAAGTGGGTGTTTGCTGTGATTGTGCATTTAAAAAAGGAAGGAAAATCAGCACTGAAAATACTTTTGAGACTTTCATTTTTTTAGATTATTAAAATAAATAAATGAAGGAATTGCCAGATACAAAGCAAATATATCTGACGGCAAAAGTATTTCCGTAACTTAATTTTTAAGCAAATATTTTTTATTGTACTTGCAGTAGGTGATTTCAAACCCTTTGTTTCTAAGGCAATTAATCATGTTTCTGATTGTTTTTTCTGAGCAGCCGAATCGCTCGGCAACAATTTTTGGTGAACCGATTCTTTCTTTTTTTATGAGTTCGATCAAATATTCCAATCTTTCTGAATAAGTAATGTAGTTCATACGATAAGCCTTTAATTTCGCCCAAATTTCTCTGGGGCAGATTAGAATTAGGTTTGTCAGTTTTAAATAAAAAGGCTTTATTTTATGCTATATTGTTTCAAGTGAATGGGCGAAGCCTTTATTAAGGAAAGAGTAGATTCATGCCTAAGATTACACCCATTAGTGAGCATTCACCTTAGCTATTTTTTCTCTTTCTTCAAAATAGGAAATCTTAGTTCAAGAGAAATGTTTTAGCAAAGCTATTTTTATTTTATTTCAAATTGCAGCATTTTTAGCTACATCAAATAAATTTTCGAAATTTCGATGTTGTTCACTTCATAATTTAAGTCATAAAGTGTTTTTTATATGACACAAATATACATATAAATTAATTTTTTTCAAAGTTTTTTCTAATTTTTTTCAATTATTAACAACAAATAAAATTGAAGTATCCAATAATCTAAAGAAGGTTGGGATAGAGACACAAATCCCAACAAATAATGTAAGAAAAGCCCTTTCTTAGAAATGGCTTGCTTTACGAAGCATATAGGGCCAATAAGAAAGGCTGTCCAAACGGGCAGCCTTTATTATTTTATTACCGAAACCCATTTACATTTCGGGATGTATCCTCATAATATCTTCGGCTTTTTTAATGATGTCATTTTGTTTGAACATATTGCAGACCTGGGCAATGCCTTTGATGGCATAGATCGCTTGTCCGCGGTCCTGAGCCACGCTTCTGCGGTATTCTGCTTCCACTGAATCGAAGTAATCGAGGTCGTTTTTGCATTTTGCCAATATAATCTCAGCCATTTTATTGCCTTTGGCAAAAGCTCCTGCCTGGTAATACAATTGAATATGTGAAATCATATACATATCAAACTCCATTTTACTGTTAGGAAAAAATTCATTGGCTTTGTCAAGGACTTTTACGGCTGAATCTTTTTTGTTTTCGAGTATCAAAGCTTGTGCCAACCTAGCATATTGACTGCGGGCCACCTGGCAGCTCCGCATACTTTCTGGATCCACGTAAACGTTTGGCTGATTGAGATTACCCCATTTGCTTTTGTTCATCAGCAAGTCGTAGGTAGCATCGATGGAAACTCCACTGAAGCCTTCGGAACGATTGCTTGAAGCATAGGGCAAAAGGCGTGAAACAATGCCTTCCTGCTGGCAATAATCGGCAATATTGGCAATACTTCTTACGGATGAAGGATTCACAAAATAGACAGGACGTTCCCAATTGTTGGTCGCCAGAAAATCGAGCATCATGGTTTCGTTTTTATACAAGCCTGCTTTTCCGATGGTCCATTCGATGGAAGGAAAGATTTTGCCTATTTTGTCTTTAGGTATAATTCCTTTGCTTATTAAATAAGCAGAATCAATCTTTAGTTTCACCTTATTGGTAGGCGAATAGCTGCTCGGTTGTCCGTCCTGCATCGTTGCCTTGGCTTCTGGACTGTCGCTGTTGATAAAGTCTATCACCTGTTTGAGGTCAATAAACTCAGCACCACCGGTTTCGCTCACAGGGATGTAATCGTTGGTACCTTGTTTGTATTTTTCTGCAGGCAAGGTAAATGGCAAAGGAGCTGATTTATACATCTGTGAAAACAATTGTTCCACATACCAGGCACCCGAAGCAAGGGTAAAGTTAACCACTCTTACATCGGTTCTTACGCCTTCCACTTCCTGGGCATACCATAAGGGGAAAGTATCGTTATCTCCGTTGGTAATTAAGATGGCATTCGGTGCACAGGAATTCAGGTGATTGATGGCAATATCGCGGGCCGAATATTTATGACTGCGATCGTGGTCGTCCCAGCCTTCTTTAGCCATAATGTAAGGAACCGAAATCAGTGATAAAACGGTTGCCAATACAACACTTGCCATGGCAGGTACTTTGCGTTTCGATAAAATATCGAAGAGGGCCATCACGCCCAACCCAATCCAGATGGCAAAGGCATAAAAGGATCCTGCAAAGGCATAATCCCTTTCGCGGGGTTGCATAGGCGGCATATTCAGGTAAATGGCAATAGCCAAACCGGTAAAGAAAAATAAAAGGAAGACTACAAACATATCTTTGGCATTCTTTTTATAATGGTAATACATCCCAAGCAATCCGAGTATAAGCGGAAGGAAATAAAAAGTATTACGGGCTCTGTTGTTTTTGAGCGATTCTGACAACTGATCCTGGTTACCCAATCTCATAGCATCCAAAAATTTAATTCCACTGATCCAGTTACCGTTGGTAATTTCTTTATTGCCGTTGGTATCGTAACCATGGCCTTGTATATCGTTTTGACGGCCAGCAAAATTCCACATAAAATAGCGGAAATACATATGTCCCAATTGATAACGGAAGAAGAACTTGATATTTTCGCCGAAAGTAGGTGTACGGTCACCATGAATACCTGCCCATACCTTGTACATGGCAGGGTGCTGGCGGCTGGCGTCGTTGCTGTACATGCGGGGGAAAACGGTACAATCTTTGGCATCGTAAGTATAACTAAAATTAGTCCCTACTACATCGTATTTGGTTTTGCCTTTTATATATTTGGTAGAACCTTCTTTGGAACCACTGGGACGCGCTGTAAAATACTGTCCATATACCAAGGGGTTTTCACCATATTGTTCACGGTTAAGGTAAGAAAGCAAACCAATGGCATCCTTGGGATTGTTTTCGTTGATAGGTGTGTCAGCATTGGCACGGATGACCAGGATAAAGAAAGAAGAATATCCAACCAGAATAAAGACAAGGGCCACAAAAATTGTATTTAAGACCACTTTCTTTTTGCGGGTAGTATACCTGACACCAAAAATAATGCCCGTCAACAACAAAATAAAATAAATGATGGTACCTGAGTTAAAAGGCAGACCAGCTCCATTGATAAAGAGCAATTCAAATTTCCCAGCTAAATCCACTATATAAGGTATAATACCCCATAATATTATGCCAAGCATTACAACAGATAATCCAAGTGAAAGGAGGATTCCATTGCGTGTGGCAGTTTTGTAATTTTTGAAGTAATATACCAATACAATGGCAGGTATGGCTAATAAATTCAATAAATGGACTCCGATGGAGATGCCAATCAGGAAAGAAATCAAAATGATCCAGCGGAAGGAATGTTTTTCGTGAGAAACACTGTCCCATTTAAAAATTACCCAGAACACGAGGGCTGTAAAAAAAGACGACATGGCATATACTTCACCTTCCACCGCTGAAAACCAGAAGGAATCAGAAAAAGTGTAAGCCAAAGCACCTACAAAGCCGCTGGCGAAAATAGCAATCATTTTAGGAGTGGTCATTTCTCCATCCTTTACCATGATCTTTTTACCGAGTAAGGTGATAGACCAGAACAAAAATAAAATACAGAATCCACTGGAGAGAGCAGACATGGCATTCACCAAATAAGCCACTTTGGTAACATCACCAAAGGCAAACAAGGTAAATATTCTGCCAAACAACTGAAAAGTGGGAGCTCCTGGTGGATGCCCTACCTGCAGTTTGAATGCTGTGGCTATGTACTCGCCACAATCCCACCAGCTTGCAGTTGGTTCAGCTGTCAGCAGGTATACGCTGGCAGCGATCAGGAAAGTAAACCATCCTATAAGATTGTTTATTTTTTGATAATTTTTCATGTGTTAATGTTTGTAATGTTTGTAATGTGATATTATTTTTTCATGCTGAACGAAGTGAAGCATCTTTAAAATTAAATGCTATATGAATGAGATTCCTCGCTATCACTCGGAATGACAAAACTAAGTCCAAGCTAGTGTATACTATTTTAATTTTTAAATCTGTCTATTCACGGGCTGACTTGAAGTCTGCCGGTGAATTACAATTTTATTTAAGTTTATTAATTTGTTCTTCTAAAACCTGTATTTTTTGTTCAGCATCCGATTGTTTTTTCTTTTCCAGATCGACTACCTGAGCAGGCGCACTGTTTACAAAACGTTCGTTGCTCAGTTTCATCTTCACCGAATTCAGAAATTTATGTGCATATTCCAGCTCAATGCTTAATTTCGCCAATTCTTCTTCTACATTGATTTCCTGCAACAAAGGAACATAAAATTCAGTTGTTTTCACAATAAAACTTTGTGCTGACTCCATTTTTTCGCTGATATATTCAATCCTATCAATATTGCAAAGCTTGGCAACAATTGCATCAAACGTAGTATCTGGCATTTCATTGTTGTTTTTACGAATAAAAAGAGAAATGCTTACTTTGTTCAACACATTTTTTTCTTTGCGAAAAGTCCGGATGGCCATCACCACTTCCAAAGCTGTATTGAATTGCTGTAAAATCAATGGATCCGCGTCTTCGGCTCTTAGCATATCGGCTACCATCAGGCAATTATCATCGTCTTTTTCGTCAAGTAAATGCCAGATTTCTTCGGTGATAAAAGGCATAAACGGATGCAGTATCTTCATCAGTTTCTCAAAAAGAACGATTGTTGCTTCATAAGTAGCTTTGTCAATCGGATGTTGATACTGAGGTTTGATCATTTCGAGATACCATGAGCAGAAATCATCCCATATCAGTTTATAGGTCGTCATCAGGGCATCGCTCAGGCGGTATTTTTCGTAGTGATCCTCAATGATAGCAAAGGTTTCATTTAATTTTGACTCAAACCATTGAATGGCTGTTTTTGCATATTCGGGTTGAGGAATATTTTCGTCAATTTCCCAGCCTTTTACCAAACGCAGGGCATTCCATATTTTATTGGTAAAATTACGGCCCTGTTCGCACAAGCTTTCGTCGAAAGGTAAATCGTTACCGGCAGGAGAAGTAAGCAACATCCCTACCCTCACCCCATCGGCTCCGTATTGTTCCATCAGCAATATCGGGTCAGGTGAATTTCCAAGAGATTTCGACATCTTACGGCCGAGTTTATCTCTTACTATACCCGTAAGATACACATTTTTGAAGGGGATTTCGTTGCGGTATTCCAGTCCGGCCATTATCATACGGGCTACCCAGAAAAACAATATCTCAGGAGCAGTAATCAGGTCTTTGGTAGGATAGTAATACTTAATGTCATCGTTTTCTGGATTGCGGATACCATCAAATACCGAGATAGGCCAAAGCCACGATGAAAACCAGGTGTCCAATACATCTTCATCCTGTATTAAATCAGTCAGCTGATAGTTTTGTTCAGGGAATTTCTGGCGGGCAACAACTAAGGCAGCTTCAGCATTCATAGCAACCACGATTTCACGATTGGGCAGATACCAGGCAGGAATTTGTTGTCCCCACCACAACTGACGAGAGATGCACCAGTCCTTAACATTTTCCATCCAATGACGGTAAGTGTTCTTGAACTTGGCAGGATGAAACTTAATATCATCGTTCATTACAACGTCTAAGGCTGGTTTGGCCATTTCGCCCATACGCATAAACCATTGCAGCGAAAGTTTAGGTTCTATCACTTCATCGGTTCTTTCGGAATAGCCTACTTTGTTGGCATATTCTTCTATTTTGGCCAGATGGCCTTTTTCCTCCAGTTCTTTGCTAATCTTTTTACGAACGGCAAAGCGGTCTTCTCCGATATACAACTGTGCTTTTTCGTTCAACGTGCCGTTGTCGTTGAAGATATCGATAGTTTCGAGTTTGTATTTAATACCCAGGTTGTAGTCGTTGATATCGTGGGCTGGTGTAATTTTCAGACAGCCAGTTCCAAATTCACGGTCAACATATTCGTCGAAGATAACCGGAACCGAACGATTGAGTAGTGGCACCAAAACTCTTTTCCCTTTCAGAAAAGCGTATTTTTCATCTTCTGGATGAACGCAAACAGCTGTATCGCCTAATATGGTTTCGGGGCGGGTAGTGGCAACAGTAATAAAATCGCTGCTGCCTTCAATAAAATATTTTATATAATAGAGTTTCGAATTTACTTCTTTAAAGATGACTTCTTCGTCAGAAACGGCCGTCAATGCTTTAGGATCCCAGTTGACCATGCGAACCCCACGGTATATGAGTCCTTTGTTGTAAAGTTCCACAAAAACCTGAATTACTGATTCGTACATATCAGCATCCATGGTGAATTTGGTGCGTTCCCAGTCGCAGCTGGCACCTAATTTCTTGAGTTGTTCGAGTATGATGCCTCCATGTTTTTCTTTCCATTCCCAGGCATGTTGAAGGAATGCTTCTCTCGAAATATCTTTTTTCTGTATACCTTCTTCCCTTAATTTAGCAACTACTTTTGCTTCGGTAGCAATAGAAGCATGGTCGGTGCCTGGAACCCAGCAGGCATTATAACCTTTCATACGGGCACGGCGGATAATAACATCCTGTATGGTATTGTTGAGCATATGCCCCATATGAAGTACACCCGTTACGTTGGGTGGCGGAATTACAATGGTATAGGGTGGTTTTTCGTTGGGAATAGAACGAAAAAGCCCTTTTCCCATCCAGTAAGCATACCATTTGTTTTCTGTTTCCTGGGGATTGTATTTAGGAGAAATCTGCATTTTTTATGATAATAGTATAATAAAATTCGTTAAACCTGCCAGGTTGGAAAAATCTGGCAGGTTGGAATGCAAAAATAAGAATTGTTTCGTAAAGTTGGAGGATTTTTTAAACGCTTTAAGTAATTATAAGGTGGGTTCTAAAAATTCATTTTTTTGATTTTCCCCAGACACAAAATAGAAC
>JBAXNW010000016.1:0-69274 GCA_037133555.1 Bacteroidota bacterium
AAAAGTACTACTTTTATCTTAACTTTGTGTCCTAATTTTGGGGAGTATCATATATGATTAATAAATGTACAACAAAAATTTGAAAATTAAATTCAAATAAATGAAAAGATTAAAAATATTTTTAATTCAGATTTTTTTAATTTCTGCAATTTTTTTTACGAATAAATTTGCATTAGCTCAAGATAATGCAACTAATCAAATTGCATTTAAAAATAGTTATTTAAGTGAATTTTGCAGAGATTATAAAAAAGCGTTTGAAACATTACAGAATATTTATGATGAAAAATCTTATGAAATAAATTTAAGAATGGGTTGGTTAGCATACTTAAAAGAAGAATATATTGAATCAATATCTTTTTACCAAAAAGCAATTAATATATTGCCCTTGTCAGTAGAAGCAAGATTTGGAATAATTTATCCAGCAACTACATTACAAAAATTTGGATTTATAAAAACTCAATATGAAGAAATTATAAAACTCCAACCTAATAATTGTAATGCAAATTATAATTTAGGTTATATTTATTATAAAGAAGAGAATTATAAAGAAGCAATTAAGTATCTTGAAATAGCATTAAATCAATATCCCTTTGATTATAACATCAATTGTATTTTAGCTATGACTAATTATAAACTTGGGAAACTTACTGAGGCTAAAACGATTTTCAATAAAGTTTTATTGATAAAGCCAAATGATATATATGCTACTGTTGGTTTATCATTAATTGATCTATAATCAATATTTAAAATAAGAAATATTATCTAATTAATATTAACACAATGAAAAAAATTATCATAATCATTATTATTGGCTTCTGCTTTTATCAATCAGAAGCCCAAAAACTTATCCCATTCAAACTTCCAGAGACAGGACAAACTAACAGTTTTACATCAACACATGGAGAAGATGCTGATTTTGTAATTAATCCGCTTTCTTTTACCGATAATGGAAATGGAACGATTACCGACAACAATACCGGATTAATCTGGCAAAAAGTTGATGGTGGTGAGATGAAATACGAAAATGCAGTTACATACTGCGATAATCTTGTGTTTGCAGGTTCTTCCGATTGGCGACTTCCAACTGCTATCGAATTATATAGTATTATTAATGAAAATTGTATAAATCCAGCTATTGATACTGTTTATTTCACTAAGACATTGGCTGAATATTGGTGGACTAAAGAAAAAGGAGCAGATGATACTACAAAAGTTTGGGTTGTTAATGCCGGTGGAGGCATTGGAGCTCATCCGAAATCAGAAACTGTAAGTGCAGGAGGGACCAAAAAAATGCATGTAAGAGCAGTTAGAAATCCAATTACAACTACATTTTCAGTTGCTCATTTTACTGATAATGGAAATCAAACAATTACTGATAATTATACTGGTTTGATTTGGCAGAAAATTCAATCAGTCAATACAATGACATGGGAACAAGCACTTGTGTATGCTAATAGCTCTTCTTTAGCCGGCAAAACGGATTGGCGTTTACCAAATGTCAAGGAAATTCAGTCGTTAAATGATGTTTCCAGGCACCATCCTTCATTCAATACAACTTATTTCCCAAATGTGTTAGCTGGAAATTACTGGTCCTCAACTTCTATGATCAATACCCCCACAAAAGCCTGGGATATAAATGTTGATTATGGAATTGTTTCTTATAATGATAAAACCATCAGTGAAAATGTTTTGCTTGTAAGGGGTGGAATGGATAATAAAGATTTAAATTTAAATGAAGCATTGATTCCTTCAGGAATTTATGATATGGGAGATCATTTTGGTTTTGTTGACCCACAGCATCCCAGTGACGAATTACCCATTCACTCTGTAAAAGTTGATTCATTTTTGATGTCGAAAACAGAAACAACCAATCAGCAATTCCTTACTTATTTAAATGCTTCATTGCTTAGTGGGGGAATAACTGTTACTAATAATACAGTTTACCTTAGTGGTGATACGAATATTATTTGCTATACCAATCAATTTGCTTCTTATTATAGTATTTCATACAATGGTTCTTTATTTACAATGGCCGATTTCAGGGCAAATCACCCAATGGTTGGTGTAATGTGGTCAGGTGCTGCTGCTTTCTGTAATTGGTTAAGTGTACAAAATGGGCTACAAATTTGCTATAATCTTCAAACATGGGGATGTGATTTCACGAAAAATGGCTATCGTCTTCCCTCAGAAGCTGAATGGGAATGGGCAGGCAGAGGTGGACATATCAATCCTTATTTTAATTATCCTTGTGGGGATAGTCTTGATATTAACAGGGCAAATCTTCCAACTTCAGGAGATCCTTATGAAGCTGGTACGATTCCTCAAACTACACCTGTAGGGTTTTACGATGGTACTTTAAAACTGAATGCTAATTATAACTGGCCTTCAAGTGCAACTTCTTATCAAACTTTAGATGGTGCGAATGGCTTTGGACTTTATGATATGCAAGGAAATGCATGGGAAATGCTCAACGATTGGTATGGTCAGAATTATTATAGTTTAAGTGCTTATAGCAATCCAACCGGACCTACTTCTGGGTTTATAATGCCTGATGGAAAGCCTTACAGGGGCATGCGAGGTGGGAACTGGTATAATGGACTTATGGTTAATGGTAAAAGCGATGGACATTCAAGGGTTTCAAACCGTAATCCGACTTATTATCGAGGACCATTGGATCCAAATCATCCATGGTATCATATTGGATTTAGAGTTGTTCGAAAATATACAGCCGGAACGCTTGGCATAAATGAAAATACTAATTTGTATCCTAACAATTATCAATTTAAAAATTACCCTAATCCATTAAAAAATACAACAACTATTCAATTTAATCTAGCAAAAACTGAAAATGTAAGTTTAAAAGTTTACAATTCTTTCGGACAATTATTGGAAACTTTAGTAGATGAAAGATTAAACAGTGGTTTGCATAATTATCAATGGAATGCCGAAAAAAATCCGAATGGTATTTATTATATTAAACTAGAGGCAGCTAATAACGAAATTACAAATAAAATGATTTTAATCAAATAAATAATTATTATGAAAAGAACACTTTTATTATCAGTCTTTTTCTTGTTTGCAATTACAATTTTTGCACAGGAATGTTTTATGGTTCCTACAGAAACAAGGTATTGGAATTCTTCAAAAGCTTACAATGGCTATACCCTTTTTGGAACCCGTGGCACTTCCTATTTGATTGATATGGAGGGACATGTGATTCACACATGGCCTCTTGGAACCAACCCTCGTTTTACAGAAGCAGGTACATTGCTGGATGCTGTGGGTGGTAATCCAAGTAGTCAGAATACCTGGAAAGAACTAGACTGGAATGGAAATACAGTATGGCAATATACAGAAACCCGTTCTACCTATCATGGGCATCATGATTTTGCAAAAATCTTCAATCCAAAACTAGGCGATTCTACCTTTATTTATATTGCCAACAAAGATCTAACTTCAGCACAATGTTTGGCTGCAGGATGTGATGCGACAAATACATATACCAATCCTCAAATGGATGCTATTGTCGAGGTTGACAGGCAGGGCAACATTATCTGGGAATGGTGTTTCTTCGATCACGTCGTTCAGGATTTGTACCCAAGCTTACCCACTTATGGTGTAATTGCAAATACTCCCGGAAAAATTGATTTAAATATAAGGGGGAATTCAGTTAAAAGTGATTGGATGCATTGTAACTCGCTGGATTATAATCAGACGCTCGATTTAATTGTCATTAATTCAGTACATGGTGAGTTTTACGTGATAGATCATGGGAATACTTTTATTGCTAATCAGCCTGCTAATAGTATTGCATTGGCTGCCGGAAGTGGCGGTGATTTTAAATACAGGTTTGGGGATCCTGCCAAATACGACAAAGGAGATCCTCCTTCGGTATTGGACAACTGGGAAAAAGCAACTGCAGGGCACAAACAATTAGGTGGTTCGCATGATATACAGTGGATTAAGTCGGGTTTGCCTGGCGCAGGCAATTTCTTGATTTTTAACAATGCTGAAAATCTTTTTGAACTTACGCCTCAATCGTATATTGTAGAAATTAATCCATTTTTAAACGCTGCTGGTGTTAATACTGGAAATTTCGTAAATCCGCCTGATGCTGGATATAATGTTGTAAATACACCAGATAATAATTTAATGAAGGAAAAGAAAAATGTTTCCAAACAAATAGTATGGAAATATTCCAGTAAAAACAATACTTCCTTCTATAGTACCATTGGCTCCAGTGCTCAGCGTTTACCCAATGGAAATACCTTGGTTTGTTCTATGAATGATGGCCATTTTTTTGAAGTTGCACCTTTAGACACTTCTATTGTTTGGGAATACATCAATCCAATGACGAGGGATGGAATAAAAAAGGTGAAAGTGGACAACTACCCAACCTATAATGGAGTATTCAGAGCTTATAGGTATACAAATACCCATCCAGCTTTGAATGGTCAAATACTTACACCAGGAAACACGATGACAGGTGCTACGCCTAATTATTTTGTTCCAGCTGATCTTAATACTATCAAAGAATACAATGATGTTAATCAATCACCTGATTTGTTGAATCAAAACTACCCAAATCCTTTTTCGAATAGTACGACCATTGAATTTGAGATTTTCGATTCAAAGTATGTAAATCTCGATATTTACGACTTTTCGGGAAACAAAGTAAAATCCTTGATTAATAGAAATTATTCAAAAGGAAAATATACTGTTAACTGGAATGCATACAATGAAGCTGGTAATAGAGTGGCCAACGGAATGTATTTTTATATTTTAAAAGGTGATAATCAGCAAATAAGTAAAAAAATGATTGTAATAAAATAAGTACTTGAAGTGCTTCGAGTACTTAGCATTATAAAAAAATAGTTATAAAAGAAATAAAATAGGAGAACCAAATTATGATTAATAAAAAAATATTTACAATACTGATTTTCTTGTTGATATCTGTTTTTGTTCAGACAATTTATGGACAAACACAAACTATGGGAGTATTCATCAACGACACAGCTCACACATTTAAAGGATATACTTTATTTGCTCCTAAGCAATATACCAAGACTTATCTGATAAATAATGAAGGTCGTAAGGTTCATGAATGGACAGCAAGTACCTATGCACCCGGTCAAGCTGTTTATCTGTTAGAAAATGGAAATTTGCTGCGTGCTTGCATGACTCAGGGGAATTTAGGTACCGGAGGCGGTGAAGGTGGTCGTATTGAAGAATACAACTGGAACGACAGTCTGGTTTGGTCTATGGATTATTCAACTTCAACCTATATGCAACACCACGATATTAAGAAACTTCCCAATGGGAATATCATCATGTTGGTTGTAGAGAAAAAAACAACGGCTCAGGTGGAAGCTGCTGGATTTGATACTACCACTTTTCAGCAACCTGATTTTGCACAGAAAAAATGTATTTTACCCGATTGTATCATTGAAATACAACCTACTTATCCAACAGGAGGAATAGTTGTTTGGGAATGGCATGTTTGGGATCATTTAATCCAGACCCATGATGCCACTAAATTAAATTATGGAGTTCCAAGTGCTCATCCTGAGTTGGTTGATTGTGCGGGTGATCACAGAACGAAACCTATATTCTGGAACCACATGAACTCTATTGATTATAATGCCACATTTGACCAGATTGCCATGAGTGTCAGGGGAAACAGTGAAGTGTGGATAGTTGACCATAGTACTACTACTGCTCAATCTGCTGGCCATACAGGTGGGCTCAGAGGAAAAGGTGGTGATTTGATTTTTCGTTGGGGCAACCCATTATGTTATGGTATCGGAACAGTTAGCAATCAAAAATATTATGAACAACATGATGTAGAATGGATTAAAACAGGCAGCCCTGGTGCTGGTGATTTACTTTGTTTCAACAATGGTGTAAATCGCAATTATTCAACCATCGACCAGTTTACGCCTCCTGTAGATGCCAACGGAAACTATAGCATTGTGAGTGGTTTTGCATATGCACCTACGAATTTAAGCTGGACCTATCAGGCTACACCTCCTACATCAATGTATGCTGGAGATATTTCTGGGGCACAGCGTTTGCCAAATGGGAATACCATTATTTGTGTCGGCCCTTCAGGAACTTTGTATGAAGTTACAGCTGCAGGACAGCTTGCTTGGAAGTATATTGGCCCTGTTACCAATACTGGTCCATTAATTCAAGGAGACACTATTCCTTCAAATCCTGTTCGTCCTTTTGAAACCATGAATTCTATTTTCAGGGTTTATAAATATGCCCCAACTTATGCTGCTTTTACAGGTAAGGTATTAACTCCCGGGGCTTTTCTTGAAATTTATCCTGCTTCTATCAATGAAAATACATTAAATGCACCTAAAATTCAGGTTTATCCTAATCCATTTTCCGATAAGATTAACATAATGAATAATAATGGAAAAGAAGATTATGAGTTGACTGATGTCTTGGGTCAATTGGTTTGGAATGGTAAACAAATTGAACAACATAATTTTTCAGGAATCAAACTTGGCTTGTATTTTCTGAAAGTGAAATTACAAAATTCAATACAAACCCTAAAACTTATTAAACAATAAGGTTCAAATATTGATTTTATTCCTTTATATGTTTGTTATTCAATAATATAGATGGAAATAAAAGTGTAAAAAATATAATGTTCAGTAACCCTTTATGTTTGAACTGGATTTTAATTAATCCTATTTATTTTCAAAAGCTAGTTTAAGCTAAACTATCAAGAAAAAAAGTATAATTTATTATTCCACCTAAGTTGAACTTCGAGGTCTAAAATTAATTTACTCCTTTTTTATCTTTTAGTTTTTCAGTAAATCTCGGTTAATTACATTAATTTTGTTGCGATTTAAAATTAATACCATTAACTTAAAGTCTGAAAATTAAATTATTAAGAATCATTTCTTTCTAAATTATTTTTTATTTCTTTACGCCTTCGTGGCTATAAAAAATATTTATCAAATGAAAAATAAAAACATACAGACAGAAATTGATGCCTGGTTTTTGTACCAGACACTTGCCGAGCATGAAGCCGATGAAAACATTGCCAATGTATTCAGGCAAATGAGTGCAATTGAAAGAAGTCATGCCGAAGCTTTTGCTAAAAAAGAAAATATAAATGTTGAGAATTTAATGCAACCATCATTTAGAGCAAGAACATTGAATACCATTGGCAAAGTTTTTGGTTACGATTATGTATTGGGCGTTTTGATGGAAACTGAAAAAAGTATTTCTACGGCCATTATCAGTACCAAGCAAAAAAACAAACAGCAAATTACAGGCACTGAAACCAATCATGTAAAAATACTTCAATCGATACTTGAAAAAGACAAAGAAACAGCCGGAAAGTACATGTCTAAATTTGAAAGCCGTCATCGTTCAGTTGGAGGAAATGCTATCAGAGCAGCTGTATTGGGTGGCAATGATGGATTACTGTCTAACTTTGGTTTGGTAATGGGTGTAGCAGGAGCAACTTCAGGTGAAAAAGGAGTATTGTTGACAGGAATTGCCGGAATGATAGCTGGTGCTTTATCAATGGCTATGGGAGAATGGATTTCGGTAAAGAGTTCCCAGGAATTATATGAAAACCAGATGCAAATTGAAATGGATGAGTTGGAAGCCAATCCTGAAGGTGAGATGAAGGAATTAGCATTGATATATATGGCTAAAGGAATTCCAGAAGCACAAGCTCATCAGATGGCTTCTGAAATTATTAAAAATACTACGAATGCACATGAAATATTGGTGAAAGAAGAATTAGGTATCAATGTAGAGGATATAAAAGGATCTGCCATTGAAGCAGCAGTGTATTCATTTATATTATTTCTTATGGGTGCTATCATCCCAGTTCTTCCGTTTATGTTTACAAGTGGACTGCAAGCCATTGTTATGAGTGTATTGGCTAGTGCATTAGGTTTATTTATGATTGGAGCTGCTATCACTTTGTTTACTGGTAAAAACTTATGGTTCTCAGGTTTTAGACAAGTGTTATTTGGACTAGTCGCAGCTGCAATTACCTTTGGCATAGGTAAACTTATTGGGATTTCGATAATGGGATAATTTTTTTATATAATTATTAAATAAGCAGTAAACCTTTTCGGCTTAATTACTGTCTATGTATTAAACCTTTTGGCTTAATAACTGTCTAAGTTTTATTGTTATAAAATATTTCAATTTCGTATTTGTATATATATTTAAAAATTTTTTATTTTTGTAATCAATAATTTAAATCTTTAAAAATGAAAAAGTTTACTCATTCTTCAGTTCACCTTATTATTGGAATGCTAGTATTAATGATGTTTTCGGGAAATTCATTTGCATTAAACAAATATTTAACTTCCCCGAATGCCTTGCAAACCAATGATATTTTTGTTTCAAAAACAAATATTGTTTTAAATGCAACAGCTTGTTCTGACACTTTTTCTATTTCTTCTTCAGTGAATTGGGTTGTTACATCCAATCAGACATGGCTAACCGTAACACCTATCAGCGGTATAAATAATGGAGTTGTTAACGTTATTGCTACAGCAAATACAGGAGCTGTTCAAAGAGAGGCTACAGTTACTATTTCAGGAACAAATGCATCTTCAACAGTTGTATCTAAAATAGTGCACATTGTCCAATTGTCATTGACTCCTTCAACCCTTTATTTGAATGTTTCCAGAACCAATATCTTATTGCCATCCAGCAATGCTTGTACAGATACTTTTGCCATCGCTTCCAATGCAAACTGGACAATAATGGTCACGGGAACTGCTAATTCAACTACGATACCCACCTGGTTGACAGTTACCCCTGTTGCAGGTTCCAATAATTTAATCGTCAATATGGCAGCTTCAGCTAATACTACAACAGCTATCAGAACTGCTCTTGTAAAAGTGACTTCAGGAACAATTATCAAGACCATAGAAGTAAAACAACCTGCGGCTTCTGCTACTCTCTCTTATCTCAATCTTTCGAGAACAAATATTTTATTGCCATCCAGCAATGCCTGTACAGATACTTTTGCTATTAATTCCAATGCAAACTGGACAATAATGGTTACAGGAACTGCTAATTCAACTACGATACCCACCTGGTTGACAGTTACCCCTGTTGCAGGTTCCAATAATTTAATCGTCAATATGGCAGCTTCAGCTAATACTACAACAGCTATCAGAACTGCTCTTGTAAAAGTGACTTCAGGAACAATTATCAAGACCATAGAAGTAAAACAACCTGCGGCTTCTGCTACTCTCTCTTATCTCAATCTTTCGAGAACAAATATTTTATTGCCATCCAGCAATGCCTGTACAGATACTTTTGCTATTAATTCCAATGCAAACTGGACAATAATGGTTACAGGAACTGCTAATTCAACTACGATACCCACCTGGTTGACAGTTACACCTATTGCAGGTTCTAATAATTTAATCGTCAATATGGCGGCTTCTGCTAATACCACAACAGCTATCAGAACTGCTCTGGTAAAAGTTACTTCAGGAACAATTATCAAAACCATAGAAGTAAAACAACCTACATCAGCAATAACCCCAGTATCTTATCTTTATGTATCCAGAACAAATATTTTATTGCCATCCAGCAATGCCTGTGCTGATACTTTTGCTATTGCATCAAATGTAAATTGGACCGTAAGTGTTTTGCCAATAGTCTCAACTGGAAATCCAATAAGCTGGCTGACAGTTTCTCCTATTGCTGGTTCAAATAATTTAATCATTAATCTGTCAGCTACTGCCAATACTACAACTGCTATCAGAACTGCTCTTGTAAAAGTTACTTCAGGAACGATTGTTAAAACTATAGAAGTTAAACAAGCAGCCGGATTAAATACATTGCCTTTTCTCAACGTATCTGCTACTATACTTACGTTTGATGCAACTCCACTTGTCTCAAAAACATTTAATATAACTTCAAATTCAGGATGGATTATCACCAGTGATGTTAACTGGTTGACTTATACTCCTTCAAACGGAAATAACAATGCAACAGCTACCGTAACTGCTTCAGCGAATACTTCAGCTCAAATGAGACTAGGATGGTTGATTATTTCTGTGCCAGGATCTTTGTCAAAATTTATTCAGATTAAACAAGCTGGTTTATCTACCAATCCTATTATCAGTGCAAGTTCACTTTTTTCAAGTAAATCAGCTTCCAACAATATGACTGTTTATCCTAATCCTGCCATCAATAATATTACCCTGACCTCTTTAAGCGATTTCTCAAACAACGATTTTGTTGAGGTATATTCTTTAGAAGGTTTGATTATTTACAAACAGATGTTAACAGGTAATAATGTCAACATTGATTTTCAAAGCATTAAAAAAGGGATTTATTTTGTAAAAATATATCAAAACAATGAAGTTATCGTTAAAACGATCAGTAAAAACTAATACAAAACTTTGTATTGAAAAAAGAGGCTGCTCTGAGGAGACAGCCTCTTTTTTTATTTAATTATAGGAAACGTAGGACAATTTATTACTTTTGTCTTATATCAAGTATTTATTATTTTTAAAAGCGTTTTAATTCATTAAACTCTACTTAAATTTCTATTCATGCTCATCAGTCTCAAAAATCTGCTACTCATCTTACTGTTAAATTTAACTGCATTATTTTCTTATTCACAAGACAATCTTATCAATGGAAAAGTAGTCAATGCCAGAAATGGTGAAGCCCTGGCTTTTGTAAACATAACTGTCAACAATTCCACTAATGGAACTTCTACAGATATTGACGGCAAATTTAGCCTCAGACTTCAACAGACTGCCGTTTACGTAAAAATCAGTTATGTTGGCTTTGAAACCAAAGTAATAGCTATTGCTGAAATAAAGAATAATCTGCTCATACGTTTGAAAGAAAAGCAGTTAGAGCTAACAGCAGTTACCATTGTTGCCGGAGAAAACCCTGCCCATCGGATTATTCGTAATGTTTTGGCTAACAGAAATTTGAATAATCCTGAAAAACAATTGTCTTTTAGTTATACCTCTTACAACAAACTTATTTTTACATCCAAGACCGACAGTATTATAGTTAAAAGTAAAACCATAGAAGACAGTACTGCTATCAGAATGAGAAATTTCTTCAATCATCAACACCTACTGATGATCGAAAGTGTTACTAAACGCAAATTTCTTCAACCCGATAATAACTTTGAAGAAGTTTTAGCTTCGCGCGTTTCTGGCTTTAAAAATCCAATTTTTACTTTTATTGGTTCACAGTTGCAATCTTTTTCTTTTTACAACGAAAGCTTTAATATTTTTGAGAAGTATTACATCAATCCTATTAGCAATGCTTGTTTAAGCAAGTATTACTTTCAGATTGAAGATACTTTATATGCATCAAATCAAAAAGACACAACATTTATTATTTCTTACCACCCTAGAAAAAATACAAATTTCGAAGGACTCAAAGGTTTATTGTATATCAACTCCTATAAATGGGCCATAGAAAGTGCCACTGCTTCGCCCGCTCAGCCGCAACAAAAAGGCTTAAGTATCAATATACAGCAAAAATATGAGCTCATCGAAGGTAAACAATGGTTTCCTGTACAATTAAATACAGAGTTATCTTTTATGATGGACAATCTGCCCTATCCACTGATTGTAAATGGACGTTCCTATTTAAAGGAAATCTTATTGTCGCCAGATATACCAAAGAAAACTTTCAGTAATATTGAATTAGAAATCGCTGACAGTGCAAGTTTGCAACCTGAAATATATTGGAATCTCCACCGTATTGATTCTTTAACTCAAAAAGAATTGAAAACCTATCATGTTATTGACAGTCTGGGTGAAAAGTTTCATTTCGAAAAAAAACTGGATATCATTCAGGCACTTATAAATAATAAAATACCTTGGGGAATCATCAATCTGGATATTGATAAACTTATTTTGCTTAATGAATATGAAAAACTTAGGCTTGGCATAGGTATACACAGCAGTGAAAAACTTTCTAAAAATTTCTCAGTGGGAGGCTACTGGGGCTATGGGTTTGGTGATAAAACCCATAAATTTGGAGGAGATGCAGTTTACTCCTTTTATAAACCCTGGGATTTAAAATGTATGTTAGTCTATTCAAATGATATCAGCGAAAGCGGAAATTCAAGTTTTTATAACGAAAAGAAATCATTCTTAGAAGGCAATTACAGGGAATTTTTTGCCAGAGATTTTGATAAAACGGAAAGGACTTCTTTTGCAGTATGTTTCAGAACATTGAAATATATGCAGGTGAAACTGACTATAGATAAAATGCAGAAGTCCAGCCTTTACAATTATGAATTTGCTATTAAGAATGGAAATGCCACACTTTTACCCGACATCTTTAATTTTACCGATATTCAAGTTGGGATTCGATATGCTTACAATGAAAAGTATATGAAGGTCCGTAACAAACTGATGCCTTTACCGACAAAATATCCAATCGTATGGCTTAATTATACGCATGGTCTCAAAGGTGTTTTTATGGGAGAATACAATTACCAGAAACTTGAAGTAAAAATTGAAAAAAGTTTTTATACCAATTATTTGGGAAAAACTACTTTGACAGCCAATGCCGGAATTGCTGATGATAATTTACCCTATATGATTCAGTTTGCTGCTAAAGCTGGATATAACGATGCCTACATTGACATTCCTAACACATTCAACACCATGCGTTACAATGAATTTGCAACAAATAGGTTTGTGTCTTTGATGTTCAGGCATAGTTTCGGCAATCTGCTTTTTAGCCTTAAAAATTTCAAACCCGAAATAGTTGTATTAAGCAATGTTTTAATTGGAAGTATGGATAATATCAGCAATCATAGAAATATTATTTTAAGAGCGCCAGATAAGGGCTATTTTGAATCGGGTTTATGTCTTAATAATCTGATAAAAAGTGGATTGAGCAGTTTTGGATTTGGCGCGTATTACCGATACGGTGCTTATTCATTGGGCCGATTGAAAGATAATTTATCATTGAAATGGACATTGTCGCTACCCTTATAGCAATTGAAAATCTGTTGAAGCATTCTTTATTTTATTCTTCAATAAAAAATCAAACCTGAATTTTTGGAATAATATTAAAAGGGCCTTTTTGCTAAAAAAAAGATTACTTAGAAGATAAAATATCCATAGAATAAATTGATATTGTTTATAAAACCAGTAGAATGTTTATAAATAATTTTCAAACACAATACATATTCATTTTTAATAAATATTTTTGCATATCAATTATTCCAACTATGCATTTTGATTTAATTACTGATAATCCTACTGTTAATATATTCCTTTATATTTTTTACGGAGCGGTTTTCATTCAACTTTTTTATTATTGGGCCGTTTTCAGCAGACTGTCTTTTTATAAACCCAAGATTCAGTCGCGTACTCATCAGGCTGTTTCTGTGGTTATTTGTGCTAAAAACGAATACCATAATCTAAAAGAAAACCTCCCTCTGATTCTTGAACAAGATTTTTCTGATTTTGAAGTGATAGTAGTAAATGATGTCTCCGACGACGAGACTTACTATTTGTTAAAAATATTATCCGAAAAATATGCACATCTTAAAATTGTAAATTTCAAAGATAACGTCAATTTTTTTAGTGGCAAGAAATTTCCTTTAACCATAGGTATTAAATCGGCAAAAAACGATATTATATTATTGACAGATGCTGATTGTAGACCTCATAGTATGAAGTGGTTAGAAGAGATGCAGTCGCAATTTTACAGCGGAACTGAAATTGTATTGGGATATGGAAAATACAAACAAGAACCAGGTTTGCTTAACAAAATCATTCGTTTCGATACCCTGCAAATTGGGATACAATATTTATCCTTTGCTTTAATGGGTTTGCCTTATATGGGAGTTGGTCGTAATCTTGTTTACCGTAAGAATCTGTTTTACAGGCAAAATGGCTTCATTAACCATTATAAAATAAAATCTGGCGATGATGATTTATTTGTGAATGCAGCCGCTTCTAAACTGAATACAAAAATAATGATTTCTTACGAAAGTCATACTGTTTCTGATGCAAAAAAAACATTGGCATCATGGTTCACTCAAAAACGAAGGCATTTAACATCCGGTAAATATTATAAACCATCCACTAAATTTAGCCTAGGTTTGTATACTGTTTCTCAATTCTTGTTTTTTGTAAGTATGCTTAGCCTGTTTTCGTTGAATTATACTTTATTAATAATTCCTGCGTTATTTGTTCTGCGATTAATAAGTCAGCTAATAATTTATAAAAGCTGTATGAAAAAACTGAACGAGAAGAATTTCTTATTACTCGTGCCTTTTTTTGAATTATTTTTTGTTATTTTCAATCCTATGATCGTTTTAATAAATATGATCTCAAAACCAGATAAATGGAAGTAAATCTTAAACTCACCGAAAAAGCACAACGCGATTATGATTTGGTTCAGCTTGCCTTAGGGAAAAGCGATCAGAAAGCGTATGCTGATTTGATGAATAATTACAGGGATTCGCTTTATTTTATGTTGCTTAAAATGACCAACGATTCTACTGATGCCGATGATTTAACGATAGAAGCCTTTGGGAAAGCCTTTAAAAACCTTAATCAATATACTCCGGATTATGCTTTCAGCACCTGGTTGTTTAAAATTGCCACCAATAACTGCATAGATTTTATCCGCAAGAAAAAGAAAATGTGTTTTTCGATGAACAAAGGGTTTGATAATTACGATGATGCAAACGAAGTATCCCATAATATTCCTTCTGAAACCCTCGACCCTGAAGAAAAGTATATCGAAAAACAAAAAATTAAATTGATGCGTGAGATTGTAGATCGCCTCAAACCTCATTATCGTAAACTTGTCATTTTAAGATATTTCGAAGAATATTCTTATGAAGAAATTGCCGAAGAATTAGAGCTTCCTTTGGGAACGGTCAAGGCTCAATTGTTCCGTGCAAGAGAGTTTTTATACAATATCCTTAAAAATTCAGCAGAGAAAATTTAATTGAGCTGGCTTTTTTAAGCAGCAAAAATCCTCATCAATATTCCCAATTTTTAAATACTTTTTACCTTTTTCTAAAATTTAGGATTAGACCATTAAATTATACCTTCAACTTCATTCTTCTGATTGTCTTTTACCAATATTATTTATATTTTTGCATTTGAGAAAAATGCTATCATTCAATGAGAACAATTTACACCATATTCTTATTAATTATTTCGAATACTTTTATGACATTTGCCTGGTATGGGCATCTTAAGTTTAAAGAAATGAAATTTTTAGGTAATTTAGGATTAATAAGCATCATTTTAATTAGCTGGGGAATTGCCTTGTTCGAATATTTCTTTATGGTTCCAGCCAATCGCATCGGATACAATGGAAATGGGGGTCCATTCTCATTGTTGCAACTGAAAGTAATACAAGAGGTTATTACATTGGTTGTATTTTTGGTTTTTTCATTGTTGTTTTTCAAAAATGAAACTTTTAGTTTTAACCAGTTTATTGGCTTGATTTTTTTAGTTTTGGCGGTTTTCTTTATATTTAAAAAATAAAATAAGCTGCTGGTTTAAAATAATGTCTGAAATATATTTATTATGAGCGTTTTACATATTTCTGTAAGTATTTTTAATCTTTTCAATATTAAATCTTTGCAATTTTCAAAAAAAATGTACATTTGTCTTTAAGAAAATAACAGCACAACCATGATCAAATACAAACGAATTTTATTGAAACTCAGCGGTGAATCACTAATGGGCAGCCAACAATATGGCATCGATCCAATGATGCTCGAAAAATATGCTAAAGATATCAAAGCAATTGTTGAAGAACATGTTCAGGTTGCTATTGTAATTGGTGGAGGTAACATTTTCAGAGGATTGCAGGGTGCTGCCAAAGGTATGGATCGTGTACAAGGCGATTACATGGGTATGCTGGCAACTGTGATCAACAGTATGGCATTGCAAGGCGAGTTGAATAAAATAAAAGTGAAAACTACCTTACTTTCGGGTATCGTGATCGATCCGATTTGTGCTTCGATGAGTCGCTCTAAAGCGATAGATCTGCTAGAAGACGGACATGTGGTTATTATCAGTGGAGGAACCGGGAATCCATTCTTTACTACCGATAGTGCATCAGCGTTGAGAGCTGTTGAAATCAAGGCGGATGTTATGGTGAAAGGTACAAGAGTGGATGGTGTTTATACTGCTGATCCTGAAAAAGACCCTACCGCGGTTCGTTACGAAACGGTAACTTTCAACGAAGTTTATGAAAAAGGCTTAAATATCATGGATTTAACTGCTTTTACCTTATGCAAGGAAAACCAACTACCCATCATCGTTTTCGATATGAACAAAGAAGGAAATTTAAAAAAAGTAGTAAATGGCGAAAAAGTTGGCACTTTAATCAGTGATTAATTTTTTTTTATAATTTTGTAGACTTGTTTAAAAAAAACAAAAAATATGAATGAAGAATCTCAATTTTGTTTAGATGAAGCCAAAGAGGGCATGGAACATGCATTGCTTCATCTTGATCGTGAATTTCATAAAATCAGAGCAGGAAAAGCAAATCCTCAAATGCTTGAAGGTGTGAAAGTCGATTATTATGGTGCTTTGACTGATATTGACAAAATCTCAAATATAAGTACTCCCGATCCTCGTCAAATCGCAGTTCAACCTTGGGAAAAAAATATGCTGGCTCCTATCGAAAAAGCCATAATGAATGCCAATTTAGGGTTTAATCCACAAAATAATGGCGAAATCATCCGTATCCTCGTTCCTCCTTTAACCGAAGAAAGACGCAGAGATATGGTAAAAAGAGCTAAAGTAGAAGCAGAAAATGGCAAAATCAGCATTCGGAATATCAGACGTGCCGCCATGGATACTGCCAAAAAACTTGAAAAAGATGGGATACCTGAAGACGAAATTAAAGTGCTTGAAAAAGAAATTCAGGATACAACCAATCTTTATATCGACAAGATCGATAAACACTTTGCAGTTAAAGAAAAAGATATTATGACCGTTTAATGAGTACTAAGAGTGCCTAAAGTACTTAAAGTACTTAGAATGCTTGAGGTTGCAGTTCCTTACACTATTGAAATTCAATTAGTTGTAAGTAAATAAATACAATGTCTTTGATAAAAATCCGGTATGAAAATGGCATGTAATTTGCTGGTTTACTACTGGATTTTGTATTTTTAAACGATTGATTATGAAAAATTTTATCCTTGTAATTGTTGTATTGAGCTTTTCTGTTTGCTCTTTTGCTCAGCAAAGAGTCCAAAATCAGAATTATCAAACTGTTGGCTATATCAATCAAGAAGGTAAAGTCCAGAACGGAAATTATCAAACGATTGGCTATATCAATAATGATGGGAGAGTGCAAAACGGCAATTATCAAACCATTGGTTATATCGCTAAAGACGGTCGTATACAGAACGGCAATTATCAGACCCTGGGATATGTGAATGATGACGGTAGGGTGCAAAATAGCAATTATCAAACCCTGGGTTATGTAAATAATGAGGGTAGGGTGCAAAACCAAAATTACCAAACCTTGGGTTATCTCCCAAATGTTGATAAACGCTGGGCTGCCGCTTTTTTCTTTTTCTTTTTTACAAAAAATGACAAAGATTAAACTTATTATACTTAATTACCCCATTCAATGAGAGTCGTCATTCAAAGAGTTTCACAAGCATCGGTTGTAATTGAAGCTGTTCAGCATCATAGCATACAGTCAGGATTATTGATTTTTATTGGTATTGAAAATGCTGATACCGATGAGGATATTGAATGGTTGTGTGGAAAAATCAGTCGGCTACGGATTTTTAATGATAAAGAAGATGTTATGAATCTTTCTATTCTAGAGATGGGGGGCGAAATATTAGTCGTCAGTCAGTTTACACTGCATGCTTCTACCCAGAAAGGCAACCGCCCTTCCTATATCAAAGCCGCCAGGCCAGAAACAGCGATTCCTCTTTATGAAAAATTTATCACACAATTAGAAAAGCTCATCGGAAAGCCCATCAAAACAGGTGTATTTGGGGCAGATATGAAAATTTCGCTGATAAACGATGGTCCTGTTACCATCTTGATCGATTCAAAAAACAAAGAATAGCCTTTTTTTTGTTTAGCTGAAATTAATGCTTCATTCATTTTTTTTATAAATGACATAAATTCAAAGTATTGAAAATTATTTTTTCATTGATTCCCGAAATTTTAATCTAAAATATTTTAACGTTTAAGTAACGCATATTTTCTAAGGAAAGCGACTTTATTCAAAAAAAAAGTTGTAGGTTTGACAACCCGATTTAAAAAATAAAAAAGAGTGTAATGAACAGTAATTTAAAACTTAACCCAAATCCTTTGGTGCAATTTCTAGGAAAACCTGCAGCTGAATTTACTAAAAACGACTTGTTAAAATATGTAGAGGAAAATGGTATCGAAATGCTGAATCTACGTTATGTTGGTGGAGATGGTAGATTAAAATGTCTGAATTTTGTAATAAATAGCATAGAACACCTTGATGCTGTGTTAAGTAGTGGCGAAAGAGTGGATGGATCCAGCTTATTTTCGCATATCGAAACAGGTTCCAGCGATTTATACGTGGTTCCACGTTATCGTTCTGCTTTTTTGAATCCATTTACCGAGATTCCAACCTTGGATATTTTATGCTCATACTTCAATAAAGACGGAGAGCCGCTTGAAAGTTCACCTGAATATATTATGCGTAAAGCGCATCAGGAATTAAAAGACAAAACCGGATTTGAATTCCAGGTAATGGGCGAATTAGAATATTACATCATCAGCCCTAAAGAAGACTTATTTTTGGCCGAAGACCAACGTGGTTATCATGAATCTTCACCTTTTACAAAATGGGAAATGCTTCGCACCGAGTCGATGCATGCCATAGCTATGGTGGGTGGAAATATCAAATACGGACATTCCGAAGTTGGTAATTTTACCATCGCCGACACTATCTACGAACAAAATGAAATTGAATTCAGTCCTTCACCTTTAGAAGATGCAGCCGATCAATTGTTGATAGCTAAATGGATATTGCGTACCTTGGCATACAGATATGGCGTAACTATTACTTTTGCTCCTAAAATTACGGTTGGAAAAGCCGGAAGTGGTATGCATATTCATACCCGCCTGATGAAAGGCGATAAAAATGTAATGGTTGAAGATGGCAAACTCTCTGATATAGCTCGAAAAGCCATAGCCGGTTATTTGGCATTGGCTCCTTCGTTAACAGCTTTTGGAAATACCAATCCGGCTTCGTATTTCCGTTTAGTTCCTCATCAGGAAGCACCTACCACTATATGCTGGGGCGACCGCAACCGTTCTGTATTGGTAAGAGTGCCTTTGGGCTGGTCAGGTAAGAAAAATATGGCTAAAATTGCAAATCCATTGGAAGAAGATGATGCCCACGATTTTTCACATAAACAAACAGTTGAGTTCCGTTGCCCCGATGGTTCGGCAGATGTATATCTCTTATTAGCCGGTTTAACAGTTGCAGCGCGACATGGATTTGAAATGGAAAACGCCTTGGAATTTGCAAAAAAAACCTATGTTGATGTAAATATTTTTCATGATGAGTTCAAAGAAATTGCCTCTCAGCTTGATCATTTGCCTGCTAGTTGTTATGAGTCTGCTTTGAAACTGGAAGAACAACGTGAAATTTATGAAAAATATGCTGTCTTCAGCAAGAGCATGATAGATGGAACCATTAAAAAATTAAAAGCATACAACGACGAGCATTTGCGCGAAGAAATCCATTGTAGTAAAGAAAAAATCATGAAACTGGTTCACAATTATTTCCACTGTGGCTAGCTTAATAGGAAGATTTTAAAAATTTTGATTGAAAGATTTTCAACCCTGACAACGTTCATACCGTTGTTAGGGTTGTTTGTTGTTAATACTTGTAGAATAGGAAAGCGTGCTTTGATTATATTCCA
The DNA here is from genome assembly GCA_037133555.1 of Bacteroidota bacterium. Lineage (GTDB taxonomy): Bacteria > Bacteroidota > Bacteroidia > Bacteroidales > JACABE01 > JACABE01. Next base: position 19,919 of record JBAXNW010000016.1, read on the forward strand.
GATATTCAATAAAATACATTCGTAATCAATGTCAAAATTCGATCAATATTTTTAGAATTCAATAACAAAAAATAATTAATCTTGTTTTGTAAAAAGATAAATAATTTACATATATTTGCAAGGCTATATTGTTATATGACAATATGTTTATTCAATGCTTTTTATTGAATACAACCAAAAAATATTAAAACGACCATTATGAAACATCGTTCCATTTATATTTTTATTATATTGCTGTTTATCAGTGCTATTCAACTAAATGCTCAAGTGACTGTTAGTGGTTCTAACGGGGGCGTAAATGTAAATAAAGTTCATACAACTTTAAAAGCTGCATTTGACTCCTTGAACACTCAAACTACCCAGGCTGGTTATACTATAAACATCACAATTACTGCTAATACAACTGAAACTGCATCGGCTGTTTTAAATCAACCTTCTGTGAGCACATGGACTTCACTTACAATTAAACCTACTGGAACAAGAACAATTTCTGGAACAGTCGCGGGAGCTGCTCTTATTAACTTAAATGGAGCTGATCGTGTTACCATCAACGGACTGAATACAGGAGGAAACTCACTTACTATTTCCAATTTAAGTACAGCTGCAACAGCTGGAACTTCAACGATAAGGTTTATAGCGGATGCTTGCTCCAACAAGATTACAAATTGTACTTTACTCGGAGCTACCACTGCAACAACCGCTGCGCTCGCAGGCACTATACTTTTTTCGACTGGTACAACTATAGGAAATGACAATGACACAATCAGTAATAATAATATTGGCGATACCGTGGGAACTCCTTCAATGGCAATTACTTCATCGGGTACATCTACTGCTGTTGACAATGATAGTATAGTAATAAGTGCAAATAATATTTACAACTGGTATTCAACTACTGGCGCAAATGCTATTAATATTATCGCCAATAGTTCTGCTTGGACAATTAAAGACAATAAATTTTATCAAACAGCTTCCCGTACAGGTTTATTGACAGCAAATTATCTGAAATGTATAAACATTGTAACAGCTTCCGGAAATGGATATAACATCAGCTTTAATACATTAGGTTATACTTCTTCAACAGCAACAGGTATGTTTACCAACAGTGGCGGATGTTTTACAGGAATTGATATAACCGTTGCTGCCAGTCCTTTGAGTAATATTCAAGGGAATACGATAAACAATGTCAATTGGACAACTGCCAGTGCTGTAAACACTCCAGGAGGGGCTGCTTTTAATGGAATCATTGTAAAAGCAGGTGGAGTTAATGTTGGAAATACAACAGCTAATACCATAGGAGCTTCAAATGGTATTGGTTCTGCAACATCGGGTATTTTTGTTACTTCAACAACAACATTAACTGGAATTATCCCAATCTACATTACTTCCTCAACGGCTTGTAATGTTTCAAATAATATTATCGGAGCAATTGCTACCGGTGGGACAGCTGCTATTGGGTATAATTTTTATGGAATTGCTGTTGCAGGTTCTGGTAGTCATATTGTAATACAAAATAAAATTGGAAGTGCAACTTATGGAAGTATTAGTTTAGGAATTACTGGGACTACAACTGCTGCATGCTTTTTAAATGGAATCTATTCCAAAGCCACAACTTCAGTATCAATTGGAAGTGCTGCTGGAAATGGGAATACAATTCATAATTTATGCAATAATAGTTCCGGGACTGGCTCTATTTATGCTATTTCTAATTCAGGTTCATTAAACCCAGGCTTAATCAATATAAGTTATAATACGATTGACAGTTTGTTTTTTACTGCTAGTTCTTCTGCATCATCTTGCATTTTAATAAATAATAGTCCAGTTTTATCAACAATTACTGACACTTTGTATATTACTAACAATACTTTTGGGAGTAATGCGGCAGCTTTCACGGGAGCCTCAGGAAGTAGTGGTAATTTTTACGGTATTTATCAAGTAGGAGCTCCATTCAAAGAAGTAATTAGCAATAATGTATTTAATAATATGAGTGTGAAAACATCTGGTAATATTGGATTAATATACACCAGTTATACATCTCCTTTAAATGGGTTTAAAATAATTCAAAATAACTCCATTAATACTGCATTTGCAAGAACTTTAGCTGCTACTACTTCAAGTTTTTATTGTTATTATGATTTTGGATCTAACCCAATTACGAATATAACAGATACTATTTCGGGAAATAATTTTTCCAATATTACGGCTAATACTTCAGGACTATCTACTTTTTATGGTATATACTGTGCTGACCCAGCAACGAATTCTTCATTAACCGTATTTAATAATACCTTGAGCAATATTTCCTTCAACGGAACTTCAGTAATGTATCTGATTAGTTTGAATGGATTTGGAGGCACCGCTCTTGCTCCTAATTTAGTGTATGGAAATACAGTATCAGGTATAAGCAGCTCAGGCATTGCTTCAATTTATGGACTTCGGATTGGAAATTCGGCACAGTATGTGAATGTATACAACAATAGCATCCAGTCATTTACACTTACTGCTGCAGCTGCATTTTATGGCATATATTGTGCTGGGACTTCCAATGAAAATAGATTTTACAACAATACAATAAGTGGAATTACCAATACAGCTGCAGGTTTTATCTATGGCATTTACAATTTGGGAGGAACTATTGTAAATTATTACCAGAATAGCATTAACACATTATCAAGTTTAAGCGATGTTCATGGTATATATGTTGCTGGTGGTAGCAATGTAAATATTTTTCAGCATCAGCCGATTGCTAGCAATAATTATAGTATCTATGGTTTAAGTTCAGGAGGTGCTGCCACCGTTGCCAATGGCATTACTATAAACGGAGGAACAACTGTAAATATTTTTAAGAATAACATTTACAATATCAGTAATTCCAGTAATGGTTCTATTGCTGTTCTTGTAAACGGTTTGCTCTTTTCTGGTGCTACTACCGTGAATGCATACAACAATATGATTGGAAATCTTACAGCACCTGCTGCAAACTTTTCAGATGCTATCAGGGGTATTTCAGTTGCTTCTGTTACTGCTCCTTCCAACTATAATCTCTATTACAATTCCATTTACCTGAATGCTTCTTCTACAGGCTTAAATTTTGGATCATCAGGAATTTATCATACTGCCAGCTCTACTGCAACCACTGCAAGTATTGCCCTCAGAAACAACATCATTGTAAATATGAGTACAGCTAGTGGAACTGGAACTACAGTGGCTTTCCGAAGATCGGCAGTTACATTGTTAAATTTTTCCACTACCTCCAACAATAATTTATTCTATGCAGGGACCCCTTCTGCAACTAATCTGCTAATGTATGACGGAACAACTATATATCAAACATTGGCTAATTACAAAACTGCTGTAACACCCCGAGATGCTGCTTCAATAACAGAAAATCCAAACTGGCTCAGTACCACTGGAGCAAATTTAACCTACCTTCATATCAATCCTACAATAGCTACTGCCATTAATAACGGAGCTGTCAATATTGCTGGCATAACTGATGATTTTGATGGGGATATTCGTTTTGGAAATACAGGATATACTGGAAGCGGAACTGCTCCCGATATAGGAGCTGATGAATTTGAATTAGTTTGTACTGGTACTCCGGCAGCTTCTACAATTAACGGAAGTGGAAATATTTGTATAGGTTCTTCCACAACACTTTCATTAAGTAATGCTTACAATTCTCCAGGGATAACTTATCAATGGAAATCTGTAGCAATTTCAGGCGGACCCTATTCATATCTTGGAACAGCTTCCTCTCAACTTACCGGAAGTCTTACTGCTTCTACTTATTATATTTGTATTATAACATGTACAAATAGCGGATTATTTTCAACAACTGCAATGGCTACTATAACAGTTTCGCCAGTAGCTGTTGGGGGTACTGCAACTGCTTCATTGGCCGTTATATGTGCCGGAAGCGGAACTTCTGTTACTTTATCCGGATATACCGGTAGTATTCAATGGCAATCTTCATTAAATGGTACAAACTGGAATAATATAATCGGTCAAACATCTTCAACCTTAACTACAGCAAATCTTACAATCTTTACATATTACAGAGCAATCGTAACAAGTGGGGTCTGTGTACCCGATACGTCAACAATAGCAACTGTTAGTATTAGTCCTGCCACAATTGCCGGAACCGTAACAGGTGGAGCAACAGTATGCTCAGGTATCAATGCTACGGTTTTAACCTTAGGGACTCATACAGGTACAGTTGTTAAATGGCAATCTTCTTTGGATGGAATTAGCTGGACTGATATTTTAATTTCAACAACAACTTATACAGCAAGCAATTTAACTGCTACCACCCAATTCAGGACGGTGGTTCAAAGTGGGGTTTGCAACCCAGCAAATTCTATAGCTACTACTGTAACTGTTGATCCGCTTACTGTTGCAGGTTCAGTTACAGGTGGGGCCTCGGTTTGTTCAGGAAGTAATTCTACGATCTTAACTTTAGGCACCCATACTGGTACAATTCTAAGATGGGAGTCCTCAATAGATGGTGGTACTAGCTGGACTGTTATTGCAAATACCACAGCTAACTATACTGCATTGAATTTGACAGTAACTACTCAATACAGAGCCGTGGTGCAAAGTGGAGTTTGCAGTTCAGCCAATTCTGTTGCTGCAACAGTAACTGTGGATCCGATAACAGTAGCAGGTGCAGTGACAGGTGGAACAATTGTTTGTACTGGAACCAACAGTACTATTTTAACTTTAGGTACACATACAGGTGCTGTTGTTAAATGGCAATCTTCTCTTGATGGAAGTGTCTGGACGGATATTCTCATTTCAACAACTACTTATACTGCTACCAATTTAACTGCGACTACTCAATTCAGAGCAGTCGTTCAAAGTGGTGTTTGTAATAGCTTAAATTCAGTTGCAACTACAGTAACGGTTAATCCAGCTAATGTCGGAGGAATCCTAAGCAGTAATGCAAGTTTATGTTCTACAACCAACAGTACTTTGCTCACATTAACAGCTAATACGGGGACTATCATTAGATGGGAGTCATCCATAAACGGAACTATTTGGACAACTATTTCAAATACAATTGCTACATATACTGCAACTAATATTCCTGTTACAACCCAATTCAGAGTTGTTGTACAGTCTGGGGTTTGTAGTCCAGCTTATTCAAGTATTGATACGATTACTATAAATACGCCCCCAACAGTTAGTATTACTGCATTTACGAATCCTTCTACTTGTGCTGGAACTAATGGTACAGCAACTGTTAGTACAGCTGCTTCTTATTTATGGGCTACATCTCCTGTTCAAAACACACAAATAGCAACAGCATTGGCTGCAGGAATATATTTTGTTACAATATCCAATGGAGTCTGTTCAAATACAACATCTGTAACATTAAATGATCCTTCATCACCTTCAATCACATTAATTGCCAATGATACAACTATTTGTACAGGTACCTCAGTTACCTTTACTGCCGGTGGAGCAGGAGCGGGAACTTATCAGTTTTTTATTAACGGAGTTTCTCAGGGTCTTGCATCTACTACGGCTACATTTACTACTTCTGCACTGGCAAATTTGGATGTGGTATCCGTAAAAGGCACTTTGGCTGGCTGTAGTGGGAATAGTTCTGTGATTACCATGCTGGTATCGCCATTAAGCAATGTTGGTGTTCTTGATGGTGCCACAGCTGTATGCTCTAACGCCAACAATACTATTTTGACTTTAAATTCATATACTGGTAACGTTGTAAGATGGGAATCTTCTTTAAACGGAAGCATTTGGACTCCTCTTGTAAATACTTTGAATACCTATACTGCTAACAATTTAACGGTCACTACCTATTACAGAGCAGTGGTTCAAAATGGCTATTGTGGAGAAGCAAATTCAACTGTAGCAATTATAACGGTAACACCTTTACCTATAGTAAGTATCTCTTACACAGGATCACCATTCTGCACTTCATTGGCATCGGTAAATGTAACTCAAACAGGTACTGCAAGCGGCACTTATACTGTTACGCCAGCTGGCGTAACAATTAATGTATCAACAGGCGTTTTAAGTCCAGTAACAAGTACAGCAGGTGTTTATACTGTTACTTATACGATTGCAGCAGCCGGTGGTTGTGTCGCTGTTAGTGCCAGTACTCCTATAACAATTACGACTTTACCAGCAGCAACAATTTCCTATTCAGGAACACCCTTCTGTAAATCAATAATCATATCTCAGCCAGTAACACGTTTTGGATCAACTAATGGAAAATATACTGCTTTGCCTATAGGTTTAAGTTTGGATTCGGTGTCGGGTGCAATCAACCCTGCTATTTCTACTGCCGGTACATATACAGTAACTTATACAATGTCAGCAGCCGGAGGCTGTGCAACTGTAACTGCAACAACAACAGCAACTATAACTACAAACCCTGCAGCAACCATTGCTTATGCTGGATCTCCATTTTGTAAAACACTTTCAATTGCTCAGACAGTTACACGTATTGGAACGACCGGTGGTATTTATTCAGTCAGTCCATCAGGTTTAACACTTGATTCATTAACAGGAGGTGTTATTCCAAGTGCCAGCATTGCAGGTACTTATACTGTTACATATACAATAGCAGCAGCTGGTGGCTGCGCTACTGTGAGTACTTCTACCTCAGTTACTATAACAACTTTGCCAACTGCAGCTATTTCCTATACCGGAACTCCATTTTGCAAAACTCTTTTAATAGCTCAAACCGTTACATTCTCTGGAACAACTGGTGGGAAATATACTGCTCTTCCATTAGGTTTGGTAATAGATTCTTTGACTGGCGGAATTACACCCAGCTCAAGTACTGCAGGAACCTATACAGTAACTTATACTTATGCTGCGGCAGGAGGCTGTGCTACGGTAAGTGCTACTACTTCTGTAACAATTACTGCTCCACCAACTGCTACAATAACATATACAGGCTCTCCATATTGTAAATCAATTATAATTCCACAAACTGTTACACGTATTGGAACAATTGGAGGGAAATATACATTTACACCTGTCGGTTTAGTAATTGATTCATTGACTGGTGCAGTTACACCAAGCACAACTACGGCAGGAACCTATACTGTCACTTACACCATGTCTGCATCAGGTGGTTGTGCAACAACAACAACCTCAACTACGGTAACAATTACGACTCCCCCTGCTGCTACAATTAGCTATGCTGGTTCTCCATTTTGTAAAACCCTGACTATAGTTCAGGCTGTTACACGTACCGGTTCTGCCGGAGGTAAATACACAGCACTACCCCTTGGGCTTACACTTGACTCAATAACAGGTGGAATTATTCCAAGTACAAGTACAGCAGGAGTATATACCATTAGCTATGTTTTATCTGCTATCGGAGGATGCGCAACCGTTACAACTACTGCAACCATCACTATCACTGCAATACCAGTCGCAACTTTTAGTTATACAGCCACTCCTTATTGCAGCAATGCTGTTAATCCTTCCCCCACTTTTAGCGGAGGCGGAACAGCCGGTATCTTTTCAGCAGCAGTTGGTCTAAATTTTGTAAGCACGGCTACCGGTCAGGTTAATGTTGCTAGCAGTACAGCTACATCTTATACTGTAACCAATACCAAAGTAGCTGCAGGAGGCTGTGCTCAGGTTACCGCAACAAACACAATTACAATAACAACTTTACCTTCGGCTACTATTTCTTATTCAGGCACACCATTCTGTAAAACACTTACGATTGCTCAAACTGTAACCAGAATAGGAAGTGCAAGTGGAACTTATACTTCAACTCCTTTTGGATTGTCTATCGTTGCTGCAACCGGAGCTGTAACACCCAGTACCAGTATAGCTGGTAATTATACCGTCAGCTATACCATAGCAGCGGCCAGTGGATGTGCTGCAGTTACTGCAACTGCCACTGTAACAGTTACCAATGCACCTACTGCTACAATAAATTATGCCGGTTCACCTTACTGTAAATCATTGACTACTGCTCAGGCTGTAACTAGAATTGGTACTGCCGGTGGAAAATATACAGCACTTCCTCCAGGATTATCAATTGACTCTCTTACAGGTGCAATCATTCCAAGTACAAGTATTGCTGGTATTTATACGGTTTCTTATACAATTTCAGCTGCAGGTGGTTGTGCCACCGTAACAGCTACAAAAACAGTAACAATTACAACTGCTCCAACTGCTTCTATTTCTTATACAGGAAGCCCGTTTTGTACTTCAGTAACAACATCCCAAGCTGTAACGTTTGTCGGTACAATAGGTGGAAAATACAAGCCACTACCATTAGGTTTAAGTATCGACTCTCTTACTGGAGGTGTTATTCCAAGCACAAGCACTCCGGGGACTTATATTGTGAATTACACTATTTTAGCTGCTGGTGGCTGTGCTACTGTGACGGCTTCGACTACAGTAACTATAACCCTACAGCCTATATTACTCGTGGGTAGTAACACACCAATTTGCGAACAAGACAGTTTGAATCTATATTCTTCATTAATTCCAGGTGCTGCATATTCGTGGACAGGTCCGCTTGCATTTTCTTCGAGTGTTCAGAATCCCGTAGTCTCGGTTCATTCATCCGCCTCTATGACGGGTTTATATAATTTGAGTGTTTCTGGAATCTCCGGAGGTTGCCCTGATATGACAGCCAATGTTAATGTAACTGTCAATCCAAAACCAGTTGCAAATTTCACGTATTCACCATTATTCCCTGAAAGCAACGAAGATATTAATTTTACTTATTCTGGTACTGCTGTTAACACCTGGAACTGGGTACTGGATGACCTGCCTAAATCTAATGTTGAGAATCCTGTTTTTTCAATTCCTGATTATGGTAGCTTCCTGCTTTTCTTATATGTAGAGAATAATTTCGGATGTAAAGATACCGTAATAAATCAAGTTTTTGTAAAAGAAGTTGTAAACGTATGGATACCCAATGCCTTTAGTCCGAATGGTGATGGATTGAATGAAGAATTTAAAATTTCATCGGTCAATAAATTAATGTATTTCACCATGAGGATTTACAATAGATGGGGTGAAATCGTTTTTGAAACCAATCATGTTGATAGCGGTTGGGATGGTAAATACAGAGGCGATGATTGCCCAATTGGAACCTATATCGTTGTAATTAATTATAGACAGAATCAGATAGATCGTTTCTTTGAAATTAACAGACGGCTAACCTTGATACGCTAAACATTTTCTAATTTTTAATTTTGTCTGATTTTAAAGTTGTTAAGTTGAAATCAGACAATAATACGTATGCTTAAAGTTTTAATATTTATATGAATATATCATCTATAACTACTCAACTGAATTTGCCAGTATCGCTCCAGGAAATAGCCCTTAATATAATTGAAGGAAAACGGATAAGTGTTGACGAATGTATTGAATTGTATGAAAAAGCAGATCTAAGTCTTTTAGGAATGCTTGCCAATCTTATTCGGGAACAAAAAAACGGAAATTTTACCTATTTTAATAAAAATCTGCACATTGAACCTACCAATATTTGTATTCATAATTGCAGATTCTGCTCTTATTCAAAAAAAATTGGGGGTGATGGTTGGGAATTTACCGTAGAGGAAATGCTAGATACCATTTCTAAAGCGGATGATTCCATTACCGAGGTCCATATTGTGGGTGGAGTGCATCCGCATCGCGATATTCACTATTATGGAAACCTTATCAAACAAATTAAAATTCAAAAACCACATCTTCATATCAAAGCATTTACTGCTGTTGAAATTGATTATATGATTAAAAAAGCTGGTATTACAGTTGATCAAGGTGTTCAGTTATTAAAAGAATATGGTTTAGATTCTATTCCTGGTGGTGGAGCTGAAATATTTGATGAGACTTTGCGTGCAGAGATTTGTTCTTCTAAAACTTCTTCTCAACAATGGCTGGCTATTCATGAAGCCTTACATTTAGCCGGGATCCCCAGCAATGCGACTATTTTGTATGGTCACATTGAAACCTATCGTCATCGGGCTGAACACATGGAAAGATTGCGTAGTTTGCAGGATAAAACCAATGGTTTCAATGCTTTTATTCCATTGAAGTTCAAACATAAGAACAATACGATGTCAGATATTAAAGAAGTTTCGGTAATAGATGACTTGAAAAATTTTGCAATATCCAGAATCTTTCTGGACAATTTCCCTCATATTAAAAGTTATTGGCCTATGATTGGCAAGCAGTTGGCTCAATTATCCTTATCTTTTGGAGTTGATGATTTTGATGGTACTATCAACGATTCTACCAAAATTTATTCCTTGGCTGGTTCTGAAGAGCAAAATCCTTCGATGTCAACCGAAGAAATGGAAGCTTTAATTATTGAGGCCGGAAGAATTCCAGTTGAAAGAGATTCTATATACAATCCTATACATCCTCAATAATTTCTTTAAACCTATTTCAATTGATAGAAAAAGAGGCCTTAAAAAAGAAAGTATACGATAAAAAAACTGCTTTTTTAAAGGCTCAGCATTATTGTGCCTATCAGGAACGTTCGCAGCAGGAAGTTAGAAATAAATTATACGAATGGGGTTTGCACAGCGATGATGTAGAAAATGTGATAGTTGATTTAATTTCTCAAAATTTTATTAACGAAGAAAGATTCGCTGTCTTGTTTGCTGGAGGAAAATTCCGAATTAAAAAGTGGGGGAGGCTCAAAATTAAAAATGAACTTAAACTTCATAAAATTAGTACCTATTGCATTCGAATAGCCTTGGAATCTATCAATGCTGAAGATTATATTCAAACATTAAAGCATATAATAGATAAAAAAACTGCGCTTACAAAAGAAAAAAATAAATTCAAAAAGATTTCAAAAATTGCTGCCTTTGCTATTTCTAAAGGATACGAACCAGAATTGGTAAGAGAATTAATAAAAAATGAAGAATGATTTTTCTTTAATTTGAGCAAAATTTAGGCATTGGATTTTAATTTCTGGAAACTTAATGTAAAAAAGAGGCTACCTGATTAGATAGCCTCCACCCCTCGAAGATAAAAGATAAAATATAAAATTATTAACTTATATAGAATAAGCAAAGAAAAGAATACAAACCTTATGCCAAAGTTGAAATAGTCACAAAATCAATAGTATATGGTTTTTAAAGTTTTAGCTTTACACTTTTTTTATGTTAAAATGCCCCCATACATTGGAAAATATATATAGATTTTATGATCTGTAATACTTAGGAGCGTTTTATAAATAAGTGGATAAAATAACACAGTGTGTCATTATGTATTTTTTTTGATAAAAATACTAAGGCATGCTGCATCAGAATAGTAAAACATATTATTGGATAGAATATAAATTTATTTTCCGAAGCAATCTTTTTCGGTCTATTCCTAATAACTGGGCTGCCTTTGATTTATTATGTTGTGCCTGTTTCAAGGCATTAATAATTAAAATTCTTTCGTTTTCGGCCAAATTCAGATTGCTATTGAAATTGTTTTGATTGAAGTTAGTATTGAAATAGTTAAATTGAAAATGTTTAAGTTTTAGAAAAACATCATCACATAGAATGACTGCTCTTTCTACCATATTTCTTAGTTCTCTGATATTACCCGGATAAGAATAATCTGTTAAAATCTGCAAGGTGTTAGGGTCTATTCCTTGAATATTTTTATTTGATTGCTGGGCGAAGAGTTGAAGATAATAATTAAGTAGGCTAGGAATTTCTTCTCTTCGTTCTCTTAAGGGAGGCAGATTGATTACAAATGAGTTTAAACGATGGAGTAAATCAATCCTGAATTTGCCACTTTCACAGCGTTTTCTAAGGTCTTTATTGGTTGCAGCTATTAACCTCACATCTACATCTATTACCTCACTAGAGCCTATTTTTGTAATTTTCCCTTCTTCAAGCACCCGTAAAAATTTTCCTTGAAGTTCATATTTTAAATCTCCGATTTCATCTAAAAAAAGACTGCCTTTATTGCAAACTTCGAAAAGTCCTGGTTTGGTCTCAATTGCATCCGTAAAACTACCTTTTTTATGTCCGAAAAATTCACTTTCAAATAATGTTTCAGGGATAGCAGAGCAATTGACTGCATTAAAAAAGTGATTACTTCTTTGGCTAAGATGATGAATAGAATTGGCTATTAATTCTTTACCTGTTCCACTTTCTCCGGTAATGAGAACTGTAGTTTTATCAGTTTTTGCAACTTTTACAACCAAATTGAGCACCTCCTTCATTCCTTTGCTTTCTATTATCAGGTCCCATTTGAATTTATTTTTTAATTCTTTGATTAAGAATTCATTATTGCTATTTGTTTCTTTGAGTTGTAAGGAATAGCTAAGATATTTTCGGCTTTTTTTAATTGCTTCTTGAATATCAGATATTTGAAATGGGTTTTTTATAAAATTTTGAGCTCCTGCACGCATAGCTGCCAAAAGCATTTCAAAATTCGCATTTTCAGCAATCAATATGACATCCATGTCAGGGTAGGATGTTTTAACTTCTTGTAAAACGAGGATTCCATTTCTGTCAGGAAGTTCTATTTCAATTAATGCGATATCAATTTCATTTTTATTTAATAAAACCAGTGCTTCGGAGTATGATGCTGCTTTGAAAACTTCAAAATGATTCTCAGAAAGAAACTTATCAAGATCATCTTTAATAATCCGATAATCACCGATGAATAGAATTTTTAAATTTGACATGCTGAATGGTTTGAGGCAGAAATTCAAAACATTTGTAGGACAAAGTTATTACAAAAAAAATCAATTTGGTATTAAAATTTGGGATGATACAAATAAATCGTGAATGAATTATTTGCATTCATTTATAAAATTAGGGTTTATGGAAATAGAAGCTAATAATAAATGAAGAGAAATTTTTGACAAAAATTTTAAACTAATACTCTATGAAAATATAGATCAATGAAGATTACAATCCTCATAAACGCTAAAACCTCCAACTATTCTATGTACTCTAAGTACTCTAAGTACTCTATACTCCAAGTACTCCATAACCTCCTTATCTGTGATACCTAATCAATCCTTCCATAGGGGTTTTACAGATTTCGCTTACTCTAACCTCCCACTTTTCAGCTACTTTCAGCAAAAGATCTTTATAATGATAGCCTACAGATCCAGTGCAACTTAAAGGCTGTTCTTTGAAACCGCTATATTTGCTAACCTGATAATAGAAAAATTGATCAAAAGCATCATAAATTAATTTTGAAATATAAGGATGAGTAATTTGTTCTGACAAAAAGATGGAAAAAGAAGCCAGAAAACGATTGGGGAAACTATGTTTGTAAATGGCATCCAGGATATGATCGAAGCGGATCGTATATTTATTTTCAAACAATTGTTTTAAATCAAGGGGTAATTCGTCACGAAGGTAAGCAGTAATGAGAATTTTGCCCATATACACTCCGCCACCTTCGTCTCCGAAAAAATAACCCACAGAGGGTACATTTTCTATAATTTCATCTCCATCATATAAGCATGAGTTGGAGCCAGTGCCTAATATGCAAGCAATACCGCTGTTTTTTCCACACAAGGCTCTGGCTGCTGCCAGCAAGTCATGTTCCACTTCAACTTCAGCCATTCTGAAAAAGCTTTCAAGAGGCTCCCGGATGACCTCCTTTTTTTGCATGCTGCTGCATCCGGCTCCATAGAAATAAACTTTTTCAATTAATTTTGCATTTAAATATGGGGAAATATTTTTTTCCAATTCAAGAGCAACACCTTCAGCATCAATAAAAAATGGATTCATACCGATGGTCTGGAAGGTTTTTACTTCGTGTTCGTGACTGAGTAAACTCCAGTCGGTTTTGGTTGAGCCACTGTCTGCTATTAATATCATGTTGTCTATTTTTTAAAAATATGAAGTAATTCTGGTAAAAAAATAATAATACCAACGATGGCTGCTGCCAAGGCTGTGATAAATACGGCTGCTGCTGCCAGGTCTTTGATCTTTCCGCCTTTTTCGTGGTAGTCTGGTGAAATCATATCAACCACGTATTCAAGGGCAGAATTGAATATTTCAGCTGCAAAAACTATCCCTATTGAAATAACAATGGCAATCCATTCAGTTGCTTTTATATTAAATATAAAACCCAAGCTTATGGTCAATATTGCTAATATCAGATGTATCCAAATATTATGTTGTGTTGCCACCACTTCACGAATTCCTTGAAAAGCAAACTTAAAGCTTTTAAATCTTGATTTCAACGTAAAAGGTTTATTGTTAGTAGTTTTGTACATGCAAAAAAAATTAAAAGATGAAACTTTTAAAAGAGAGTAGTTTGAAAATAATAAAAAAAATACCATTTATGATCAATCAATAAATGGTATTTTTAAAAGAAAAATTGGTTTTAAACGGCTAAAAGCTCTTTTACAAAAGCTGCCACTATCTTATTGTCGGCTTTACCTGTGAGTTGTTTGCCTGCCAGGCCCATTACTTTCCCCATATCACGCATGCCAGTGGCACCGCTTTCTTTGATAATGGAGAGGATAATGCATTTTACTTCATCTTCACTCAGTTGCTCGGGCAGGTATTTTTCGAGGATGCTCACTTGAAACATTTCAACATCGTACAAATCTAAACGGTTTTGTTCTTTATAGATTTCTGCAGTTTCTTTGCGTTGTTTTACTAGTTTTTGAAGGGTTAGCAATTCTACTTCTTCCGGAACTTCAGCAGTTGCAGTGTCTTTACCGGTTTTAATGAGCAATAGAGCAGCTTTTACAGCCCTTAGGGCTTCGAGTTTATCTTTATCCCTGGCCAGCATGGCTGCTTTGATGTCGTTGTTAATCGTAATTTCGAGACTCATGGTATTAATCTACGTTATCGTGTAAAAATGAATTGTTTGACTTGATCTCCACTTTTTTTTCGTCATTTTCTGTCAAAGTAAAACGTGAAATTTCAGATTCAGACGAATGGGTTACATCGCTCAACACAACATTTCTACGGACATAAGCTGGTGAATTTTCGAGTTCAGATAAACCTTCAGGGGTTCTGAGTTTCATGCTTAAATCTTTCAGACGTTGGATGCGCTCGAAGGATTTTTTATCAATTTCGGTTTCGCTCAGGTCTGATTCTTTAAAAGATGTTTCTGGTTTTTGATTAACAAAAGTTTCGGTTTTGGTCTCCTGTTTAGGAATCAGATAAGGTTGATCATCGTTATTTTTCGTCTGATTTTGAAAAATTTCTTGTTTAATTTCGAAACTTGGCTTTGGATTTTCAATCGTAAATGGGACAGAATCATTTATATCTGATTTTTCGACCATCGTGATATCATTCAAAATATCATCCTGATTCTGTGGTGTTTCGAATGGTATGAATGAAGGTTTTTCTTCTTCCACTTTTTCTTCAAGAGGAAGGGTTTTCTTTATGACTACTCTTGGTGTATTAAAATCAATTTCATGACTTTTGTCGAAACCGGTTGCTACCAATGTGATGGAAAGTTTTTCACCCAATGTATCATCTGTACCAGCACCCCATATAATATCTACATCTTTTCCTGCTTCATTCAGGATAAAATCAGTAATTTCAGTAATTTCATCCATGGTAGCTTCGCTACTACCCGATGCAAAATACAAAAGAATATTCTGTGCACCTTTTATGTTATTGTCGTTCAGCAAGGGAGAATTAATTGCCATTTCAATGGCTCTATAAGCACGATTTTCTCCTTCGGCAACGCCAGAACCCATCAATGCAACACCACTTTTTTTCATTACAGTATTTACATCTTTAAAGTCGATGTTTACAAATGCTTTAACAGTTATAATTTCAGCGATACCTTTAGCAGCGGTAGTCAATATGTTATCGGCTTTTTCAAAGGCTTTTCCTAAAGGTAAATCACCAAATTCCCTTAATTTATCGTTTTTGATAATTAAGATGGCATCTACATATTTTCTTAGCTCTTTAATGCCTTCTTCAGCTTGCAATATTCTTTTTCTACCTTCAAATGAAAAAGGTAAGGTAACTATAGCAACAGTTAAAATTTTGTTTTCCAAATCATCAGAAAGTTCAATTTCTTTTGCAAGTGCTGCAATTACCGGAGCTGCTCCGGTTCCGGTACCACCACCCATACCTGCAGTGATAAATAACATTTGTGTGTTTTTCTCGAGCAATGCTTTAATTTCATCTGCTTTTTCTTCAGCAGCCAGTTTTGCAACTGAAGGTACATTCCCAGCACCTAAGCCTTTTCCTAGTTGAACTTTAGTCGGGATAGGGCTGGCGTCCAATGCCTGGGCATCGGTGTTGCAGATAATAAAATCAACACCATTAATACCTTGATTGTACATATAGTTTACGGCGTTACTTCCGCCACCTCCAACTCCAATCACTTTGATGATGGACGACTGATTTTTTGGTAAATCAACTTTTAGCATGCTCATTAAATTTATTATTACTATATTGTATGTTTGAGATTTTTTTAAGAAATCGCAGTATTTATTATTTGCTTAAATTTCATTGGTTTATAGTAAAACCAACATAAAAAGAAAACTATTTTTAGCATCGATAAATTTATGGATAAAATTCAATCTAATGTTGAAGAATTTGAATTATTATTCAACAATGCATTGTTAATTACTTTACTTCCTCGTCAAAGAATTTTTTAAATTTATCTAAAAATTTTACATTCGATTCTGTTTTTTGCTTCTTAGGCGTTTTTTTATTTTTAACTTCTTTAACGGTTTCTTTTTCAGCTCTTTCAAGCCCTTTTATCACCAATCCAACACCTGTTGAATAGATAGGATGGGCCAGTTCTTCAGGAGAATTGCTCGATAAGTGTTCGTTCGGATAACCTATACGGGTATCCATTCCTGTCATAAACTCCGAAAGCTGGGCAATATGTTTAAGCATGGCACCACCTCCTGTTAGTACGATACCGCCAATCAGCTTCTTTTCGTAACCTGAACTTTTAATTTCATACATTACATGTTCAAGGATTTCTTCCATTCGAGCTTGAATAATATTGGCAAGGTTTTTAAGCGAAATTTCTTTGGGTTGTCGACCTCTTAGTCCTGGTATGGCAACAATTTCCTCTTCTTTGTTTTCGCTTGCCAAAGCTGAACCGAATTTAGCTTTTAAGGCTTCTGCCTGACTTTTAATAATTGAACAACCTTCTTTTACATCCTCAGTTATGATATTGCCACCTAATGGAATAACTGCTGTGTGTCTAATAATACCATCCTGAAAAATTGCAACATCAGTTGTTCCACCTCCAATGTCAACCAATGCTACACCGGCTTCTTTTTCTCTCTCATCCAATACAGCTTCAGCAGATGCTAAAGGTTCCAATATTAAATCTTTAACTTCTAAATTGGCTTTTTTTACACTTCTGATAATATTTTTAATTGAAGCAATCTGTCCAGTGATAATATGAAAATTGGCTTCAAGGCAAATTCCTGACATCCCAATAGGTTGTCTGATACCGGGTTCGTTGTCAATAATAAATTCCTGAGGAATTACGTCAATTATTTCTTCGCCTGGTTTCATTACTAATTTGTGCATATTTTCTATCAGCAAATCAAGGTCTTTTTGCGAAACTTCTTCTTCTATTGTATTTCGCATGATATTTCCTCTTTGTTGAAGGCTCTTAATGTGTTGACCTGCAATACCTACATAAACTTCACCTACTTCAACACCCGATGCTGTACTTGCTTCCTGCACTGCTGATAAAATAGATTCAGCTGTTTTCTCAATATTAATGACAGAACCTCTCATTACTCCTATTGAATCGGTTTTTCCCGAACCCAATATTTCTATTTTACCATTGCTGTCTTTTCTGCCAATAATTACAGCTATTTTGGTTGTTCCAATGTCTAAACCGACAATAATTTCACTTTGATTCATAGATTAAATATTTATAAAAGATTAAAATTTCTAGATTTTTTATTTTTTTGTACACACTACCTGATTCTCGAAGGTGAGATTAATTTTTTTATATTGATCCCATCCTGATTTATTAAATGCCTCTTTGTAGATAATCAATAACTTATTAAATTTTACTTCCATATTTTCTGCATTTCCAAAAATAATAGTTTGTTCACCTAATTTAGGTATTAACTCAATTTCCGCATCTTCATTAACATATATTTGCTCAATTTGAGCTTTCAAGAAGTTATTGTTTGAGATATAGTTTGCAACTTTAAAAACGCTGAATAGAATGGAATCTTTTTTCAGATTCATTGTGTCATTTCTTTGATGTTCGTTTTCTGGAGAAAAAAAGTTATAAGATGAATTTATATTTCCTGATGCAACAACTACATTTACTGGATAGTTTGTTTTAATTGGCATTTTTACGCCTAAATTGTCCAGATAGTAATGTTGGTTAGCTGTATTAATAATTCTAACAATAGGTTTTCGTTGCGTTATATTTATCTTTAAAATACCTTCCATAGATGTAAATACATCAGCATCTAAGATGTAAGGGTTCTCTTTTATATTGTTTTCTATTAAATTTTCGTTTATTTCCGACATTTTTTTACCTTTGATGGAATCATTTTTCTGAATGAGGAAAGAATTGATATCATTCACAGTAAAAAATGGATCTGCCCCAGCATAATTTACCTGAATATCAACGGCTTTGCAAATTCTTTGCTGATGAAATAATCCAGAGAAAATTAAACCTGCCACTAAACCTGATGCAAGTAGAACCCAGATTGAAATGATGATGATTTTTTTCATTTTAATAATATATTTTCAATGGGTTCAACAAATTGGTCAATGTCTCCGGCACCCAGTGTTAAAAGTACGTCCAGTTTTCTTGATTTCAAAAACCCGAGTAATTCTGATTTTTGAACTAAAAATTTATCTTTTATATTAATTTTATCCAGCAACATTTGTGAAGTTACTCCTTTTATGGGGTTTTCACGGGCCGGATAAATATCAAGTAAGATCACTTCATCCAATAATTCAAGGCTTCTAGCAAATTCATCTGCAAAATCTCTGGTGCGACTGAATAAATGAGGTTGGAAAATTCCACTTATTTTTTTGCCTTTATATAAATTCCTCACGGAATGAATACATGCTTTTAATTCAGCCGGATGATGTGCATAATCGTCGATATAAACCAAGTTTTCATTTTTAATCCTAATATCGAACCTTCGCTTTACTCCCGTGAAAGTGGCCATAGCATTTCGGATTTCATCTTGGCTAACCCCTGTTAAAAATGCAACGGATATTGCTGCAATCGCATTCTCAATATTATGTAATCCCGGGTATCCCATTTTAATAGCTTTATAACAACCGTTAGGATAAACGAAATCGAAAAAATAAGATCCTTCATTGATAATGATATTGTTGGCTCGAAAATCGGAATTTCCATCTAAAGAATACGTCCAGCTGTCAATACATTCTGTATGTTTTAGATTAAGACCTTGTTTTACAATAAGTTTTCCTCCTTTTTGGATTTGAGAAATGTAAGCTTCAAATGATAATTTTAGCTCCTCTTTGCTTCCATAAATATCAAGATGGTCAGCATCTATAGAACTTACTACTGCAATATAAGGATGTAACTGAAGAAAAGAACGGTCAAATTCATCGGCTTCTATTACTACAAAATCACTCTTTTCTGAAATTAATAGATTACTGCTGTAGTTCTTGGAAATACCCCCTAAAAATGCACTGCAATCAACAGTGGATTGTTTTAATAAATGTGCACACATTGTTGAAATTGTCGTTTTCCCGTGCGTACCGGCTATTCCTATTCCTTTTGCATCTTGGGTAATTAAGCCCAATACCTGAGAACGTTTATAGATATTTATCTTATTTTGTTTGAAATAAATGAGTTCTTTATGTTCTGCCGGAATTGCAGGCGTGTAAACTACAAAATCAATATCTTGAGGAATCAATGTTGTATCTTCTTCAAAATGAATATGCATACCTTCTTCCATCAACTGAGTGGTTAAAGGTGTTTGGGTTTTGTCGTAACCATGAATTTCGACACCTTTGGCATGGTAATACCTTGCCAGGGCGCTCATTCCAATGCCACCAATTCCTAGGAAGTAAATACTATTTAATTTCTCAATCTTCATATTTTTGTATTTCAGTACTTTCTTTTTTTTAAACTCAACTCCAATAACTTAATAACTTAATAACTCAATAACCAAATAATTAACAGCCAGCCAGCAAAATAACTATTTCAGCGATTTTTTCAGCAGCATCTAAAAAAGCCATTTTCTTAATGTTTGAAGCTAAATCATGTTGCAAATCATTGTTTGATAAGAGGCTGAATAGTTTTTTATTTAATTGCTGTGAAGCATCTTTATCTGCAACTAAGATTGCAGCCTTTTTATGAACCAATGCCATTGCATTTTTTGTTTGATGGTCTTCAGCTACATTGGGCGAAGGAATTAATATTATAGGTTTTCCAACAATACAAAGTTCCGAAATCGCAATGGCTCCTGCACGGGAAACAATTACATCAGCTGCTGCATACGCTAAATCCATTTCATTAATAAATTCGTAAGATTTAATTCCATTCGTTTCAAATCTATAGGTAGCCAGACGGGCTGTTGGGAAATAAAATTTCCCAGTTTGCCAGATTAACTGAATATCAGCTTCAACAAAATTTTGAATCAATGGTCGGATGCATTCATTGATTGTTTTTGCACCTAAACTTCCACCGATTACTAACACCGTTTTTTTATTGACATCTAATCCGAAAAATTCTGAAGCCTTTTTTCTATCTAAAGTTAAATCTACAATATTTCGGCGGACCGGATTTCCGGTAAGTATGATTTTTTCTTTAGGAAAAAATTTATCCATACCATCATATGCCACACAAATTTTATTGACTTTTGCTGCCAAAAGTTTATTAGTGATTCCAGGATAAGAATTCTGTTCCTGAATTAAAGTAGGTATGCCTTTGTATGTGGCTGCCCTGAGGCATGGTCCGCTTGCGTAACCTCCAACTCCAATAACAATATCTGGTTTAAAATCTTCAATTATTCTTCTTGCCTGAAATAAACTAGAAATTACTTTTATCGGAAACAATAAATTTTTGAACGTAATTCTGCGTTGTAATCCACTAATCCATAATCCTTTAATAGGATATCCTGCAGCCGGAACTTTTTCCATTTCCATTCTGTCTTTGGCTCCAATGAATAAAATATCAATGTCCTTGATTTTTTGTTTCAATGTATTGGCTATTGCAATTGCAGGATAAATATGTCCGCCGGTGCCTCCTCCGCTGATAATTACCTTCATAATTAATTATTCGTTTCTGTTAAAGGTTGAACTTCATTTGCAATTGTATTTCCAGTTTTTATTTTTTCAATTTCTTCAGGTTCAGTTTCTGCACTTACACTTAACATGATACCAATTGCAATACTGGTAAACCATATAGATGTTCCCCCCATGCTCACCAAAGGTAAGGGTTGTCCGGTAACTGGGAAAATTCCTACAGCAACAGCCATATTGATAACAGCCTGAAAAACCAGATTAAGGCATACTCCTATGGTTAGAAAGGCAGCAAAACTGCCCGGACTTCGGGCTGCTATTCGCATTCCTCTATAGAGTAATATAAGGTAAAGTAATAAAATAAATACACCTCCTATTATTCCATACTCTTCGATAATGATAGCATAAATAAAGTCAGAATAGGGGTGAGGCAAAAAATTTCGTTGTGTGCTATTTCCAGGAAATTTTCCAATAATTTCGCCACCAGCAATGGCAATTTTTGCCTGATCAGCCTGATAGTTTACATCACCTTCTCCATTTCTGAAGTTTTCGATACGATTTTTCCAGGTTCCAAAACGTCCTATCTGCGGATAATTGAAAATAAGCATCAGGAATAAGGCTGCTCCTACAATCCCTATTCCTATTAGTGAAAAGATATATTTCAGATTCACCCTGCCGATAAACATCAAAATTACAGAGGTGGCAAATAAAATAGCAGCTGTTGAAAAGTTAGCAGGTAAAATCAGTCCGCAAATCAATGTAATTATTCCGATAATTGGAAGAAAGGCAGTTTTTAAATCTTTAATATGATCTTGTTTTAATGCCAATAAACGAGCAACAAACATAATCAAAGCTAATTTTGCAAAATCTGAAGTTTGAAAAGTTAGATTTACAATGGGTAGCGTTAGCCATCGATTGGCTTCGTTGATATTGGTCCCTGTTGCCATTGTAAAAAGAAGCAAAAGTATTGCAATAACAATAGCTATTTGCGATATTCTTGAATAATAGGTGTATTTAATCATATGCGTCAAATACATTAAAAAAAAGCCGAATACTAAAATACCAAAATGTTTAAACATATAATATTCTGTATTTCCTCCCTGATATTTATATGCCAGGGTTCCAGTTGAGCTGTATACCGATAACAATGAAAATATAGAAAGCAGTACAACTACTATCCAAATTACTTTATCCCCTCTAATATTTTTTAATATATTTCCCATGTTGTATAACTATAATTAAGAATTATAATTCGTTGACTGCATTTTTAAATTGTAGGCCTCTGTCTTCAAAGTTTTCGAACAAATCAAAACTTTTACAACAAGGTGATAATAACACAACATCTTCTGATTCAGCTAAATAATAGGCATTATCAACGGCAGCTTTTGCTGTTGTTGTTTCAATAATTATTGGAACAATATCTGAAAAGGCCTGAATAATTTTCGAATTATCAATGCCCAGACAAACAATGGCTTTTACTTTTGACTTTGCCAATTGTCTAAGGCTGGTATAATCATTGCCATTATCCTCACCACCCACTATCCAGACGGTTGGTTTTGTCATACACTCCAATGCATACCAGGTAGAATTGACATTGGTTGCTTTAGAATCGTTGATAAATTCTATGCCGTGAACCTTCGCAATAAACTCAAGCCGGTGTTCAATATTTTCCATGTTTGCGAGGCTGTTTTTAATAATACTCTTGCGGACATTCAAGATTTTTGAAGCCACACCTGCCGCCATTGAGTTGTAAATATTATGACGTCCCTGCAATGCCAATGTTTCGATTTCCATAGTTATTGTTTTTGTATTGATAGTGAGTATTATTTTTTTATCTTTTAAATATGCACCTTCTCCCGAAATAGTTTTGAGGTTGGAAAAAGAATACTTTTTTGCTGCTATTTTACAATTATCTAAATACTTGATGGTAGTCTGATCATCTGCACAATAAATAAAAGCATCGTTTGAAGTTTGATTTTGTGTAATTCTGAATTTAGAATGTATATAATTCTCAAATTGATAATGATATCTGCCTAAATGATCAGGTGTAATATTTGTTAGTATTGCAATGTCAGCCTTAAAATCATACATATGGTCCAATTGAAAACTACTTACTTCCAATACGTAATAATCGAAATCGTTTTCGGCAACTTTTAGTGCAAAACTCTCACCGACATTTCCTCCTAAGCCTACATTGAAACCTGCATTTTTTAAAATATGATAGATTAGTTTTGTAGTAGTAGTCTTTCCGTTACTTCCAGTTATACAAATTTTTACAGCATTTGTGAAGCGGGCAGCAAATTCAAGTTCATCTATCACAGGAATCCCTTTTTTTTCTATAGTGCTAATAATTGCTACATTATCTGGAATCCCCGGACTTTTTATCACTTCATCTGCTTGTAAAATAAGCGATGTAGTATGTTTCCCTTCCTCGAAATTTATTTCATATTGTAAAAGAACATTCTTGTATTTTTCTTTAATTTTTCCAACATCAGAAACAAAAACACCATAGCCTTTTTTCTTTGCAAGTATAGCAGCGCCTACTCCACTTTCACCAGCTCCCAGAACTACGATATTTTTTGAAGGCATTTTATCTTAATTTTAATGTTACAATCGTAAATACTGCCAACATTAATCCAACAATTACAAATCGTACAACTATTTTAGGTTCAGAATATCCAAGTTTTTGAAAGTGATGATGTAAGGGCGACATTCTGAAAATTCTTTTTCCTTCGCCATATCTTTTTCTGGTATATTTAAAGTAGGTCACCTGCATTACCACAGATAGGTTCTCAACCAGAAATATTCCACATAAAATAGGGATTAACAGTTCTTTACGAATCAAAATGGCTAGAACAGCAATGATGCCACCTATTGCCAAACTTCCGGTATCTCCCATAAATACCTGAGCTGGATAAGTATTGTACCATAAAAACCCAATAGTAGCTCCAACAAATGCACTGATAAATATTGTCAACTCTCCAATGTTAGGAATGTACATAATATTGAGATAGTTGGCAAATATGATATTACCTGAAATCCAGGCCAATATACCAAGTGTAGCACCTATAATTGCTGATGTACTTGTCGCAAGACCATCTATTCCATCAGTAAGATTGGCTCCATTTGAGACTGCGGTTATAATTAGAATTACAATAGGTATAAAAATGAGCCAAGCCCATTTTTGAAAATCTTTTCCTGTCCATGAAATCAATAGGGAATAATCCAATTCATTATTTTTGAAAAAGGGAATGGTTGTTTTTGTAGATTTCACAGCTTCTTTGGCAAAAACTTCTTTGGCTTTTTCGTAATTGGCTGCATTTAATATATTATGTGATTTAACAAACAGACTTTCCTGTACTTTTTCACGGATTACGATTCCATCATGAAAATACATGGTTAACCCTATTATTAGCCCAAGCGTCACTTGGCCTAGAATTTTAAATTTTCCTGCAAGGCCTTTTTTATCTTTTTTAAATACTTTAATGTAATCATCCAAAAACCCAATAACTCCAAGCCATATCGTAGTAACAATCATTAAAATCACATAAATGTTATTGATTTTTGAGAACAATAATGTCGGAATTAAAATTGAGCCTATAATAATAAGACCACCCATGGTTGGCGTGCCTTGTTTCTCTTTTTGACCATCCAACCCTAAATCTCTTACTGTTTCTCCTACTTGCTTTTTTGTTAGGTAGTTTATTAAACTTTTACCAAAAAGCAATGAAATGCATAAAGAAGTTATCACTGCCATGGCTGCTCTGAATGAGATGTATTGAAATACACCGGCACCAGGGAAGTCAAAAGTATTACGTAAATATTCAAATAAATAGTACAGCATATCAATTGTTTATAAAAATTCTGTTAATATTTCCTTGTCGTCAAAATGATGTTTTATTCCTTTAATTTCCTGATATTTTTCGTGACCTTTTCCGGCAACTAAAATAATATCACCTGATTTTGCCATTGCGCAGGCTGTTTTAATAGCTTCTCTGCGATTAATTATGGTTAAGATTTTACGTTTATATAAAATATCAACGCCTTCTTCCATTTGACGAAGAATATCTTCAGGGTTTTCGTCACGGGGATTATCGGAAGTAAGTATCAGCATATCACTCATTTCGCTAGCAATTTTGGCCATAACCGGACGTTTAAGTGCATCGCGGTTTCCGCCTGCACCCACTACCGTAATCAATTGCTCTGACTTAGTTCGTATGGTTTCTATCGTTTTCAGTACATTTAATAATGCATCCGGAGTATGTGCGTAATCAACGATAGCTGTTATATTATTTTTTGATTTAATATATTCAAAGCGACCTTCAGCAGCATCTAAATTGCTCAATTGTTTTAAAATTTCAATTTTGTCTTCTCCTAATAAGATTGAGGCAGCATATACTGCGAGTATATTGTAAGCATTAAATTTTCCAACCAGTTTTGTGGATGTTTCAATGCCATCAATATTCAAAAACAATCCATGAAGTTCATTTTCGATAATGCGACATTTATAATCAGCAATTGTTAGCAAGCTGTAGGAATGTTTAGATGCTTTCGTATTCTGAATCATCACTTTCCCATTCTTATCATCCACATTTGTCAATGCAAAAGCACCCTCACTTAAATGGTCGAAAAACGATTTCTTAGCTTTGATGTAAGCTGCGAAAGTTTTATGGAAGTCAAGATGATCATGGGTTATATTGCTAAAGATAGCTCCTGAAAATTTAAGACCTGCAATCCTGTTTTGTACAATGGCATGCGAACTTACTTCCATAAAACAATGGCTGCATCCACTATCGACCATTTGTTTGAGCAAAGCATTCAATTGAATGGCATCAGGGGTTGTATGTGTTGAAGCAATCTCATTTTCGTTGATACGATTACTAATGGTCGAAAGTAGTCCGACATGATAACCTAAACCTCTGAATAAATTAAAAAGCAAGGTAACGGTTGTTGTTTTACCATTGGTTCCTGTAATTCCAACTAATTTAAGCATTTCCGAAGGCCGATCGTAGAAGTTGGATGCAATTACTCCCAAGGCAAAACTGCTGTTTTCTACTTTTATATAACAAACTTCTTTGTTAAGTTTTTTCGGCAAATCTTCGCAAACAACCGCAATAGCACCTTTTTCAATAGTTTGTGCAATGTATTGATGGCCATCAGATTGACTGCCTTTGATGGCAATAAAAAGTGAATTGCGCTCAATGTTGCGTGAATCAAAACTTAGATTGCTAATAATAAGTTGAGTATCGCCCATAATGTGAACGACACCTGAATTATTTAATAGATCTGTTAGCTTTTTCAATGGATTAGTTGTTATTTGTTGATTTCTTTGTTGATTTCTTGTCGCTTTTATTGTTCGTTTTTTTATCTGATTTTTTAATCTTTTCAGTTTTTTTAACTGCTTTTTTAGGCAGGTTTATTTTCTTGGTTTTAACTTCTGTTTTTTGAGTCTTTTTTGATGCTTCCTTCGTTTTGGCTTTATTTTGTATTTTCTCTTTTACTTTTTCTTTAGGTTTCTCTTTTCCCTTTTGTTTTGCTTTGACTTTTTCTTTAGGATTCTCTTTTTCCTTCGTTTTTGCTTTTTCTTTTGGCTTTTCTGTGAGTTTCTCTTTTGAATTTTCTTTTACCTTGATTTTTGTTTTCTCTTTTGTATTCTCTGTTAGTTTTTCTTTTTCCTTGATTTTCTCATTATCTTTAGGTTTTGGTTTACTAACTGCGACAACTTTGTTTTTATCAATGCTTTCTTGTTTTGCTTTAAGTGTTTTGATATTTTTTTCTTCAGAAAGTAATACCTCATTAGCTATGCTGTCTTTATTCACAGTAATCGTTGGAAGAATCGATTTTGCAACTGTCTTATTTTTAAAATCGACGGCAGGATTGCTTAAGGTTAAATAAATAATAGAGCCTTTCAGGATAGGGGTCTCTGCAGGAATGGATTGCCCAATAACTTTTCCTTTCCCGCTTATAGTGACTTTTAAACCAGATTTTTCAAGTAAATAAACAGCTTCTTTTACGCCCATCCCATTTACATCAGGCACTAATTTGGGGTTGAAGTTTTTTTGGATATACTTCTGTAAGCTGTCGCTTCTTTGACTGGCTATGTATAGTGCATTTGCGTTATTTGTTAGAAAGGGTAAATTTAAGGCAGTGTAGATTGTAAAAAGTTCCTGTTGATTTCCAGCGGTAACATAAGGAATGGCAATCTTTGCATTCATGTTTTTATTAGTCTGATGAATGTCGAGTTGTGTTGCGTATACTTTGTCAGCTATTTCTTTAAATACAGGAGCTGCAATTGCTCCTCCATAATATTGGCCTTTAGTAGGGTTGTTTACTATTACTATGCAAGAATACTTGGGTTTATCAGCAGGAAAATAGCCCACAAAAGATGCTCTGTATACCTTGCTGTCTTTGTTATTGCCATAGTCGATCTTGGCTGTTCCGGTTTTTCCTGCAATTTTGTAAACGGTATTCATTAAATGTTTGGCTGTGCCGTGTTCCACAACGCCTTCAAGTATGGACTGAACTTTATTAAGTGTTTTTTCAGAACAGATAGATTTATTGATAATTATTGCTTCTTTCCGCTCAATCAACTTACCTGTTTGAAGAATTTCCTTTACAAAAAGTGGTTTTACCATTTTGCCTTTATTGGCGATGGCATTGTATAAAGTGAGTGTTTGCAAAGGGGTTAATTGCAATTCATAACCAATTGCCATCCAGGGTAATGATGTTCTTGACCAGGTTGGATTTTTGGTATTTTTAATAAAAGGAAGTCCTTCCCCTTTTATATCTAAGCCAAGTGGTTTGTTGAGTGACATTTCATACAGAAAATCGATGTATTTCTGAGGTTTGTCTTTAAAAGTCCGGTACACAATTTCTGAGATTCCAACATTGGAAGAAACTTCAAATGCCCTGGCTAGAGATATTCTTCCATAACCTTGTTCGTGCGAATCTTCCATAGTTCTGTCAGCGTATGTGCATTTTCCTGTATTTACCAATTCATTGGTGTCAAATTTGCCATCTTCTAAAACGGAAATTAAGGATGCCAATTTAAAAGTAGAACCAGGTTCTGCACTTTCCCATATAGCATAATTAATATCTTCGCCATATGTGCCGTCTTTGTGCCGCTTTAAATTAGCAATTGCTTTAATATAGCCTGTCTCTACTTCCATCAAAACAGCGCAACCATGGTCGGCTTCATTCGAATCGAGGCATTTCCTTAATGCATGTTCGGCAACATCCTGAATATTAATATCAATAGTTGTAACGATATCTTTTCCATTTTCAGGTTCTATCTGATTGTCGTGTTCAACCGGGCGCCAGATTCCATTGGCAATTTTCCGAATCAGTCTTTTTCCACTTACACCTTCTAATTCCTTGCTATAAGCACCTTCGAGCCCAACATATAAGTTTTCTTTTATATTTTTATACCCAATCGTTCTGCTGCCTAATTCTTTGAATGGCATTTTGCGATAATCTTTTTCTTCGACGATAAAACCACCTTTGTATTTCCCTCTTTTAAGTATGGGGAAACTTCTCATCCGTTTTAATTGTGTATAATCAATATCTCTCCGCAATAGAAAATCCCTCTCTTCTTTTTGTCTGCCAATTAATAAGAGATTTTTAAATTCTTCTTTGCTTTTTTCAGGAAAAATTCTCGACAAGCTATCCGATAAAGCATTTAAATAAAATTTGAAGGTATCGCTTGGAATAACAGTTTTGTCCAAATCTAATTTTACATCAAATATTGGAATAGAAGTAGCTAATAAGTTAGAATCGGAAGAAATGATATTGCCTCTGATTGCTTCAACACTTTCATACCTCAATGTCAGATTTTCAGCACGTTTGCGCCATTGATCACCTTCAACGAACTGAATATTAATTACTTTGTAGATGATAATAAGCGAAAAAATTAGCACACCTAAATAAATAAGCTTAATTCTCCACACTATGTCTTTATTTTCATCTTTCATTTGAAAAAAGGTTATTTAATTGGTTTTATAAAAAAACTTTTGAGGTGGAACGGTTGATTCTTTAATGCCCATAGTGTCAAGTTTCCTTGCTACTTCAGACTGTTTACTGATATACATAAAATCAGATTTGGTTGTAATATGCTCGAAACGCAGTTCTTTCAATTCTTTTTTTAACTTGTACATTTCTCTGAAACTCTTGATAGACCAATAGTTATTTGCAATATAAACCACCATTAATAAACTTATAAAAACCCCTAACGGAAGCAGTTTAATGACGCCTTTCCTAGTTAGAAAGGTGCCTTCAAGCATTTCGTTGAAAGCACTTCCAATTGAGGAATTTTTAGCTGAAGGTAATTTCATTTTCAGCTTAAATTTTTTCTTAGGCTTTTTGTTTTCTACTATGGGGTCTTTGATTACATTTTTACTCATATCAGATTTTTTCAGCGATTCTTAATTTTGCACTTCTCGAACGGTTGTTTCTTAAAAGCTCATTTTCTTCCGGAGTAATTGGTTTGCGACTGATTAATTTATAAGGAGGAAAAGTATTGCCATAAAAATCCTTTTCAAGTTCACCTTTAAAATTCCCTGATTTTATATAGTTTTTAACCAAACGATCTTCCAATGAATGGTATGAAATTACAACCAGTCTTCCTCCGGGTTTCAGACAATCGGTACTTTGAATCAATAATTCCTTGAGAACTTCCAGTTCTTTGTTTACTTCAATCCGGATAGCCTGAAAAAGCATAGCCAGGTATTTGTTTTCTATTTTCTTAGGTACACAGCTTTGAATAGCTTCAATAAATTGTTCAGTATCTGTTATTTCTCTTGTTTTGCGGTATTCAACGATGGTTCTTGCCAATTTCCATGAATTCGGGATTTCTCCATATTCCTGAAAAACCATTTTCAGTTCTTCTTCGGTGTAATTATTGATGACATCTTTTGCCGATTTTATTTGATTGCGGTTCATCCTTAAATCCAACTCTCCTTTGTGACGGGTTGAAAAACCTCTCTCGGGAATGTCAATCTGATGGGATGAAATGCCTAAATCAGCCAAAATGCCATCTACCGGAGTGGCTGCATATAATTTCAGGAAATTCTTCAGGAATTTAAAATTGTTGTTGATGAGAATGAATCTTTCGTCATCAATCGTATTGGCCAATGCATCATCATCCTGATCAAAAGCATAGAGTTTTCCGCTTTCGCCCAGTTGTTTGAGTATCTCCCTTGAATGACCACCGCCACCAAAAGTAACATCTACGTAAGTTCCATTGGGTTTGATTGATAAGCCTTCGATGCTTTCAATTAACAAAACCGGGTTATGATACATTGTTTGCTATTATTCGTTATCGAACTGTCCTATTCTTTCATTAGCATATGCAACATAATCCATTGTTGAGTTATTTACTTCATTGTATTTTTCAACATCCCAAATTTCAAAGATGTTTATCCTGGATACCAGAATAATGTCTTTGTTGATACTCTTGGCTTTCTTCTGATCTCCGGGAATAAGCAGCCTGTCGTTGTTGTCGAGTTCTACTTTATTTCCTTCCGATAGTTTACGGATAAGAATGATGTCTTTAGGATTATATGGATTAAGTTTTTTTCTGATTTTTTCAATTTCATCGCCCCAAACATCCATAGGATAAAGCTCAAGATAGTCACCATAGATGCTTTCGCGCATCACGAAACCACTATCAATCACACTGATAAGTTGTTTCTTCAAACTGGAAGGAAATTTAAACCTCCCGTTTGAGTCCACTGTGCAATAATCTTTACCTATGACTTTCAGCATTTTCTACTTTAATATTTGAGGATGTAAATGTACATCAAAAAATGATATAATCCCATTTTGTTAATAAATATTCCATAAAAATCCAAATAATCCCATTTGTAATTTTTTATACGCTGTTTCGATTAAAAGGTTTCATTTAATTTTTAACTTATATAAATAACAGATAATGAAATAATTGAACTATTTTTTTGAAATTAATATTTTGCAGAAATTAGTATTTTTTCCATTTTTTCTTCGGGAAATTATAAAATCTCAAAAAATAAAATTGTTCATAACTTTTGGATTTTAAATCTAAAAATTTAAAATATCGAATGCTGAATTTGTTTACTGTAATTAGTTGAAGGAATTTAATGCAAATAGGTTTGACAGTAAATAGCGAAAATTAATAATGATTTAATATAAAAATGGGTTTTTTAGTCGGTTTATTGTAACTTTGTAGCTAATTTAACGAAAAAGAACAATAGTATTGGAAAATCATCAATCCGAAGTATCGGAAAAATTCCTTGATTTAGAACGGATTATAGGCGGTAAAAACCCTAAAATCTTAAAATTTATTCCTCGTTTTGTAATGAATTACCTGAAAAAGGTGATTCATATGGATGAACTAAATGCAGCCATTATTAAAAATCGTGACAAAATAGGTGCTGATTTTGCTACCGCTATTCTAGAAGATTTTGGTGTAAATATCCAAGTAGTTGGATTAGAAAATATTGCAGCCGATGGAAGGTATATCATAGCATCCAATCATCCTTTAGGAGGTATGGATGGTCTGGCATTGATTTCAAGAATTGGTAACCGCAGAAAAGATATTATTTTCCCGGTTAATGATTTGTTGATGAACCTTCAACAGCTTAAACCAATTTTCGTACCTATCAATAAACATGGTAAGAATACCGAAAATATTCAGTTGTTGGAACAGGCATTTAGGTCAAATTCAATGATGTTGTTTTTTCCGGCAGGATTGGTTTCGCGTAAACAAAAAGGAGGCTTTATCAAAGATCTGGAATGGAAGAAGACATTCATCACCAAAGCCAGACAGTATCAGAGAGATATCATTCCTGTATTTATTGATGGTATGAATTCCAAGTTTTTTTATAACCTTGCGATGATACGTGAAAAAATCGGATTAAAAGTTAATATCGAAATGCTTTATTTGGTGGATGAAATGTATAAGCAGAAAAATAAAACAATTCAAATTATTTTGGGGAAACCAATTTCATACCTTATCTTTGACAAAGAATTTACGGATCAACAATGGGCTGAAAAGCTAAAGAACCATGTATATTCGCTTGAAAATAAATCCGATACAAGTTTTATTAAATAAAATCAAATTACTTACAAGAAAAATAATTATTATGAAAAACATAATCTCTCCTATTGATAAGCGTTTGATTAAAAATGAATTGACCGAAGATAAATTTTTAAGAAAAACCAATAATGGCAACAAAGAAATTTATATTGTAACCCACCATAATTCTCCCAATATTATGCTGGAAATTGGGCGTTTACGAGAATTGAGTTTCAGAGATGCAGGCGGTGGTACTGGTAAGGAAGTTGATATTGACGAATATGATACCTCAGAAGTTCCTTATCAACAATTATTGGTTTGGAACCCCGAAGACCAGGAAATTATCGGCGGCTATCGTTTTATAAATGGGGATAAAATTAAATTTGATAAAAATGGAGCCCCTTTTAGTGCTACTGCAGAACTATTTCAGTTTTCCGATCATTTTAACCGCGAATATCTTCCTTATACCATCGAATTGGGAAGATCTTGGGTACAACCTAATTATCAGCCAACATATAATATTCGCAAAGGCCTTTTTTCTTTGGATAATTTATGGGATGGTTTGGGTGCAATTACCTTGGAATATCCTGAAATGAAATATTTTTTTGGAAAAATAACCATGTATCCTCGTTTTAATATAACTGCCAGAGACATGATACTTTTCTTCTTGAAAAAATATTTTCCAGATCCCGAAAACTTGGTTTACCCTCACCAAGCATTGAATTTAGTTACAGATATTGAGGAGCTTAACAGTACTTTTCATGAAAATAATTACGATGAGGATTACCGTATTTTAATGAAAAATGTCAGAAGATTTAACGAATCTATTCCACCACTCGTGAACGCCTATATGAATTTATCATCTACCATGAAAACATTTGGAACCGCTATTAATCATCATTTTGGCGAAGTAGAGGAAACCGGTATTTTAGTGACTATCAACGATATCTATGATATAAAGAAACACCGTCACATTGCTACGTATAAAAAAACGCTTTAAAAAAGCGCAATTAGCTGCAAAATAAATGATTCTTAATAGGCATTGAAAGGATGATGCTTATCAAAAGAAAATCTACTGAATTAATTCAATTATTATTTACGATAACTTAAAAATATGCTTATAAAAGAAGCGCTCTTTGTAATTAGCAATGAGAATATCACCAAATGTCCAAAACCCGATTTAGCTGAATATGCTTTTATAGGCCGTTCAAATGTTGGTAAATCATCTTTGATCAATATGTTAACCGGAAATAGTAATTTAGCTAAAACTTCTTCTACACCTGGTAAAACAAAATTAATCAATCATTTTTTAATTAATAAAACCTGGTATATTGTTGATTTACCGGGATATGGCTATGCAAGATCTTCTAAAAAAGAGAGATCGAAATGGCAGAGAATGATAGAAGATTATATTGAAACCAGGGAGAATCTTATGACAACCTTTGTACTTGTTGATGCCCGGATAGAACCCCAGAAAAAAGATATTGCATTTATTGAATGGATGGGAATCATGCAATTGCCATTTGTAATAGTGTTTACAAAAACTGATAAAATAACGCCCAATCAATTGGGCCATGGAGTAAGTGTTTATAAAAATGAATTATTAAAACAATGGGAAGAATTGCCCGAAATGATATTTAGTTCATCAAAATCAAGCCTTGGTAAGGACGAAATTCTAAACTATATTGAAAAAACCAATTTACTTTTTAATATTGAGAACTAGGGTAATTTGGAATTTGAATAAATATGCTTTCAATTATATATAAAAAAAAACGCTGGAAATTTCCAGCGTTTTTTTTATGAGAACTATTCGTCGTCTTTTTCTTGTTCTTCGTATGCTTTGAGTAAAGTAGTCTGAACGTCAGATGGAACTTGTTGGTAATCTGCATATTTCAATGAATAGGTTGCCCTGCCGCTGGTTAATGAGCTCAATGTAGTTGAATATTTGTTCATTTCTGCCAAAGGAACTTTTGCTTTGATAATCTGGTAATTTCCTTCGCTGTCCATACCCATAACAACGGCTCTTCTGCCTTGTAGGTCGGTCATCACATCGCCCATTCTATCAGAAGGAACAATTACATCAACGTCATATATTGGTTCCAGGATTTTTGGACCTGCTAATTTAAATGCTTCTCTGAAGGCTTGACGACCTGCCAATTTGAAAGAAAGTTCGTTTGAATCAACAGGGTGCATTTTGCCGTCATACACATTTACAACGATATCACGGGCATAAGATCCGGTTAATGGACCTTCTTCCATTTTTTCCATTATACCTTTTAGAATGGCTGGTAAAAAGCGAGCATCAATAGCTCCCCCAACAACACAGTTGTTAAATATCAATTTACCTCCCCAGCTTAATTTTTCTTCAGTAGTAGCTCTTATAGGAAATTCAGTTTGGTTAGCCATACCTTCGGTATAAGGCTGAATCATAATGTGGACTTCACCAAATTGACCTGCACCACCTGATTGTTTTTTATGACGATAGGTTGTTTTGGCAGCTTTGGTGATGGTTTCACGATAAGGTATTTTAGGTGCAATAAATTCAATTTCAATTTTATGCAGGGTTTCTAACATCCATTTTGCAATGTTCAGGTGCAATTCACCTTGTCCGCTTAAAATAATCTGTTTTAATTCTTTTGAATATTCAATCAATATCGTCTGATCTACTTTGTGCATTTCGTTTAAAACAGCACCTAATTTTTCATCATCAGCTTGATTTTTAGCTTTTATTGCAGTTCTGAATTTGGGTTCAGGGAAAATGATAGGAGTAATAGCTTCTTCTGAATTTTTATCTGCATTTAAAGTGTTGTTGGTAAAGCAACTTTTTAGTTTAATGGTTGCAATAATATCACCAGCTACAGCTTTTGGTAATTTTTCACGGTTTTTCCCCGCAATTGAAAATATTTGAGTAATTCTTTCTTTTGATCCATTTGTAACATTTACAACATCCAATCCTTCAGTAACTTCTCCTGAATAAATTTTGATAAATGAGATTTCACCCAAATGTTCTTCGATGCCAGTTTTGAAAATGAATAAACTAGCAGGTTCTGTTGTTTTATAGGCTAAAGATTTTCCTGAAACCGTTTTAGCATTTTTCATATCATTGGGAGAAGGTGCATTATAGGTAATAAATTCCAATAATCGTTGAACACCCATATTGTGTTTACCTGCAACACACATAACTGGAAATAAACCTCTGTTGATAACACCAGCTTTTATACCTTGTCTCAACTGTTCGATTGTTAAAGTTTCTTTTTCAAAGAAAATTTCCATTAATGATTCATCAGCTTCAGCTGCATTTTCAATTAAAATGGTGTGTAATTTTTCTGCTTTCTCCAATTCACTGGCAGGGATATCCAAAAACTCTGGTGTTCCACCGTTTTCGGGGAATTTTAACATTTTCATTTTCACCAAGTCAATAATCGCATTAAAACCTAAACCTGGATTGAGCGGATATTGGCATATCGTTACATTTTTACCATAAGTTTGTTTTAATTGGAGTATAATTTCGTCAAAATTGGAATTTTCGTGTTCCAAATGATTAATGGCAAATATAACCGAGGTTTCGTTTTTCCCGGCATAACGCCAAGCTAAATCGGTTCCAACATCAATACCTGTTTGGGCATTAATAACCATAATGGCAGTATCTGCAACTTTAACAGCTGCTGCAACTTCTCCTATAAAATCGTCGAAACCAGGGGCGTCAATGATATTTATTTTAAAGCCATTGTGTTCAATATACATTAAGGTGGAAGAAATAGAGTTTTGACGTTCAAGTTCTATGGCCCGATAATCGGAAACCGTATTTTTATCGTCAATACTTCCTCGTCTTTTAATTAAACCACCCTCGAACAACATTGCTTCTGCAATCGTGGTTTTCCCTGATTTAGCACCGCCAACCAGGGCAATATTTTTGATCTCGTTTGTCTGGTAAACCTTCATGTTATATAATTTGATTTAATGATTAAATTCCAAATTGGTTGGCAAATATATAAAAATCTGCTTAATAAATATAGGTGTAATATATTTATTTTTAGAAAAAATCAAATATAAATCAAATGATAAGTTGATGTAAAGTTTTTTTACTAGGAGAGCTCAACATCCGCAACCATTTTGCGAATAGTATCCCAGGTTGGACTGTCCATTTTTGCTCCTATTACTTCAATTACTTTTCCTGAAAGTATAGAGCCGATTTCACCACATTTTTGCATAGGCAAGCCTTTCACCAGACCGTAAATGAAACCTGAAGCGTAAACATCACCTGCACCGGTGGTATCGATACTATTTGCTTTGATAACGCCAATGGTGTAAACGGTATCTTCTTTCATGATAAGAGAACCATTTTTCCCGATTTTTACAACCGCTATTTCGCAATCTTTTGCAATTTCGTGCAATGCTTCTAAGGGTTGGAGTCCTGTGAAAGACTTGGCTTCCTCTTCATTTGCAAAAACAATATCCACATATTCTTTGATGATTTCTTTCAGAAAATCAATATTTGCTTCTACTACATTAAAGCTTGCCATATCGAGGGATACTTTTAAACCTTTTAGTTTGGCTAATTCAACAGCTTTTCTGATTAAATCATGGTTTTGAACCAAATAACCTTCGATATGGAAATAATCAAAACCTTCAAATAATTCAGGTGATAGATGATCTACCGATAATTCAATGGCAGCACCTAAAAAAGTGGCAAAAGTCCGTTCTGAATCAGGACTTATCAAAGCGATGGCTCTTCCTGATTCGAATTTACCTTTAAAAAGTTGAGGTTGAATATTGTTTTTTTTCAAATCTTCATGAAAAAACACACCAAATTCGTCTTCACCAATGGTTCCTATAAAACCTGTTTCTATGCTTAAACTTGCCAAACCATGTATGGTATTGGCAGCTGAACCGCCCGAAGATTGTTGTTTCTCAAGATGATGCGTTCCTTTTGATACGATATTGGCTGCATCTTTGTCTACCAATTGCATACTTCCCTTTGGAAGCTTAAAATCATTTAATAATGAGTCGCTTTCAAGACGTGTCATGATGTCAACCAATGCGTTACCCATTCCTAAAACTCTGATCATATAAATATATTTAAAAAATTTGTGCAAAGGTATTGTTTATTTTAAAACTTTATATAATTTTGCAGTCCAAATTTTAAAACAACAACGTTCTTAGCTTGGTATTTAAAAACAGGCTTTTTAATAAAAATATTTTCCTCCTTAGCTCAGTTGGTTAGAGCATCTGACTGTTAATCAGAGGGTCTCAGGTTCAAGTCCTGAAGGGGGAGCATCAGAAAATCAAGCATTTACAGACATTTTGTAAATGCTTTTTTTTATGCTCTGTCGCACAATTGCAACACAGCTATTGATTAACTACTGATTTTTCACGTTTATTGCACAATAAAAAAACCCGCAAAATGCGAGTTTTTTAGTATTTTTAAAAATGATAGCCAATATTACAATTTACCAATTACTATTCTCTACAGTTGGTTTTTTTATGTAAATTTCGTAATTATCAACAATGCCCTGCAAATCTGTTTTTAATGATGTAAATATTTCATTACCTCTTCTTTTAGAAAGATTCATATTCCCTTCGTAATTGTCAATTGGTTGCACTGTTTTCCATACAACATGACCATCACAAATATGAGAAGTGTTTATAACGTTATCAATTTCAATTTTATATTTTGAGTCTTTCATAAAAAATTTTACAGTATAAGAAAATGTAAATTCGTGCAGATACATCATGTAAGTACAAGCCTTAATACATATTCCTTTTACTAATATTATTCCGCTTTCTTTGTCATCATTCTGGATTACATTTTGTGCGGATTTCCAATATTCAGCAATAAACATTTTTGTGCTTGAGTAAATTTGCGATTGTTTCTTTGATATAGAATCGATTTTTTCCCATTTGAAATTAGCTTGACTATATCCGTTAATCGAAACAATTATTAATAAGAGTAATGTAATTTTTTTCATATCAATGTTTATTTAGTTAATGAATTTGAGATTATTTGAGATATTTTAATATTTCAAAATTTTCTTCAGTATACATTTTTTTCATTTTTTCCCAATACTCAATGTCTACTGTTTGAACTATTTTATTTGCTTTATTCATAATAGTTATCCTTTTAGCTTCTGCCTCTGATACAATTTCATCATCTATATCAGCTAATATTTCATTATCTTCTTTATTTTTTAATTCATTATTCCCCTTTCTGTTCTTATTTATAGAAGATTGATCAGATATTAATAGAAATTTCTTAAGAAGTTCGTTTTGCTCTTCCATTAATGAAATTCTTTGATTGATTTTCCAATACCAGCAATTTACTTCTCTCATTAAGAAAAATATTATTACTAAGACAATTATTGTTATAAAAAATGTTGAAATATCCATAATTCAAATATTTAATGATTTGTATTTTAACGTCCTATTGATCCAAACAAAGTAAATATAGCTCCAATAATAAACATTACAAGCATAAATGTAAGAATACCTGAAACGTTCTTCATGTATAAGGCTGTATTCTTATTTGATAAAATATTAAGCATCGGCATCACTTCATTATTAAACTTAACTGTAAAATCATAGTCGTTCAATGCTTTGTTTTCTTCATAAAATCCGTTAATTTCGGCTTTCAAAATATTCCTTTTTGATTTCTCAATACTTTTTAATATTTCAATCGCAATTAAAACAGTTTTTTGCTTTTCCATAATATAAATATTTATTGATTAATAAGTTAAGCTAATTAATATTTTTTAGCTTTTTTGAAATCTTTATCAATTACAAATAAAGTTTCTTCCAATACAATCGCTCCAAATTTATTTTTCGCTCTGTATTTATGTGTCATTTTATAAATCAATTCGCTTTTAAAATTTGATTTTGCTTGTTCATATTCTTTTTTCTTTTCAATAACCTCTTTTTCAGCTTCAGTCATTCTAATTTTGTCATCTGGGTTTTGAGATTCATTATAAACTGAACTAAAAAATTCAAAATTAGATTCAGAAAATTTAATTCCAGAATTATAAAGATCATCATCAAATTTTGTAGAATCACTAATTAACTTGCCAAAATCAACACTTTCGTAGCTTTTAGCATCATTTAGGTTCTTTTGCAAATAATCTTTAATAGCTCTTTGTGCTTTTTTATCACTAGATTCTGAGCAACTTATAATGATTGCAGATAATGCAATTAATAATATAATCTTTTTCATATCAATTGATTTTGTATTGATTAATCAATCACAAATATACAACAATATGAGCTTATAATCATTCTAAATTACAATTATGTTAACATTCACTTTCTAAAGCTTTATTAATTGCATTTATTTCCTCAAAGTTCATAAATCTTATTGTAACAGGTTCTTTATTTTCAGTCTCATTTTCATTTACTTGTACACTTTGAAGTTTTGGAACTGCAAATGGTAATAAATCACAAATAACTTTTATTCGTTCCTTTGGCTCTAAGCTCTCAATGTCAGCTTGTAAGGTTTCAATATTTTTACTAACTATTAGATTAATAGCTTCTTTTATTTCTTTGGTTGTCTTGTTTTGGCTTCCAACTTGTCGGCCTCCGGTTTTTTCTCTTTTAAGATTTTCCATTTTTTAATTTTTCAGTTGATAAATTCATTTCTACACCATCAACAATAATATGAAGTATCTCCGGTGGGTTTTCTTTAATCTCAATTTCAGATTGAATATTTTGTAGTTTTGGCACAACATAAGGCAATAGTTTAATTACAGCATCCAGGCGTTTCTCTGGGTCAAGTTTCTGCAATGTTTCGCCAATAGTATTAAATTCATTTTGTATTACATCTTTTAAAATTTCTTTCAGCTCTTTTGTTACTTTGTTGATTGAAACGCCTTTAACTCTACCTCCTGTTTTGTTTCTTTTTGTAATTTCCATAATCTTTTAATATTTAATTGTTTGTATTATTGTTGTTTTCTAAAACTATCTATTTTAGAAAATTTAATTCAATGTTTTGAGTGTGTTGTAATAATTTTCCGGTGTTACATCTATTTTGTATTTAATATTAATTTCTTCACAAAGCACTTGTAAATTATAGTTAGTTAAATCCTTATGCTTTTCAAAATTAAATATCCAACACTCTGGAGTTAATTTTTGCCATTGTATTTTTATTAATTCTTTTAAATTTAATCCTTTTGAGCAAAGTTTAAAGTAGTCAAATTCATTGGTTAAAATATCTCTAAATATTTTATCTGCTTTTGTGTAGTCATTTTCCCTTATTATTATTTCATCATGCACACTTAAAAAAGGAATACTATTTTTTATTAATTCAGTCCAAACTTTATACATTACATTTACCTCAGTTGTTTGTAGTAACCATGCTAAATTTGAATACTCTTTTTCTGTGGTGTGTGGATTGCTTAGCATTGGCTTTTGTTTTAATTCATTTATCCAGTTAATCCAGTTTGAAGATCCAAACATTTGCACTAATTGATTATTTGCAGGGGAGAATAGTATTTCAAAGAACTTCTTTTTTGCTTCGTCTCGAGTGCTTAAATTAGCCTTCTCTTGCATTATAATATAAATATCCTTTCCTGAGTTAATCCATGAAGAGTATTCATTTTCGCCAATCTCTTTTTTTAATATTTTGCCTAATAATAGTGGTTGCATTGTAACTACGTCCAATGATGTTGTATTTTCGCCTTTTAATAATATAGCTGGTCTATACTCTCTATGAAAATTCGTTATCGGAGTATGCACTCTATTTGAAAATGTATCAACTGTAAAAAATATTCTTGGATTGATTTTTACAAACTTCAAAAAAACATCAAAATACAATGTACTTGGTGCATTTGCTTTGA
This sequence comes from Bacteroidota bacterium, assembly GCA_037133555.1. Lineage (GTDB taxonomy): Bacteria > Bacteroidota > Bacteroidia > Bacteroidales > JACABE01 > JACABE01. The sequence continues at coordinate 60,931 of JBAXNW010000016.1, forward strand.
GTGTAACGTCTTTTAAATAGATTAGCATCTGTTTATGTACATCGTCTAATTCTTTGCCTTTAGGCTCTAATAATGCTGGATTAATACCTCCACTTTTTAAAGCTCTATAAAAAAATGCTTCATGTCCTTTTGATGTTGCTTTTTTAATTATTTCCAACTCTTCATTTTCAATTAAATATTGAATTTCTTTTTTTAAATCATACGAAGGAAATGGGAAAAAACGCTTTTCAATTTCAGCTTGTGAAATATAAACGTGTTCAATATTTTCCTTTCCTCTTAATCGTTGTTGCCAAAATTGAATAGTTCGGACGTATGTAATAAATATTTTATGTACTTCTTTCATATTTATACTGTTATCAATGGTTTGAGCTAGTTTAGTTAGTTTAAACCAACTCTTTAAAATTCACAATAGAGTTAGTTTAGTTAGTTACCCCCCTATATTAAAGGGGGTAATTAAACTGACTGCCTGAACTAACTTAATGGACTAACTAATTTATAAATCGTCTTGTTATTCTTTTGCTTTGGCTTCATTTCTACAAATCCATTTTGTGAGTAATGCTTTACAAACATTTTTGCTTTATTTTCTCCAATCGAAATATTAAACTTTCCAAATCCCGCTTGGATTCCTGAACAAAATTCTGAGTAAGTTAATTCTGGTTCGATTAAAAAAATCTTATCCAAAATTTCATAGTGTTTTGAGTTAGGAAAGTTTGAAGGTAAAATCTTTTCGACTTTTTGGTTAGCTTGTTTTTTCATTTCCCAATCTTCAATTAAGAAAGGTATCCCAAACTCATCAATACTAAAGGCGAAAGCATCAGGTTCTTTATCTCTGCAAAATTCAGCTTCTACAATTGAAATATCTTTGTTGTTTTCATCTTTGGTAATAGATAAGACTGTTTCTGCCTTATTCGTTACCTCACTACCTAAATGCCCTCTAGCGTTGTTGTCACCTTTGTTTTGATGAAGTACACACATAATATGAATATTTTGTTCCTCAGTCCATTTTAATAATTTACTGGTTAACATTGTAGCTTGTTCCTCATCATTGATAGAAGTAACCAAATCACGAATACCATCGATGACCACAAAACTCAATTTATCATTACTATAAATAGCTTTCTCAATTAATTTCAACCTCTCTGACGGTTTAAATTTTCTTAATCCATACGCTTTTAAATTATCAGGCACATTATTACTTGACATATTACATACACGCTTCACTGCCTTTAATACATGATGCTTTCCCTGTTCTGTGTCAAAGTATATCACTTCGCTTTGTTCTTTCGGCAAAATGCCTCTAAAACGGTTTAAAACAAGGTCGTTTTTAGTAGCTGTAGCAAGTGCTATATTAATAAAAAACGTTTTTCTACTCTTTGCTTTACCTATGATTAAAGAAAAATTTCCTAACGTGCCAATAGTTGAATATTCGCCATTTTGTTCAATTCTCAGACATACTGGGGGTGGTGGGAGTTCGTCTAAAGGGTTTATTCTAACAGATTCCAATATTTCTAGTGTGTTTTCATCTGAAAGAACTTTGTTTACTTCATTCATTTCAATATGTGTATAGAATGAATCATTTAATGTTTTCTTGCTTTCCATAACTAAAATAATTTTAATTGTGGATCAATGGGAAATAACTCAGGGTTTGTTGTAAGCTTACATGCTCTGTGCTTTGTTATTGAACAATAAATCACTTTTAAAACTGCAATTTTGTTTTGTTCCCTAAACGTCTTTACATACCGGCAAATATTAGCTCTGTCAATTCCAGTAATTACCTCAACTTCTTTCATTGTCTGAGGTTTGTTAAAAAAAGAATTAAAAACTATTTTTTCCTGAGTTCTGAATTTATTTGTATCTTTGTACCTGGTAATTAACAAAGAGTTTTTGAGGGCGGTTCTATTTTTAGGATCGCCCTCCCTTTTTTGGCTAAGTGTCTTTTTCATACTTAGCTTTTTTTAGATGCACTTTCTGCAATTGCATTGAGTACATTTGATTTATTACTAACTGGATTAACTGTTTGACTTTCTAGCCATGTTAAAAGCTCTTTCCGGCTAAATACTAGGCGGTTTCCCATTAACTTAAAAGGGATTTCTTTTTTCCATGTAAGCTTATAGATTTTTGATTTTCCATAACCTATAATTTTACTAACTTCGTCAATATTTGTAATCCTGTCAAATTCGACTACTTCTGGCGACTGCTTCGCCTGCAACATACTTTTTAAGCCTCCAATTTCTTGGATTAACAATGCAACCGCTTCGGGCAAATTGTTGTGATTAATTGTTTCCATTTTTTATTATTTATAAAATTAAAAAAATGAAATAGCTATTTCGTTATTGAATTCATTTGCAAATATACATCGCTTTTTCTTATTAAATCATTCATTATCAATATATTGTGCGACTTAATTGGTCGCAAATTTTAGATGAATATAAACAAAAAGCCTTGCTAATCAGAAAGATAGCAAGGCTAATACATGGTCGCAAAATAATTTTTTAAAATATAGATATTTAGATGTTTAACCTATTTTTCGCCTGGGTGCAAAGTTTATTAAAATCATTATTAATTAGAGAGAATCGATTATCATTTTTGTTCAATTTTATGCTATTGTTGTTAATGTCCCTAAAACTATAATTTATTTTTTGAGAAAATTTAATTACTGATTTTTCGTTTATAAGTTCACTTATAAGAGTAAATAATATGCTTTTATTTGGTTTATTTTCTTTGCCTATTTTTATAAATTCGATTTTGTTAATGTTTTCATCCCTTGGTTGCCCAGTGAAGTGGTGCAAAAAATCATTTTCATTTATATCAGAAATAATTTTTTCTTTAATCAGTATTTTACGTATTTTTTTTAATTCATCTTCATTGCAAATTGAGAGTAAAGTAGTTGATTTTCTTGGTGAACTTTTTTGAATTTCATTAATAAACTCAATAATTTGATGACTAAATTCAGCAAAATCAAAATTTTGATACTCTTTTTGATATTTTGGCGGATATTCTTTTGTAAAATAAAAATTAATATTAGCTTCTGAGAAGTATGAAACTTCATCATTTTCAATTTTATATCTTTGAACATAAATATCTTTATTACTTATAAACTCATCATCTTCAAAATTAATTATTGAATTTAAGTACATTTCATCGTTTTCTTTCGCTAATTTAAAAATTGTATTTAATTCAGTTACTTTATTTGTTGAATTATAGGTTTCTATTTCATTTCTTGAATTATTAAAGTCAATTAATAGGTAGTTTGAATAGCAAATATGCCACTTCGTAAAACTATTACAACTTATTTGATTTTTGAATTGTGAATTAATAAACCTAAGTGCTTTTAGTGTATTATACGTTGTATTTTCCATTTTAAAATTTTGGTATTAATAAATTTGCGTTTTTAACCTGCTCAGTTTTCTCGAATGAATCCAGATATGTAGAAGTGGTTTTTTGGTCGGAATGGCCTAAGCCCTCAGATATAAATGCAATGTTTGCACCGCTTCTTTTTAAGACTGTAGCCCAACTGTGTCTAGCGGTATAAGTTGAAATTTCATCTATGCCAATACGTTCTGCAATATGCTTAATATGCTTATTGATTAGCCTTGTAATGTTCTGTACTTGCTTTTTGGTTTGTGTAGGATCTTCTTTACCTGTTAGAAAAGGAAAAAGATAATCACTTTTATTATTACCATTATTCCATCGGTTAATAATTTCTTTCATCTGTGGTAATACAACCGCTTCAATTTTTACTTTATGATTTGAGGTGTTAATTGTTTTTTGTCGGTAAAAACTTATTACTTCGTTTTTAATATCTGAATGTTTCAACCTGCATAAGTCGCCAATATTAATTCCATTGCATAAATATGAAAAAAACCACAAATCACGATATTTGCTTTCTGTTTCGCTTACATCGGTTGTCATCAGTTTGCCAACTTGTTCCAATGTTAATGCCATTTTCCTGCCTTCTCCTGTTGGTATCTCAAATTTACCTTTCCCAAATGGATAATCAATTTCTTTAATTATGCCGTTTGTTTTGGCTTCATTAACCATTGCTCTAATTGCCCTGCAATACATGCCAATAGTAGTATAAGTTTTGTTTTCTCCTAACATGTATTTTTGATAATCATTGAGCCATTTAATTGTAATGTCAGCAAATATAATTTCATTACGTTCATTAGGCTTTTTAATGCTTTCCTTGAAGTTAATAATTGACTGTAAAGCACAACCATAATAAATTGAAGTTCCAATTTTCCCTTCTGCTTTAGTGTTGTTTATTTTTGCTGTAAATGCACTATTAACGGTGTCAGATAAATTTTTCTTAGTAATGTTGTTGAATTTATCAAAAGAGAATGCACCCTTATTGTTTTCGATGACTGCTTTGATATTATCTTTAATAGTGTCATGTCCTAATTGTATTTCTTTTCTCAATTCTCGAATAGATGCTTTGTTACTGCCCTTTTTAGTATCATCAATAATTAATACCCAATCGGAGAAACTGCAATACTTGCCGGACTTGTAGTATTGCCTATCTCGGTTGTAAGTGATACGGTAATGAATAGGAAATAAATTATCTTTATTGGGTCGCCTCTCATTTAATAAAGTGTAAAGAGTAACACTGTCGTTAAAAGTATCTTTAAACATAACCTATTAATTATATTTTTATTTGTGTTGTAAAAAAGCTGTCGCACAATTGCAACACAAAGATAATATAAAATATGAAATATTATACAATAGTATGAAAATAAATATTAACTTTGCAGTCTGAAAATCAATACATTTAAAACGGATATGAAATATTAAAAAAAAATATAAAACCCGCCCTTTTATGACTGTTAATCAGAGGGTCTCAGGTTCAAGTCCTGAAGGGGGAGCACTCAAATTAAAGAGGCTATTTTTAGCCTCTTTTTTTTTTACCCTTATTTTGCAAATCACTGATATTGTTAAATATAAGCTCCGCAGATTTATGTAAAATTGCGATTCGATATTTTTTTTCTGAATACATTAGTTTTGACAAATTGGAAAAAACTTTTGAATATGCTCGAATTACTTACATGTCGGAAAAGATCAGATTTATTCAGGAAAGCGATGTATCAGTATCTAAAGTAAAACTTCCCAGTGTTTTTAGGAGTTTAATGTCGAATTATAGTTACAAAGATGATTAAATCGGATAATGAACTCTTTCATGAAAAAAATGTTTAATATTATCGCTAATTCATGTTTGTAATATTGAATTTCAATTTACATCACACTAACTCACACACAAAATCCCTTATTGATATAATATATAATGTCAATATTTTTCATCAGCAGATTTGTTACTAATACATCACTGAATTTGAATTTATGAAACGCACAAACATTGTAATGTTTCACATAGGTTTCTGGGCGTGTTATCTGATGTTGATTGCGATTATGTTATCGGTTTTCTACAGAAGCAGCAGTCATTCCGTGGACCAGACTGCACGGATTATCAACGCTTTCTTTGCACTTTTCCTGTTTGCATTTCTTCCTTCTTTCATAACATTTTATGGATGTTATTTTCTGGTATTTCCAAAGTTCCTGCAACAAAAAAAGATTTTACTTTCCATTATTTCAGGTATTCTGATTGCAACAGCTGCTTCTGTAATAGCATATATCCTGATACGCTTTTTTATAGAAACGGGGCGTATGACCGACATGGATAAAGGCGGCAAAAACGGCAGATCAACTGTATTTATTGTTATTGGTGCGATGAGCTTAATTGCAGCAATATCCGGTACTGTAGCCATGGTTCTTAAAGGTTTTATTACCTGGGTTGATGAAATAAAACTGAAAGAAGAATTGAAAAGGAAAAACCAGGAAACAGAAATGGCATTGATAAAAGCCCAGCTGGATCCACATTTTTTATTCAATACGCTGAATAACATCGATGTATTGATATTGGAGAATGCTACAAAAGCTTCTGATTATTTAAATAAGCTATCCGATATTTTACGGTTTATGTTGTACGAGACTAAAACAGAAACTATCTTACTGGAAAAGGAAATTGAATACATTCAAAAGTATATTGAATTACAGAAAATTAGAACCTCAAACTTAAATTATATAAGTTTTCAGATAACAGGTAATCCCGGTAATAAAACAATAGCCCCAATGGTATTTATTCAATTCATTGAAAATGCATTTAAACATACTACCAATAAAAAAATAGAGCATGCAATTAATGTTCAACTGTTTATTGAGAACAAGTCCCTACGATTTGTATGTAAAAACAAGTTCGATTCTAATCGAAAATTAAAGCAGGAAAGTAATGGTTTAGGTAACGATCTCATTCAAAAACGTCTTAATCTGATTTATCCGACTAAACATAAATTGGAATTAACTAACCATTGCAATCTATATACTGTAAATCTAATAATTCAAAATGGATAGATATACCTGTATTATTATCGAAGATGAACCGCTGGCTCTCAAGAGGACGAGTGACTTTGTCAATAAAATTCCCTTTCTGAATTTAATTGATACGTTTGACAATGCGCTGAATGCGCTCTATTTTTTAAAATCCAACAAAGTAGATTTGCTTTTTTTGGATATAAATATGGATGAATTAACGGGTATTGAATTGCTGGAAAGTACAAAAATAGACGGTCAGGTTATTATTACTACAGCATATCAGAAATATGCATTAAAAGGTTATGAACTCAATGTAACCGACTACCTGTTAAAACCATTTAGTTTTGACAGGTTTTTAAAAGCTGTAAACAAGGCTCAGGAAAACTTAGATAAACGTAATACGGATGCTCAACCTGAATTCATCTTCGTAAAGACGGAATACAGACTGGAAAAAATCATGCTCAATGAAATCGTCTACATCGAAGGGATGAGAGATTACCGAAGAATTCATACGACGAATAAAAAGGTAATGACCTTGCAGAATTTCAATGAGTTTGAAAAAATAATCCCTGCAAACATAGTATGCAGAGTGCATAAATCGTATATGGTTGCTATAAATAAAATCGTATCGATTGAACGGAACAGAATAAAAATTGCAGATGAATTAATCCCAATTTCAGAAACATACAAAGAGGTTTTCTTTCAAATCATTCATCGTAAACCATAAGCATCCATTCATTTTGCAGACTAAAAATGCCAGTATGCAGACATCTTAAGCTGATTTGCATAATAGATTTTTTAACCCTATCCCATTCATATACTTTTGTAAAATAATTTATACAAACAGATATGAAAATAAAGAAACAATCATTACTCCTGCTCGCAATAATTCTTCTATACGGAAATTCATTCGGTCAAACAAAAGATTCAGTATCAGAGAATACCAGGGATGGTGAAAAATCAGCGGAAACCTATTTTGATCTTATGATTAATGTAGTGAGTACAAACCTCAATTATGGAAGTTCAAATACTGCCATATCAGATTATAAGGAATCAGTTAAAGGAATAAATGCGGGTGTGTCATTTCAAGCAGGTATTACTTCGAAATTCTCGCTGGTTACTGAACTGTATTATATAAGAAGGGGTGGTGAAATATCAGCTCAGAATCCATTAACCTTCCAACAATCAATTATTAAATTAAATGCATTTGAATTACCTGTGTTGGCTCGTTTCCATTTTGGTAAATTTTATATGAATGCAGGGCCATCCATTTCTTATAATTTTAGTGGAACCCAGACAATTGAAGGTGTCAGTAAAACTATCTCATTTAATAGTTCAGCCGGAGCTATATACCGAATGGATGCAGGCATTCAAATGGGTGGAGGGTTTATGTTTAAGATTAAACAAAAAAGGCTGGCACTGGACATCAGATACTGCTATGGTTTAACCAACATTTCATATGACAAGGAAATGTTTAACAGGGGACTCTTTATCAGTGTGCATTTTTCCAAACCATGGAAGACCAACCCACTCGGAAAAATTTAAATAGTTGTATGCCATTTATGCAGAAATTCATCAACTTTAACGAAAGATAAACTTGAAAAGAGAAAATAAAAAAAACTATAGGCAATGTCTAATCAATAAAATAGAAGGATTAGTTGAACAAAGAGAAGTAACTATTGAAACAATTAAAACGACATATTTGTTATGTGGCAATGGTGAACCTGTAATTTTCCTGCACGGAGCAGGTGCAGGTGCTGTTACCTGGTATCCATCAATTCATACTATCTCCAAAAATTTTCAGGTATTGGCACTGGATATAGTAGGATATGGAGAATCTGATAAACCCGATGCGCCTTATAACAGAGCATATTTTTCAATGTGGCTCAAAGATTTCCTAAAAGAATTGAAAATATCAAAGGCTCATATTGTCGGATTGTCTCAAGGTGGCGCCATTGCGTTGCAGTTTGCCATAGACAAT
>JBAXNW010000017.1:0-66876 GCA_037133555.1 Bacteroidota bacterium
GGTTCTATTTTGTGTCTGGGGAAAATCAAAAAAATGAATTTTTAGAACCCACCATTAAATAATTAAAAAATGAAAAAAATATTTTTTGTAATTGCCTTAGTGGCAATATTAAGTATGAATGCCAGCGGGCAAGTAATTAAAGAAGTTCCTTCTAATGTAAAATCTGCCTTTTCTAAACAATTTCCGAAAGCCAGCAATGTAAAATGGGCAAAAGAAAACGCTAAAGAATGGGAAGCAGAATTTAAAATGAACGGGAAAGAGTATTCTGCAAACTTTGATTTGAATGCTAGCTGTTTAGAAGTAGAATTTGAAATTCTTATATCTGAAATTCCAGTCGCAGTAAAAGCAACTTTAGACAAAGAATTTGCAACTTACAAAATTGAAGAAGCTGCTGTTTCTGAAAAAAAATCTGTCAAATTGTATGAATTTGACTTAAAAAAAGATGGTAAAAAAACAGAAGTTGCTATTGATATCAATGGGAAAGTAGTTAAAACAAAAGAAGCTAAAAAAGGAGAAGAAAAAGACAACGATTAACTTCTCGAATAAATCTATTCAAATTCCTCAAAATGAAAAAAAAATATCTTTTAATCAGTTTATTATTTTTGCTTTCCTTACAACAATCTTTTTCACAGTTTTCACAGCTTAAATATCAGATTATAAACAAAATAAGTTTAAAAGGGGATGGGGGATGGGATTATCTTTGTGTGGATGATTCTGCCTCGAGGTTGTATGTTTCACATGGCTCCATGGTTCAGGTTGTAGATGTTATCTCAAATAAATTAATTGATACAATAGGCGACACTAAAGGAGTTCATGGTATTGCATTTGCCAGAGAATTCAACAAAGGTTTTATCAGCAATGGCAAAGATACTTCCATAAGTGTTTTTAACCTAAAAACCTTACAACTTATAACAAAAATAAAAATTACAGGTATTAATCCTGATGCAATTTTGTACGACTCCTATTCACAAAGAGTTTTCGTTTTCAATGGAAGAAGTTCAAATGCTACTGTAATAGATGCCAAATCAGATAAAATAATCGGAACCATTACATTCACTGGCAAGCCGGAGTTTTCTGTCAGTGATTTAAAAGGGAAAATATTTGTAAATATTGAAGATAAAAGCGAGATATGTGTTATTAACGCTAATTCATTAAAAGTTGAACATAATTGGCCCATTGCTCCCGGCAAAGAACCAAGTGGATTGGCCATTGACATTAAAAGCCATCGTTTGTTTTCGGTATGTGACAATAAATTAATGCTTGTAGTTAATTCTGATAACGGTAAAGTAATATGCTCTGTTAGTATAGGCGAAAATGTGGACGGTGTAGCTTTTGATCCTATTTTAAAGCGTATTTATTCATCCAATGGAGAAGGGACACTGACCATCATTCAAGAAGTAAGTCCAGACTTATATAAAGTTTTAGAAACCCTTAAAACACAAAAAGGTGCGAGAACCATTGCTTTAAATTCAAAAACCCATTGCATATATTTAACAACTGCTGAATATGGTGAAACTCCTAAATCAACTGAAGAACTTCCACATCCTAGGCCAAGTATACTGCCAAATACATTCACCATTCTTGAAATATCACAAAACACGAAGTAGTAATCACTTATCAATAAGGTATTTGATTTTGTAGTGTTTCTATATAGCTAATTCTTACTTTTGACTTATCAATTAATATTGTGCAACATTCTTTCATTAGAGCATACTATCTATAATACTATTTGGGGAAAATAATTCCGTTAAATTGACGTTGGAATTAAAAAAATATGTAGGTTTGCGAAAAATCATCACCCATGAATTTCTCTTCATCGAAAATACTTAAAATTTTCTGTTTACTAGCAATATTGCCTTTTTCGCTCTATTCGCAAAACAAAAAAGCTGTAAGAGCCGAAATAGAAACTACCGAAGAGGCCAAACCATTTACCATTGTTAATCTTGGAAAAAGTGGAGTACTGATACTCTCAAAACTCAATGAATTTGTAGACAGAAAAACACGGAATTGGTCTTTTACTTTTTATAATAATATTTTACAAAAAAAATGGATCAAAAAACTACCTCTTTCCGAAGATTTTTCTTACCAAGGCTATGAATTTGAAAAGGATACAGCCTATTTGATTTTTTATAAAGCAGACAAGCATTCCAATGATAAGAACCTAAAAATTATTTCACTTGAACTTTTAAAAGGGAATCATACTTCAATGGACACATTGCTTACTGATAAATCCCAGCTTACTAATCTAGAAAGTTTTCAACATCATCTTTTTTTTACATTGGAGAATAAATCCAATATTATGTTGGTTAATATTGATTATTATCTTCGAAGTTTTAAAGAAATCGTGATAGACAAAAACGACAATACAAATGTAGAATGCATGACAATTGATAGTTTAAATAAGGTAGTCTATCTACTTATTAAAAAAGAAGTTAGCAAACATTCAAATAGTTTTTTTTTAAGAAAATATGATTTTTCAGGAAGCGAATTGTCTTCAATTGAAATAAAGAATACGGATGAAAGCCGAAAACTTTTAACAGGAATGATCACACTTTTAAAAGATGGATCTATTGCAATAGCTGGGTCCTACAACTTATCTGACGAAAAAACCTCCAGTTATGCCGAAACTTCTGTACTTTCAGAAGCTGCAGGGACTTATTTTGTGAAGATGGTGAAGGATAGCATACATCCCATACATTTTATTAATTTTCTATCTTACGAAAACATCAATAAATACCTCAACAAACGGGAAGTTTCCAAGATTAAAAAAATTCAGGAAAACAAAACACAAAAAGAATTCTCTCTCAATTATTTACTTATTGAACATAAGTTAATCCAAATGGATCATCAGATTGTAATGGTTGCCGAAGCCTTGTATCCCGAATACCGTGTTATTTCAGATATGACCTATGATTATTATGGCCGGATGACTCCTACTTCACGGACTATTTTTGATGGTTACCGTTATACCAATGCATTTGTGTTATGTCTGGATGAAGAAGGGAATACAAAATGGAATCAATTGTTCGATATCTGGAACATACTTAGTATGGAAATTAAAGAAAAAGTGAGTGTGATGCCTTTAAAAGATGATGTACTCATCTCCTACAACGATGATGGTGAGCTGGTTTATAAAATAATGAATGACACAACTACTTCTTTTGACATTGGAAACCTGAAAGTTGAAATGAGTTATGCCAACGATAAAGCTATGTTCAGCCCTTCTTCAAATATTGATTATTGGTATGCCAATTATTATTTAGTGTTTGGTATACAAACTATTAAAAATAATTCTTTGGCTAACCGAAGCAAACGAACCGTATTTTATATGAATAAAGTTTCTTTCGAGTAAAACTTTAAATTGAAAAACTTTCCATCCCTTTATTAAAAAAAAGCTTCGAATGAGCTTTAAAACACTAACTTTGCAACTTAATTAGTCTTTACACAAGATAATAAATGCTAGGCTTTTATATAATTATAAAAGTCTTTATTTGAAAAATATAAACATATTCAGCTCATTCAAATACAAAACAATGAACTTTAAACCAGGAGATAAAGTAAAATTTTTAAATACAAGTGGTGGTGGTATCGTAACCAAAATACTCAGTTCGACAATGGTGAATGTTGCTATCGAAGAAGGATTTGAAGTCCCTACCATGGCTGCCGAATTATTAAAAATAGATGAGAGTTCTGCAGCTGCCCGATTATTCAACCAGGAATACAATGTAAACCCAAATCTTGTTCAATCAACTACAGAAGACGAAGAAGCAGAAGAAGATGGCAAATCGGCTTTGCTTAAATCATATGGAAGTGAAAATCTTGCTGCCGGTATTTATCTGGCTTATATTCCTCACGACCAACGGTGGTTGTTGACAGGCATGCTGGATGTTTGTCTGATTAATCATACAGAATTTCATACACTGTTTAATCTGACCTTGATGGACGATGATAGTAAATACCATGGCATGGATTATGATGTGCTGAATCCTGAGAGCAAAAAAGTGATAACCACTATCGAGAGGGAAGACCTAGAATCGTGGAGTGCGGGGAATGTTCAGATACTATTTCATGCTGAATTCAAGGATAGAATACTAACACCTATGAATGCTGATTTTAAAATCAAACCCAGCCGATTTTATAAAGATGAAAATTACATCAACTCTTCTTTTTTACAGGAAAAAGCCCTGGTATTAACATTGGGAAGATTGACCGAAATTCCAACTATTCAATCAAAGTTTTCAAAGTTTTCAGATAAAGACAAACCAGAAATTCAACATAAGAAAGCTTCCCAAATAAAATCCGAATCTATTCTGGATACTCATCAATTGAATGCAACAACGGCAGAGATTGATCTGCATATCGGTGAATTGGTTGAAGATTATTATTTGCTCGATAATTCAGAAATGCTAAAAATTCAGCTGGATTATTTTACAAAATGCCTTGAGTCGGCTTTTATCAATAAAACCAATAAATTAATATTTATACATGGTGTTGGTGCTGGTGTGCTCAAAAACGAAATGATTAAAATATTAAAAACTTACGATAATCTTCATTACTTTGATGCCTCAATGGCTAAATACGGACAAGGAGCCACTGAGGTATTTATCAATCATAGCAAATAGGGAGTAAATGCTGAAATACGATAGAATTTTAATGAAATAAAACCGAAAAGATATCTGGAAAGATGTCTTTTTTTTTGTTAAAGACTCTAGTATTGTTGATTTTATTTTGAAATAAAGCGTTACTTTTAAAATTAGGGTTGTTGTTTTTTTAGTTTTTATCAAATTCGAAAATAGATATCGTCCCTATGGGACATAGCTTCTGTTTTATATTAAATCCCGTTAGGGATTTGATATTTATAGAAGTTTTATTTTGTTTAATAGAGTCCTGTAGGGACGTGATATTAAAATCTATTACAAATGAATGTTTTTAATTGCATAAAATTGCAAATCTAAACAATAAACTTGATGCAATTATTAATGCCCTGTATGACTGCATCACTTTATTAATTGACGAATGTGATATGATAATAGAAATAAAAATGAAGCTATGCATTTATTTTTGTTAATTTTGCAAGATAAACAACAGTTCGTTCTATCGCTGTTTCACTTTGGTGAGAGAGAGGAAAGTCCGGGCAACACAGAGCACCATACTTCCTAACGGGAAGGTGTTTCGGGCAACCGGAGCAACAGCAAGTGCCACAGAAAATAACCGTCTTGTCTTCGGACAGGATAAGGGTGAAAATGTGAGGTAAGAGCTCACGTCGCAGATTGGTGACAGTCTGAGAGGGTAAACCTTATGGGTTGAAAGACCAAATATACCGGTTGTTAAGGGCTGCTCGCCCGATGCCGGGGGGTAGGTCGTTAGAAACTACCGGCGACGGTAGTCTTAGATAAATGATAGAAGTCCCATTGGGATACAGAACCCGGCTTACAGAACTGTTGTTTTTTCTTTTAATCAATATTTTTTTTCTTTTAGCTTAATCAACTATTTAAATGTATTAATTGTATATTTGTATTGAAATTTACAGCTTTCAATTTACTAATTTAAAAGAACTTACATTGCATCTATTTCGAAAAAAAATACCAATAAGAAGACAATATATAATTAGTATTTTATTTGTTATTTTTGTCGCATCCACCACTTATCTTGTTAAAGATTGGATTGGTTATAGGGTAGTAGCCTTATTGCTTTTATTTGCCGTTTCGGTTTTAGCGATGCTTTTTGACATTTTCCCTGTATTATTAGCATCTGTTTTAAGTGCATTGATCTGGGATTTCTTTTTTATACCACCCCAATTTACACTCCATATTGATAATACTGAAGATTTGCTGATGTTTCTGATGTATTTTCTGATTGCTTTAGTGAATGCTGGTTTAAATTTTAAGATTAGAGAGCAGGAAAAACGATTAAGAGACAAAGGCGAAAAAGAAAATGCCATTAAATTGTATAATACACTTTTCAATTCACTTTCACACGAATTGAGAACTCCAATTTCTACTATCATTGCTGCAATTGATACTTTAAAAGAAAATAAAAAAAACTTATCAGATTATCATCAGAATGTGTTGTACAACGAAATCGATACCGCTACCCTTAGGTTAAATAGACAGGTTGATAATTTGTTAAATATGAGTCGCTTGGAATCATCTATTTTAAAACCAAAACTTGAATGGTGCGATTTGAATGAGCTGATCTTTTCGGTAATTCAAAAATATACTGATAATTTACTTTCTCACAAAATCATATATGATCATACTGACGATTTACCTTTTGTAAAAATTGATTTGATGATGATGGAGCAAATTATCTCTAACATCATTCACAATGGGATACATTATACGCCTGAAAATTCAATAATAAGGATAGGTTCCCTTATTCAGGATGAGAACTTAGTGATTAAGATAAATGATAATGGTAAAGGATTTCCCGAAAATGAGATTCCTTTCGTTTTTAATAAATTTTATCGTTTACCGAATGCAAAAGCGGGTGGTAGTGGTTTAGGCTTATCCATCGTAAAAGGTTTTGTACAGGCACTTGGTGGCGAAATAAATCTTGAAAATCAAGATAGTGGAGGGGCCAATTTTACAATTACCATTCCTTGCGAAACTTCCTATATTAATAGTTTGAAAAATGAGTAAAACTGAAATTCTAATCATAGATGATGAACCTCAGATCAGGAAATTGCTTTCTATTAATCTGGAAAACTATGATTATAAGGTTATTGAAGCCGAAACAGGAAAGGAAGGCATTCAACTCGCTGCCAGTTTCAATCCCGAATTGATATTGTTGGATCTTGGTCTTCCTGACCGGGATGGTCATGAAATTCTTAAGGAACTTAGAAGCTGGTTTCAGAAATCAATTATTATTCTTTCGGTTCAAAACAGTGAAGAGGACATAGTGAAAGCATTGGATAACGGAGCTTCTGACTATTTATGCAAACCATTCAGAATTGCTGAACTGATGGCACGTATTCGTGCAGCCATCCGAAGGAATAGTAATAATTTAATTTGTGAAAGTGTTATTATATGTGGCGATATTGAAATTGACCTTATCGCGAAAACCGTTAAAAAATCCTCGGAAATTATAAAATTGACGACTACAGAATACAAATTATTGTCATTGTTTGCTCAGAATGAAGCCAGGGTATTAACCCATCAGTTTATTCTTAAAGATATCTGGGGTGTTGGTTATCAAACTGAAGTCCAGTATTTAAGAGTCTTTGTTGCAAGTTTACGTAAAAAAATTGAAGAAAATCCAGACCATCCCAAACATATAATTACTGAAAGCGGTGTTGGCTATCGTTTTGTTTAATCTTTATATTTTCTTTATATTTTAAGCTAATTCTTTATTTTATCATTATAGTATAATGCTGAATTTTGTATTCTCATTTTAAAAGATACAAAATTGACAGTGCAAACCAAATCTCATTTTTCAGATCGCATCACTACAGCATCTTTATTGGTTGCTTTAGGTATTATTTATGGCGATATTGGAACCAGCCCACTTTATGCATTAAGAGCAGTTATTGGGATGCGCCCCATAGAAGCGAGTCTGGTTTATGGTGGGGTTTCCTGTATTTTCTGGACGCTCGTATTTCAAACTACTGTTAAATATATCTGGCTTACAATACAAGCGGACAATCAGGGTGAAGGAGGAATTTTTTCATTGTACGCATTGGTAAAAAGATATGGGAAAAAATTAGTCATTCCAACAATATTAGGAGCTACTACCTTATTAGCTGATGGTATTATTACTCCGCCAATTACTGTTGCTTCTGCAATTGAAGGATTAGGTATGATGAAAGGATTAGAAAATATTGTGGTTCCTGGAAATACTTTTACAATAGGAATTGTTGTGCTTATTCTTTCCCTTTTATTTTTCTTTCAACGCTTCGGAACCCAGAAAATAGGCCAATTATTCGGACCTGCCATGGTCGTTTGGTTTTCGATGTTGCTTATAACAGGTGTTCATCAAATTTCGATACACCCGGATATCTTAAAATCTTTAAACCCTGTTTATGCTATCAATTTGCTGCTTCTTTATCCGAATGGTTTCTGGTTGCTGGGTGCTGTTTTTCTTTGTACTACCGGAGCCGAGGCCTTGTATTCCGATTTGGGGCATTGCGGGATTAAAAATATAAGAATTACCTGGGTGTTTGTAAAAATCAGTTTAGTAGCCTGTTATCTTGGGCAAGCTGCCTGGCTGATGCATCAGGGTGGAGGATTTTTAAATAACAGAAATCCATTTTTTGAAATCATTCCTTCCTGGTTTTTGTTGCCCGGTATTCTCATCGCTACACTTGCATCTATCATCGCATCACAGGCTCTTATCAGCGGAAGTTATACCCTTATCAGCGAAGCAATGAACTTAAATTTCTGGCCAAGGGTAGGCGTGAGGCAGCCTACTGAAATCAAAGGACAGATTTATATTCCAAGTGTTAATTCCATCCTCTGGTTTGGATGTATACTGATGATACTTTATTTCCATTCGTCCACTCATATGGAAGCTGCCTATGGGTTTTCAATTACAATTGCGATGATGATGACTACCATTTTGTTGCGTTACTTTTTGATTTACAAATTGAAATGGAATAAAATTTTAGTTCACCTGATGATATTTGTCTTTGCTACAGTTGAAGTGTCATTTTTTATTGCCAATATTGCAAAAATCAAACAAAGATGGATGTTCTTATTCTTTGAATTGTTTATCTTTCTAACGATGTACGTATGGTATTATGCACGAAAAATCAATAACCGTTATACAAATTTTGTAGATTTAGGTAAATATACATCCATCATTAGCGAATTGAGCAGTGATGACTCTATCCCTAAGTTTTCGACGCATTTGATTTATCTGACAAAAGCCAATACACGTCATCAGATTGAAGAAAAAATCATCAAATCTATTTTAGCAAAAAACCCAAAACGAGCCGATGTATATTGGTTTCTCCACATCAATAGAACCGATCAGCCCTATACCCTTAGTTATGAGGTTTCTGAACTTGTGGAAGATAAGATTATTAAAGTAAATGTTAATGTAGGTTTCAGGGTTATCCCCAGATCTGAATTGTATTTTAAGAAAATTGTTCTGGAGTTAATTGCAAACAAAGAACTTAACCTGCACATTCGTCCTGACGGGAGTACCAGGTATAATAGTGAACCTGATTTTAAATTTATCGTCATCGAAAAATTTCTTTCAGTTGAAAATGAATTTGCAATCAAGGATGGAATTTTACTTAAATCTTATTTCTTTTTGAAAAAGTTAGGTCAAAGAGATGAAAAAGCTTTTGGTTTAGATAAAAGTGATATTCAAATAGAATATATACCTCTTTTATATCAGCCTGTTACAAATATTTCACTGAGCCGGATTCAAAAAATTTTGAAATAAAAGACTTTTTAAACATATCAAAATAATAATTTTTAAAAATAAATTGCCATGCATTTAAAAATCAGAACGAAAGTACTTATGGGAATTCTTTTCCTATTTATTGAATTTCTCATTATTGGTGTTATGAGTATCTATTATTTCTCGTCCATTAAAAATAGCACTGAATTGATGATTAAAAACAATTATCATTCAGTACAATATGCAGAGAATATGATACAGGCCATTGATGATGCCCATACTGCGGTTGCTTCATCATTTTTAAACAAATTTTATCATTCCGACAATAACTCAATACTGCTCTCTTTCGCTAAATTTGAAGAGAATCTCAACAAGGAAGAAAAAAACATTACAGAATACGGAGAAAAAGACTTGACTCAATCTATCCGTCAAAAATACGTTAGGTATAAATCACTATCAACTACTCCGAATATTGATTCAATAACAGAAAAACTAAATTACTATACATTAAATGTTTTGCCGGTTTTTAATGAACTAAAAGCTAAAATATTTACAATATCTACCTTGAATATGCAGGCGATCATTCAAAAAAATGAGAACTTAAATTTAATGGTAAATAATATTTACAGAAACCTGATGATAGTAATGACACTTTGTTTTGTTTTTACTTTTTCATTTATGTTTAATTTCCCCAGTTATATCGCTCAGCCTGTCAATGAAATAACTGAAAAAATTAAAGAAATTGCCAATAAAAACTATAAAAGCCGTATAAAAATTTCAAGCCAGGATGAATTTAAAGATTTAGCTGAAGCCTTTAATTTTATGGCCGAAAGATTGGAGGAAAATTGCAATGCCGAGAAACTCGAAAAACAAATCTTTGTCCAAGAAGAAAGTATAGATAATAACTTAGTGCTTCAAAATATTCAGGCCTTGCTAACTTCAGTAAGAATTCTTATTGAATCAATTTCGCTGAGTAATATGGATGAAAATCTAAAAACTCAGTCAGAAAATATTCGGAAAATTGAAGAAGAATTATCTAGAATAATTTAATCACTAACACACTGAGATTAACAGTTCATGTTTTAAAAAGCTGAAAGCATCAACTGATTTATTTGAAAGATTTTTTTTAAGCGAATAAAAGATTTACTACTTTTGTAGCGATGAAAAAAATAACAGCCTATTTGATAAGCTTTATGGCTATTGCAGTTTTTCTGGTTTCTTCAACCGGGATAAGCTATGTTATACATCATTGTTCAGCCAATCATACCGAAGAAATCCGCTTATTTACAAGTGATTATCAATGTTCGCACGAGCTATCAAACCTTTGTTGTGCCGATAAAAATGAAAAAGCAATACATCACGAATGCAGCTTCAATAAAAACCATCATTGCTGCAAAAATACAAAAGGTTATTTTAAAATTGCTGACGATTATACCGTAAACGTTTTTAAAACAAGCATTACGCCCGTTTTTTCATTTATTTCAACTTCTTTTCTTTTTACAGCAAAGTCAATACAATCAAGTTTTCAAATTTGCAATTCCAACAGTCCTCCAACATCTCAATCCGTTCAGGATTTTTTAAGCCTTCACTCACAATTTCGTATTTGATATACTGCTGAGTAGTATTTAAATGCTTAAATTTTTGCTTTCAAAAAAGATTTTATCTTATTGATGTTTAATTTATTATTTAGATGATATACTCATTACGCTTTCTGTAATATTTTGTCATGCTTTAGGTTTTTTGTGGTCGTTCCAAAAATCTAAAATCAGCTTTCCGGACAATATTAAAAATAAACCTGAATTCAGCAATTTGTTAATTTTCAGTATATGATAGAAAAAATCATAAAATTTTCGATAAATAATAAACTTATTATTGGGCTTTTTGTAGTTGCGCTCATCGCTTGGGGCGTTTATTCTCTTAAAAATTTGCCCATAGATGCAGTTCCAGATATTACCAACAATCAGGTGCAAATTATTTCAATTGCACCGACACTGGCCGCTAATGAGGTAGAGCAGTTCATTACTGCTCCAATAGAAGTTTCTGTAGCCAATATCCCCGATAAAGTAGAACTTCGCTCTATTTCGCGTTTGGGTTTATCGGTTGTAACTGTAGTTTTTAAGGACAATGTTGATATGTACTGGGCCAGGCAGCAGATTTCTGAAAGAATCAAAGAAGCGGAAGAGCTTATACCTGCA
The DNA here is from genome assembly GCA_037133555.1 of Bacteroidota bacterium. GTDB lineage: Bacteria > Bacteroidota > Bacteroidia > Bacteroidales > JACABE01 > JACABE01. The sequence goes on from JBAXNW010000017.1 coordinate 11,544, forward strand.
GGTGTTACAACTCCTCAGATGGCTCCGATTTCAACCGGCTTAAGCGAAATTTATCAATATGTTTTACATGTTAAACCGGGCTATGAAAAGAAATTCGATGCCATGCAGTTGCGCACGATACAGGACTGGATTGTACGTCGTGAAATGCTTGGAACGCCTGGCGTAGCTGACGTAAACAGTTATGGTGGCTTCCTTCAGCAATATGAAGTCTCGGTGAATCCTGAGCAGTTAAAAGCAATGGATATTAGCTTACCAGAGATATTTCAAGCACTTTCCAAAAACAATCAAAATACAGGAAGTGCCTATATCGATAAAAAACCCCAGGCTTATTTTATCAGAGGTATTGGTTTGGTAACATCCATAGACGATATTGAAAACATTGTCGTAAAAACAACCCACGAAGGTTTGCCTGTTTTAATCAGTGACGTTGCAAAAGTGCAATTCGGCAGTGCGCCACGTTACGGTGCTTTTATTGTGGATACTACCGGCGAAGCTGTTGGGGGAGTGGTGATGATGCTCAAAGGCAAGAATGCTTCAGAAGTAATAGATGGTGTAAAAGAAAGAATCAAACTCATAGCTAAATCATTACCGGAAGGTGTTGAAATTGATGCTTTTTACGACCGTACCGAATTGGTGGACCGTGCTGTAGGTACTGTGTCCAGAAATCTGATTGAGGGTGGTTTAATCGTAATTTTTATTTTGGTACTCTTGTTGGGTAATTTAAGGGCTGGTCTCATAGTGGCTTCTGTGATACCTTTGTCCATGCTTTTTGCCATTTCACTGATGAAGTTGTTTGGTGTTTCAGGCAATTTAATGAGTCTGGGTGCCATTGACTTTGGATTGATCGTTGATGGGGCTGTTATTATTGTGGAAAGCGTGGTACATCGGATCACGCAAAGCAAAACCCATCATACCGGGATTAAAATGCTAAGCCGTAAGCAAATGGATAGCGAAGTCTTTAATTCAGCCAAAAGAATGATGACATCCGCAACTTTCGGCCAGGTAATCATCCTTATTGTTTATTTACCTATTTTGGCACTGGTTGGCATCGAAGGTAAAATGTTTCGTCCAATGGCTGAAACCGTAGGTTTTGCAATATTGGGTGCATTGATACTTTCACTTACTTACGTTCCTGTTGCTTCCGCTTTGTTCCTCAGCAGAAAAACAGCATATAAACCCACATTCTCTGACAAAATCATGAGAGGGCTTCACAAAGCTTTCGATCCTTTGCTGGATTTCTCATTAAAGCATAAAATTTCGGTTATTTCAACTTCAGTCATCCTCTTTCTTTCGAGCCTCATATTGTTTAATTCCCTCGGTGGTGAATTTATCCCTACTTTAGAGGAAGGAGACCTTGCAGCAGGCGTTATGACCCTTCAGGGTGGTTCTTTGTCCAACACCATTGAAACGGTCGAAAAAGCCAATAAGATATTAATGTCAAAGTTTCCTGAAATAGAACATGCCATCTGCAAAATAGGCACTGGGGAAATACCAACCGATCCTACGCCCATGGAAACCGGCGATTACATCTTTGTCATGAAAGACAAAAAAGAATGGCGCAATGCCAGCAGTCGTGAAGAAATGATGGAAAAAATGCAGTCAGAATTATCTGTACTAAAAGGAGTGGTATTTACCCTTCAACAGCCTATTCAGATGCGTTTCAACGAATTGATGACGGGTTCCAAGCAAGATGTTGCCGTGAAAATTTTTGGTGATAATTTGACAACCCTGGCTTCCAATGCAGATGAAGTTGAAAAGCTCATTGCAAATGTTGCGGGAGTGGAGGAGATCAATGTCGAAAAAGTTACAGGTTCAGGACAGGTTCAGATCAATTATGACCGCAAAAAAATCGCACAATATGGATTAAATATCGAAGACATCAATCTGTTGTTGAAGACTGCATTTGCCGGGAGCAGCGCAGGAGTGGTGTATGACGAAGAAAAAAGATTCGATCTGGTAGTGCGTTTTAATAAAGATTTTAGGAACGATATAGGCTTTATAAAAAACCTTTACATCCCTTTACCGAATGGCAATCAGATTTCATTGGATCAGGTGGCCAGTGTTGAAATTAAATCAGGTACGGCCCAGGTGAGCCGCGAAAGCACCAAACGAAGAATTACCGTTAGTTTTAATGTCCGCAACCGGGATGTACAGTCGGTAATCAAAGAAATTCGAACTAAATTGGATGCTGGCTTAAAGCTTACTCCCGGATATTATATTACTTATGGGGGGCAGTTCGAAAATCTTGTAGCTGCTAACAAAAGGTTGTCGATAGCGGTACCGATAGCCTTGTTGTTGATATTCATACTTTTATTCTTTGCTTTCAGATCATTCAAACAAACCCTTCTCATTTATTCGGCGGTGCCGCTTTCGTTGATCGGTGGCATTTTGGCATTGTACCTCAGAGGGATGAATTTCAGTATTTCAGCGGGTGTAGGCTTCATTGCTTTATTCGGTGTTGCCGTGCTGAATGGCATAGTGCTGATAGCCGAATTTAACCGTTTGGAGAAAGAAGAAGAAATGACAGATATTTATGAAAGGGTTAAGCAAGGTATCAAATCACGCTTCCGTCCTGTGCTTATGACAGCAGCTGTTGCATCATTGGGCTTTTTACCGATGGCCTTGTCTTCCTCTGCCGGAGCAGAAGTTCAGAAACCCTTGGCAACAGTTGTAATTGGTGGCCTTATTTCAGCAACCCTATTGACATTGATTGTACTGCCCGTACTTTATGTCCTCTTTTCAGGAAAACGACGAAATAAAAAGCTTAATCTTCCAACAACTACCTTAATGCTTTTGTTGTTTTTAGTTTTAGGTTTTCAACAAACTGCGAAATCACAATCAATACAAACTCCAATCTACACTTTAGATCAGGCGATACATCAAGCATTGGTTAATAACGGCGCTGTTAAATCGGCGACTTTACAGCTCGAATACCAGCAAAAGCTTAAAACGGCAAGCTGGGAATATCAAAATACGAATCTGGAATATGTTTATGGACAGACCAATTCTTATGCAAAAGATCAAAACTTTACAATTTCTCAGCCCTTACCCTCTGTTTTTCAGAATATCGCTCGTTCAAAGCTAGCCGGGGCATTTGTAAAAAGTGCAGAATTTGGTGTTTCGCTTTCAAAAGCCGAAATCGTCAGCGAGGTAAAAACAGTTTATTTTCAACGCTTGTACAATTTCTCAAAGCTGAAATTACTCATTTACCAGGATTCACTTTCTATGAGTTTATTGAAAGCTGCTGAATTGAAAACTTCAAAAGGTGAAAGTCCTTTACTCGAAAAGGTAAGTGCTGAGAGCCGTTCAATGGAGATTAAAATGCTGATCAATCAATTAAAATCGGATGTCATCATCTGTTCTGAAAAGCTTCAAGTACTGATGAATACCAAGGCTCCGGTTCAGATTGCTGATACCGCCTTGTATAAACTTGATTTTAGCTTTATTTTTGATAGTTCAGCCGTTAATATGAATCCTTCATTGGCGATGATGAAACAGCAGTTAATTATCAGCGAACGTGAAACCCAACTGGAAAAAATGAAGTTTATACCTGATTTTTCTGTCGGCTATTTCAATCAGTCCAATAAAGAGCTCAACAGCGACTATCGTTTTACAGGCGTTCAGATTGCTGCTTCCATACCGATTTTATTCTTTTCTCAATCTGCCAAAATACAGTCAGCTAAAGTCAACCAACAAATTGCACAAACAAATTATGAGTACTACTGTGCATCAACTAAGGGTGAACTTAATATGCTTCTACAGGAATACCAGAAGTTAAAGGCCAGTATTGATTATTACGAGAAGAATGCAATCAGGCAATCCGATTTGATGATAAAACATTCAGGTAAGAGTTACAGATCAGGAGATATTAATTACCTGGAATATGTGTTGATACTTGATAAAGCCCTTGAAATCAAATCGGCCTATTTACTAACGATGTTGCAGTTCAACCAATCCATCATCGCCATTGAAAAATTGTCAGGTAAAATAAAATAAACGCTTGCAATAAACGCTGAAAGGGTTCAAAGGCCTGTCAGCGTTACTATAATAATAAATAAAAAACATAAATCATGAACCCCAACGGAATAGATCAATCTCAAAAGAAAAGCTTGTTGAAACTGGCTTTTGGCTTAGGTGTTTTTACCATTGTTTATAACATCATCGAAGGTATGGTTTCAACCTATTTCGGATATGTGGATGAAACATTGACCTTGTTCGGATTTGGTGTAGATAGCTTTATCGAAGCCCTTTCAGCCATCGGTATCCTCAATATGATTGTTCTGATCAGAAACAATGCTTATCAAACAACTTCAAATTTTGAAAAAACAGCATTGAGGATTACAGGCTATTCGTTCTATATATTGTCAGTAGGACTTGTTGTTTCAGCTGCAATTAACTTTTTTACCGCCAGTAAGCCCCATACTACGCTGTGGGGAATTTATATTTCCTTAATTTCTATCGCAATTATGCTGGTGCTGGCTGTATGGAAATTTCGGATTGGTAAAAAATTAAATTCAGATCCTATTGTTGCTGATGCAAAATGCAGCGTTGTATGTATTTATATGTCTATCGTCTTATTATTGGCAAGTAGTATCTATGAATTAACTCATTTTGCCTATATCGACATCATTGGATCCTTAGGCCTGGCATTCTTTTCATTGAGGGAAGGAAAAGAATGTTTCGAAAAAATTAAAACTGGGAAACAATGTGCATGCGGTAATGATAAAAAATGTAAATAAAATATGAATCTTTAAAATCTTTGATAATGAAAACAAAAATACTAATCTTATCCATCTTATTAAGCCTGACAGTGATCAGTTGCAAAAATAAAAACGAAGCCACTGAAGAACATGAGGTGTTACCTCCAAATACCGTTGAAATGAACGATGCTCAAACTAAATCTGCCGGCATTGAAATGGGTGATTTTGAACAAAAAAAACTGAGCAGTGAGCTCAATGTAAATGGCCTGGTAAATGTTTTGCCTCAGGATCTGGTTTCCATCTCTGCCATCATGGGTGGATTTATTAAAAAGATAGCCTTGGTGCAGGGGAGTCCTGTTGCGAAAGGCGAAGTGATAGCTGTGATTGAAAATCCCGATTTTATCGAATTACAGCAGAACTATCTCGAAAGCAAATCAAAGCTTGAATACGCCGAAGCCGAACACAATCGGCAGCATGAGCTGAACAATGAAAATGTAAATGCTGCCAAAACCTATCAATTGGCTGTATCTGAATACCGAAGCCTGCAATCGAAAGTGTATGCCCTTGAACAGAAATTAAAAATGATAGGTATGGATGCCAAAAAGCTGAAGGTTGAAAATATTTCAGGTTCACTTTCCATTGTTTCGCCCATCAACGGTTATGTAAAAACAATCAATGTAAATGTAGGCAAATATGTAAATTCTACCGATGTTATCTTAGAGATAGTGAATACCCAAAACTTAAGCCTGGAGCTTAGCATTTTTGAGAAAGATATTGATAAAGTCAGCATTGGACAGAAAATAAGCTTTACGATTCCAACAAAACCTGAAAATATACAGCATGCGGTGATTTATCAGGTTGGTAAAGCCATTAATGCCGATAAAACCATCAAGGTATATGCCAATGTTGATCATGAAATTAAGACCTTAATGCCGGGTATGTATGTAAATGCCATCATCTCTACAAAAGACGATGCAGTGACGGCCCTGCCCGATGAAGCAGTACTTTCTTTTGAAGACAAGAATTATATTTTTATCTTTTTCGAGAAAAAGAAAGAAGGTGATAAATTCGTGAGCTTGTATAAATTGATAGAAGTAAAAAAAGGCATTTCGGACGATGGCTTTACGGAAGTTATTTTACCCAAGGATTTTGATAAAATAAAAAACAAAATTGTAATCAAAGGAGCGTATAACTTGCTTTCGGCCATGAAGAATGCTGGGGATATGGCGTGTTAGGGAATTAGGAATTAGGAATGATGAATTGTGAAAATTTGAAGGTTTAATAATTTAGGAAGGGTTTTAGTTGTATAAAATAAATTTTTAAATAGAATAATACTTTAAATCCGGATTGAATTATTGCATACATTTGCTGATTATTAGAATACCTGATTTGCTTCAAAATATTGAAAAGCCTTAGCTTTTTTTCCTGCTAAAGTAATCTCGCAAATTAATTATACAACAGTAATCATAAGTTATAAAACTCACGCTATGGCGTGGGCTTTACTTATTTGTTGTGTGGGTTTCGCGAGAACCTCTTTAGCAAATTTAGTTTAGTTTCCACGCCTTTCTTTTTTCACACGCTACAAGATAAAAAAAAACTAAAAAACATGAAAAAAATTTTCTTTTTAACGATTGCATTATTGATAGTAAATATTGCGAATGCACAATGGCAAAAAATGGATGGTCCTTATACAGGTTTACCAATGTATTGCATAACTGCAAACGCAGGAAATGTATATGCTGGTTCAAATTATGGGGTTTATAAAACCTCAAACAATGGCCAAAGTTGGGATTCAATTGGTCTAACAAATTCAATGGTAACTGCACTTTTAGTAAACGGAAGCAATATTTATGCAGGTACTACAAATAAATTATATTTATCAAGCAATAACGGCATTAATTGGAGCAGTTTAGGAATGAATACCAAAGTAAATTCTATCCTTATAAGCAGCAACCGTTTATTTGTAGGCACACCTTATGGAATATATATGACAACAAATAATGGCGTGAATTGGGCTCCAAAAGATACCGGGATATCACAAAAAAACATTACCTCTATGGCTATATGCGGAACTAAAATGTATGCAGGAACTTATGATAAAGGCGTGTATGTCTCAGTTAATTATGGAAGTAGCTGGTCGGTAGATACGAATGGTCTTTATGATTTAAATATTAATACTTTAACTGTAAATGGCAATGACATATTTGCCGCTACCATTAATGGATTGTTTCATCAATCAGTAAATGGAACAAGCTGGATAGCTGACACAGCAGGATTGACGAATAAGTACATAAGTTCTGTTGCTGTCAGCAGCGATAGTAGCATATATGCAGGTACTAAAGCAGGTTTATTTATTTCAAGAAACTATGGAATAAATTGGATGGCTGATACTTCAGGCATAAAAAAAAATTATAACACGAATCTTTATACCATTGCAATAAGCGATACCAATATTTTTTTGAATTATCACAATACAAATTCTGATGAAGGAAGTCTTTTCCTTTCTACAAATAAGGGAAATTCTTGGAATTCGATAAATAAGAATATAGTTAAACCGCGTATTTATAAATTGTACAAAAAAGCGAATGTTCTATTTGCTGGTAGCAGAGTGGATGGTTTGTATAAATCAACAGATGAAGGGCAAAGCTGGACTTCGGCAAATAATGGAATGCCATTAATTAATGAAATAAGAACAATTTTGTCATCCGGAAATAATATTTATCTGGCAACATCGAATGGTGTATTCACTTCAGCAAACGATGGGATTAGCTGGACTGCATTAAATAATGGCTTACCTGAATTATTTGCAACATCATTGAGTATTAGCGGAAATAACTTTTATGTTGGATTAAGTTCTTCAGGTGTTTATAAATCAACAAATAACGGGATTAATTGGTCTCTTAGTGGATTGTCAAATACCAATATGTTATCATCCGCCGCTTCAGGCACGACCGTTTATGCTGGTAGTCAAGGTATTGCTATTTATAGATCATCAAACAGTGGAGGAAGTTGGTCACAATGGGGTAATGGGATTAATTCTAGTGTTGTTGAAAGAATATCAATATTTGGCAGCAATGTTTTTGCCTTTTCTGTTGGAACCCTTTATAAATCCAATATATTATATAACGGTTGGAATATGGTAAGTTCAGCTTTTGCAGGTTCCGATTTTGCTGATATAGTGTATGAAAACAATATCCATTATGCACCTTCTCAAGATGGTAGAATTTTTTTCAGTAGAAATGCTACAGTCAGTTGGGATTCTATCAAACCTAACAATACGATTAATATAGCTTCGTGTATAGTTAAAGATTCAAACTTCTTTTATGCAGGATGTGTTGGTACATATACTAACACTGGCGGACTTTGGCGGTTTTCTTTAAAAGACACTATTACAGCTTCTGCCAACCCAGTAAATGCAGGAACTACTTCAGGAAGTGGTGTCTATAATATAACGGATAGCTGTTCTGTTAATGCTCACTCGAATGCTGCTTATACTTTTGTAAACTGGACTGAGAATGCTGTTGTGGTGAGTACTGATTCAATTTATAAGTTTATTGTAAAAGCAAAAAGGAATCTTATAGCCAATTTTATACCAATGCAATTTACAGTTACAACAACATCAAACCCTACAAATGCAGGTACAACTATTGGTTCAGGCACTTACAATATAAACCAAAGCTGTACAGTAAAAGCGAGCGCAAATTTGGGTTTTGCCTTTGTTAATTGGACGGAAAATAGCAATATAGTGTCTACAGATACAAATTATATTTTTACCATTACGGCAAACAGAAATTTGCAGGCTAATTTTACGCCCAATCAATTTAGCATCACAACATCCGTCTATCCTTTATTAGGAGGGAGTACTACAGGAAGTGGCTTCTACAACATCAATCAATCTTGTTTATTAAAAGCTATACATGCTCCAAATTACAATTTCACTAACTGGACAGAAAATGCGAATGTAGTTAGTGTAGATTCTAATTATAGCTTTACAGTTATAGCAAACAGAAACCTGATTGCTAATTTTAGCTTAATTCTGGGAATATCCGGTAATTCTATCAGTAATTCAATAAATATTTATCCAAATCCAGCCAAAGACAATCTGGTAATTGAATTACATAAAGCTGAAAATTTGAACAAGACTTGCATCACTATTTACAATATACAGGGCAAAGAGATGAAAAAGTTCAGCCTAAGTCATTCCAAAACGGAGATTGATATCAGCGATTTTGCTACTGGTCTTTATGTTGTCAAAGTGATGAATGAAACTGAATCCTTGCTGAGAAAATTCTTTAAGGAATAGCTTATTTCTCAAGAGGCTGTCTCATATGCTCTCCGCCGTTTAGTGTAAGTTTTCTGCCATTTAGTGAATGCTTTACGTTGTTTAGTGAATACTTTACGCCATTTAGTGAATCGCTTACGCCATTTAGTGAATCGTTTACGCCTGCATAATGCTTACACTGAATTGGGATTAGTATTAATTAAAAGCCTTAAAAGCTTTATAATACGAGTAATGAGATTACAGCGGTTATAAATTATGTTACTGAACTGATTATTTAAATAATAATTTTTAATTTATTGGGTGTTAAAAATATGTATATTTGTATAAATATAAGCAATGAAATTTACATCTCAACACATAGGAAATATCAGATGTTTTTATACCACAGAGAAAACTGAGATAAAACTAAATTTTCTCAGTGCATCTCAATGATCTCTGTGTCTCTGTGGTTTTATTTTTTTTGCATTATCTTAAAAAAGAAGCATTATCATCAAATTGGAGGAAGAATTGAGTATGGTGGCTGAAGATAAAGCAGAATATGAAACAGAGGAAAACCAAAATTAAAAAATGAACGAGCAAGCAAAAATATCCAAATAACAACTTTATAAAAGATAAAATTAGGCAACAACTTCAAATTTTAAGGGACAAAAGAATTATTGAATTTACAACACGTGGTAACTATAAAAAAATAGGATATGGAAACATTTAAAATTGAAATAAAAGAAACGTTATTTAAAATTATTGAAATTGAATCAAATTCTGTTGAAGCTGCCATCCTTGAAGTTGAAAAGCTTTATAAATCAGAAGAAATTGTTTTAGACTGGAATGATTATGTAGATACTGAAATTTTACAACTAAATTCTTAGAAATCAAATAAAATGAACGAACTTCCATCAAACAACTCAGATTTTATTTTATATACTTCTTCGGACGGTGAAGTAAGAGTAGATGTGTTCATTAACAGTGAAACTGTTTGGCTTACACAGAAAGCAATGGCACAGCTATTCGGGTGTACTTCTGACAATATTTCTCTTCACTTGAAAAATATATTTAACGATAGTGAATTAGATAAAGATTCAGTTACCGAGGAATTCTCGGCAACTGCATCAGATGGAAAAAAATACAACACTAAATTCTATAATCTTGATGCGATTATTGCAATTGGTTATCGTATTAATTCGAAACAAGCTACTCAATTCCGTATTTGGGCAACAAAAACCTTAAAGGAATACATTATAAAAGGATTTGTGTTGGACGATAAGAGGTTAAAACAAGGTGGTCAAGTGTTCGGAAAAGATTATTTTGAAGAATTACTTGAAAGAATTCGAGAAATCCGAGCTTCAGAAAGGAGATTTTACCAAAAAATAACAGATATTTATGCACAATGTAGCATAGATTATAATGCAAAATCTGATTTGACTTTAAACTTCTATAAAACAGTTCAAAATAAACTACATTGGGCAATTACAGGAAGTACAGCAGCTGAAATTATTGATAAAAGAGCAGATGCAGACAAACCAAATATGGGTTTGACAACTTGGAATAATTCACCATCTGGAAAAATTTTAAAGTCGGATACAAGTATTGCCAAAAATTATTTACAAGAGAAGGAAATCAGAGAGCTTAATCGATTGGTCGAATTGTATTTGAATTTTGCAGAACTTCAAGCAGAAAGAAATATTCCAATGAAAATGATTGAGTGGATTGAAGTATTAGATTCATTTTTAAAAATCAATAGATACGACTTGCTTAATAATTTGGGAAGAATATCACACGAAGATGCTATTAAAAAAGCATCATTAGAATATGAGAAATTTAGAATTGTCCAGGACCAAAAGTTTATTTCAGATTTCGACAATGAAACTAAGAAACTAACATAAATATGATATGGTTTTTGATGACCCGCCTTACTTTCTATCAAACAATGGATTATCGATACAAAGCGGAAAGATTGTTAGCGTAAACAAAGGCGATTGTGACAAATCGGGAGGTTTTAAATACATTAATGACTTTAACCGTAATTGGATTTCATTAATTCGTGAAAAAATGAAAGAAGATGCCACAATTTGGATTAGTGGCTCAATGCACAATATTTTTTCAATAGGTCAGATCTTAAATGAATTAGGTTTTAAAATACTTAACATAATCACTTTGGAAAAGACAAACCCGCCACCAAACTTTTCTTGTCGATTTTTCACATATTCTACCGAACAAATTATTTGGGCAAGGAAATCTGAAAAAGTGCCTCATTACTATAACTACGAATTAATGAAACAATTGAATGGCGACAAAAAAATGAAAGATGTTTAGAGACTTCCAGCTATTGCACCCTGGGAGAAATCTTGTGGAAAACATCCAACACAAAAAACACTTTCCGTTTTAACCCGTCTTATTTTAGCATCAATAAAACCAAATGCTTGGATTATTGATCCTTTTACAGGAAGCAGTACTACAGGTATTGCAACCAATCTTGCAAATAGAAGATTTCTGGGAATTGACTAGTAAATTGACTTTTTGAATATCAGCAAGAACAGAAAAACTGAAATTGACAAAAAAAGTATCGCAACTTCTTTTCGCCAAAAGATTGGTGGATTTAATGATCCGAAAGAACTTGAACTTTTCCTGTTTCAATTGCCAAAAACAGAATACAAAACGGAATTTAATTTATGAGTTTACCAAATATGACTTCAAAAGGAAATCAGCCATTGGCAGTATTTCCTGTAAATGGAAAATATGTTTTAGCTGTTTCATAAACAGAAGCGATTCAAACAATTTTTTAAATTGAGGGCTAAAGCCCATGTTAATTGTAAATTCTTAGTCCCCGACTTAAAAGTCGGGGCTATTCATTAGCCCCGTCCTTTAGGTCGGGGTGAAAATAAGGAAAATGAACAGGGCTTTAGTCAAGATTTTTAAATATGATTTATTTTATAGGATGCTGATTATAAATTTAATGGGTGTTAAAATATGTCTATTTGTATTAAAATAGCCAATGAAATTTACATCCCAATACCTAGGAAATATCAGTTGTTTATATAACACAGAGATCACTGAGCTAAAACCAAATTTTCTCAGTGCATCTCAATGATTTCTGTGTCTCTGTGGTTTTATATTTTTTACATTATTTAAAACAGATTGTAAATCATTCAAAACAAGCTATTTTATTCAGCTTAAACGTTAAGAATACATAATTAACCAACGATTAACAACTTTATATGTGTTTGAATGTTATTTTTGTGCCGATGAAAAAATTACTAACCTATATTGTGAGCTTTACTGCTCTCATTTTGTTTCTGGTATCTTCTACCGGAATTAGTTTTGTGATTCATCATTGTTTTACTGCCCAAACAGAACATATTCAATTTTTTGCGAATACTTACAAATGTGAAACTGAAACAGAAGCTGTAAAACTAAAACCCAGCTGCTGTTGTGCAAAACATGCTGCAGCCCACGAAGATAAAAGCCTTCTTCATTTAGGGAAAAGCGATTGTTGCAAAAACACCTATCAGTTTTTAAAAATGACCTATCAGTACGAAAATACTCTTACTGTCATTCAACAAATTGTCGCTCATACTCCATTTATCTCAAGACTTATAGCAGTTTCCAGCAACAGTATTGAAACATTAACACATCATCAGCTCTACCATCCGCCTCCCTTGCAGATGTTTGGTAAATACCTGATTCATTTTATTCATAATCTTAAGATACCTTTCCCTTCTTATTGCTAAATTTAGTTTGCTTTAAGTTATGATTTTATTTTATTGAGATTCCTCGCTTTTGCTCGGAATGACAAAAATAACATCTGTCCATTAACTATTGCAGACTTTATTTGCTTTTGTCATGCTGACAAAGAAAGCATCTCGAAAATATAAACAATTTGTATATTCATTTCTGATCCTACATAGCGTTTATTAAAAATAAGAATATTGTAATTAAATAATTATGAAATAAATGAAAATTAAAATAATACTAGCAACGCTGATGTTGCTCAGCACAATTCCCGTTATTTCTCAGAATATAACAGGAAGTATTTTTGAAATCAACGATAAAAAAGAAAAAAACTCCATCGTAGGCGTAAATGTCTATTGGATAGGAACTACAACCGGTACATCCAGCAATGCTGAAGGTAAATTTCAGCTTCCCATTAAAGGTATTCACGATCAACGCCTGGTAATGAAAATGCTGGGTTTTAAAACCGATACCCTGACAGTAAAAGATGCTAACGTCAAAATCGAACATCAATTACTTTCGGAAAATCAACAGCTAAATACGGTAGTAATTTCGGAAAGAAATGATAGCTATATTTCTAAACTCAATTCCCGCAATATTCAAGTAATTACAACCGGCGAACTTTTTAAGGCTGCCTGTTGCAACCTTTCTGAAAGTTTCGAAACCAATGCTTCTGTGGATGTTAGTTATAGTGATGCCATTACAGGGGCAAAACAAATTCAATTGCTGGGATTGTCGGGTATATACAGTCAGATACAAACCGAAAATTTTCCTTCGGTAAGAGGCATGGCTTCTACTTTTGGTTTAAATTATATCCCCGGTTCCTGGATGGAATCCATACAGATTGCAAAAGGAACTTCTTCGGTCATCAATGGCTTTGAATCCATTACAGGTCAGATCAATGTGGAGTACAAAAAACCCGTCAATTCCGAAAAGCTTTTTGTGAATATCTATGCCAACAACCGTGCAAGATTAGAAACCAATGTAACATCAGCCTTTAAACTTACCGATAAGTTAAGCACAATGCTGATGCTGCATACCGATAACTTCAATCAAAAGATTGATAATAATCATGATAATTTTATGGATCTTCCGAAATTGAATACCATCAATATTTTCAATCGTTGGGATTATATGAATCCAGGGAAATTTACATCAAGATTCGGTGTTAAATATATGGAAGAACACCGTGATGGAGGAAGCATGGATTATGACAAATCAAGTTTTGTGTTGGATACTGCTAAAATAAACAAAAAGTCACAAGCTTATGGTTTCAATTTAACAACTCGCAGGGGTGAAGTTTTTTGGAAGAACGGAATTATATTTCAGTCAAAACCTTTTACCAGTCTAGCACTGATCATGAATGCCACCAATCACGAACAGAAAGGATATTTTGGAATTAATAATTATTATGGACGCGAACGGACTTTCTATGCCAACTTGCTTTTTTCTTCAATTATAGTAAATAAAAATCATAAGTTTACAACTGGTTTGAGTTATATCTTAGATAATTACGTTGAGGAATTCGATCAACAACTTTTTGTTTACAATTACCAGGTTCCTGGCAGTGATCTTAATTTATTTACAGTTCATCATTCAGTCAACTATTTATACAATCTCAACCGTGAAGAATCCATACCAGGTGCCTATTTTGAATATACATTTACACACAATGATAAACTAACTGTAATTGCTGGAATGAGAGCCGATCACCACAACAAATTCGGGATGTTCTATACACCCCGTTTAAATCTTCGTTATCATTTTAATGAATCAACAGTTATAAGAGGTTCGATAGGTTTAGGATACAGAACAGCCAATGTAATATCTGAAAATCTTTCCTTGCTGGCCAGTCAGCGTTCCTTTGTTTTTGCAACTGATTTAAAGCAGGAAAAGGCCTTGAATTTTGGTGTAAATTTTACCAAAACTTTTACTTTGTTCGGCCGCAATGCTGAAATAGATATCGATCTGTATCGTACCAACTTCGAAAATCAGGTAATTGTGGATTTAGAAAAAACACCGACGATTGCTTATTTTTATAACCTGAACGGCCAGTCTTATTCAAACAGCTATCAGGCACAAATTAGTATGGAGCCACTTAAACGATTGACATTGTTGGTTGCTTATCGTATCAATGATGTTCAGGCAACGATAGATGGAGTATTGCAGCAACGTCCTTTTGTAAATAAATACAAAGGCTTGATTACATTGTCTTACGCTAGCCGTTTCGACAAATGGAAATTCGACTTCACCACTCAGTTTAACGGAAGTGCCCGTTTACCCAATCAAAGTCTGATGCCTGCTATCATCAAAAGGGCAGAAACTACCCCTGAATATGTTATTTTTAATGCTCAGGTTAGTAGGAAATTTAAACATTTTGATGTCTACTTGGGTGGCGAAAACCTGGGAAATTTTACACAAAAAGATCCTATTACAGAAGCTTTTGCACCTTATCATTCGCATTTTGATACGACCATGACCTGGGGGCCAATTGTAGGCACCACTGTTTATGCGGGTTTGAGGTATACCATCAAATAGCACATTTTTTGCAATAAAACATAATCAATAAAAAGAAAGAATCTAATAATTAAACTCAAAGAAACAACTTATCAAACAGATAAGTGTTTATAATAAAAACAATCAATAAATCTAAAAAACAAAAACAATGAAACAAATCAATGGTAAATTAATTGCAGTAATGCTTGCAGCTGCAATACTTTTGGGGCAGAATGTATATGCTCAGGTAAAAAAAGCTGATAAATACAGCGAAATTAAAATTAAAACATCGGCTCAATGCGGCATGTGTAAGGAAACCATCGAAAAAGCCATGGCTTTTGAAAAAGGTGTAAAAACTTCTGATTTGAATGTTGATACAAAAGTTGTAACTGTAAAATATGACGCTGCTAAAACTTCACCTGAAAAAATCAGACTGGCTGTGAGTAAAGCAGGTTATGATGCTGATGATGTGAAAGCCGATCCTAAAGCATATAGCAAATTATCCCCCTGTTGTAAAAAAGACGGACATAAAAAGTAATTAGGTAATAATTGAAAAGGCCTCAGGCAAAACGGCAAGAGGCTTTTTCAATTGCTTTTTAGGTTTATCTTTCAGATATATATTGTTTTAAGATTTTAAGTTGAATGAATTAATAATAAAAAAAATAACGATGAAAAAAATAATATTCTTTATAGCCACGGTATGTATTTCGTTTTTTGCATCGGCTCAGATTGCACCCAATTTCACCAGTAATGATTGTAATGGGACGAGTTATGATTTATATTCCCAGCTCGATGCAGGGAAGGTAATTGTAGTTTGTTGGGTAATGCCTTGTTCTACTTGCGTTCCTGCCACAAAGACATCCTACAACGTTGTTCAGAGTTTTCTAACATCCAATCCAAACAAGGTATTTTTATACCTTTGTGATGATTATGGCGACACACCCTGTGCTTCCATAAATAGTTGGGCCAATGGGATCAGTGTTCCGGCATCAGCTTCTTCTTTGAGATTTTCAAATTCAGCAATCAACATGGCCAGTTATGGAGCTGTAGGTATGCCTAAAATTATTATTGTCGGAGGTAGTTCTCATAACATTCTTTACAGTGCAAACGTTAGTGTGGATGGACCAGCAATGCAGACAGTAATCAACAATGCATTGAATGCTAGCAGTGTTGAAGAATCAATAAGTATTGCTTCAGACTTAAGTATTTTTCCTAATCCTGTAAATAATACCTTGAATTTAACAGTTTCAATGGCAAAGCAATCAAATGCTACAATTGAAATATATGATATGCTGGGAAATAAAGTATACACAAATACTGATAAATTTTCGAAAGGCATCCACAACATCGAAATCAATACAGGTAAATTTGACAATGGTATTTATTTTGTGAAATTAAATGATAGTTTTAAAAGTAAAATATTAAAATTCAACGTAAGTCATTAATTTTCTTGCAGTTTAATAATAATTAAATACCATTTATATGCAACTAAAAACATTCCGTTTATGGGTTTTAATAATCCTCATTTTCTTTAGTTTTAATACAAAAACCTGGGCACAGTGTTGCGGAGGCGGTGGGGGTAGTCCTATTGCTGGAGGTTCGTCACAAGGTGTATTGCAAGAAAATCAGGTAGAAATCAATACAAATTTTCAATATATTCATACAACTAAATTCTTTTCAGGTGACAAACCCGACACTAATTTTCTGGATAGCTACAGCAGTTCCTATAGTTATACCCGTTTAGCATATGGTCTTTCAAAGAAACTTACAATTTCTTTGGAAACCGGATATTGGTTAGATAAGACGGAAGTAGGAAAGAATAAGTCGGTTACTTATAAATCTTCAGGAATAGGCGATCTGATAATTTTCCCACGATACAATGTTTTTAACATCGAAAAAAATCATAAAAAAACTGAATTGACAGTTGGCATTGGTTTTAAAATTCCATTGGGATCCTATAATGATTCTACAAAAATAGTAAGTTCGGATCCTTTTTTAGGCAGTTATTTTATTACTAAACCTTTATCTGTTCAAACTTCATCGGGCTCACAAGATCTGATTTTTTATACATTTATTTCAAGAACCTATTCATTGTATGATTTCAGGGTATTTGCAAATGCACTCTATGTAAAAAAAGGCTGGAATCCGATAGGGGAAAAGTTAGGTGATTATGCGAGTGTAGGAATTTTCGCCGGTAAAACCTTCTTTAAAAACCTGGGGGTTACCTTTCAGGTCAAAGGAGAATGGATAGCTAAAATGAAATTGAATGAAACAGTTCTCTTAAATGCATACCCCAATTACGATCCTCTGGCAACCGGAAGTAAAAAAGTGTTTTTTGTTCCACAAATCAGTTACAACTACAAAGGATTTGTAATCTATGCATTAAGTGAAATTCCCGTTTACCAATATGTTACCAAGATACAAATTGCTTCGCAGTTCCAGACAACACTGGGAATTTCATACAGGTTTATGGCTAAAAAAGCTTGCGCAATAAATCCTGTAATTGAAGTTAAATAGAGTTGGTTATTGGTTATTAAGTTATTGGGTTATTGGGTTATTGGTTATTAGGTTAGTAGTTATTTGGATATTAGGTTGTTAAACTTCAATCTTCGGTCTTCTGACTTTCGTATTCTGTCTTCCGTCCTTTAGTTTTTTTTCTCTTCTCTTCTTTTTTGTATTAAAAAAATACCTATTTTTGCAGCATGAACTAAAAGGGGTGCCCCAAGATTACGGGCTGAGATCATACCCATTGAACCTGAACCAGGTAGTGCTGGCGGAGGGAATTAGGGTAAACTTTATCAACAAATGGTTTTTCTCCCTATTACCATTTTAAAAGTTTAACTAAAATAATAAAATACAATGAAAAAAAAATGGATTGCAATGAGTATTGCAGTAATCCTGCCTTTTGTGGCATGGAGTCAGTTTTCTGTTAGCGGTAAAATTACAGATGCTAAAACCGGTGAAAGCCTGCCGGGAGCTCATATTGAGCTGACAAAAAATTATAAGCCTTTGGTAAGTGATTCAAAAGGAAAATTTATAATTACTGGATTAAAAAAAGGGGAATACCAACTCACAATAACTTATCTTGGTTATTATCGTGATAGCAGAAGTATTCATTTAGAAGCTAATATGGAGCTTAATATTCAATTACAGAACAGCCCTATTATGGAAGATGAAGTAATTATCAATTCAAGCAGGGCTGGTGAAAAAACACCTATAACTTTCCAGAATATCAATAAAGCTGAAATTTCACGCATAAATACCGGTGTTGATATTCCCTATTTAATTGAGCAAACGCCTTCTGTAGTTGTAAGTTCAGATGCAGGTGGAGGAATTGGGTATACCAATATTCGCATCAGAGGAAGCGATTTAACCAGAACCAACGTGATGGTAAATGGGATTCCTCTCAACGATGCTGAATCTCATTCTGTATATTTTGTGGATATGCCCGATTTTGCTTCTTCAATTGATAATTTACAAATACAAAGAGGGGTAGGGACCTCCGTAAATGGAGCAGGTGCTTTTGGAGCCAGTATCAACTTTCAGACTCAGCATCTTAACAGAAATCCTTATGCTGAAATCAATAATTCAGCAGGCTCATTCAATTCATTTAAACATACTGTTAGCTTTGGCAGTGGATTGATAGATAATAAATGGGCATTCGACGGACGTTTGTCTAAAATTTCAAGCGATGGTTTTATCGACAGGGCCAGTTCAGATTTGCGTTCATTTTATTTATCTGGCGCCTATTACGCTAAGAAAACCATTCTAAAACTGATCTGCTTTTCAGGTAAAGAAAAAACCTATCAGGCATGGAACGGCATTCCTTCTAATATAATTGATACCAATAGAACCTATAACAGTATGGGGGAATATTATGATGCTGCTGGTAATTTAAAGCATTATGACAATCAAACCGACAATTATCAGCAGGATAATTATCAGTTATTCGTTTCTCATGAATTGACCAAAAACTGGGATCTAAATGCAGCTTTGCATTACACCAAAGGCTATGGATATTACGAAGAATATCAGTCACAGGAAAATTATAGCAAATATGGACTCAGCGATGTATATACTGCCAATGATACCCTTCGTAAAACGGATTTAATCCGCAGGAAAATCCTTGATAATGACTTTTATGGATGGACTTTTGCAGTGAATTACAACAATCATAAACGATTTTCAGCTGTAATTGGTGGAGCATGGAATCGTTACATCGGTAAACATCTAGGAAACATTATCTGGATGCAATATTCGGGAAGTCATCCATTAAATTATGAATGGTATTTCAATCAAGGTTTTAAGAACGATTTCAATGTTTATTCTAAAATAAATTATCAGTTGAACGAAAAATGGAGTTTATATGCAGATTTACAACTTAGGTCTATTTATTATAAAATCAGCGGTATAAATGACAACTTGACACCCTTAAATCAGATACATGAATTCCATTTCTTTAATCCCAAATTCGGAGCTTATTATCAGCTAAATGATAATAGTAATATGTATGTATCTTTTGCTGTAGCCAATCGTGAACCAAGCCGGAGTAATTTTGTGGATGCTGATCCTAATAAAACATTTCCTGTTCAGGAAACTATGCAAAACATCGAATTTGGTTATAGTCTGAAAAAGAATAGTTTTTATCTGAAATCTAATCTTTTTCTAATGAATTATAAAAACCAATTGGCGCTTACAGGCGAAATCAATGATGTAGGTGATGCTGTGATGATCAATGTTCCTAAAAGCTATAGAATTGGAATTGAGGTTGCTGCTGGTGCTCAGATTCGTAAATCCCTTCAATGGCAAGCCAATCTTGCCTTGAGTAAAAACAAAATCAAAGATTTTACTGAATTTGTAGATGATTGGGACAGTGGAATTCAACATCAAAAATATCTTGGAACAACTGATCTTGCCTTTTCTCC
Source organism: Bacteroidota bacterium (assembly GCA_037133555.1). Classification (GTDB taxonomy): domain Bacteria; phylum Bacteroidota; class Bacteroidia; order Bacteroidales; family JACABE01; genus JACABE01. Next base: position 31,673 of record JBAXNW010000017.1, read on the forward strand.
AGAAATAATTGTCAATAATCAGTTTTCTTATGAATTATTTAATGGTTTCAACTTAAGCTGGATCAGTAAATATGTAGGCAGACAATTTATTGATAATACTTCCAGCAATGAAAGAAAATTAAAGGCCTATCTAATCAATAACTTTAGGTTTAATTATTGCCTAACTTCAAAGCAAATTAAGGAGATCAATTTCTTTTTTGTTTTGAATAATATACTGGATATCAAGTATGAAACGAATGCATGGGTGTATCGCTATTACAGTAACAATGTGCATGAAGTAATGGATGGCTACTTCCCTCAGGCAGGAAGAAACTTCATAATGGGACTTAATCTGAAGTTTTAACCTTTTTTTTAACATAATTTAACGCCCAAAGCATACTTATGTTTTCAAATGGTAGTACATTTGCATCGTAATAATTAATTAAATTAAAAAACATTTAAAATCAACAAAATGAAAAAAGTATTTGTATTTGCAACAGCGATTGCCTTAGTATGTGGTTTAACTCTTAACGCTCAAACAACTCCTCAAGCTCCTAAAAAAGAAGCTAAAAAAGAAGTAAAAGCTGAAGCTAAAAAAGAAGCTAAAGTTGAAGCAAAAGAAGCTAAAACTGAAGTTAAAAAAGCTGATGTAAAAGTTAAAAAAGCAGCTAAAAAAGCTGAAGTAAAAAAAGAAGAAGTAAAAAAGTAATTTTATAATTCTTTTAAAAAGAAGAGGTTGTCTCCCAAAAGAGGCAGCCTCTTTTTTTTATGTTTATGATTTATTTCTTATCAAAGAATTATGTAGGTTTGCAATATTCAATTATATCGACAAATATTTATTTAAACATCTTAAATTTAAAATATTATGATAGGCAAAACCTTTGCAGAAAAAATATTTGATGCTGAAAAAGGAAGCATCGTATTTAAAAAACCTGATATTGTTCTTACACACGACAATACCTCCAGTATCGAAAAAACTTTTATCAAAATGGGTGGAAGCAAGGTTTTTGATGCTGAACAATTGTTGATTGTGCTTGACCATAACGCACCACCTACGGATGCAAAGCTAGCCAACGACTATCAAAGAATTCGTGATTTTGCCACTGAACAGGGCATTCGAAAATTTCACGATGTAGGTCAGGGGATTTGCCATCAGATTATGGCTGAATATGCAAAGCCCAAAATGCTGATAGTTGGCAGCGACAGCCATAGTTGTACTGCAGGCGCTTTTAATGCCTATGCAGCAGGTATCGACAGAACTGAATCAGCAGGCTTATGGAAACAGGGCGAAACCTGGTTTAGAGTTCCTGAAACAATCAAGATAAATCTTATTGGCAAAATGCAGAAAGCTGTTTATGCTAAAGATCTTTCCTTATGGATTATTGGTATGATTGGCTCAAGTGGTGCCGACTATATGTCAATTGAATACCATGGCGAAGGTGTAAAAACGCTTACAATTTCAGATAGAATGACATTGTGTAACCTGGCTTCAGAGATGGGCGCAAAAAATTCTGTTTTTCCTGCAGATGAAGTACTTGAAATGCATTTTGGTACCCAATTACAAGGCTTATGGGCTGACGATAATGCAATCTATGCTCAGGAGATCAATATCAATTTGAATGATATTTTCCCAGTAGTTGCAGCTCCTCACAATGTGGACAATGTAAAAGCTGTTTCAGAAGTTCAGGGCACTAAAATTCAGCAAGCTTTGATAGGAACTTGTACCAACGGTCGTTTGGAAGATTTACGTGAAGCTGCTGTAGTTTTAAAAGGTAAAAAATTACCAAAAGATTTTCAGCTACTTGTTATTCCTGCTTCAAAAACAATTTATATGCAAGCCATGAAAGAAGGTCTGATTGAGATATTTATGGAAGCTGGAGCAAATGTATTATCCACTTCTTGTGGTCCTTGTTTAGGGACAGGACAAGGAATACCTGCCGATGATATCAATGTGATTTCTACTGCCAATCGAAACTTTAAAGGCAGAATGGGTAATCCGAAAGCAAATATTTATTTAGCTTCACCGGCTACTGTTGCTTACTCTTCTTTAAAAGGTGAAATCTGTGACCCTAGAGGTGTTGATGGTATTGATAAATTTCCATACAAAGCAGAACAAAGCAAAACTGTAGAAGTAAAAGCTGGTGAAAACCGTTACGAAAAAACAATCTGGAATTATGCCGATGTGAATAATTTAAATACCGATCAGATGTTTGCAGGAAATCTGACTTACCAGATTGGCAGCTCTGAAGGCGATAAAATTATGCCTTATCTTTTCAAGGGTTTTGACGATACGTTTGCTGAAAGAGTTCAAGCCAATGATATCGTTATCGCAGGTGCTAATTTCGGTTGTGGAAGCTCACGCGAACACCCTGCAGTAGGTTTGGCTTATGCCAATGTAAAAGCAGTCATTTGCAAATCGGTGAACCGTATTTTCTATCGTTCATCTGTAAATCAGGGATTACCTATTATTGTATTGCCAGAAGTAGTAGATGCATTCCAACAAGGCCATGAAGTGAAACTTGATTTTGTAAAAGGGGAGATTAAAGTTGGGGAAACAATCTTTAAATTTGCGCCTTTGCCTGCTAAATTGATGGGCGTATTCAATGCCAAAGGTTTGGTAAATTATATTAAGGGAAATTAATAAATAGGATATTATTTTTGAATTTATAACCAAGTAATTTTAATTGAATGCTCCGATAAAATAACAAGCTTTAACTAAATAATTCTTATATTTTTACTAATTTTGTCGACTTAATTTGTAGCTAAAATGCAGATCGAAAATACTGATAAACAGGATACTAAAAATTTTATCTTAATAAAAGGGGCAAGGGTTCATAATTTAAAAAATATTGATATCGCTTTGCCTCGCAACAAAGTTATTGTCATTACCGGTTTGTCGGGTTCAGGGAAATCTTCACTGGCCTTTGATACTTTATATGCTGAAGGTCAGCGGCGTTATGTTGAAAGTTTAAGTGCTTATGCCCGCCAGTTCTTGGGTAGAATGTCGAAACCAGAAGTGGATTATATCAATGGAATTTCACCTGCAATAGCCATTGAACAAAAAGTGAACAACCGTAATCCCCGCTCTACAGTTGGCACTTCAACAGAAATCTACGAATATTTAAAACTGCTTTTTGCCCGTATCGGAAAAACGATTTCTCCCGTTTCCGGCAAAGAAGTTAAACGTGACAGTATCAGTAATGTGGTTGATTTTATAAGTTCCCATACCAATGGTACAAAAATCATCATTACTGCACCATTGTTGGTAAAATTGGGTCGTAGCGTTGAAGAACAATTACAGATAATCATTCAGCAAGGATTTACCAGGTTGTTGATAAAGGATGAGATTGTAAAAATTGAAGAATTTCTTCAAAATCAGCCTAAAAAAAACAAAGATATCCACATTTTAATTGACAGAATCGTAGTAAATCAAGAAGATGAAGATATGGCTTCTAGATTGGCTGATTCTGTTCAAACTGCATTTTTTGAAGGTGAAGGCGAATGTAGCATTACTGGTTTTGTTAATGAGAAATCGAGTAAAACTATTTTTTCAAACCGATTTGAATTGGATGGCATTGCCTTTGAAGACCCTAGCGTTAATTTATTCAGTTTCAACAATCCATTTGGAGCCTGCAAAACCTGCGAAGGTTTTGGTTCTGTGATAGGAATTGACGAAGATCTTGTTATTCCTAACAAAGCACTTTCTGTATTCGAAGATACGGTTGCCTGCTGGAAAGGCGAAAAAATGAGTGAATGGAAAGACCAATTGATTAAATCGGCCTACAAATTTGATTTTCCCATACATAAATCTTATTATGATTTATCAGATGCTCAAAAAGAATTACTTTGGACGGGTAATAGCAGTTTTGGAGGAATCAACGATTTCTTTAAATTTGTAGAAGAACAAACTTATAAAATTCAGTATCGTGTAATGCTTTCACGTTACAGGGGAAAAACGGTATGCCCTGATTGTAAGGGAACCCGATTGCGCAAAGATGCAACTTACGTAAAAGTTGCCAGTAAATCAATCACAGATATTGTCTTAATGCCTGTAAATGAGTCGCTTTTATTTTTAAAAAAAATTGAGCTCAATGTTTTCGACTTAAAAATTGCCAAAAGGCTGTTAACTGAAATTACGAATCGTTTACAAGTAATTGAAGATGTCGGTTTAGGCTATCTGACATTGAATCGATTGTCGGCAACATTATCTGGTGGCGAATCACAGCGTATCAACCTTGCAACTTCTTTGGGAAGTTCTTTGGTGGGTTCCATGTATATTCTGGATGAACCCAGTATAGGATTGCATCCCCGTGATACACACCGCTTGATAAAAGTTTTGTCTCAACTTAAAGCCTTAGGTAATACGGTGATTATTGTAGAACATGATGAAGAAATCATGAAATCGGCAGATTATCTGATTGATATAGGCCCTTTTGCAGGAATACATGGTGGTGAAATAATCTTTGAAGGGACTTACGAAGCTTTGTTGAAAGACCATAAAAGTTTGACTGCAAATTATTTGAATGGAGTAAAAAAGATAGAAGTTCCTGAAAAAAGACGCAAATGGAAAGATTTCATTGCCATTAAAGGTGCCAGGGAAAATAATTTAAAAACGATAGATGTAAAATTCCCCTTAAATATAATGACTGTTGTTACAGGTGTGAGCGGTTCAGGGAAATCCTCTTTGATAAAATCGGTATTGTATCCTGCATTAAAGAAATTGTATGGTGGATATGGTGAAAAAACAGGAAAATTCGACAAAATAGAAGGGGATTATAACAAAATAACTGATGTTGAATTTGTGGATCAAAATCCAATTGGAAAATCATCTCGTTCAAATCCTGCAACTTATGTAAAAGCTTATGACGAAATCAGAACATTGTACTCTGACCAACTATTAGCTAAAACGCGGGGATACAAGCCTGGCTTTTTCTCATTTAATATCGAAGGTGGAAGATGCGAAGAATGTGAAGGGGACGGCTTTGTGAAAATCGAAATGCAGTTTATGGCTGATGTAAGTTTGGTTTGTGAAAGTTGCGGTGGAAAAAGGTTTAAAGATGAAGTCTTAGATGTAAAATTTAATGAAAAAAATATAACGGATATTCTTAATATGACTGTTAATCAATCATTGGAATTTTTCGGTCAAAATCAAAAACCCTCATCCCTAGAAAATAAAATTGTTCACAAATTGCAACCCTTGGCAGACGTAGGATTGGGGTATATTAAACTTGGGCAATCTTCCAGCTCTTTGAGTGGGGGTGAAGCACAACGTATTAAACTGGCTTCGTTTCTGTCAAAAGGTTTTTCGGAAAAACCAACCTTGTTTATCTTTGATGAACCTACTACTGGACTTCATTTTCATGACATAAACAAGCTTAAATCAGCTTTTGATGCTTTAATTGAGAATGGACATACCGTTATTGTGATCGAACACAATATGGACATTGTAAAATGTGCAGACTGGGTAATTGACTTAGGTCCTGATGGTGGCAGTATGGGTGGTGAAATAATTTTTGAAGGTACTCCAGAGGATGTGGTTTCCTGTAGGAGATCTCATACCTCAAAATTTCTTAAAAATAAACTTTAAGAGAACGTTATGTTGAAATTAAATACTATTTCTTAATAACTTAATAGCTTAATAACTAATTACCAATAACCAATAACTTAATAACTATTACCTGATTTTTAATGGAAGGAAATTTATGGAATGCTCGTACGGAGTTGTTATTGGGAGTGACGAATATTGATCTTCTTCAGCAGTCAAATGTTTTGATAGTAGGCTTGGGTGGGGTTGGAGCTTACGTTGCTGAACATCTTTGCAGGGCTGGCATCGGAAAGATGACACTGGTAGATGGTGATACATTTCATCCAAGCAATCGCAATCGTCAATTGGGTGCATTAATCAGCACTGAGGGAAAAGGAAAAGCAGAAGTTATCGCAAGTCGACTCCTGGATATTAATCCAAACATTCAGCTTGAAATTATTCCGGAATATATCATAACGCAACGCACTACCGTCATACTTAAATCGGCTTCTTTTGATTATGTGATAGATGCCATTGATACGCTTTCTCCAAAGCTTCATTTAATACACCAATGTCTTTTAGCTGGATTGCCATTGGTAAGTTCTATGGGAGCAGGTGGAAAATTGGATGCTGCTAAGGTTTTTATTGCAGATATCTCACAAACTCATATTTGTCCCTTGGCTGATATTTTAAGAAAAAGATTACACCGATTGGGCATTTACACTGGGTTTAAGGCCGTATTTTCTACAGAACTTATTCCTCAACACGCAACAGAGCTCAATGCAACAGAACTCAATAAAAAAACTTCGGTGGGTACTATTTCTTATATGCCAGCTTTGTTTGCATGTTTGATCGCATCTGTAGTAATTCGTGAATTAATGGGCGAAACCATAGCAAGCGATTTCCACGTTCCACATAGCGTAAGACGGAAAATAAAAAAGCTCAAACAAATTTAAAATATTTTCTGTTTAAAAGCTAATTGAACGCATTTTGCTTTAATAAATTAACTTTCCCAATTTGCTTCATTTTGTTTACTTAAGAAGCAGACTCGTAGTCGAACATCCAATTTAAATTTATTTAAAATTAGTTTGCACAATTATATTTTTTTTCTACTTTTGCTATCCCTTTAAGAAAAAGGGAAACAAAAATTTATAGTTCGTTTTATTATTCATTAAAGTACAGATCATCTCTATCGGATTTCCATTTTGTAAAAATGGAAAGAGAATTCTAAACTGTTAAAAATACAGAAAGTATATGAAAAAATTATCCCAGGAACCTGTCGAAAATCAGGAAGAAGTAAATGTAAACGATGTTGAGCTAAGCACAGCTGAAATAGAAACATCGGAAGTAAATCAAAGCCCTATGGACGTTATTGTTGATGCAGAAGTATCAATGATGAAAAATGAGGAATTATCCTCAAATACAGAATCTGAAAAAGAAATACCAGTATTAAATTCAATGGATGAAGTTGCAGAACTTCCAGTTGAAGAAACAACAACATCCGTTATTGAAGTTGTTGAGCCTATTGTAGATGTAATTGAATCCTTTGAAGAAGTGATAGAAGCAGAGGAAATGCTAATTGAACCAATTGCTGAAGTTGTAGAACCTTTAGCAGTATCGGTTGATCCAATTGAAGTAACAATTGAATTGAATGAAGATGTGCAAATTATGGCTGCAGAAACAGCTGAAGTTGTTGCAGAAGAAATAGCTGCTGTTATCGAAACACCCATTGATATTATAACAGAGTCTATCATTCTTGAAATTGAGGAGTTGAATGCGGTTGATGAGATAGCGCATGAATTAAATGATGTTGAATTAGAAGAAAAATACAATCATTTTTCTAAAGAGGAATTAATTGAATCATTGAACGAATTGGTTCATGAAGAAAACCTCAATAGTATTAAAACAAAAATTTCACTTATAAAAGTTGCTTTTTTGAAAATAATCAAGGAAGAAAAACTTCATGTATTTGAAAAATTCATCGAAGAAGGTGGTGTTAAAGAAGACTTTATGCCCGTTGAAGATGAATCCGAAATTAGATTTAAAGCAGCTTTCGATATCTATAGAGAAAGGAAAAATAAATATAACGAAGAGCAGGAAAAAATTAAACTCGAAAATTTAGTTAAGAAACAACAGATTATCGAAGAATTAAAAATCCTCATTGGTTCTGAAGAAACATTAAAGAAAACCTACGACGATTTTAAAATTTTGCAGGAAAAATGGAAAGAAATCGGTCAGGTTCCTCATACTGATAATAATACATTATGGCAAAATTATCATTTCCTCATTGAAAAATTCTTTGATAAAGTTAAAATCAATAAAGAGTTAAAAGATCTTGATTTAAGAAAAAACATGGAAAGTAAAATTCAGCTTTGCGAAAAAGCTGAAGAATTAATAATTGAACCATCAATTACCGTTTCTTTTAAAAAATTACAGGAATACCACGAAGAATGGAAAGAAACCGGACCTGTGCCTCTCGATAAAAAAGACGAGATTTGGGAAAGGTTTAAAACAGCTTCTGATCAGATCAATCAGCGCCGCCATGAATTTTACGAAATCCAGCACAAACAGGAAGATAACAACCTGATAGCGAAAACAGCACTTTGCGATAAAGCTGAACAAATCCTATCAATAGAATGTAAAAGTTTAAAAGAATGGCAGGATGCAACCACTGAATTGAACGATTTACTAAAAATCTGGAAAACAGTTGGCCAGGCTCCTAAAAAACAAAATAATGAAATCTGGGCTCGCTTTAAAACCTCTCTCGATAGTTTTTTCGCTATTAAGAATGAATTTTTCGGTAAAGTAAAAGACGATCAACAAAATAATTACAATCTTAAAGTTGAACTTTGTTTACAAGCTGAATCAACCAAAGATAGTACCGATTGGAAATATGCTACTACAGAATTATTAAATCTGCAAAAGCAATGGAAAGAAATCGGACCTGTACCCCGCAAACAACAAGATAAAATATGGATACGCTTTAGAGCAGCCTGTGATGAATTCTTTAAGAAAAAATCTGATTTCTTTGCACATATTAATGAGAATGAAGCGAGTAATCTAAAATTAAAAGAAGCCCTTATCGAAAAGATTAAGACTTTTGCTTTTAGCGATGATCGCAATGCGAATTTACAATTACTGAAAGATTTCCAGAGAGAATGGTCAGAAATCGGTCATATTCCAATTAAAGATAAAGAAAGAATTCAAACAGAATTCCGTAAAGTTATCAATAACTGCTTTGATCAGCTGAAAATAAGCAATTCAGAAGCTTCTGCTTTAAGTTACCGAAATAAGGTTGAGAGCATGAAAGAAAATGGCGACGGTAGACAAATGATTGGGAAAGAGAAAATTTTCGTTTCTAGCAAAATCATGAAGTTGAGAGAAGACATCAATTTATGGGAAAACAACATCGGTTTCCTTGCACATTCAAAACAAGCAGATATACTTAAAAGTGAATTCGCAAAGAAAATTGAAAATGCTAAACAAGAAGTAATTCTTCTGGAAACTAAATTTAAAATGCTAAGCAACTCATAATAAATCTGGCAATTAAAATTCAGAATACTTTTAAAAGCAATTTGATTTCATTCAATAGTAAATAAAAAACCGGTTTTAAAACCGGTTTTTTTATGTCATATTGTTGATTGATTTTAAGAAATATCGGTATCCTTATACCTTAAAAAATGGAAAATTTTATGAACCTCAATGCATCTAAATCCCCAATGATTCACAAACAATGATCTGCATTCTGAAGCAGCATTTTCTCGGGCTGCCTTGGTGTTGAGCTGATAGAGCATGAGGAAATCTTTCATATCCTGGTATATATCGGTCAGGTATTCGGCTAAGGATGTTTTTACAGGATTGTTGTAATCATCATCGTTGTAATCTACCATCCAGAAATCATCATCTTTTCCCAATTTATCCTGAATTTCTTTATAAATCGTCAACCAGTTTTCTTCGGTTACAAAGCGTTCGTTTGCTTCAGGATTTTCAACATTCACAAAAGGTAAGGTTGAACCTTTGATATAAAGCAAAGGACAAATTTTTTGAAAATAGCTTACAATATCTTCTTTTGTATATTTTTCGATGCTTTCAAGGAACAAACAATATTCGTTGGCAACGGTTATCATTTCAATTACATTCCGCGAAATAGCGGGTTCTTCATCATGACTCATATCGTATTTTTATTTATTCGTAATATCCAAACAATTTTTTGGTTTTAATAGTATCTGCAATATAGTTAGGAACCATTTTTTCCCAACCTTTTTCTCCGTTTTTAATCATATTCAGGACAATATGAGGATAAGTAGTAATAAACTCCTTTTTAGCATTTTTGATATCAACAATTTTTCCATTGGTATACAAATGCATAAAGAGATGCTGTATGTTTTTATCTATCTTTAAGTTCTCCAATGTAATCAATTCACCTGTTTCTTCATTGAGAGAAGGGTAAATGTACATTTTCATATTATCGATAAACAAACGACCAAAAGCTTCAATAATTCCACCTTTTAAATGAGCATAATACTTTTGATTGATTACATTTAAAAAAGTATGCATGCCAATTATTATTCTTAATTTAATAGTTTTAAATTGAGATAGATAGGCAACTAATTTGTAATATTCTTTAAAGTTAGAAACCATCACATTTTGGCCCATTCCATTTAATATATCTACTCTTTCCAAGAAATCTCTTTCATGAAATTCACCGTCTTCAAGCAAATTATTCAACGTAATTTCGCACAAAGCAATCGTATTTTCTTTGTCATAATCTTCATCTTTTTTAAATAAGCTGTAACTTGTCTTAAGCATATCGAATCCCACGTAAGTAATTGGTCGAAAGCTACCTCTAAAAGCCAATACATTCTTTTTGTAAAGCATATCAGAAGGTTCATTGACATTTCCGTTACGATCGAACATGATGGCTTTAGACATTCCAGTTTTAACCATTTGAACGCCCAATAAGCGATTGTCAATATAATTCAACTGAGGCCCACTCATATTGATCATTGTTATTTCTAATCTGTTTGTTGATAAATTGTCCATCAGGGCAAGTAAAAACTCAGTTGGATTGTTATAAAGATAAAAACAAGCATGTATAAGATTGATTCCCAATACACCCAATGTGTTTTGTTGTAGTAAATTATCATTTTCAAGTAAAGTTGTATGAATCACAACTTCATTGGGCTCTGAATCAGGATTTAATTGGAATTTAACACCCAACCAACCCCTGGCTTCATTGTCTTTGTTATAATTAATTGCAGCAACTGTATTCGCAAAAGTAAAAAAACATGTTTTATTGTCACGTTTTCCTTTTAAAACTTCGGTTAGTTCATTGTATTCAATACTAAGCATTTTTCGCAACCTATCCTGGGAAACATAGCGTTCTTTTTTCCCTTTACAATACAATACATCACTGTATGCCATATCGTAAGCAGAAATTGATTTTGCAATAGTACCAGAAGCGGCTCCAGCCTGAAAAAAATTACGGGCTATCTCTTGCCCACCACCAATTTCAGCAATGGTCCCATAAAATTTTTCATCCAAATTTATAGTTAATGCTTTACGCGTAGTACTTATAATTTCTCTTTCCATAACAGCATTGGGTTTCATCAATGATAATTTTTTGCAAAAATAAGGAATAAGTCTAACACCTGTTAAAAAATCTTAATATATTAGTTTATTAACACTTTATGTTTTGATATCCTTCATTTTTAGTGTTAATTTGCAAAGTAATACATATTATTTACCAAAAATAAATTAATGCTTTTTTCAAAAAATATTATTTCATTTGCTATCATTTTATTCACAGTTTTATGTGTAAATCTCGGCTATTCGCAAGATAATGAGATGAACCGGACTGAAAAGAAAGCTTCAGATTCGTTAATGCTTGCAATGCGAACAAATGCACCTGTTTTTAGTGATATAACTACGATTACTGAAACACCTGCTATACTTCCAATGCCCAAGGCATCTAATAAAATGCCTTCGAAATTATACAATACATGGAACAACAAAGATATAAAGTTGAATAGTGATAAAGCATTTAATAAAAATACTACCTATATTCTTCCCTTGATCAATGAATCAGAACATCAATTTGTATTTCCTTATAAAGGCAAGGTTATTTCTCCTTTTGGTTATAGAGGGAAAAGGGTACATGCAGGCACAGATATTAAATTAGCCATGAATGATGAAGTGTACAGTGCTTTTGATGGAGAGGTACGCATGGCCAAACGTTACAGCGGATATGGAAATTTGATAGTCATTCGACATAAAAATGGATTGGAAACCTGCTATGGTCATTTAAATGCTATCAAAGTCAAAATTAACCAGGAAGTAAAAGCAGGTGATTTAATAGGCTTAGGTGGCAGAACGGGAAGAGCTTCCACAACGCATCTTCATTTTGAAACACGTTTCTTGGGCGACGCTTTTAATTCAGCTAAGTTATTGGATTACAATAATTTTTGTTTAAAATCTGATACTTTGGTTATTGATAAAAATACTTTTATCAAATCAAAAAATTTCAAATATAAAAAGAACAAAAGAGGAAAACGCATTAAAGTGTATTTTGAAGATCCTTCAGAAGAAGAAAATACACCTGTAAATACAAATACAACGATTGTTTATCAGGATGAAGAAGGGAATAATTCCTCAACAGTTGATTCGACCATTGTTAATGATCCAATTCCTGTTAAAGTTAAAGTTGTCGCAAAAACGAAAACGATAAAGCCAAAAAAAATCACTGCTTATAAGGTTAAAAGTGGAGATACATTGTCAAAAATCGCCCGTAATAATGGATGTACAGTTAAAGATATCTGTAAATTAAACAAAATAAATGAAGATGCCGTTTTAAGTTTAGGCAAAAAGATCAAATTAAAATAATGTTTTACGCTTTTATTAAATTTTTAAAAGGACAGAATTTTTTTTTCTGTCTTTTTTTTTTGCCGTTAACTTTTTGTAAACTGCCGTAAACTTATTCTTAAAAAGTATTGTAATTATTTTACTACCTTTATCAAAGTATTAATTTATTAAATTTTCAACTATGAAAACCTTGATGATTTCGCTTGGATTTATAATTTTATTTTTACCGACAATGATGGTCGCTCAACAAGAATATTTAGACCTTAATTTTGAGAAAGTTGATACTACAGGAAAAACAATTTTTCAATGGAAGGATGTAAGTGATGGGGCAATGTTAATGATAGATACCACACTGACTTTTTCAGGTAAAAATGCTTTGTATGTAAGATTAAAACATCCCAAGGACGGAGCTTCCTATTATATGCAACTTCCAACATTTTATTATCAAGGAATGCGTACAATTGATATTTATGTAAGTGTAAAAATGCCAAATGCAATGCCAAATGCTGGGATTTGGTGTTCTGTTAAAAAAGACAGGGAATATCTAGGAGGTGCTTCAAGCTATAAAGCTAATCCCAGTTCTCCGATATTTCCAAATGCCAGATTCCAGGGGAAAGATCTTCCGCAAATGCCCTATACGTGGATACCCTGCCATTTTGAAATTAAAATTGATAAAGATCCTACAGAAGTTTTGATAGGAATTTCTGTTTCAAAGGACAGAGCATGGTTTGACGATATTAAAATAAAAATAAACGGGAAACCAATAAATGATATGGTATTTAAGGTTATAGAAAATGAATAATATAATCAATCGTTTGATAATAATTTAAATGATTAATTTTGAATTTAAAAATGTGGTCAGATGAAAATCAGAAACAACATACTTTAATCTATAAAATGAGAAGATATTTCAAAACTGTATTTGAAGTTAATTGTTAAATGTAGTTGTAAAGCAAATTATTTGTTTTTTTCTGTGAAATAAGCTGTTTATAATAGGCTTGTTTTTCATTAAAAATCATTAATTTTGCTCGTTAATTTTTAATTAAAAATTTAAAATGAAAGATATTAAAAATACCAAAAGCTCCAATATACCTGATATAGAAGAAACCCCAGTAATAAATAATCAATATTTTCATTCATCCAAACAGCGTGAACATGCTGAATTTCATAATTGTCACACAGAACAAAGTGTAAAGGATGATATTGCTTTTTTAAAGCTCATCTATAAAGACAAATTAAATCTGTCGGAAAATGATGTTAATATTGACCTAGTCAATAACTTAAAAATTATCAGTAAAGATATCTATTTCTTTCTCAAAACGCTTGAATCTGATTTGACGCCTCAGAATTATATCAAAAGTAAGTATGAATTCATCCGTCATAAAATACCCAATGGCGATGTGCATTTGTTTTACCTGGCATGGAATGGATTAATCAAGAACGACAGCTTTCGACGTTTACTTTTGCAAACTTTTAGCTTGACAAAATTTAACGACATCTTATGTCCCCAGAATATACCTGTAGTAGGTTCTCACATGACACGTTACAGAACAAAACTGGTGTTAGCTAATGATATGGCTACCAACGAAGATGGTACACAAAGAACGAGTGGCAGATTGTTGGAAGATGGGAGTGGTTTAAATATGAAGGAAGGAATTGTCTGGCTCCCCAACGAAAAAGCCATTCCATTATTTCCTCAGGGATACGTGCCTTTAAATCAGACACAAGTGATAATGGTTCGTCACGGAAAATCTATACACGAATCGGGTGGCGAGAATCCTGAATTTGTAGGTAGCGGTTATTGGGACATTTGGGATAAAAACAGACGCATTTCAGGTGCTCAAAGTAATTTCTTGAAAGAAGAGGGAGTTGCAACTGCAAGGGATTTGGGTAAGGATTTTAAAGTAGCTGTTGATATTCTTGATAAGAGTGGCTTTCCACTATGGTCATGGTCAAAAGATATTCCTGTTCCTGTGTATGGAAGTGAATCTGAGAATACAGAACAAACAGCACGTTATTTTTTACAGGAAGCCGGTTATTTTAATATTTCCTTTAATGCAATGTTTGGCTTAAATTCTCAGAAATACGGTGGACTGACCTTTATGCACAAAAATGAAATTACAGAGCAAGCAATGAAGATATATAGTCATGGCGCTGATCCCTCAGCTGAAGTAAAAGCAAAAGTTTCAAAAATGTTCAAAAACCGTTTTTATCATTATCCTGAAGGCGAAACTTTGCTGGAAGCCGATTGGAGAATTGCATTTAGTTTTATTGACTTATTGAACAAAAGTCTTGGTAAAAGAATTTTGTTGGTGGATCATTCTGGTGCAATCAGGGTTTTTGAGGCAATTATAAGAACACTTGACTTTGCTGAATATAGCACCATTAAAGAAGCTCAGGATTCAATCATTGCATTGTGTTATCAACCTGGCCGCAATTTACGGTATGATTACCTTCAAAAAAAGGAATTTCCTTTGCGTCAGCGCGAAAAAAAGTAGATTTTAGCGTATGAAAATTTTACTGATTTTTTCTTTAATACTCATTGTATCCAATACTTTTTTTTTAGCAAAGATGTTGTTTTTCAAAAAGTTGTCTTTAATAGATGAATTGACGGATTTGCCTAATTATAGCTATTTAAAATCATACCTGAGTAAAAAAAAGAAGACAAATCAGTTAGCTTTAGTATTATTAGATATCAATAACTTTAAAGCGTTTAACCGTATCAGTATTCACACGGGTGATATGGTTTTAAAGGAGTTTTCTGATGTATTAAAGCTTTTTATTAAAGACAAGGCTTTAATATGCCGGTATCGACTCGGTGATGAATTTGCCTTAGTTTTTCTCGATAAAAGTAAAACAGAAATTGAAGAAACGATACATCTACTTACCTCTTTTTTTGAGGAATATGTATTTAAATGTTTGTCGGAAAATAAAGATTATAGAATTGGTTTTTGTATGGGTATAAGTCATCTAGATGCCGATGCAGTAAATTTCGACATTTTCTTTGATGCTGCAGAATTAGAATTGGCTAAGACTAAAATGGATAAGGAAGTAAAAAGAGGATGCCTAAATTAATTCACTCTTTTTTTTCTCCAACAAAAGAATACTTTCGATAGACATTTTTTTATCAACTGCTTTGCACATATCATAGATTGTAAGCAAAGAAATGCTCACAGCAGTCAGGGCTTCCATTTCGATGCCTGTTTGACCTGTGCATTTAGCAAAACTCTTTACTTCAACACCGGTTTTGGTAAGGCTGGCTTTTACATCAAGTTTGCTAATCATTAATGGATGGCAGAGGGGGATGAGTTCGCTTGTTTTTTTTCCTCCTTGAATGCCTGCAATTTCAGCAATAGTAAGTACATCGCCTTTTTTAATCTGGTTTTCCTTTATTAAAAGCAAGGTCTCAGGCTGTAATCGGATACTACCAATTGCTATAGCAGTTCTTAATTGATCAGGCTTTGAACTTACATCCACCATATTGGCTTTTCCTTGCTCATCTGTATGACTTAATTTTGACATGGTATATAAGTATTATAGATGTTTATTAATGGGTTATTTGACTGTAGGCATTAGGTATTTACTAATTGTTTTACCCACCAATATTGTTAAAATGGTTAATGGCATTAAAAGATCCACATTCAGGTTTTTGCGAGGCAGCAGCCATAAGGGCTTGCTTGATTCCCATTTTTCGAATGTCAAACTCAAGGTTATTAAATAAGCAAGGTTTTATTTTGCCGTCGGCTGTTAATCGCAATCGGTTACAATTTTCACAATCACCTCCATCGCCTCCTTCTACTATTGCAAAATGTCCGGTTTTTAAATCCATCTGATGAATAAAACGTGCTTCCAATTCATTTTGCAAGCAAAATTCCTGAACCACTTTTGCATCGGATTCTTGACTTGAATCTTTAATAACACAATTTATTTTGATAGGAAATAGACCCGCTTCTTTAGCTGCGAATATACCTTGCTTCACTTTTTCAATATCACCACCTCTTGTTATTTCGTTGAACTTATTTTGATCTAAAGTGTCTAAACTGATATTAACCCGTTGTAAGCCATTGTTTTTTAAAGCTGCTGCATATTGAGATAGCAATATCCCGTTTGTCGTCATACTCAAATCTTTGATTCCTTTTATAGATGCAAGCATTTTAATCAGTACAACAATGTCTTTTCTAACCAAGGGTTCTCCTCCAGTAATTCTTACTTTTTCAACACCAAGTTTAACTGCTTCCATTACAACTTCTTTGATTTCTTCAAAACTTAAAATATCACTATGAGGTAGGAGTGTTACTCCTTCTTCGGGCATACAGTAAGTACAGCGAAGGTTGCATCTGTCAGTTACAGATATTCGTAAATAGTTTAAGCTTCGGTTATAGTTGTCTAACATGGACTTTCTCTCCTTTTTTCAACGATAATACTCCTTTTTCCATGGCAATGATACCGTCGGCATAGATATACGAATGAATGTGTGCAGAACCGTGGTAATCAACAGGGAATATTTCGCCATTGCGAATACTGACGGGTAAAAAAGATTTACGTTCTGTTTTTTTACGATGAATGTCAACACCAATGGGTAAAAATATTTCATTTACTTTGTATTGAAGCCCCATCATTTTTTGAATCAAAGGCTTTACCAGCATTTCAAACTGAACAAATGAAGAAACCGGATTTCCGGGTAAACCGAAAATGTATTTATTGCCAATAATTCCAAATACAGTGGGTCTACCTGGTTGAACAGCAATACTTTTAAAAAGTATTTTCACACCCATTTCTTGCATAATTTCAGGAACATAATCAAAGTCTCCCATTGAAACGCCTCCTGTTAGCAGAACAATATCATTATTTTGTAAAGCAGCCGTAATTTTATCAAAAGTAGAGATTTTATTATCAGCAGCAATTCCTTCATAATGAGCTGTAGCACCCGCTTTTTGAGCTTGAGCCATCAATTGCCATGCATTTGAATTTCTGATCTGTGAAAGTCCAGGTTTTATATTGGGTTCCACCAACTCGTCACCAGTAGAAATGATGCCAAGCTTAGGTTTGCTGTATACTTTAGGTTTCCAAACGCCAACAGAAGCTAAAACTGCTATATGTTGAGGTTTGATTAAACTAGCTTTTTCCAACACAAGATCATTGATATGAACATCTTCTGCTAAATAACAAATATTGTCTGCTGTGTTTTCTTTTGAGAAACTGATTGTATTTCCATTTACGATGGTATCTTCAACCATAACCACGCAATCAGCACCTTTTGGAAGCATGGCTCCCGTCATTATTTTTGAACATTCGCCTTCCGAAATTGAGTTTTCGGGGCATTTACCTGCAGGAATAATTTCAATGATTTTCAGTTTCGTATTTTTATTAAAATCAATCCTGCGACAAGCGAATCCATCTACAGCTGATTTATCGAAAGGGGGCATATTTACGTCAGAAATGATATTTTCAGCCAATACCCTTTCGTTGGAACTGAGCATGTCAACTTCTTCAATATGTGTATGCTGTGCAGCGTTTAAGACTATTCCTAAAGCCTCTTCAAAACTTATCATAAAATTGAACTTATTGAATATGAAATAAACTTTAAAAGCTCAAACTTATTCCAATACTTGGCATAAATGGGAGTTGATCTACACGTTCATTTCTGAGTGTATTATAATAGAAAAGATTTTCCCTGTTGTAGGCATTGGTAATGCTTACATTGGTTTCTAATGTGGAATTCTTAGCAATTTCAAATTTCTTTTTCAATGAAATATCTAAACGATGGTATTCAGGAAGTCTTCCATTATTTAACTCATCATAAAGTGTGCCGATTTCTCCATTGGTTGTTCCAATATTTTGGTTGATATCTTCAAATGGTAATTTTTCGTAATTTCCTGCAGTTTTTGTAAAAGGGAAACCTGATCCATAATTCCATCTTACATTTAATTCCCAGTCTAATTTACCACCCATAACATAAGATACCAATAGATTTACATTATGTCTTCTATCATAATGAGGAACATAATCTTGTAATTCGTCGGTTCTGTTCACATAACCCAGGGAATAAACTGCCCAAATATACAGTCTCTTAAAATCGTATTTCATCGAATAATCTATACCATATGCATTCCCTGTCTCAATGATAAAATCTTTACGAAGGTATTCAGGTTTATAACTGAGGCTTGAGGGATCATTATAGGGATCTACATCATCAAATATTTTATTCCTGTTAATATTGGACAATTGAGAAAAGTTTTTAAAATAAGCTTCTAAATTAACAGTCAAATGATTCATTACATCATATTCAATTCCAAGAATGGCATGTTGTGCTTTTTGTAATTTACTTGTTACAACTTCTCCTTTGTATTTTTCAGGTAAATTATCAGGTCCTGACAAGAAACCGTAAAAAAGGTTGACAACATCTCTGTCTGACTTTGCATCTATAAGGTTTTGGGAATATAAACCACCAGCAAATTTCAAGCGTATTTTATCAGACAGTAAAAATTTCATAGCATATCTGGGTTCAATCGACATTTCTGAAAGTGATGCGTAATATTGAAACCTTAAACTGGGTTCAAATAAAAACTTTCCAACCGTTGATTTATATTTAAAATATCCTGCTATTTCAGTAGTACTTTCAGATTGTTTGAGCTCTCGTTTAACCGCATTGTAAAATGTATAATCAGTTTTAAAGCCCTGCAATTCAATACCATATTTAAACTGATCTTTGCCTAAAAAATAAGTAAAGTCCAGCCCCATATTAAATCCATTGATTTCACTCTGTTTAGGTAAAGCATCTTTATCAACCATGGTTATCAGGTAGTCAGAATAAGCAACAATACCTTCCATTAAAACAGTAGAATTGCCTGGAGCTACAACGAAATTTGCACCAAACCCAGACGTTTTCCAATTGAAATCAGCTAAAGCCTGATAATTTTTCACATCATCCGTAAAATGAAATCCAAATAAATTCAACTTACTTCCGTTCGAACCATTGAAAGATAATTTTGCATATAAATCCGTAAAATTAAAGGGCAATCCTGCAGTATCAATATAATTGTAAAATATTTTTGAACTCTGAGCTAAATAAGAGTTTTTTGCTGAAATTATAAATGAAGTAGAGTTTGAATTATTGTCTTTTTCTTTGGATAGGGGACCTTCAAGCAATATGCCTGCACCAAAAGTGCTGCTGTTAAATTTTCCTCCAAAACGTTTTTTATTTCCATCACGGGTTGTTATATCCATCACAGATGAAATTCTGTCGCCATATTCTGCACCAAAACCACCTGTGTACACATCAGCATTTCTAATAATATCTGTTTCAAAAACTGAAAATAGTCCTATTGAGTGAAAAGGATTGTAAATAACCATACCATCCAATAATACCTTATTTTGAATAGGTGAACCTCCTCTTATATACAATTGTCCGCCTTGATCTCCTGTAAATACGACACCAGGTATTACCTGTAAATATTGAGCTAAATCAGGTTGACCACCAATGCTTGGGATTTGTTTTAATTGTTTAGGTGTTACTTTGGTTACTGAAGTCTTGGTTTCTTGTCTTGCTTCTTCTCTCTCTGCTGTGATGCTAACAATATTCAAATTGTAAGCAGCTTTATTTAGAATAAGTTTTTTTGTGATTATTTCGTCGGCTTTCACACTAAACTGCATCTCCAACGAATCGTATCCTAATGAATTAACTTTGAGGGTATAATTCCCGGGAGGTATTTTTGATATGGCAAAATAACCATTTACATCTGTTGTTCCCCCAATGGTTGTTTTTTTAAGAAAAACGGTAGTGAATATAACAGGTTCTCCTGATTCTTTTTCATATACAAAACCTTTGATGGTTCCATATTGAGCTTGTGCTGATTTATTCGTAAGAAAAATAAGGAAAGAAGCTATAAAAATTATTTTTAATATATTGTTTTTCAAAGACATATTAGTAAATCGTTAAGGCAATGCTGTTTGTTTATAATTTAGCAAAGTTAATTTTTTTTGTAATATATTTTCATATAAAAAGTAGATTTTAAACATTAAAAAATGCCTAGTTTAGAAATGCAAAACTATTAAAAAAAGAATTGATTAATTTTTAATAAATTAATTGAAAAGATGAATGTAAAATTTTATATATCAATTCTTTCATTAACTCTCCATCAGAAGTAGAAGCATTGTCAACACCTTTGGATTTAACATCATATTCTCTTAATAAGGAAATAATCTGATGTAGTTGCTCTTTATTGTATTTACGCGAAGCAGCATCAAAGTCTCTTACAAAAAAAGGATTTACACCTAAAACTGAAGCTGCGATTTTTTGTGATTTGTCGGGCAATTCAATATATGTAAGTACTTTCACGAAAAAAATATGCAAAATAGGAAGTATTTTAACCAAGGGGTTATCTTTTGGATTGGCTGCAAAATAATTAATAATCTGGTTTGCTTTTACTATTTCTTTATTTCCCAACGCCTTTTGCAATTCGAAAACATTAAAATCCTTACTTATACCAATGTTTTCTTCAATAATTTCTGGTGTAATGGTCGAATTTTGAGGAACATTGATCGTAAGTTTGATAATTTCATTTACAATTTTTTGTAAATCAGTTCCTAAAAAATCAGAAAGTAATTTACAAGCATCAGCAGTAATCTGAAATTGTTTCTTTTTTAAGTAATTTGTAATCCAAGCAGGTATTTCATTGTCGTATAGTTTTTTAGATTCAAAAAATATTCCTTTTTTTTCAATATTCTTTTTAAAACTTGTACGGCCATCAATTTTTTTATACTTATAACAAAGAACTAAGATTGTAGAATTTTGAATATTCTCAAGATAGGTGTTGAGTTCTTCAATTTTTTCAATTCCCTGCGCTTCTTTAACAATGATAACCTGATAATTTGCCATCATAGGAAATCGTTTGGCATAATTGATAATTGTGGCTACATCAACATCCTTGCCATACAATACACTTTGGTTGAATTCTTTTTCGTCGTCTGTAAGCGTGTATTTCTCTATAAAATCAGAAATTTCATCAATATAAAAAGGCTCTTCACCAGCTAATAAATAAATCGGATGATATATTTTGTTTTTTAAGTCTGTAAGAATCTGATCAAATGTCATTGAATAATAAGTTTAGAATACTTAATCTATATTATTGATAAATAAATTAATATATATAATTTTATTTAAATTATCGGGCTCGGAAATACTTAATTGAAAAAATCCAATACTGTTAACTGATCATTGTTTTCTAATACTGATTGTTATAGTCAAAATACAAATGCTTAACAGTTTGGCCTTTATTAATCAGTTGTTTTAAAGAATCGATACCAATTTCCAAATGCTCAGATAAAAATGTTTCTGAAACTTTTCTGTCAAGTTCCTCTGTTTTAACACCTTCCGAAATCATTGGTTGGTCAGAAACCAACAACAAGGCTCCTGAAGGAATATGATTGTAAAAACCGACAATAAATATCGTAGCGGTTTCCATATCTATAGCCATACTACGCATCTTGCGAAGGTATTCCTTGAATTCTTCATCATGCTCCCATACCCTTCGATTGGTTGTATAAACGGTTCCTGTCCAGTAATCTCTGTCGTGATCACGAATGGTTGTAGAAATAGCTTTCTGCAGATTAAATGCAGGTAAAGCAGGTACTTCTTTTGGAAAATAGTCTCTAGATGTTCCTTCACCTCGGATTGCAGCAATTGGAAGTATTAAATCACCAATGTTGTTTTTCTTTTTTAAACCTCCGCATTTACCTAGAAACAATACGGCCTTAGGATGTATGGCACTTAATAAGTCCATTATAGTTGCTGCATTGGCACTTCCCATTCCAAAGTTAATAATCGTTATATTATTCGCAGTAGCACTCTGCATTGCTTTTTCGTTTCCTTTGATGGGAACATTGAATTTTTCAGCGAACATTTCAAGGTATTTCGAAAAGTTAACCAATAAAATATACTTGCCAAAGTCTTGTAATTCAGTTCCTGTATAGCGTGGTAGCCAGTTTTCAACAATTTCTTCTTTTGTCTTCATACCTAAACCTTATTTGTAATAAATATTTTACAAATTTACATTTTTTTTGATTGATTAGAATTGCTATTTCGAAAAACAATGAGGCAGCTGATTAATTTACTTAAAATAAATAATTTAAATTAATATAAAGTGCTGAATTTCCGTCTTGTGGATCATAGGCTTTTCCGTAGGTGAAATTTAATACGAAATTTGAATTTAATACGAAATGCAAACTGCCACCATAGCCGACATGCAATTTTTCGTCATTCACATCAATATTTTCATTCAATGGGATCTTCGATTTATCAAAATGGTAATTTTGAATAACTTGGCCCATATCAGTAAAGCAACTCATAGCTACATAAAAGTTTTGTTTCAATAAGCGGGTTCGGATAAATTTCCAACGCATTTCGAAATTCCCATAAAACATGCCTTCGCCTACTAATCGGTTGCGTAATACACCCCTGACAGTTTTAGCACCACCTAATCCATCTCGGGTTGGTTTGTTGGAAGCAAATAAAAAAGGCAGCATATAAAAAGGCATTTCACCGGCAATTTTTCCCTGATAGGCCAACCTACAAGCTAAATTAAGCACTTCTTTTTTTAAAGTAAAGTATTGACGATGACTTACAGCAATCTGAGCATAATTGAATTTATTGCCGATAATTGAAGGTGAGAGTAGTAACAAGGCTTCTGACCATATCCCTTTCATTGGATTGGATTCATTATCACGGCTATCATAAACCAGGCCTAATTTGATGATTTGAGTAGTACCACCTTCTTGTTGATCATTTGGAATAATACCCCAGCTTTTGTATTGCTCAAATAAGCTGGTGGAACTGTCAACAGTAGGAAGAAGGTTACTGGCATCTCTTCCTTCGTTTAGTTTATTAACGTCAACCTTCCCAATATTGTTATCGTATAAACCATATCCAACTACCCATTGTAAAGCCTTGCCTTTTCGTAAACTTAAAAAATCAAAACAAAGACGGAACAATTGCCTGTCGATACGGTAATACATTCGCGAAACATAAGCTGGATTATTAGGATTATTGTCTTCAAAACTATGATTATAATCTGCTTTGTATCCATTAAAGCCATAAAAATCTAAAGCCTGTTCCTGAAAATAACTCAAATCTCCTGTAAAACGAATACCTTTTATAAGATGTTTTGTATCATAGGTAATCTGATTGATGCCACTACCCTTAGTGGTTCTGGACCATTCGATATAGATAGAATGCCGATAATCGGGATAAATGCTTCCATTACCATAATCAAAAAGGTTGACAACAGCCCCATATTTGAATCCTATGTCAGAATCAAATGCAATGGCAGGAATGGCTCCAAAACTCCAGCCTTTAATCTGTTTTTCTTTTTTAGTTGAAACAGCAACCGTATCTTTTGCAATCTGTTCAAATGCAATTAAAGGAATAAGGAGTAAGAATAGTAGGACGTAAATGTTTTTTTTCAAGAGATTAAAGGATTGTATCAATAAATTTTAATAAAATTACTAAATCATCTTCGTTTTTTGGAGATATGTTTTTTTCTTTTATAAATTCCTGAATACTTGGATTATAAGCAAAAGATTTTAAAAACTTCTTTTTATTTCTTTCAACCAAAGTAAGCTCATTGTTTATAAAAAAATAATAATTCTTCACTATGATTAATTCATCATCTCTATTACCAACAGCAAGGGCTTCATTGTATTTAGCTTCTTTTACTTTGGCTGAATAATTACACAATAAAGATGTTTTTTCATTGTAAATTATTTTTGAGAATCCATTTAACAGAAAATCACCCAAGGCATTTTTAGTGATAAAAATTTCATTTTTCTCTTTTAGCTTCACTAAAATAGTTTGATTGAGAGGTAATATTTTTATTTCTTCATCTTTTTTAATTTCAATAACATTGTACAAAACATCAATTTTAATCATAAGATTCTGAATGATTCCAGAATCTGAAGTCATTTTAATATCGGAAAGCTTCCAGTCATCATAAATATAACTTGAGCCCGTCATTTTTGTATTGTAAGTTTTTTCAGTTACATTGTAAGCATCAAACCTAAGTGTTTGGGGAGAATTTCCAGTTTCAGTATAGATAATCTGACTCATTAAAAAAAAAGGAAAAGTGACAGAGGAAAGAATAAAAAAAGCTGTAATGAAAGGTTTAGTAAAGAATGTCATTTGAAAATACATTTAATTAATTTAATAAAAATAGTTTTATTTTAAAGCAAAACTGAAAGTTTTCAAGTCTAATAGAAGTTTTATGTCTTTATCTGAAATGAGTTATTTTTAATATTAAACTGCTTGCTTTTAAGTCGTAATTTTTTTTGTAAAATTAGTATTCCTTTTCATACAAAAGGTATTCAATTAAGAAAAAGATTGTAGATTTGTAAAAAATAATTTAATAGAAAAATTTATGATTCAACTTGGTTTTCCAACTTTTGCATATAAAATTCGAAATGGATTGAAAACTGAGGAAATATTTGATGTAATCAGAAGAAAATATGTGACTTTAACTGAGGAAGAATGGGTAAGACAACATTGTATAGCATATCTTATAAATGAAAAGAAATGCCCCGTAAGCTTGATGGCTGTGGAAAAAGGACTCAGTGTTAATGGACTCAGAAAAAGAACAGATATTTTAATTTTCACCAAAGATGGTATTCCAAAACTGATTGTAGAATGTAAAGCACCCTCAGTGAACATTACAAATGAAGTTTTTGATCAGATAGCCCGCTACAATATGACACTTAAGGTTAATTACCTGATGGTTACCAATGGAATTCAGCATTATTGCTGTTGGATAGATCATGAAAATGCAACGTATCAATTTCTGGACGAAATCCCTGAATATGAGGAATTAATTAATCGGTTGTAGGTGATTAGGCAGTTGGTAATTAGGAATAATGAATTAAGAATTAGGAATGGTAAATTTGCATATTAACTCATTAGAAATTTAATAAATCGTTTTTTTAAACAACTCAATAACTCAATACCCCAATAACTCAATAACCTAATAACCCAATAACCTACAACCTAATAACCTACGACCTAATATGCAATCATTAATATTTATACTTTTAATATTGTAACATTTTATGTTTTCTTTTGTTAAAATAGATTGAATAAATCAATCAGATATGATTAAAAATATACTAACGGAACTTTCGCATCGGGTATTGGTAATTGATGGTGCTATGGGCACTATGATACAAAGGTATCGATTATCAGAAGCGGATTATCGTGGAGAACGTTTCGTTGATTATCCTTCCGATTTGAAAGGGAATAACGATTTACTTTCCATTACTCGGCCAGATGTCATACAGGGGATACATGAACAATACCTGGAAGCAGGCGCAGATATTATTGAAACGAATACTTTTAATTCGAACCGAATTTCGCTGGTTGATTACAATATGTCTAAATTGGCCTTTGAATTAAATGTTGAAGCAGCTAAAATCGCACATGCTGCTGCCGATAAATATACATTGATTAATCCTGATAAACCCCGTTTTGTAGCCGGAGCTATTGGTCCTACCAATAAAACGGCTTCTTTGTCGCCCGATGTAAATAATCCCGGTTACAGGGCTGTTTTATTCGACGACTTAGTGGAAGCATACAAAGAACAATGTTTAGGATTAATTGAAGGTGGAGTTGATTTACTTTTGATTGAAACCATTTTCGACACCTTAAATGCAAAAGCAGCTTTGTATGCTGTAGAAGAAGCCCTGAAAGAAAAGAATATGCGTTTACCACTCATGGTTTCAGGAACCATTACCGATGCCAGTGGAAGAACCTTGTCGGGTCAAACTGTTGAAGCATTTATCAATTCAATGTCGCACATCGATTTGTTGAGCATTGGCTTGAATTGTGCATTGGGAGCCAGAGAAATGCGTCCATATATTGAAGAAATTTCTCAGAAAACAAGATTTCACACCAGCGCTTACCCCAATGCTGGCTTGCCGAATCAGTTTGGAGAATATGACGAAACTCCTGAAACGATGGTAGTCGATATTAAGGATTTTATTGAAAATGGATTTGTAAATATAGTGGGAGGATGCTGTGGAACTACACCCGAACACATTCGGCTTTTCAGTAAAGCCGCTGCGATTGCAAAACCCCGTCAGTTGTTGGCATTGGAACATATTACAAAAGTAAGTGGCTTGGAATCATTAAGCATAGATAAGACCTCAAATTTTATCAATATAGGCGAAAGAACCAATGTATCAGGATCTAAGAAATTTGCTCGACTGATACGTGAAGAAAAATATGAAGAAGCACTCAGTGTCGCACGCCACCAGGTTGAAGGTGGTGCACAGGTATTGGACGTAAACCTGGACGATGCCATGCTGGATGCAAAAAAAGAAATGCATACCTTTCTGAATCTTTTAGCTGCTGATCCTGATATTGCGCGCATTCCAGTGATGATTGACTCATCAAAATGGGAAGTAATAGAAGCTGGCTTAAAATGCCTGCAGGGGAAATCTATCGTCAATTCTATCAGCCTTAAAGAAGGAGAAGCTGATTTTATTGAAAAAGCAAAAAAAATCAAACAATACGGTGCTGCTGTGATAGTAATGGCTTTCGACGAACAAGGCCAGGCTGTTGACTTTGAACGGAAAATCGAAGTTTGCCAACGTGCTTATGATATTTTAACCCTTCAACTTCATTTTTTGCCTGAAGATATTATCTTTGATCCTAATATACTGACCATTGCCACTGGGATGGATGAGCATAATAATTATGCAGTAGATTTTATAAAAACCATTCGCTGGATCAAAGAAAATTTACCTTTTGCCAAAGTAAGCGGAGGAATCAGCAATCTTTCCTTTTCTTTTCGCGGTAACGATTATATCCGTGAAGCAATGAATACTGCCTTTTTGTACCATGCGATTGATGCAGGTATGGACATGGGGATTGTAAATGCAGGAAATTTGCCCATTTATGATGAAATCCCCGGCGATTTACTTCTATTGCTGGAAGATGTTATTTTGAACCGTCGCAAAGATGCTACAGAACGTTTGATACTTTTTGCTGAAAAGAATTCAGACAGCAGAACAAAAGAAGAAATAATCGTAGAATGGCGCAATTTGAGTGTCAACGAAAGATTAACCCATTCCTTAATAAAAGGCATCACAGAATACATAGAAGCTGATACAGAAGAAGCTCGCTTAAACTTCGACAAAGCCCTCAATGTAATAGAAGGGCCACTGATGGATGGAATGAACATAGTGGGCGATTTGTTTGGTAAAGGAAAAATGTTCTTGCCTCAGGTCGTTAAAAGTGCCAGGGTAATGAAAAAAGCAGTTGCTGTTTTGCTACCCTATATTGAAAAAGAAAATGAAGGGAAAGTTAGTACTTCTGCTGGTAAAGTATTATTGGCTACCGTAAAGGGTGATGTGCATGATATTGGGAAAAACATAGTAGGAGTGGTGATGGCCTGTAATAATTTTGAAGTCATTGATTTGGGGGTTATGGTACCCGCTGATAAAATTATTCAGGCTGCAATTGCCGAAAATGTTGATTTGGTAGGTTTAAGTGGATTAATAACTCCTTCACTCGAAGAAATGGTTCATATTGCTAAAGAATTTCAACGATTGAAATTAAATATTCCCATATTAATAGGAGGGGCAACGACTTCCAAAATACATACTGCAGTTAAAATTGCACCAAATTATGATTTTCCTGTTTTGCATGTAAAAGATGCTTCACGAAGTGTTGGGGTAAGTGCCAAGCTTTTATCTGCTGGATTAAAAGATGAACTGATACAATCAACCCAAAAGGAATACCAGGAAATCAGAGAACAATACCAGGCTACAAAAACAAAAAGGGAAGGTTATATTTCCCTGGCTGAAGCACGCAGCAATAAATTGAGAATTAAATGGGATGAAATAAATATTGCTGTTCCAAAACAGACAGGTGTTCAATATCTTCTTTCTTATCCATTGAAAGAAATTGCAGCTTATATCGACTGGACTTTCTTTTTCTACGAATGGCAGTTGCAGGGAAAATATCCTGCCATTTTCGCTGATCCGGTAAAAGGAGAAGAGGCTAAAAAACTATACGATGATGCATTGGAGCTCTTGGATAGAATTATCACTGAAAAGATGTTAACCGCCAATGCAGCTTTTGGTATTTTTCCTTGCCATTCAATGGGTGATGATATTGAATTATTTGCTGATGAAAACAAAACCACTCAACTTTCAGCTATTCATTTTTTAAGAAATCAGGAACAGAAAATCCCTGGCGTTCCCAATCTCTGTTTGTCCGATTTTATTGCTACTTCAGAATCTAAAAAAACAGATTATATCGCTCTTTTTGCGGTAACTGCTGGATTGGATATAGAACAACATGTAGAAGACTACAAACGCAGTGGTGATGAATACAATGCCATTATGATAAAGATTTTAGCCGACCGTTTGGCAGAAGCTTTTACTGAATTATTACATTACAAAATAAGAACCGAATATTGGGCTTTTGCAACGGATGAAGCACTAACGATGGAAGAAACGCTCAAAGAAAAATACAAAGGTATCCGCCCAGCACCAGGCTATCCAGCTTGTCCTGAACATTCCGAAAAACAATGTATTTTTGAATTATTGGATGCCGAAAAAAAGATAGGAGTAAGCCTTACCGAAAGTTTTGCCATGTATCCCATTGCAACGGTAAGTGGATATATATTTTCCAATCCTCAGTCCCAGTATTTTAATGTTGGACGAATAGATGAAGTACAAGTGGCCGATTATGCAAAACGAAAAAACATTTCTTTTGAAGAAGCAGAGAAATTATTACTACCAAATTTAAATTACAATTAATATGCGTATTACTGAAATCCTCACAAATACAAATAAAACTTTGTTTTCATTTGAATTATTGCCTCCTTTGAAAGGAAGTAATATTCAATCCATTTATGATACCATCGATCCTTTGATGGAATTTATGCCTCAATATATCAATGTCACTTATCATCGCGAAGAAGTTGTGTATAAAAAGCATCCGAATGGATTACTGGAACCCAGGGTAGTTCGAAAAAGACCGGGTACTGTTGGTATTGCTGCATCTGTGATGAATCGTTACAAAACACCCGTAGTGCCTCATATGATATGTTCAGGCTTTAATAAGGAAGAAACTGAAAATGCCTTGATAGACCTTGATTTTATAGGAATTGATAATATTCTGGTTGTAAGAGGGGATGCCGATAAATCAACAGGAAGATTTACTCAAGAACCGGGAGGACACGCACATTCCATTGATTTACTGAGGCAAATAATGGATATGAATCGAGGAAAATACATTGACAATGAAATTGAAAATTCTACGCCTACCCATTTTGTTTGTGGAGTTGCTGCCTACCCTGAAAAACATTGCGAAGCTCCCAATATGGAGATGGACCTTGAATTTCTGAAAGCAAAGATAGATGCAGGTGCTCAATATATAGTTACCCAGATGTTCTTTGACAACGAAAAGTATTTTAGCTTTGTCGAAACTTGTCGTCAAAAAGGAATAAATGTTCCAATAGTACCGGGTATAAAGCCTATTTCTGTAAAATCGCATTTAAGTATTTTGCCTCAGACTTTTCACATTGATTTGCCAGAAGAACTGGCCAATGAAGTGATA
Organism: Bacteroidota bacterium; assembly: GCA_037133555.1. Classification (GTDB taxonomy): domain Bacteria; phylum Bacteroidota; class Bacteroidia; order Bacteroidales; family JACABE01; genus JACABE01. The sequence goes on from JBAXNW010000017.1 coordinate 61,648, forward strand.
AAATGCAAAACAGATGCCGAAGTAAGAAACGTGGGTGTTGAATGGAGCATACGTCAATGCAAGGAATTAATAACTCATAAGGTTCCTATCATCCATTTTTACACCATGGGAAAATCGGACAATATTGTAAAGATTGCAAAAGCAGTTTATTAGAAAATAGGTTTTTAGACTTTAGGTTAATTGCTTATTAGGTAATTAAGAATTTCTTACAGCCTAAAAGCCTACAGTCTAAATCCCTCACAACCAATATCTCAATAACTCAATAACTCAATAACTTAATAACCCAATAACTAAATATCCCTAAAATGAAGGCAATGATATTTGCTGCTGGCCTGGGTTCTCGACTGAGACCGCTTACTGATGACAGGCCCAAGGCGTTGGTAGAATTAAATGGAGAACCCATGATAGCCGGTGTTATAAAAAAAATGATTGCAGCAGGTGTTACTGAGATCGTAGTGAATTTGCATCATTTTGCCGATGAATTGCGCCAATACCTTGCAATGTATGATTTTGGCCTTCCTATTCATTTTTCGGATGAAAGAAGTTTATTGCTCGATACCGGAGGTGGATTGAAAAATGCAGCTAATTTTTTTAAAGATGGAGAAGCTTTTTTTGTTTACAATGTAGATATTTTATCAAATATAGATCTTGCAAAGCTTTATCATCAGCATCTTGAGAATAAAGCACTGGCTACTTTAGCCGTTAGGAATAGAAAGACTTCCCGCTATTTGTTGTTTGATAAAGATTCCCAATTATCAGGTTGGGAAAATACCCTTACGCAGGAATTGAGATTAATCAACGCTGAAAGAAAAGACTTATTTCCCTTAGCTTTTAGCGGCGTTCAAGTGATTGACCCTTCAATTTTCGAAAAAATGCCTAAAAAAGCAAAGTTTTCCATTATTGATGTCTATCTTCGTTTAGCTGCCACTGAAAGCATAAAAGCCTATATACACGATGATGATTACTGGTTTGATCTGGGGACAGTCCAACAACTGCAAACGGCTGAAGATTTTGTACGTATAACCTGACAGCGTCGTAAGACCTGTCAGCGTTTATATCTGATATGTAAATGAATAATGCATAATGTAATTTTGTCGAATTTGCATCCATTTTTATTGAAATTCATCCTGTTTAATCGAAAAACAATCCATTTTAGTCGCTAATAGAGGTGGTTTTGTCAATTTACAACCGAGTTTTATCAATTTACAACCCATCATAGTCAAATGACAAACTATATTTGTTAATTCACAAACTATTTTAGCTAAAAACACACTCATTTTACTCGAATTTGCATCCATTTTAGTCGAAAGAAAACCTTTTTTTTTAAACGACTTCCTAATTTATTAAGTAAAAAATCAGGCACAGTGAGATTTTAATTTTCATCTAGCAACTAAGCTAGCATTTTGAAGATAAAATTATTTTACACCTAAAAAAACAATCTGAATTAGACAAAAATCCATGTTAAAAATTTTACATATTAAGCCTTACTTAGGATTTAATAAAGTGATGCTAAGTAATTGAAGTACTTGATGCTTATATAAAGTATTTATTAAAAAAAAATAGAAAAAACATTCACAGATTGCTTTTTTTTGATTTATTTTTGTGGTATTATTTCGCATCAAAGAAATTGCAGGCAATACAGCTTGCAAGTAAATATATTTCTGATGTCTTATAAAAAAAAGAATTCGCCTGTATTGGAGAAAGCAAAAAAGAGAACGCTCTCCATCAAGAGTATTTCCCCCACTTTTGAGGTAGGAAAAGGGGTAAACATTGTAAACTATGATCTCTGTATCAAAGATACAGAAACTGCACAAAATGAATACAATGAACAATTGCGATTGGCCGATGAAAAGGCCAATATTCTGGAAGCATTGGAAACCGAGTTAAAAAAATGGAACAAACGTATGCTCGACGGAGTTGCTTCATTGTATGGTGACGATAGCAATGAATATGAAAAAGCCGGCGGTAAGCGATTCTCTGATCGTAAACGTGTGCATAAAAAAGAAAAAGTCGCCTGATTGTATATGCTATCCTATACTTATAAAGCTCATCTGATTGGATGGGCTTTTTTTATAAGCAATTAATCAAAAGATTTAAAGATGATGTATCAATATAAAATTATCAACATTCTTTCTTTATATATCATTTTTCGTTATTTTAGCAGAATATAATAGAAATTTTATATGTCCGATTCAATACTTGATAATCGCAAAACTGATTTCCTAATAAGGCATCCTGAATTAGCTATAAATCATATTTGTAGGTATTATCCTTTTGATTTTAATGATTTAAAAAAATATGATGATGTACTTTTGTGGAATATGATAGAAAAGAATCACAATATTCCCTGGTCTTTTGATATTATAGATTATTTTATTGAAAAGTTTGATTTTAAAGGAAATAATAAGCTTTATGGTCCTGGTTATTTTTGTCTGAACTATGGTTTACCTTGGAGTATTGAGTTTATTAAACATTATGAGAGCCGCTGGGACTGGAATATTTTAATGTACAATCTTAAACTCAGAAAAAATCCAGAGATATATGAATATATGCTTCAAACTTATCTTAAATATACAACCGAAAAAGATGTAAAGCAGGCTAATTTACGAAAAAGTTTTATAGGCAGTGATTTTGATTTAAGTGAAAATTATCCTGAAATTGACAATCTTATATTTTCATCGTCATCTACATGGAATGGTAAACCTTATACAACATGGGAAGAAGTCGAAAAAGACCCGCCTTTCGATTGGGATGAAATAAGTAAAAACAGTTATTTACCATGGAGCATCGAAATCATAGACCAATATAAAAACTATCTGAATTTCAGAAATTTGTGCTGGAATCATGGTGTGCCCTGGTCAGTTGAATTGATTTTTAAATTTTTTGTAAGATTTCAGGAAAGTGCAATTCTTGGTTGCAACGAATCTACTTTAAACAAAAATGAGTTTTTGGGTATTTTGAATCATAACCCTACTTTCCCATTTAATATGGAAAACATTCAACAACTTCAAGACTATATTCCTTTTAACGAATTGTCGTATAATTATTATGCCGAATGGAATATTGATCTGCTTGAATATTATGAAGATAAATGGGATTATCCTAACATGATTATCAACCTGAGTATAATTCCAAAAGCTTTTCCAGAACTTCAACAATTTGAAGTAATGAAAGAAGTTTGGGAGAAATTGTAAAAGCATAATAATAAAACTAAACAGAATAAAATAATTGGCAATTTTCGAACTGCTAATATATTAAAATGAATATTTAATAAATAATCTAGATGTAAATTTGTTTAAAATTGATTAATGAATGATTAATAAAATAACAGATATTTTATATAATGAAAGTAAAAATCATTATCACCTATATGATTGTGATCATTTTGAGATAAATGATTTTTATAATGATGATATAAAGAAAACAGAAAAAGCAATAAGTATTATTAAAAAAATAATTACGAAAAATGGGAAACAAGATCTTTACCAATATCTCTTAAGATTAAGTATTGTTGAATCTGCAACTATAGAAATATTACCTTACCAAAGAGATCATGTCATTCATGCATTAAATACTTTCCTCCTAGGAGTATATATAAATGAAAAATATTTAGATAGAATTGCTAAAAAAGTAAATTATTTCCAATGGAAACTTGCGTGTCTTTTTCATGATATTGGATATCAATTAGAAATTACTAATAATCTAATAATAGAATTTCAAAAAAATATTAATTTAGTAAATGACAAACTTGATATCAATTATTCACATTTAGATTTTTTTAGTATCAAAACATCCAAGAATTTAATAGATTTGAATGATGGTAAAAATAGTTTAATTTTAATACAAAAGAAAATAAATGATTGGGGTTTGCTAATTAATGTAAAAAAAGAATTTAATAATAAAAGTAAAAAAGGTATAATATGTCATGGCATAATTAGTTCATTATTAATTCTTAAAACATTAGATGGCTTATATCATAAAAATAATCCTGATAGAAAACACGAACCTATTATTCATGATAATATTGATTATAACCAAACCTATTTTGAAGATGACATTGTTTCAGCATGTTCATCAATATTTATTCATAATCTTAAAAAAGATTCTTTTTTGAAAAAGAAAATCAATCCTTTTAAAATGCCATTAGTCTTTTTATTAAAAATTTCTGATACATTACAAGAATGGGAAAGACCTAATAATAAATTAGAAAATGGTAATTCTCCTTATTGTTTTAGTATTAAAATAGAAGATAAAAAAATTATCTTTGAAACAGAAATTCCAGAATTAATCACCAAATTAACAGAAGAGATAAATGATTTTTTTGAAGTAGAATTTATTGAAATTAAATTAAAAATTGCTAATAATGGATGATAATAATTCTCTAATAAAACACCAACCTGCTTCTCTTACTAGAGTTAGCAAACAGATAGAGTTTACTAATAAGATATTATCAACTTTTGATGATCAAAAATATATTGATTTTTTCTTAGAATATCCTCAGGTTTTTGTAAATATAGTTGCTAAGTATTACAAATTCGATATTGAATTAATATATAAATTTAAAGAAAATTTTGATTTTTATGATTTTTGGAAAACCTTATCTATTAATGAAAATATTGCTTGGTCTTTAGATCTAATTAAAGTATTTGAAAGAGATTTAATTTGGGAGAGTTATTTATCAAATAATAAAGTAATTAAATTCACAGATGAATTAATTGGAAGTTATAATTACTGGCAAAGGATTGACTGGGAAAACTTTTCTAGAAATGAAAAAATATTATGGTCAGCAGAGTTGATTGAAAAATATAAAGATAAGTGGTTATGGGGTTCATTAAATTTAAATAAAAGTATTAATTGGGACATTGAATTAATTGAAAAATTTGAAGATAATTGCTCCTGGAATTATCTTTCCGAAAGTAATAATATAAATTGGAATTACGAATTAATTGACCGCTTCATTAATAAATGGGATTGGAAAATAATGGCTGAAAATGAAAGTTTACCCTGGTCTATTAAATTTATTAATAAATATTCTGGGAAATGGAATTGGGATAATTTATCTTCAAGTAAATTGATACCATGGTCAATAGAATTAATTGAAAGATTTAATAAAGAATGGAACTGGGAAAAATTATCTTTAAATTGTAATTTACAATGGTCTGTTGAAATAATTGATATAAAGTACTCCCCAATGTTCGGACAAATTTCGCAGCAAGTTAAGATGTTTTT
>JBAXNW010000018.1:0-63590 GCA_037133555.1 Bacteroidota bacterium
ACTTTTTTTGTCCATTTTTACACTTTATAGTGTAAACCTATTTTAGGACAAGACACTCTTTCGCCTCTTCGCTCCCTCGCTCTCTATTTCCCCGTTTTCTCAACGATGAGGCCTAAGTCAACCAACCCAACAATGTCGTAATAATCCATCAGGTTGTCGATCTGGAATTTATACTTACCCGCCTGATTGAATACATAGTTTCCTTTAACCAATAATTTCAGATCCCACAAATCGCCGGCACCCTCACCTGAAAATTTACCATCTTTGTTTTTCATAATAAAAGTATGCATCGTTGTACGTTCTTCACCCGAAGGAGAATAAACCGTCAGGTTGATTTTTAAATCTTCATAAGGATATTGGGTAATATGGCGGAGGCATAAATAAACATTGTACTCGGGTTTAATATCAGCTACCTCAACTTCAAAAAACAAAGGTTTAAAGCGGTTCCAGGTATAATTGTCGAAGGTTTGACGTTTTTCGTAAATCTTGCCTTTGTTGCAGGCTGTTAGGGCAAAGAGGGTTATAACTGCGATTAGAATGTATTTTTTCATTTTTATTAGGTGTTTAGGTATTTAGGCTTTTGGCTTTTGGTTTTTAGACATTTAGGGATTTATTTATTAGACTGTAGTAATTCATAATTCATAATTTATAATTCTTATTTGAGATGTTTACCTTCGTTCAGCAAGACAAAAGAAATGAGCATTGTCTCTTCGTCGCCTCATCTCCCTTTCGCTCCCTCACTTTTATATTTCTCACTTTTTATTACCTAATGCCTAAACCCCTAATTCCTAATCTTCTCCGGTATTGCCAGCGAAGCTACTACGCTTACCAACAATATGGCCAATACAATATACAAGGAATGAGCAGTGGTAAAGCCGATGGCTTTCAACTGATGGTTCAACATCATTTTGACACCGATAAAAGTCAGCAAAACGGCCAATCCTGTTTTTAAATAACGGAATTTATCCATTACATTGATTAATAAGAAAAATAAGGATCGAAGGCCTATGATGGCAAATATATTGCTGAAAAATACGATGTAAGGATCCTTGGTAATCGAAAAAATAGCCGGTACCGAATCGACCGCAAAAATTACATCGGTGAATTCTATCACCAAAAGTACGATGAATAAGGGTGTTATGTAATTTCTTTTGTTCTTTCGGACTGTAAAATGATGCTTTACATAACGGGGATACACCGCAAAATATTTTGAAGCAAATTTAACGATAGGGTGGTTATCGGCATCCATTTTTTCCTCTTTGTTACGGCTCAAAAACATTCTGACACCGGTAAAGATGAGCAATAAGCCGAAGAGATAGAGAACCCATTCAAATTTCTGGATGAGGGCTGCACTTAGGAAAATAAAGATAAAACGCATGACAATGGCACCGATAATACCCCAGAACAATACTCTTTTGTAATACTTTTGCTGCACACCAAAGGCAATAAATATCAATATCATTACAAATACATTGTCCACCGACAAGGCATATTCGATAAGATAACCGGTTATGTATTCGAGCGAGAGATTGTGGCGGTAAATAGTTAAAGCCGATTCAAAATCAAGGCCGTCGATGTTGATAGCATGGTCATGAGCCTGAATGATGTCTGTCAGTTTTTTCATGCTATCGATGCCATGTATCCATTCGCCATGGGTTCGGATAATCAGGTAAAATACGAACGACATGCTCACCCATACAAGGGTCCAGATGATGGATTCCCTGAAGCTGACAATATGGCTTTTCTTTCCAATTACGATTAAATCAATAAAGAGCATCAGCAGTATAAATGCAACAAAGACAGCGAAAAAAAGGATTTCATTCCAATTCATAAGATATATTTAATGATACGACAAAAATAATTATTTTAAGCGTTAGTTTAGCATAAAAATCAATATTGACCCATTAAAATAATTTGGATTTGGCTAAAGCTTATGTTAATCATATTAATATAAATAAAAGAAGGCTTTAAACAAGAGAGCTTTTTAGGTCGATAGGGATAAAATGAAATTAATTAAAACAACAAAAAAGAGCCTTCTGTGATTGACAAAAGGCTCTTTTTTTAGCTTGAATAATGAGTTTATTCAATAATATTCATTTCTTTGATCAGGTTCTGGGCATTGGCCATTTTGTCGATACAAAACAATACGTAGCGGATATCCACACATATCGTTCGCTGCAATTCGGGCTCAAAAGCGATATCGCCGCTCATAGCTTCCCAATTGCCGTCGAAAGCCACACCAATCAGATGGCCATCGCCATTGATTACAGGACTGCCTGAATTGCCACCAGTAATATCATTGGTGGTCAGGAAGCAAGTTACAAGGTCACCATTGCTACCGTAACGGCCAAAATCTTTTTTATTGTAAAGTTCTTTTAATTTGGTAGGAACTGTAAATTCGTCATTACCTGGATCTTCTTTTTCCATCACCCCTTTTAAATGGGTAACATAATCGTAGTGAACGGCGTCGGCTGCAGTATAATCCAAGACTTTACCATAGGTCATGCGCATGGTGAAATTGGCATTGGGGTAAAAGGTTTTATTGGGTTGCATTTCGCGCAAAGCAGCTACAAATAAACGTTTGGCTGTATTTAAACGACTGTTGATTTCCTTTTGTTCGCTATTGCCTTTTACATAGTTGGTGTAAATGGAAAGCGTTGTTTTGTAAATCAGATCTTTTTTGAATTTCTTGAGATTGGGTTTTTTAATAAATTTGGCAAAGCTTTCTTCTGAAACAAAGATGGAGTTTTCAAAGGCTTCTTCGGTAAATTTTTGAATATTGCCTTTGTATTCTTTGTTGATGAAGTCAAAAATATCTGGTAACATGCTAACAGGCATTTCTTTACGGTACAATTCAAGTCCGGCAGCAAACAATTTCTTTTCGGTAGCAGGGGCGCAATCTTTGTACAATTCTTTGACGGTTTCCATAAAAGCATCGTAAGCTTCTGGTTTGTTGTCTTTCTTTTCGAGGATAGCTGCCATTCCCATACATTGCAGCGGAGCAAGCAGGGTTTTAGAACTCATCAATATGCCCTGGAAATACCATAAATTCATTTCCGATTTGCTATCCATCAGTTGTTTGGAAGCAGTGGCAATATCCTGAATTACATTGCCGTATTTTGCCTTGCGTCCAGCATCGGCATTGATCCATAGCTGCAGGCGGTCTTCCAGCGCTTTCTTTTCATCCTGAACTTTCAGTCTTTTTAGTCCTCTGCTTTCGCCTATTTTGTTTTTCCATACATTGGCTAGTTGGGCATAAGTAGAAGCATATTTTATTCTGACAGCTGCATCGGCATCCATGTCTTTTTTCATGACAGGCAACATCGCATTGCCTGCATTGATAATGGCAGGATTGGCTTGTTCGAGGGTAGACTGTATACCGTAAGAAGTCATGTAACGTTCGGTACTTCCCGGATAACCCCATATCATAGCATAATCGTCTTTTTTAACACCTTTGATATTGATGGGCAATGAATGTTTGGGTTTTAAGGCAATATTATCTTTTGCAAATTTTGCAGGTTTTCCATCTGGAGCGGTATACACCCTGAACATGCTGAAATCGCCGGTATGACGTGGCCACATCCAATTGTCGGTATCGCCGCCGAATTTTCCGATGGACGAAGGAGGTGCACCTACCAAACGGACGTCCTCAAATACTTCATACACAAACATATAATATTCGTTACCATCAAAGAAGCCTTTAATCTGAACTTCGTATTTCCCTTTTTCTCCGGCTTCTTTTTTAAGTTTATCGGATACTTTACGGATGGCAGCTCTTCTGCTTGCATCCGACATGGTATCACTAACATCTGCCATTACTTTTTTGGTTACATCTTCCATACGGACCAGAAAAGTTGCGGTTAAACCTTCGGTTGGAATTTCTTCTGATTTATTATAGGCCCAGAATCCGTTGGTAAGATAATCGTGACCTACGGTAGAATGTTTTTGCAAAGATTCATAACCACAGTGATGGTTGGTCAGCAGCAAACCTTCGTTGGAAACTACTTCAGCAGTACAGAAATTACCAAAATTTACGATGGCATCTTTCAAACTCGAATGGTTGATGCTGTATAGTTCTTCGGCCGTGAGGTGAAGTCCCATTTTTTGCATATCTACAAAATTGAGTCTTTCGATAAACATAGGTAACCACATCCCCTCATCGGGTGGATTGATTGGTTTGGCCTGACTGCGAAAAGAACACAATCCCAATAACATAAAGGTAATAACTAAGATTTTTTTCATTTTAATTTTATTTTGAATGGATAAAGAAGAATTTACAAAATTATGCATTTGAACTTAGATAAAACAGCTTAGTCATATATAAGTTCAAGATTTTCGATGAAAGCTTATTTCAGCCGGTCAGAAAGTATTTTTATTTCGATGAAAGGAGAAATATTTTCATATAGAATATTGTACATAGCATCCATGATGGGCATTTCTACCTGATAGCTTTCGTTGATAATGTGAATGCAATTGCTGGCATAATAACCTTCAGCAATCATTTTCATTTCTAGCTGGGCCGATTTAACGGAATAACCACTTCCAATCATGGCACCAAAGGTACGGTTGCGGCTGAATTGCGAATAAGCTGTCACCATCAGATCGCCCAGGTAGACTGAATTGGTCAGTTCACGGTTGATGGGATGAACCACTTCGATGAATCTTTCCATTTCCTGCAATGCATTGGATATCAAAACGGCCAGAAAATTATCGCCATAACCCAAACTTTTACAAACTCCGGCAGCAATGGCATAGATGTTTTTTAAAACAGCAGCATATTCGGTGCCGTAAATATCGTCGGAAGTAGTTGTTTTTACATAACGGCAACGCAGGGTTTCTGCCATAAATTCAGCCAACTCCTGGTTTTGTGAAGCCACGGTCAGATAGGTGAGTTTTTCAAGGGCAATTTCTTCAGCATGTGATGGACCACTGATGATACCAATATCCTGAAATGAAATGTCGAAATTCTGGTTGAAAAAATCGGCCACTATCAGGTTGTGACTGGGAATGATGCCTTTGGTAGCCGAAAAAATCTTTTTACCTTTAAAGATTTCCTTGGGCAAGTCAGCAATGGCTGCATACATAAAAGCGGCAGGAATCACAAAAATGAGGGTAGTGGCATTCTGAATGATTTCGTGAATATCGTTGCTGATTTCAAGTTTATGAAGATCAAATTCAACAGAGCTCAGGTACAATGGATTATGATGGAACTTCTCAATGCTTTCTTTGATTTCTGCTTCACGAACCCACCAATGCACACAATCCACATTGTTTTGCAGGATTTTTACCAGAGCAGTTGCCCAGCTTCCACTGCCAATTACTGCAACGTTTTCTTTTGTATCCATGAGCTTTGATTTATTGAAATGCAAAAGTAAGAAAATTTGATTTAAAACAGGGGTTATTAATAGCCACGACCTTTAGGTCGTGGTGAAAAATAACATAACAATAAGGCTTTAGCCAAAAATATTTTACATTTGATATGTTTTAAAACGCTATTTTATACTATAGCCCATTTATAGTAAGAAAAAATCTATTCAGCATTTAATTAAAAGTTTCAGCTTGACTTTAGACTGCAAAATAGCTTTCCAATTTTTTTAAGGTATATTCGTCGGTGGTCAGGTCATGGACGATGAGTCCTTTCTCAAGCACATTGATGCGTTCGCATACTTCGGTAACATGCATCAGGTCGTGACTCGAAATCAGCATGGTAACCTTACTTTCAGCTTTTAGTTGACGTAAGATTTTCTTAAGCCGTATCTGGCTGCTGGGATCTAAATTTGTAAAAGGTTCATCTAAAATTAACACTTCAGGATTGCCCATCATGGCTGCAATAATACCGATTTTTTTCTGATTACCCTTTGAGAAATCGCGGATGTATTTTTTTTGTCCTAAAATTTCATCATTGAAAAAATCGGCATGCAAATTTAAAAATTCCGCAATATCTCCTTTCGACATATTGTGCAGTTTACCGATAAAGTTAAAATATTCCTCGGCTGTCAGGAATTCTATTAAAAAAGCTTCGTCCAGGTATGAACCAGTATAATGTTTCCAGCTTTCACTGCCGGCTACTTTGCTATCTTTGGAAATGATTTCGCCGGTATTGGCCCTGATTAAATCCAGTATTAAACGAAAGAAAGTAGTCTTGCCAGCTCCATTGTTACCCACCAGACCATAGCTTTCGCCTTTTTCGATGATAAGGTTGCTGATGTTCAATACCGTATTGCCGTTGTATATTTTGCTGAGGTTGTTTACTTTAATCATATCTTATTTTTAAAAAATTATCATTTAATGTTGTCTGAAGCCTTCGGCCATTTCATATTTTTTCTGATAGAATCTATTGATTATCATTTTTTGCAGGGGTTTGCTAATGGCAATTCCCAATAAACCTATGCCGGCAATAAAAAATAAACCTAGCTGTGAAGTTCCGAATAAAGAAAACGGAAGGTATATCAGTATCGGCAACAGCATCATAGGAAGTACGACTATAAAATTAGAAACACCTACACCCTGATAGTTAAAGGTGGAAGACTTGCTTAAGTCGAGGTATTTCTTGTTGTTCATGGCAAAAAACAAAACGATGTAAATATTAAAACCAAAGTTGAAAAGGAAACAGGCTGTATTGATATACAACAATTTGATATCGAAAAACAGATAAGGTAATGTTATCAGGTAGGAAGTAATTGTTGCCGAAGCCAGCAAGGTATATTTAGCCTGAAAGTACTTTTTGAAATCGAAACTTTTGGTGAGTAATGCATCAAAATAGCTGCTTTCCCAACTGATGAGGTAATTGCCATAGGTCATCATAAAGCCGCCAGTTATAAATATGCCTACAAAAATAAGCATAGGTCCCAAATTCATATATGTTTGCTGAGGGTAAAAGAAGAACCCATACAACAAAAAAAGTGGAGTCATATACATGATGGATTTAGGACGCTTGTTTCTTAACATCAGTTTGATTTCCAGGTTCATCAATTCGCCGATAACGCCAAAACGATTAAAAAAGCTAATTCCGGATGTATGAATAACTTTCTTTGAATTATTTTTGCTAAAATCTTCCAAGTAAGCATTTTTCTTTAAAAATGAAAAGTTGAGGTAGTAAATTGCAGCTACGGCCAATATTGGAAAGAATAAATAAACAGGATCTAACATCAGTGCTGTAAATAAATTTTCAGAAATCGCCAGTAAAGAGAAAATCCTATAATGGTCGAGGAGAATAAATGCAAGCATTAACAAACCCAATGATAAGGCAATCAGCGGTTTACTCCCAAGTTGACGTTTGATATAGGTAATCAGGTAGTTGTCGAAAAATATAAGGAAGAATAGTATCAATAACCAGCGCAAAGCAATTCCGGGACTATAAAGTGTATCTACTGCTTTGATGGCAAAGGGAATAAAAATTACAAAGTAAAAATAGTTAAGTGGATTCACAATGGAACGCCCCAGTAAATAATGCATCAGGGAAGCCCTTTTTACCGGCAGATGCAGATAAGGCTGTATGCTCAACGTTGGAACTGTTTGTCCCATAAATCTTATGATGAGGTCAATGCCCATAAAATACAACAACAAACTGTTGAACTTATTCACAGGATTTTCGTCCGGAAATATTTCCATCAGAATTTTGTCGGAAAACAAACCCAGTATCAGAAAATTAACGATAAAGTAAAGCATAAAAATACCCAGCAAGATGTTCAATGCCAGGTTTTTCTGCCAGATAGACGAGCGCAGGGATTCTTTCCATTTGTTTTGGTAGAGCCATTTATAGATCATAGAGCTTGATTCATTTAATTAAACAGAGGACGAAATTACAATATTTGACGGTATGTTTTAAAAAAAATTAGATAAAACCTGAAAAGGACAAGTTGAATGAGTTGTTATGGATGATGAGTTTTAAATAATCATAAACCTGTCAGGTTTATTTAATTTTAGTTCTTTAAAAGCTGAGACCAATTTATTGAAATTTTTTCAGGACTTCCCCGTGATTGGATATTGAATTCAACTTTAGTGCTATCATCATCACTAAAATGAGTGTCGAAAATAATCTGATGTGAACCAATATTTATTTCAGGAATGTTTTTAACTTTGATTGAATTGATCTGCTTTCCTTTTTCATCGTATAGTCTCAGTATGTTTGTACCGTTGCAGATGATGGTTTGCCCTGTCCTGATCTCCATTGGAATTTGAAGCTCAATATAATTGTCAATCATGATTTTTGTATTGGAAATACTGCCATTTTCACCTCTAACGTAAATCTTAAACTGTAAGGCTTGCTGATTGGTTTTTAGATCATAATTCCACAATGAATGCACTGGCTCCCCGGGCTGTTTCTCTTTTTTTTCGTGTATGAAAGTTTCAGAAGTATTGTATTGATAGAGATTCCATTGGCTTTCGTTTATTTTTTCAAGATGGAAATCATTTTTTGTATTCTTTAATCTTTCCCGCTGTTCGGCTGTAAATGCCAATGCTAATCTGGCTGTTTCCCATTCTCTGATCAAATCGAGCAATTGCAATCCATCCGGATTTTCTTCAATGGCTTGCTGGCTTGAACACATGGCAAAGCCGGCGTCATAAGCTGCAGCTTTGGCCAGCATCCATTCCATTTCACTTTTACTGGTATTTTTGGTGAGCAAATACCAACCCAGCATATGAGGCATGAAGTTACGGTCGAATAATAACTGATTGTTGATGCGGTATTCCTGCATGCTTTCCTTAAAGCCTCCATACCAGGGTTCACCCCAGTTGCAAAAAGTATTGATATGCCAGTAAAAAGTTTTGGAAATACTAGTTCCGTTCAATACCGTGTGATCCAGCTTTTTGTAAAAGTCACTGGCGAATAAATTAACTGCATAATCGCCCTGGCCTGAAGCCAGACAGCCTTCGAAGCCATCAAAATCCAAATGATCAATGCCGGTTTCGTTAAAAAGTTGAGCAAGGTTCACCGCAATTTCCCTTTGTAAATCGAGATTCGGAAAAAACACCCTGTAAGCATGGTCATATAATTTCCCTACAGTGTCATTGATAGTATGAACAGCAGCAGTTGTATTGAATGCTCCGCGTTGACAATCTAAAAGCAGGAAAGGAGCATGGGGGCTGACACTTTTATAGCGTATGATTTCCTGTCCGATTTTTACAGCATGAAGAAAATTATAAGTTTCATTGTTAAAATATTCAGGGGTAGAAACTGGGATTGTCTTAGTATTTTCATCAATGTTTTCCGTCAATAATCCGAAACCTGTCAATGCCAGTCTAGTATCCGCATGGGGTGTAACATAAGCATCATTAGTATTGATAAAATTGGTCAGGGTATGCACACCAAGGTGAAGCCCGGCTGCTTTTGCTTTGTCGGCACATTTTTTAAGCCCGTTTTTCCCATTCGGGAATAAACTGCTATCGAGCACATAGTGTCCCCAGCTACTGAAAGGCCCCTCATGATAAAGTGAAATTAAACCTGCCCTTTTAGTATAGGCCAGCATACGGTCGATATTGGCTTCCGAAAACCCGGAAATAAGATAAGATTGACCCCGCCGAAATGCTATACGGGTCCAAATCCCGTTTATCATTGGATGCGGTAATCCTTCGGCAATTTCAATTTCTCCGATCCAGTCCAATGTTCTGGCTTCATCGCAACTGAACAGCGCAATTTTACTTCCGGCCACATTTTCACCTTTAATGGGAAGTATGGGTGTATTTTTGTTTTGACCATCCCAGGTATCTGCAAATCTTTGAATCTCCCTGTTAATTGTAAATGCCTGTATGCTGCTTCCCCATTTTCTGGGAAGGGCAGCCTGTCCTCTGCTGAATGTAGTCCCTTCCCTGATGTAATTTCCTCCATCGGTTTTAACATTCAGTACCTGCAGGCCAATGGCAACTTTATCATCTCTTACAACTCCGATAATTTCACCTATCGTTTTTGAAATAACTAAAGGCATTGGACCCCAAACGATGGCTTCTATTTTGTCTTTGGGTTCAGCTTTGATGATTTCAAGACTCAGATGTGTTTTTCGTAAAACTAATTGAATATCAATAGTAATGCCTGCTTCATTGAATTGCAACGATAGAATATTGTTTGATCTATTGCAATGCATGGATGAAGGCAGATAGCTTTTGCTTTGTGAAATCAAGGTAATCAGGGGAGAAATGGTATCTTTAGACAAATAGTTAAGTTTTGTCTTCAGATTGGTGATTTCTGTAAAATTTCCTTTTTGATCAAAACTTATTTTAAGATCAGCGGCAGAGAAAGAAGTCTGAGCACTTGAAACCCTGAATAAACTCAGAAGTAAAAAAATGAGTAAAACTAGCTGTTTCATAAAAGTAAAATTGAAATCAATAATATGCTGAATACTTGATTGATAGATTATTATTCTTTTTTTCTAAGCTTTTCATTGTTCAAATGACGGGATGCATCTCTGCTGCTTTTCTTTTCCAGGTTTTTCTGCAGGGCATCGGTTAAATCCACACCCGTTTGATTGGCAATACATATCAACACAAACAATACATCGGCCAGTTCATCGGCCAGATTTTTATCAGTATCCGATGGTTTGAAGGATTGCTCGCCATATTTACGGGCAATTATTCTGGCTACTTCACCGACTTCTTCAGTTAACAAAGCCATATTGGTCAATTCGTTAAAATAGCGGACACCGGTAGTATTGATCCATTTGTCAATGATTTCCTGTGCTTGTTGAATGGTCATATTTTGAGTTTTATCCAAAGAAATTTATCGTATATTTTTTAATTTGTTTTTTGCTAATCTTTCTAATTCTTTTTCTTTTCGTTGAATTTCAATGATATGCAATTCAATATCCAGGACTAAATTTTCGACTCCAATTTTATAATTGCGTGGCATTTCAGTTGCGGCCAATACTATGGGCAGTTTTCTGATTTCCTGTATCAATGATTTGATATTTAAACTATGAACAGATCCAAAGATAACCAACAAATAATCCATTTGCTTCCATTCTTTGATCAAAATACCATCGGCACTTCTGTTGGCAATAAAATGGAAAGAAGTGTAATTCTCACTGTCATTAAAAAAATAAAATGGGAATCCACTTTCGTTTTCTTCGTTAGTTGTTGGAATCAGGAAGTCTTGGTAGCGGGTAAAATTAAAATTGAAGATTTTATTCAGGAAATGAATGACTCTATAATCAAAATCATGGCAGGCAATACCTATGATGGCAAACTCATTTTCGTAATTGCCTGATATTGTTTCTTTTTTCTTAGCCATACTAAATTTTTCTGATGAGCAAATATATAAAGAAAAAAGCATACCTGAATTTATTTTTTTAAAATTCATTGCTCTTTCAAAAACCCATGATAATTAATTCGAATGCCTTTTTGTTGTTTGATTTTCTTACTCTCTTTAGGGCATTCTAAATCTTATATTTATTGAAATACAATGTACTAATAATATTAAAAACAGTTATTTCAATCAAAAAGCTATTTAGATTGTTAAAGAAGAAAAAATAAATCGTCATTATTATGAAAAATAAAATTTCAATTATACTATTTTCTTTGTTTTTATTATCGGCTAGCCATATTATGAGCCAGGCAACTTCAACTGATTTTACTAAAAAACCAGAAGCATTTGTATACAAAGGCAAAACCTTTTATCAGCTGCCTTATGCTTTTAACGCATTGGAACCCAATATTGACAAAGAAACGGTTCTGATACATTACGACCGCCATCACAAAGCATATTTTACCAAATATATAGATGCTATGGAAGGCAAACCTGAACAGAAAATTGAAGATGTATTAAAAAATATCAGCCAATACCCAGATGCTGTAAAAAACAATGCCGGTGGTTATTATAATCACAGTATGTATTTTCAAATCATGCTGCCTGGTGGAAGCAATGTCCCTGAAGGTAAACTGGCATCAGCAGTTACTCTAAAATTTGGTAGTTTCGAAAATATGAAAAAACAAATTTCCGATGCTGCCGCAAGCCGTTTTGGAAGTGGTTGGGCCTGGCTTGCTGTAAATGCAAACGGCGAATTATTCGTAAGTTCAACTGCCAATCAAGAAAACCCCCTCATGGATATTGCCAAAGAAAAAGGAAGTCCTATACTGGCGCTGGATGTTTGGGAACATGCATACTACTTAAAATACCAGAACAAACGCAAAGATTATATCGAAAATTTCTGGAAGTTGGTAAACTGGGGTGAAGTAGGAAGAATGTTTGACGAAGCCGTTAAAAAATAAAAAAGGGTTTTCTACAGAGGCTTTATTTGTTTGCTTGTTTAATTGCCATTAATTATCTTTTCAAAAGCAGGCATTCCGTGCATAGAATTCAACAAGGGGTCGTTCTGTAATTTATTTTTATTCGAAAATCCAAATTTGATAGCTGACTGTAAAGCTGATATGGCTTTTTCCTTTTGGTTCGTATTGGCATAAAGGCAAGCTGTTGCGTAATAAGCATCTGGATTTTCGGGATCTACTTTCTGATAAATATGGGTGAAAAGGGCAGCATAATTCCAGTTCTGACTTTGCAAGGAACGGTTTGAATAGCTGTAGCAACTTAGGCTGATGTATCCTTTTAAACGACTGGCCATATTGCTTTTTAAACTATTTTGATCTTTAGCATCTAAGTCCAATTTTTTTAATTCAGCATTCCACCAGACGTCGTTTTTGTTTTCAAAGGCAGCCATAAATTCGGCTTGTTTCTGTGCTTCAATATTTTCGAGGGCATCCTGCTCTTTCATGAATTGGAGAATATCAGGCTTTGTGGCTATCATTGAGCATAATGCTTTTGTCTTACTAATATCAGTCAATTGATCCAGAACAGCCAATGTTCTTTGTAGGATAATATAAGCTTTTACGGATGAATCCACCGCATTGAATTGAAGCAGTTTTTCAGCTTTCATAGTGTTGTCGACAAGAAATTCTGCTATCATTTTTTTATCCTGAGGAATCAAATTCTTTTTCATAGCATTCAATTCCAGTATAGTAACTGCTTCAGTCAGAATAGGCTGTGGAGGCCATTCGTGTTTGCCGTCAAAAAGCATCATATAGCTGTTGGCATTCAGTTTTTGCAAGCTGGCATTCAGTTTTTTCATTTCTAGCAAATTCATATCACCAAAGGAGGAAATGCCAATAAAAGGATAAGGAGGTGCAGTTGTTCCTGCTTGAAAACCTGCAGAACAGGCAATTACACCTTGCACACCCGGTAAGGATTGAGCCAGAGAAGAAGCAACTCTTGCACCTCCTGAAAATCCAAGCAGATAAATTCTATTTGTATCAATGGCCAGTTTAATCTTAGTATCTTTTAGCAATTGGCTCAACGAATAATTCATATCATCCGGACTTAAGCCGTTTCTGATATTGTTAGAGCCAATCACCACATAATGAAGCTTTTCGGCAATATCTTTGAGTAAATGTACAGGGATACCTCCATCACCATGGGGATCGAATGCATAAATTACCGGAGAGCTTTTACTGATATCGTAAGTTGTTGGCAGGTAAAGGGAATAATTCTGGTCAGCTGTGGATTTACATTCCACTTTGTTAATAATTTCACCTGCCTTGTATCTTTTCAGAAATATTTCCTTTGGATCAGGGGCAGTTTTGCATGAAATAAATAAAATCAATGCAATAAAATAGAAATATAACTTTTGCATATTAATTGGGAATTGATGAATTCAATTGAATGACAAAACAAAAATATTTTTTTTTCATTATTAACCGACAAAACTACTTGGACTAAAGTCCTTCAATTAATTACATTCATTAGCCCCAGCCTTAAGGCTGGGGCTAATGAATACCTTATTAACATGGGCTTTAGCCCAATTTTTAAATTATTTACGCGGTCAATAGTAATTTTTCAAATTCATTATTCAAAACATATAATTCATAAATAGCTAAATCCCTAACAATTCCTTCACTGGATCATTGCCATTGAAAAGCATTTTCACTGGATTTTCTATCATTTCTTTTACTTTAATCAGAAAGCCTACGGATTCTTTACCGTCAATCAGCCTATGGTCGTAAGAGAGGGCAATATACATCATAGATTGTATCTTTACTTCTCCCTTGATTGCTACCGGACGTTCGATGATATTGTGCATACCCAATATGGCGCTCTGGTGTGGATTGATAATGGGTGTAGACATCATTGATCCAAAAACACCTCCGTTGGTGATTGTAAATGTTCCTCCAGTCATCTCTTCCAGGGTGATTTTGTTGTCTTTGGCTTTGGCTGCCAAAGCTTTGATATTGATTTCGATTTCGGCCAGGCTCAGACTCTCGGCATTGCGGATTACCGGAACAATGAGTCCCTTTGGACCGCTCACTGCAATACTGATATCAGCATAAGCAGGGGTGATAATTTCATCCCCTTCTATCATCGAATTTACATTGGGATACAATTGCAAAGCTTCAGTTACCGCTTTGGTAAAGAAAGACATGAAGCCGATGCCAACGCCGTATTTTTCCTTGAAAGCATCATTGTATTGTTTTTTGATGGCCAATAAGGCAGTCATGTTGATTTCATTGAAAGTGGTAAGCATGGCCGTTTGGTTCTTTACTGCTACTAATCTTTCCGAAAGTTTAGAACGCAGCGTTGTCATTTTCTGGTGTTTAGATTCCCTCGAGAACTTGATTTTCTCAGCTACTGCAGCCTTTGGAGGCATTTGCTGGATTTCTTTAGGTGAATCTGCTGGTTTCACCGATGGAATGACTTCTTTTATTGCTTCTACAATGACTGCTTTTGTAGCTGCTTTTTCTGCTTTTACACTGGTATCGATGCTGCATACCACATCACCTACATTGAGGGTGTCGCCTTCTGTGGCAATGAAAGTAATTTTACCGTCTTCTGTGGCATAAAGCGTCAGGATTGCTTTGTCTGAATCCACTTCAGCAATTTCTTCGTCTTTTTCAACCATATCACCATCTGTTACCAGCCATCCTGATAATACTACCTGTGTAATAGATTCTCCCTGATCCGGTACCTTAACTTCTATAATCATTTCTCAGTATTTTATTGGTTTTATTAAATTATTCTTTTTCAACACAATGCATATCACAGCCTTTCATGGCCCATTCGCAGATGCATTTACCCATCGATTTTTCGATGATCTTCAATTGTCCCGATTTATGCACCTTACTCGATCCTGTTGCAGGGCTACCGCTAGCACTTCTTGCTGCAAACAAAATCAGTGGAATGTAATTGATGTGTTGATGTATAAAAGACCAAGCTCCCATATTTTCAGGTTCTTCCTGAACCCACAGCCAATGTCTGGCATTGGCATATTTCTTTTGAATGGCTTTCCATTGAGTATGTGGTATGGGGTAGATTTGTTCCACTCTGACGATGGCAATATTGGCCTTATCGTTCAGCAGCTTTTCGTCCAGCAAATCGTAATATACTTTTCCACTACAGAAAACAACCCTGTCGACCTTGGCAGGATCTGCCTTAGCATCATCAATAAGTTCTTTGAATCCACCCTTTGTAAAATCATCGACAGCTGAAACACAGAGTGGGTGGCGCAAGAGGCTTTTGGGTGTAAAGACTATCAGTGGCTTACGTATTTTACGGTGTAATTGTCGTCGTAAAAGGTGGAAAAAGTTGGCAGGTGTAGAGCAATTGGCAATCTGCAGATTGTTGTCGGCACAAAGAGATAAAAACCTTTCGATGCGTGCACTGGAATGTTCAGGGCCCTGGCCTTCGTAACCATGAGGCAACAACATTACCAGGTCGTTCATGACCTTCCATTTGCCTTCGGCACTGCTGATAAATTGATCGATAATAATCTGGGCTCCGTTGAAAAAATCACCAAACTGGGCTTCCCATATTGTAAGGGTGTTGGGAGATGCCAGAGCATAACCGTATTCAAAACCCAGGACGCCATATTCGGATAGCAAGGAATTGTAAATTTCAAACTTTGCTTGTTGAGAGCTCAGATGGTTGAGGGGTATGTATTTTTCGTCCGAATCTTCGATGGTAAGCACTGCATGACGGTGAGAAAAAGTTCCTCTGCCAACGTCCTGGCCACTGAAACGAACCGGAAATCCTTCTTCTAACAGACTTCCGTATGTGAGCAATTCACCCATAGCCCAGTCGAGTCTGCCTTTGCCTTCCAGCATCTGTTTGCGATCGGCATACAATTTGAGTAATTTGTTGAAAAAAGGAATTTCTTCGGGCAAATCACATACTTTGAAAGCAATTTGCATTAATTTTTCTTTTTCAACAGCAGTAGAGGGTGATGATTCAAAATCTGCGGCTTCGGCTTTTACAATGGCTTTCCATTCATCTTCCAGAAAGGAGGTAATGTGAGCCTTTTCAATAGTTTTGGATTGGCTTAAATCTTTTTCGAGTAAATCGTTGAAAGTTTTTTCAATGGTTTTGGCTTCTTCCTGTAGTATTATATTTTGCTGTATGAGCTCAGCAGCATAAATATCCCTTGGATTGGGATGTTTCTCTATGATCTTGTACAATATAGGCTGGGTAAATCGTGGTTCATCACCTTCGTTGTGACCGTATTTACGGTAGCACAACAAATCGATAAATACATCTTTGTGAAACCGCTGACGGAATTCCATGGCAAACTGCATGGCAAACACTACTTCTTCTACATCATCTCCGTTTACATGGAAAATGGGTGACTGAACAATCTTGGCAACATCGGTGCAATAGGTACTCGAACGGGCATCTAAATAATTGGTTGTAAAACCAATCTGGTTGTTCACTACCAGGTGAATGGTTCCTCCTGTTTTATATCCGGGAAGCTCCGACATCTGTAGCACTTCATAAACGATGCCTTGTCCTGCTACTGATGCATCACCATGGATGAGGATAGGCACAATCTGGCTGTTGTCGCCATTGTAATTCAGGTCAATACGGGCTCTAACAATGCCTTCCACTACCGGATTTACAGCTTCCAGGTGGGAAGGGTTTGGAGTAAGTGTGAGTTTTATTTTATCTCCATTTTTGCTCAATGATTGTGAAGTAAAGCCTAAATGGTATTTTACATCCCCCATTATGCTTTCGTCGTCATATTCTTTGCCTTCGAATTCGCTGAAAATTTCTTTATAGGATTTGTGAAGTATATTGGCCAATACATTCAGTCGGCCCCGGTGAGGCATGCCGATGACAAATTCTTTGACTCCCAGTTGAGAACCTTTTTCTATTAAGGCATCCAGTGCAGGAATGGAAGCTTCGGCTCCTTCGAGTGAAAAACGTTTCTGTCCAGGAAATTTCTTATGGATAAACTTTTCGAAAAGTACGGCTTCACTGAGTTTTTGAAGAATATGATTTTTTTCTTCCTTGTTGTAAACAGGCAAGTTTTGAGTGCTTTCCATGCGTGACCTAAGCCAATCGACGATTTCTGGTGTACGGATGTAGCGATATTCTACTCCCAATGAACGGCAATAAGTAGTTTGTAAATGAGCAATAATATCTTTAAGTTTTGCAGTGCCGATGCCTATTTTGTTGCCGGCTTTGAATTCCTTTTCTAAATCTTCCATATTGAGTTCGAAGTTTTCGATATCCAGTGTTGGATTGTAAACTCTGCGGGTTCTTACAGGATTGGTTTTGGTAAAGAAATGTCCTCTTTCGCGATAAGCATTGATGAGGTTGATGACCTTAAACTCAGAAGGGTAAGCTTCTAATTGATTTCCGCTAAAGTCTGCTTTTGAGAAATCGAAACCTTCAAAAAACTTCTGCCAACCATAATCTATGCTTTCTGGCTTAGTTTTGTAAATGCGATAAAGTTCTTCTATTTGCTGTAAGTCAATATTACTCAAATAAGAGTTTGCGTCCATAGGTGTATTTTTGCTAAATCATTTTTAAAAGAACAAATATAGGTATTAAAAGTTTATTCAGGTTTTAAAGTTTATGTGTTTAAAATCCATTGAAACAGCTATAGTAAAAATTTATTCTAAATCAAAAGCTTGCCTAAATAGAGCCAACACTCAAATACTTATTGATTTGATTCTGCAGATAAATAGAATAATCAGAAATATAAATGCAATATTCTGAAATTATTTACTCGGACAATACTAGCTTTAAATATTAAAAATGCATTTTAAGAGATAGATTCATGTTTTTTCCAGAGCTTTTCCATCTGTTCAAGGGTTTTTCCTTTGGTTTCAGGGACTAATTTCCATACAAACCAAGCTGCGAGAAGACCCATAATTCCATATATCCAGTAAGCAAATCCGTGGTGAAAAATTCCAGTCAAAGCAGAGCTTTTATCCATCATTGGAAATGACCAGGATACCAGATAGTTTGAAACCCATTGGGCTGCAACAGCCACAGCCATGATGCGTCCGCGAACACGGTTCGGGAACATTTCAGAAAGTAAGACCCAGGTTACAGGGCCCCAACTCATAGCGAAGGCTGCAACATAAGTAAGCATAAATACAAGGGCTGCCATGCCGACATGTTCGAAATAAAAGGTAAACCCCAAAGCTATCATACTTATGGCCATTCCCAATGCCCCGATTATCTGTAATGGTTTTCTGCCATAACGATCAACTGTAAAAATAGCGATAACAGTAAATGTAAGATTGATAATTCCAACAATAATTGTTTGCATCAGGGATATATCAGTAGTACTTCCCATATTCTTAAATATTTCAGGAGCATAATACAATACAACATTTATACCCACAAGCTGTTGAAATACAGATAATAAAACCCCAACTATCACTATCAGATAACCATAAGAAAACAATTTTGAAGATCCAACACCTGCCACAGTTCCCTTGATTTCGGTGAGCATCTGTTCAGCTATCTGACGTCCGTTTATTTTTGTCAGTGTTACCAATGCTTTGTTTTCCTTGTTTTGCATCACCTGCCAACGTGGACTTTCGGGAACAAAAAACAGTAGGACAAGGAAGAGCAGTCCTGGAAAAGTTTCGGAAAAGAACATCCAGCGCCATCCATATTCATGCAACCAGATTTCATTGCCTTGTCGGGCAATGGTCCAGTTTACAAAATAAACCACCAACATACCGAAAATGATGGCAAACTGATTCCACGAAACCAGGTTTCCGCGTTTTGCTGCCGGAGCAATTTCGGCAATATACATGGGCGATAACATGGATGCCAGCCCAACACCTACTCCCCCAATAATACGGTAAATGATAAACGGTGTCAGGAAATCAGCTACATTATTTCCAATCGGAGCGATTAATAATTCAGGAAACCCTGATCCGATGGCAGAAATAATCAGAAACACAGCAGCAACGATCATGCTGTTGCGTCTTCCCAGCTTCAGAGCCATCCATCCACCTGATATTCCGCCTAAAACACAACCAATTAAAGCACTTGAAACGGTAAAACCAAGTAGAGAATTTGCTGCAATTTCACTTAAATTCCTTGGATCAATAAAGTTTATTTTCAACGATTGTACGGTCCCTGAGATCACGGCAGTATCATATCCAAAAAGCAAACCCCCTAGCGTGGCAACCAGGGTAATCCCCCAGACATAAGCCATATTTGTCTTTTGCATCTCCATATCCATTAAATATATTGATTGATTAATTGTTCGAATAACTCCTGTTTACCGCTTCTCATATCGGGTTCACCATTTTCAAGAGCATATGCCCTCAAATCTTCGAGACTCAATTTGCCTTGTTCAAAAGCAAGACCTTTTCCCGAATCAAAGGAAGCATAGCGTTCTTTTTTCCATTTTGTAAGTTCAGATGTATTCAGAATTTCATCAGCGATAAGCAACGAACGTGCAAATACATCCATGGCTGCAATATGTGCAATAAATAAATCCTCAGGATCGGTGGAGTTTCTTCGGATCTTGGCATCAAAATTGGTTCCACCCTTGCTAAATCCACCGGATTCAAGTATAACCAGCATGGCTTCAACGGTTTCATAAATATTTAATACAAACTGATCGGTATCCCATCCGTTCTGATAATCTCCACGGTTGGCATCGATGCTACCTAATAAACCAGCATCTGCAGCGCATTGCAGCTCGTGTTGGAAGGTATGACCGGCCAGAGTTGCATGATTAACTTCTATATTCAATTTAAAATCCTTTTCTAATCCATAATAACGGAGAAACCCAATCACAGTTTCCGTATCAAAATCATATTGGTGTTTGGAGGGTTCCATAGGTTTGGGCTCGATTAAGAAATTGCCTTTGAATCCTTGTTTTCGTCCATAATCTCTGGCCATGCTTAAAAAACGGCCGAGGTGTTCCTTTTCGCGTTTCATATCCGTGTTGAGTAAGGACATATAACCTTCCCGTCCACCCCAGAACACATAATTTTCGCCACCCAGGGCAATGGTAGCATCTATTGCATTTTTAACCTGAGTGCCGGCATAAGCCAGTGCATTAAAATCTGGATTGGTAGAAGCTCCGTTCATATATCTGGGGTTGGAGAATACATTGGCAGTTCCCCATAAGAGTTTGATTCCTGAAGCAGTTTGCTTCTGTCTGGCATAATCCACCATTGTCATCAACCGCTTTTCAGATTCCACAATCGTATTTGCTTCATCCACCAAGTCAAAATCATGAAAACAATAAAATGGAACACCTAATTTGCTGATGAATTCAAAGGCAAAATCCATCTTGGTTTTGGCTTTATCAATAGGGTCTTTTATTTCAGCCCATGGGTATATTTTTGTACCTGGACCAAAAGGATCGGCACCGCTTCCGCAAAAGCTATGCCAATAAGCAATGGCAAACCTCAATTGATCTTTCATTGTTTTTCCGCCAACTAACTGGTCTTCGTTGTAACATTTATAGGCCAATGGATTTTTTGAAGTTCTGCCTTCAAATTTAATTTTTCCGATACCGGGAAAGAATTCTTTTTCTCCTGTCAGATATTCCATAATTATATTGATTATATTGTTGATATTATGTATACAGCTAACCCTTACAGGTTTTGAAACCTATAAGGGTTAGCACGTTATATTTCTATAAATTTCTCTATTTCAATTATTTCTATTTTATGTTGATGTGCTGATTTGAAATTTACCAAATCATCGAACCATCCAATAATTATATCTCTTTTCAATTTGGTTGGTTTTATTGATATACAGCTTAAATAACTGCTCCATGCATATTCTATCGGATGTTCACAAAACCCATGATGAACAGGATTATTGTGAATATACAATAATATCTGTTTTAAATAAATTTCGTTAGTTATTAATTTCCTTTTAAAGTTTTTTTCAAACAAACTCCCATGACGTTTATACCTCTTATTGAATGCTTTGGTATAAGCATTCAATAAATTGGAGAAATGCTGATGAGTAGACTTTAAACCTTCCAGGTTTTCAAAACCTGGAAGGTTTCTGTTTTCAATAGTTCTGGAAGGGCTGTTATTATTACTAAAAACTATTTCTGATTTTTCCTTTAATCTTATCAGCAAATGAAAATGATTTGGCATCAACACCCATGCATACGTATCTGCAACTGTTGTAATGTATTTATCATATAACTTAAGAAAATATTCGTAATTCTCAGTATCCTTAAATATATCACAACTATTTATCCCTCTGTTGTATATATGGTAGTACTGGCCATATTCAATTTTTTCAGTTTTCTGCATCTTTTATAATTATGTATATTGACAAAATAACAGTATTCAATTTTTGCAGATTAAAAGCTAACCCTGCCAGTGTTTTAAACTCTGACAGGGTTGAACTTTATAAATTATTTATTTGCATTTCCAATGTTATTATCCATTTCTCTAAAGCAATTTTAGTTGCTCCCATCGTTTTGATATCCGGTTTGGTGATACCTAATACATTTAAATTTTTGAACGCCATTTCTGCTGAACTATATATTCCTGCTCCGATTCCTGCTCCGATGGCAGCACCTGTGGCTCCGTCGGTATCATATAATTCTATGACCGAACCGCTGGCATCAGCCAAGCATTGTCTGAATACCGGACATAAAAACAAGTTGGCATTTCCTGCTTTAATGACTCTGGTATTAACACCTGTATTGTTTAATATTCTCATGCCGTAAGCAAATGAAAAGGCAATGCCCTCAATGGCCGATCTTATCACTTCATTTTCGCTGTGAATATTGAAATTTAAATTCATCATTCCTGCGTTTACAGTTTTATTCCCAAGCATCCGTTCCGAACCATTTCCAAAGGGGATAAAAACCAATCCATTGGAACCTATATTGGCTTTTTCAGCTTTAAGATTGAGTTCATCATAGGTCAGCCGACCTCCAAACATTTTTTTGATCCACGAATATAAAATTCCACATCCGTTGGTGCACAACATTACGCCATAACGGGGATGTTCTGCTGTATGATTAACATGTACAAATGTATTGACCCTTGAAGCAGTATCGAAAAGTATTTTGTCGCTCACTCCATATACCACGCCTGAAGTACCAGCTGTAGCAGCCACTTCTCCTGGATTAAGTACATTCAGCGAAAGGGCGTTGTTCGGTTGATCACCGGAGCGGTATGCAACCGGAATTCCCTCAGGAATTCCAAGTATTTCCGATGCTGTCTTATTTACCTTTCCCTGAATACCCATAATCGGTGTAATTTCCGGTAAAAGTTCCTTATCAATCCCATAATAATCCAATAAAATATCTGCAACAGCCTCCTTTTTAAAATTCCATAATATTCCTTCAGATAGACCAGTAGAGGTTGTTCTACATTCGCCGCACAGCATCATGGCAAGGTAATCGCCGGGGAGTAGTATTTTATAAATTTTACTGTAAATCTCAGGCTCATTTTCTTTAACCCATTTTAGTTTGGAAGCCGTGAAATTGCCCGGTGAATTCAGTAACTCAATCAGGCATTTTTCTTCTCCTATTTCTTTAAATGCTTTTTCGCCATAAGAAACTGCCCGGCTGTCGCACCAAATTATGGAAGGTCGCAATACTTTCTGATTCTTATCCACCAATACCAAACCATGCATCTGATAGGAAATGCCTATTGCTCTAATTTCACTGGCTTTAACCCCGGGAGTAGCAAGAATGATCTGAGTTAGCTTTCCGACATATTCCCACCATGTTTCGGGTGCTTGTTCTGCCCAACCGGGCTGAGGAGCATTCATCTTCATTTCAGTGTCAGGATATTGTGCTTTAGCAATACACTTTCCTGTTGATGCTTCTATCAGGGATGCTTTAATAGAAGAACTTCCAATATCGTAACCAAGTAATGTCATGTTTTTATTTTTGCAGATAAATTCCTAATTCAGAAATGGCAATACATACCGGACTTTTAGTGATTCTTAACCGAACTTTAGTTGTAGTAACATTTTTTGTACAAACGATTCGTTGGTAACCTATTGATGTGGCTTCCTCCAGCAATTCCCAATTTCCATTCTTCCAGTAATCAATCGCAAACCCCTCTATGCGTTGTCCTAATTTTATATATTCTTTAATTTTAACCCTGTTAAATGTAATATTATTCCCAAAATCTACGATCAATTCAGGTGTGCTGACATTTTCATCTGTGGCCCAGTAAGTTTCTTTATTGTTGTCAATAATATTGGCAGATGCATATTTTTTATCCTTTCCTCTGGTGTTGGAAGCTGTTGTTTTTTTTCCGCTTGCCAGATTTACAGCAAAAGTTGCATCGAGTATACGACGCATTTCTTTCAGCGAATGGATATCATTTTCATGTATCAAACCCCGTTTATCAGGAGGTAGATTCAGCAAAAGGTTTGCACCTCTTCCCACGGACATGTAGTAAATTTCAATGAGTTTATTGGGAGATTTAACATTGCTATCCTGATTTGCATGATAGAACCAGCCCGGACGAATGGATACATCCGTTTCAGCAGGAATCCAGCTGCTGCCATTGCGGTCGCCGCTATTTAATACTTGCTGGTCAGCTATTCCGGGAAACATACCTGCAACATTTATAGTATTCCAGTTTGTAATTCCTGCATAGCCCTCCTCATTTCCACACCAACGGCAATCAGGCCCTGCATCACTGAACATACATGCATTGGGTTGAAGTTGACGCACAAGTTCTCGTGTTTTATCCCATTGATAATAGGTTTTTTTATCGATGATACGTTTTTCCCTTGCTCCTCCATAATAACCATCACCGCCATTAGCACCGTCAAACCATACTTCAGATATTTCGCCGTTTTCAGTTAAAAGTTCTGTTAATTGATTCCGATAATAAGTAATATAAGCCGTATCTCCATATTTAGCACTATTCCTGTCCCAGGGAGAAAGGTAAATGCCAAACTTCAGTCCGTTGGCCTTACATGCCATCGCCAGTTCTTTTACAATATTTCTGTTTTTGAGTGGGCTGTTTTTGATAGAATGTTCTGTATAGATGCTGGGCCACAGGCAAAACCCGTCATGATGTTTGGCTGTTAATATCAAAGCTTTCATGCCAGCTTCCTTAGCAACTTTTGCCCATTGCTTTACGTCAAGCTGAGTGGGCGCAAACACAGATGGATCTTCATCACCATAGCCCCATTCTTTATCCGTAAAAGCATTCACGGTATAATGAATAAAACCATAGAACTCCATTTCGTGCCATACTAACTGACGTTCAGTTGGTGTTACACCGAAAGCTGAAGGAGGTGAGGTTTTTTGAGACCATGAGGGTAAATTAAAAAGAATGCATAAAAGAAAAGTTGTTAGTAAGATAATCGGTTGTTTTTTCATGACACTAAAATATTTAGATTCTGAGGAATAACTTTGATTCAAAAATACAAAATAAAATGAAACCAACAACTAAATTGATTTAGGAAATAATTTATTTTATTAGGGAAGCTTATTAAAAAAGAATACGCTATCAAATTCAATTATATATTAAAGTATATACTTTATGCAAATCCATTTTTTTATCTAACATCATCCCATAAAAAAAAATGGGCATTTCCTAAATGCATTTAGTTTTTTCTTGCAATACTATAGTTTTTTAGTAAATTTGAAAACTTTAATTCCAATTCCTGATAGTATGAAAAAATTATTACTATTTCTTATTTTTCTGATGTTTATTCAGTTTTCACAAGCTCAAATTCCACAACATAGTTTTACAATCGGCAAAGGGAGTTTTCTATTGGACGGGAAGCCTTTTCAGATAATCAGCGGTGAAATGCATTTTGCCCGTATTCCCCGCGAATACTGGCACGATCGCTTAAAGATGGCAAAAGCGATGGGTTTGAATACCATTTGTACCTATGTATTCTGGAATTACCATGAAACAGAGAAAGGTAAATATAATTTTACCGGCAATGCCGATGTGGCTGAATTTGTAAAAGCAGCTCAGAAAGAAGGTTTATGGGTGATTATTCGTCCGAGTCCTTATGCCTGTGCTGAGTGGGAATTTGGTGGCTATCCCTGGTGGCTGATCAAAGAAAAGGATTTGAAAGTCAGAAGCCGTGATCCTAAATTTCTGGAAATGAGCCATAATTACATTAATGCATTTGCTAAAGAACTTACGCCTTTACAAATTACCAAAGGAGGTCCCATCATTATGGTTCAGCTCGAGAACGAATATGGCTCTTATGATAAGGATAAGGAATATCTCAGTATCAATAAAAACTTTCTGAATGAAGCAGGATTTGATGTTGATTTATACACCTGCGATGGCCTATCACAAATGCCGGATGGTTATTTGCCCGGTTTGTTACCTGCGGTGAATGGTTTGGATGACGTGAAGGCAGTTAAAAGCTTGGTTGATAAATACAATATGAATCATGGGCCATATTTTATTGCTGAATGGTATCCTGCCTGGTTCGATACCTGGGGTTTAGCGCATCATACGATTCCTTTTCAAAACTTTATTGATACGTATGATACTGTATTGGCTGCCGGAATTTCAATAAATATTTACATGCTACATGGCGGAACAAGCCGTGCTTTCTGGAATGGAGCCAATATGCCTCCTTACCGTCCGCAAACAGCCAGCTACGATTATGATGCGCCTATTGATGAAGCGGGGAATGCAACTCCAAAATATATGGCAATGCGGAATGTAATCAAAAAACATTTATCTGCAGAAGCACTGTCTCAACTTCCTGAAGTTCCTGCTGCAAAAAAAACTATTTCAACGCCTCTTATTCAGCTGGATCAGGCCTGCTCACTTTTTGACAATCTGCCTCAACCCATTGAATCAGAAAACCCATTATCTTTTGAAGATATCAATCAGGGATATGGTTTTGTACTTTATCGTACCACTATCAATGGCCCACTAAAGGGAATACTGAATATTCAGCATGTAAGAGATTATGCCCTGGTATTTGTAAATGGTAAAAGAGTAGCTGTACTTGACCGACGATTCAACCAGGATTCTGTATTTATAAATCTACCGCCAGGAAAACAGACATTGGATATATTGGTTGAAAATCTTGGGCGTATTAACTATGGTACTTATCTGAACGATAACCGGAAAGGAATCACCGAAAAAGTAATATTCAACGGCAAAGTGCTTAGAAACTGGAAGATGTATGGTTTTCCGTTCAATGAAATGGCGGGTCTAAAATTTACGAAATCAACTCAATATCAGCATCCGGTCATCAGAAAAGGAAGTTTCAACTTGAATAATATTGGAGATACTTACCTCGATTTTTCAAAATGGGGTAAGGGTTGTGTATGGATAAACGGTCATAATCTAGGTCGTTACTGGAATGTTGGTCCCACTCAAACAATCTATGTTCCGGCTCCCTGGTTAAAAAAGGGTGAAAATGAAATCGTCATTTTTGAAGAGCTGAAATATACAATCAGCGAAATAAAGGGCATCGAAAATCCTATTCTTGATTTGTTGGGTACCCCAATCATTACTGCAAAGGCAAGTATTGATAAATTAAACAGTAAGAGTTTGTTGATTTTAAGTGCGAAGGATACAACCGTATGTATTTATTATACAATAGATGGGAAAAATCCAACTAATAAATCTATAAAATACACTCACCCCCTTAGTTTTAGTAAGCCAGCAATTGTTTCAGTTATAGGTCAGAAGTCTGATAATTATTCGGATGAAATCCTTAAAATTAATATTCACCCCTCCTTATCTACTGCCAGCTATGTCAATACATTGAGCCCTTTCAGCCCAAAATATTCAGGTGGGGGTGAGCAAGCTCTTGTCGATGGTTTTATAGGTAGTGTTGATTGCAGGGATGGTTTCTGGCAAGGATATGAAGGCAATGATATGCATACAGTAATTGATCTTGGAAACCTGAAAGCTATTCAATCCATCAGTGTTAATTTCTTAGCGGATATTAAATCATGGATATTTTTACCTGCTGAGGTTGTGTTGAGTGTATCATCGGATGGAAAGGATTTCACAGTACTTTCAAAAATCAATAATGAAATCCATTCAATTGACGAAGGCCCTTCAATATGGAAAGCAATGCTGGATTATTCCACTACAACGATGGTTGGAAAAAAAGTCAGGTATGTCGCTGTAAAGGCTAAAAATATCGGGCAATGTCCGCTTAATCACCCCGGAGCAGGTGCAAAGGCTTGGTTGTTTGTGGACGAAATCATCATAGAATGAGGTGTGAATAATTTATTATGAGTATCGGCTCAAACCTAACAGGTTTCAAAAACCTGTTAGGTTTATGTAATATCAACAATTTAATCTATCAATTTTTAAAAGACTCAACCCAACCCTGTCAGGGTGAAGAAATAAGAATATCAACAAATAATTTGACTATGCAACCCACTTTAGTAATATTAGCAGCCGGCCTGGGAACCAGGTTTGGAGGCAACAAACAGATTGCAAGCATAGGCCCGTCGGGTGAATGCATCATGGACTATTCGGTTTATGATGCCATACAAGCCGGATTTGACAAGGTTGTCTTTGTCATCAATGAGAGTTTTAAAGATGATTTTATGGCTGACTTCAATGCCGCCCGTTTCAATCATCTCATTCAGGTAGCGTATGTTTGTCAGGAACTTAATAAAATTCCTGATGGATTTTCTGTCCCTTCAGTCAGAATCAAACCCTGGGGAACCAATCATGCACTGATGATGGCAGCAGAAGTTGTTGCAAGCCCTTTTGCAGTCATCAATGCAGACGATTTTTATGGGAGAGATAGTTTTGTGAAAATAAGTAATTATTTGCAATCAGTTGCCGGTAAAGAGCATCAGTATTGCATGATAGGATATGATATTGTGAATACACTGGTTGAGTCAGGTGGAACTTCCAGGGCTGAATGTATAATGGATAAAAACAATTCCCTTATTTTTGTAGAAGAAAGAACAGACGTTCAGTCTACCAATGGAAAAATTACAGGATATAATGTGAAGCATGAAGTTGTTGAAATGAGTAAAAATACTATCGTTTCTATGAATTGCTGGGGTTTTACACCGGATTATTTCAAGTACTGCAAACAATATTTTGAACAATTTCTTTCGGATAGCATCAGTTCACCAGCCGCTGAGTTCCTGATTCCGGCTGTTGTAAACGAT
The DNA here is from genome assembly GCA_037133555.1 of Bacteroidota bacterium. GTDB lineage: Bacteria > Bacteroidota > Bacteroidia > Bacteroidales > JACABE01 > JACABE01. The sequence continues at coordinate 28,320 of JBAXNW010000018.1, forward strand.
TTAATTGTAAAACAAACGGTTACTGTAAAAGTATTCCATTCAGATGCGGAATGGTTTGGTTTAACCTATATGAATGATAAATCGTTGGTTATCGGAAAACTGACGAAATTAATTCAGTCGGGAGTATATCCTCTCAAATTATGGTCTTAAAATAAAACGAATAAAATGTCAGTAAATGTTGAAAGTTTTGGCTGTATGCCTGATGGCAGAACAGCCATGTTGATTACACTCACTGCCCAAAATGGATTATCAGTAAGTCTTACAAATTACGGAGCCAAACTGCAAGCACTGATGCTTCCTGATAAATCAGGAAGATTGCAGGATGTCGTTTTGGGATACAGTTCAGTGGAAGATTATATCAGGGGTCAAAGATATTTCGGTTCCAATCCCGGCAGGGTTTCGGGCAGAATCAGCAATTCCTGTTTTACGTTAAACGGGAAAACCTATCATTTGCCTGCTAACGATAATGGCAATCATTTGCACGGAGGTATCAGAGGTTTCGACTCCGTATTATGGGATTATGAAATTCAAGGAGAAATTGTTTCTTTTAGCTATTTCAGCCCTGATGGGGAAGAAGGCTATCCTGGCAATCTTTCAGTACAAATAGATTATGAATGGATAAACGGAAACGAATTATTAATCACTTACCATGCAGTAAGCGATCAGGATACGCCGGTCTGTATAACGCATCATTCTTATTTTAATCTTTCCGGCGAAGATTTTGAAGAAATCGGACAACATATTATTCAGATCAATGCAGGGAATTACCTCGAAACCAATAAAGAATTATTACCGACCGGTGTTTTGCTGGCTGTAGACGGAACTGACCTGGATCTCCGTAAGCCTCAGCTCCTCAGCAAGGGCTTACAATCAAAAGATGAATGCATTGCCTCAGTGGGTGGATTTGATCTTTGTTATGTATTGGAAGATTCGTCAATCAATATGAAACTGTCAGCTATTGTCAGCGACCCTGTTTCAGGTAGAAAAATGGAAGTATATGCTACTTATCCCTGTGTTGTTTTCTATTCAGGTAATGCTTGTAACGGCATCGTTCCCGGTAAAAGCGGGAAAATAGCAGGCAATCAGTCTGCTTTCTGTCTCGAGCCTCAGCTTTTTACCAATGCAGTGAACATTAAAAACTTTCCTTCCAATATATTATCCCCCGGGCAGAAATACCATCATCAGATCATTTATAAATTCACTATCCTCTAATATTTTAAAAGTATGCATTTTAACACCATAGATTACATCGTTTTATTCGGCTACATTGTACTTGTAATTACAATAGGATTATGGGTTTCAAGGAGAGATAAGAAAGTTGAAAGAAAAGCTTCCGATTATTTTCTGGCCAACAAAGGCTTAACCTGGTGGGTCATCGGCGCCTCCCTGATTGCTTCCAACATTTCAGCGGAACAATTTATTGGTATGTCCGGTTCAGGTTTCAAAATTGGTATGGGTATTGCTTCCTACGAATGGATGGCTGCTTTAACTCTTTTAATTGTTGCAGTTTTCTTTATGCCGGTTTTTCTCAGGCAGGGCATTTATACCATGCCACAGTTTCTGGAACAACGCTATGATAAAAGAGTTAAAACCGTTATGGCTATATTTTGGGTGTTGACTTTCATTTTTGTTAATCTCACTTCTGTTTTGTACCTTGGAGCTCTCGCCATAAAGAATGTAAGCGGCGGAGAATTATTAACTGTCATGAATTTCAGAATAGATCCATTGGTACTTGGAATTATTTTATTAGGAAGTTTTACTGCTGTTTATTCTGTTTACGGTGGATTTAAAGCAGTTGCTTATACTGACGTGATACAGGTAACTTTTCTGGTCTGTGGTGGATTGTTAACAACTTATCTTGCTTTAAAAGCATTAGGAGGCACTGCTTTCGAAGGATTTGTACAAATTACAAAAGAAGCACCAGAGAAGTTTCATATGATACTCGATAAAAACAATCCGGATTATATTGATTTGCCGGGAATAGGTGTGCTGATCGGGGGTATGTGGGTGGCCAATCTTTACTATTGGGGATGTAATCAATATATCATCCAACGGGCACTGGCTGCAAAAAGCATCAAAGAAGCACAGAAAGGACTGGTTTTTGCCGGTTTTATTAAAATATTACTGCCATTGATCGTTGTGATACCGGGTATTGTTGCTTTTGTATTAAAAGCACCTATTTCAAAACCTGATGAAGCTTATCCCTGGTTGTTGCAAAACTTTATTCCTTCAGGGGTAAAAGGGCTGTGTTTTGCAGCTCTGGTTGCAGCCATTGCAGGTTCTTTGGCAGCTATGATGAACAGTATCTCTACTATTTTTACCATGGATATTTATAAAGCAATTTTAAACAAGGGAGCTTCAGAACATAATCAGGTCTATGTGGGAAGAGCCGCCAGTGTGGTAGCCATTATAATTGCAATGATTGTTGCGCCTATGCTGAGAAATCTTGACCAGGCCTTCCAGTATATACAGGAATTTACCGGCTTTGTGAGCCCTGGTGCATTGGCTATCTTTCTGATGGGTATGTTCTGGAAGCGAGCTACTGCAAACGGAGCTTTAACAGCAGCCGGGGCTACATTTGTATTGTCTTTTCTTTTTAAATTCCTCTGTCCTGCATTGCCTTTCATGGATAGAATGGGAATTGTTTTTCTGTTATGTATGTTACTGATTGTTGTGGTGTCGTATTTCGAAGGATTCAAGGTAAGTGAAAAAGCTATTAAAACAGACAAAGCTTTATTTGCAACGAGCAAAGGATTTAAAATACTGGCAATCATTATTATTATAATATTGGCTTTCTTATATGCCTATTTCTGGTAAACACAGCAGACCTAAAAGTTTTTTAAACCTCTTAGGTCTATACTAGTTTTCTTAACCCTGTCAGGGGTTTAATCAATTACTTAAAAATATGAATACAGATCAACTTATCAAAGTTTATAAAGAAAGATTTACAGGAACTTATGCTGTTTTTTCAGCTCCCGGCCGTATCAATATTATCGGTGAACATACCGATTATAACAATGGTTTTGTATTACCGGCTGCTATCAATAAAACGATCGATCTTGTAATTCATATCAATCCGCAGAGTAATGTTATCAATGCCATTGCTTACGATTTTAAGGAAGAAGAAAGTATTGCCATAGATGCAGCTCAGACAAATTATCATTGGACCAAATATATTTTGGGTGTTGTGGGTGAACTTACAAAACTGGGTTGTAGTATTCCGGGTTTTGATTGTGTTTTTGGTGGTAATGTCCCAGTTGGCAGTGGGATGTCATCTTCAGCTGCATTTGAATCGGTTATAGGATTCGCTTTAAATGATTTACTTGGTCTAAATCTGAGTAAATTTCAATTAGCTAAAGCAGGCCAAATGGCAGAACATAATTATGTAGGTGTTCGTTGTGGGATTATGGATCAGTTTGCTTCTCTATTCGGAGTAGAGGGCCATGTTATAAAACTGGATTGTCGGACAATGGAATATGAATTGATACCTTTTTATTCAGAGAAATACAGTATTGTTTTAATAGATACAAGAGTTTCCCACACTCTTGCATCATCAGAATACAACAAACGAAGAGCCAGTTGTGAAGAAGGAATATCCATTATAGCTGATATATACAAGAATGTAAAAAGTCTACGGGATGTTTCAATAGAAATGCTAGAAGAATTCATAGATTCAATGAGTATTGAAACCTATAAATGCTGCCTGTATGTTGTTGGTGAAATTGACCGTTTGCAAAAGGCTTGCCTTGCATTAAAAGAAAATGATTTTATAAAATTAGGCAGATTAATGTTTGAAACCCATGATGGTTTGCAACTTTTGTATGAAGTGAGTTGCCAAGAGCTTGATTTCCTTGTTCAAATTGCAAGAGCATTTAATGGCGCAATAGGTTCAAGAGTTATGGGGGGTGGTTTTGGTGGCTGTACCATAAGTTTGGTGGAAACGGATAAGGAAAAGGAATTTATAGCGCAATCCTCCCTGAAATTTAAATCAGAATTCGGCTATTTGCCAGTTGTGCATGAAGTTGAAATTGCTGGTGGCGTGAGAAGAATTATGTAATCAATAATAAAAAAATTGGGTGATTTATCTTAATAAAGTTATACTTCCTGTTCTTTCTTTATATACGCCAAACAGTTCTTTGTATTTAATATAGTATACATAAACGCCTTCAGGTAAATAATCTCCAATATTGTTAAATTTCCCATTCCACCCTGATTCCCATTCTGTTGTAATGAAAATTTCTTTACCCCACCTGTCAAAAATTACCATCTGATATTTTTGTAGATCAATACCTATACCTTTAGGTCTGAATACATTTACATCGGAACTGTTGCTTGATGGCCTAAAAGCATTGGGTATATAAAAATAATTAGGTGTTGTTACATTTATTGAACCAGAAATAGAATCCACGCAACCGTGATCAGACAAAACGGTTAACCATATAATAAAATCGCCTGCAGCTGAAAATGTGTGAGTAGGTGATGGATCGATAGAAGTATTAATTGCTGAACCAATATCCCCAAAATTCCAAAACCAGGAAATAGCATTTGTGGACTGATTTGTAAAAACAACATTTGGAGCATCTGTAGTTGCTGATGTTGGATTTGCATTGAAAGCTGCGATAGGTTTGGGGTATACTGTGATTAATCCGCTGGCTGTATCTTTACAACCATTAAGGTCAGTAGCAATAACAATATAAGTAGTATTTATGGAAGGAGATACTTGCAATGGATTGGAAATAGAATTGTCATTCAACCATAAATAACTCAGATTATTTCCACCACTGACAGTTAAAATAGCAGGAATCCCTCTGCAAATTTCAGTGCTATCCACAGAAATTACAGGTGGTTGATTTACAACAACAATTGCAGTATCTCTTCCTTTGCAGTTATTTGCATCCGTTCCTACAATTGTATAGGTAGTAGTAATTGAAGGCGTGATAATGAGTGGATTTGAAACAGATAAATTATTACCCCAAATATAAGAAACGCCACCATTAGCTGATAAAGTTGCTGTTTGGGTTAAACAGATTGTATCATTATTAACAGTGATTAAAGGATTTAAATAAAAAATGACACTGGTATTCGTACTGTCTTTACATCCAAAAGCATTGGTCCCAATAACTTTATATTGGGTTGTAAAAGATGGACTTATATGCAATGGATTCGTAGTGAAATTACCTGGAGTCCAGATATAAGTGTTCCCACCGGAAGCTAATAAACTCGCAGTGTCTCCTGCACAGATAGTATCAATGCTCGCAGTAATAACAGGATTCGGATTTACTGTGACCAAAGCGGTATCTTTATTGCTACAACCCCATGAGTTTAAGCCGTTAACAATATAAGAAGTTGTTGTCAAGGGTGAGACTTTTTTAATGGCTCCCGGGCTTAATCCATTGTTCCATGTATAATTTGAAGCTCCGGTTGCATTTAGTATTGCTGTGTCTCCAGCACATATTGTAGAATTATTCACTGCTACATTGGGTTTAGGGTGAACAACAACTGTATGCGTCATAGTAGAATAAAACCCACCCGAATTAATGATTGTAAGACTCACTTCATAGGTTCCTGGATTATTATAAAAATGGGATGGACTTTGTAATGATGATGAAGTAACATCCCCAAAATCCCAATACCAGGTTGTAATTGGTAAACCACTGATACTATTACTGGTAAATACGATGGGTGTACCCACACAAGTTGCGGTATCAGAAGAAAAATTTGCAACTGTACTCATGCAAACATACTGTAAATTCCAGCAACCTCCCGTTGAACCACTTACGCCCCAATATACATTTGGATCTCCTGAAAAAATAGTATTAATTATATTACCTGTATATGTAATGGTAGGTGTAGTAGAAAGCGTAGTAGCAGTCCCAAAATATGCACTTATTATTCCTGCACCTCCATATGTTGGAAGCCAAGAAAAACGAAATAAATGATCCATCCCATCTGTAATATTAGAGGGAAAACCAATAGCTGATGTATAAGATGTTAATTCATTTGTAGTCCCATGTAATTCATCGCCGTTTTTATGAATGGATATATGCTGATAGGAGGGGTCTGATGTATTGGCTGTGTAAGAATCCATTACAACGCCCAATGAAGGGGTTATACCATTAAATCCTACACCACCACCAGGTCCGAATACCCCGGAATTTAAGGGTTGTAAAACAAATGTCATACCATCTGCACCACATGTTGCAGGAACATAACCAATTGTTCCGGGTCTGTTCCCAAAATTTAAAGTTAAAGTAATATCAAAAGGTTGATTTAAATTTATTTTATAAATATTCCAGACAGCTCCTGCCTGACTCGTTGTATTGGTGAGCTGGTAACACCCGGGAGTAACCATCGCAACGGCAGTTCCTGCAGCATTATATTGTTGAGCTTTAACATCCATAAATATTAAATTTATTACCAAAACTAAAGCTATTGTTCTGATGAATTTATTGAATGTTGAAAATTTAAAATTTATATTGATCATTTTATTAAAACTAAAAAGTTTTGAATAATTCCGGTATTTACATAGTAAAATATTTGTAAAGTATTAAAAATCAAATAATATGTATTTAATTGGTATGCCTAAATCGGTTTAGTAAAATTATAAAAAAAATATCATTTAATATTTAAACGACAATAATATTATTTATAAGGTTGCCTGAATAATAAAAAAATGATTTTAAGAAATTAAAAAAAGACCTTATCCTATTTTACTGAAATTTGCTGTAAACTTACAAAGAATATAAAGATTTCAGTTTTAATAATGATAATAACTTTTCGTAATGCAATAATTTTACTGATGAATTATTACTAAACTCTGCTCCCAGGGTTTTGTAAGCTAAAAAATACGATGACTAAATAATCCTAAACATTTAATATACTTTTGTAATATGAATCGTAATTTTACTGTCAAACATTAGTTTACATTGATTTTTTATAAATTATTTTCATCTTAGTAATTGGGAAACCACTATATTTGTAAAAAAATACACAAATGAAAAAATACAGGGTAATTAAAGTTTCAACATTTTGGACACCGGTTTCATTGGCAAAAAAAGTAGAAGAAACATTGAATGAAATGTTGAAAGATGGCTATGAAATCGTAACAGTTTCATTTACAAATAAGCGTTTTCGGATCCCTGTAGCTTATATTACCGCGTGCAGATAATTTTGTTCTAAACATTTAATGTAGATTACATTGGCTTGATTTTTACATTCTATCTTCTCAGTCTTGTAATAGGAATGCAATATCCAACTTCTGTCTTCCTTTTTACGACTACGTCTTCCGTTTTCCGACTTATATCTTCCGTCTTCCAGCATAAAAACCAGACCCAAACAATATTTTCAAAAACCCAAGCTTCATCTCAAAAAAATATCTAAATTTGTACACTTATTTTTCTGAAAACAAACATCAATAATATATTTTATGAATCTTCAAGAAATGAGAGCAAACCGTAAGGTAATAGTCTCTTACAAGTATCAGTTAGTCCCCATTGACAAGGGGTACAACAACAGAACATTGTATGTAAATGTTGGCGAAAATATTATTAAAGAAAAACCAGTCAGTCAGGAAATGAAAGATAAGTTCATTGGCGGCAAAGGATTTGGTTTAAAACTGCTGTGGGATGCAACCCGTCCCGACACCAAATGGAACGATGCCGACAATGAAGTTGTAATAGCTGGTGGCCCTATCTGTGGGATTACACAGTATTCGGGTACAGGGAAATCTATCGTAGTGGGTATATCTCCTCAAACCGATTCTATCATGGACAGCAACGTTGGTGGTTTCTTCGGTCCCTATTCCAAATTTTCAGGTTTTGATGCCGTTGAATTGCAAGGTATAGCCGCCAAAAATGTAATTGTTTACATCAATGGCATCGATAGTGAAGTCGAAATTTTTGAAGCACCCGAAGGTTTGTCGTACGACAGCCATTTATTGGGTGAAGAATTGCACGAAATGTTTGCCGATACCGAAAAAGAAAAATACAATGTTGCGGTTGTTTCCAGTGGTAAAGCGGCAGAAAATTCACTGATTGGTATGCTTAACTTTACCTTCTATGATATGAAACGTAAGGTAGTTCGTTTGAAACAAGCCGGTCGTGGTGGTTTGGGAACGATTTTCCGTCAGAAAAATATTTTGGCGCTGGTAGCCAAAGTGTCAGGCGTTAAAGGCAACCTTAACAATGTGGTTGATTTACCTGCTATTATGGAACGTGGTCGCAAATTCAACAAAGAAATGCGCGATTTGGACGATTCTCAATGCGAAATGCGCTCAAAAGGTACTGCCCACCTCGTGGAAGTAATGGATGCTTATGACTTATTGCCTACTCATAATTTTAAATTCGGAAAACATCCGGATGCATATAAAATCAATTCAGAAGTTTGGAAAAGCTATTTTACCCAGGGTGTGCCTGATGGTTGCTGGATTGGATGCAACATGGCCTGCGCCAAAGGTGTTGATAATTACGAACTTAGATCAGGTCCTTACAAAGGCCAAAAAGTAATCGTCGATGGTCCCGAATATGAAAATGTGGGTGGATTAGGTTCCAATTGTGGCATTTTTAATCCAGACTATATCATTGAATCGAATTTCTATTGCGACACTTATGGTATTTGTACCATAACCTGGGGTACTCTAATGGCATTTACCATGGAGTGCTGGGAAAGAGGCATCTTAAATGCAGAGCGTACTGGAGGATTAAAATTCAATTGGGGTAATGCTACGGATGCTATGGAAGCACTCCATCAGTTGGCTCGTGGCGAAGGTTTCGGTAAAATTGCCGGCATGGGTATCCGCAAAATGAAACATTATTTTGCAGATCAAGGCTGGGCCGAATACAGTGTTATGCAGGATTTTGGTATGGAAAACAAAGGATTGGAATATTCTCAGTATGTTTCAAAAGAATCATTGGCACAGCAAGGTGGTTATGCCATGACCAACAAAGGGCCTCAACACGATGAAGCCTGGTTGATATTCATGGATATGGTAAACAACCAGATTCCAACATTTGAGAAAAAAGCAGAAGCTTTACATTATTTCCCGATGTTCCGTACCTGGTTTGGTTTGATGGGCTTGTGCAAACTTCCCTGGAATGACGTAGAACCTGAAGACAATAAATTAATGGACGAACCGGGTAAAGTTCCAGGACACGTTGATAATTACGTTGCTATTTACAATGCAGTTACTGGCAAAACTATTGATAAACACGAAATTATACGTCAATCGGAAAGAGTATATAATTTTCAACGTATTTTCAATATCCGCAGAGGATTTGGCGTTCGGAAAGACGATGCACAACCTTACCGTGCTGCAGGTCCTGTAACCGTTGAAGAATACAATTCCCGTCAGGAACGCTATGATAAGCAAATGCTTGAACTCATTGGTGTAGATCCTAGTGGTAAAACTGATGAGGAAAAAGTAGCTATCACCCGTGCATACAGAGAAGACCGTTATGAACAATTGCTGGATGCTGTTTACACACGTCGTGGCTGGACCAAAAACGGAGTCCCTACCATTGCACATCTTAAAGACTTAGGGATGGATTTACCTCAATTGCTCGAAGTGGTAACTCCAATGCAATAATTGAATTTATTTAAAAAGAAAAGCCAGTTAATCGACTGGCTTTTTTTATGGTTCTTTTATACTAATTGGTTGAAATGGTAATATTTAAAGATTATTTATTAGGTTTTACATCCTGACTTTGTTTCAGCCCTTCCATTTTGCTTTTATAGGCCTTGTCGTTGGGTTTAATGTTTCCGGCTTTCATATAATATTCCCTTGCCGATTTTGCATCGGTTAAAGCACTGCACACATCTCCCAAAAACAAATATTGTTCGTAATTCAATGGGTTTAGGGGTAAGCAGCTGTTCAATAATAATAGTTTCGCTTCGTTGTATTTTCCGGATAGGCCCAATAAAACCGCTTTTTTATAATAGAAATACCATATTGGATTGTTTAGAATTGCTTCGTTGACCAAGGCTAATGCTGTTTCATAATCTTTATCATCTGTTAAAAATTCAATTTGATATAATTTAGGAAGAATAAATTTTGGATTAATGGTAGTTGCCCTTTTAAAATAGATTTCAGCACTGTATCGGTCTCCAAGCTTTATATTAACTTCAGCAATCAGAAAAAACAGTATTTCACCTGTATTTGATAATTTTTCCGCTTTATCATAGTTTAATTTAGCTTCCTGTAAAGAGCCGTTTAATTGTGACTGATAGCCATTTTGAAGCAATTCCCAGTATTCATCATTGCTGTTTGTTTCGCTGTTTACCAGTGCTACATATAAATCAAGACTTGCCAGCAAATCTTTTTCAGAAATGGTAAGCATGCTTTGCTTCACATTTTCAATAAACATTCGCTTATCTTTTTTTACCAATGCATTGAAAGCTTTAAACAAAGCAAAATAGGGCTGAGGTTCATTCGATTTTAGTTGAGAAAAGTTTGCAATAGCTGTATCATTAATGATATAGCCGAATACTTTAATATTTTCGTTAAGTAATTTGCAAATCGTTTGCAAATCGTTGCTCCAGCCCATTTCATTCACTTCCTTGTATAATAAAGGGTAATTTTTAAGTTTTTCCCAACTTAGACTGTCAAAACCCGAAATCTGCTTAATTCTGGGTACAGTAGTAATTATCTTTGCAAGGGCTTCGGTAAATAATTTAAATTGATAATCCTGATAGTTTTTTTCTTCAAATAAGGCTAATTTTTTCTTGCGAAAATTTGTATTCGATGCTGATAAATTCTTTAAAATAAATTGCTTTTGGTTTTCTATATTATTGGATCTCGAAATTGCATCTACCTCATTTTTAATCGAAACTAAGAAACTATCAACCAGTGTCAGGGATTCAAAAATAGTATCTTTAAGTGCAAATAATTGTTTTAAATTTTGTTCACTGCTATTTGATTTAAAATTATCTAATTGCTTTGTAAATTGATTGTTTGATTGCGCTATTATTTGATCGGCAAAAATAGTGATACTATCTTTGGTCGAGTTGTAAAAAGAGTACTTTGTCAACAAGGTATCTTTACACCAGAATTTGCTAAGATTTTTAAAAGCAATCAAATAGGCCCCATTGGTAGCGGCTGAATTTGCAACTGTTATGATTTCGTTATATATTTTGTATCTGGGCCATAGTTTTTCGGGTATACTTATTGATTCAGATTCAACTTCCTCCAATTTAAATTTCATTTCCTTTATTAAACTTACTTTAGCTTTTTGAAAAGACAAAACAACTCCTTTAACAGCGTCTCCCTCTGTAAGTAATTTTGGTTGAGCTGTTTGTATGATAAATGAAGCTTGTATTAGTTTTATTTCGCTTAATTTCTTTTCGGCATCTTTACGGCTTAATGTCCAATCCTTTTCTTGTTGTGGCTTTGCCAGAAAATAAATCATCTCAGTTTGATTGAATTGTTCAGCAGATGGATTTATCACACCAGAAGAATCCGACAATTCAAAAACTATTATTTTACCTGTTTTGCTTAACATACTTTTTGAAAAAACCAAAGAGGCTTTTTGGGCATTGACGTTAGAAATATGAAGCATTAAAATAATCAGCAAGAGCTTATGGTTGAATTTTAATTTCATTGAAATATTCATTTGAATGTGCTGAAAAGAACAATGTTTCGATTGTTTTCTGGGGTAAAGTCTCATGCGATTTGTTTTTTAAAATCTTAAATGAATAAAAGGATATTAAATTAGTGCTGATTTGTATTACAAAATTACATCAATTTCTACAAAAAGAAATATAGATTGTATTATTTCAGTAATTTCAGACCGATGTTAAATGTGTAATAATTTTTAAGCGAGGGAAACGAAATATCTGTTGCTGAAGTAATAGCATCAGTGGCGTCAATATAATACCTTACATCAAATGATAGAAAGTATAAGTCAATTCCGCCACCATAAAAATATTTTACGCTTATGTTCTCGATATTATTTTTGGTGATAGGTGTGAAACTATAGTCCGATGAAATTGAATTCCCAACAACAACACAAGCTTGAACTCCACCAAATCCGTGTAAAGTAAATTTCTTTTTTTTAATTGCATTGATTCCAACAACCAAAGGGATATTGAGGGTGTGCAATGTAACAGATTGTTTGTAAATGCGGGTTGTTGGAATATAGTTAGTCATTCCGGGTAAATTTGCAAACAATCCATCTTTCTTTTGATAATAGGCTTCAGGTTGTAGATATATCCTGCTGTCAGAACGGGCGTATATTCCAATTTGATAACCCTGGTACAACTGGGTATTATCCTGAGCGAAGTTGTCAAGTTTGAGTGCAGCTTTGCTCCATGCAAATTTAATACCAAATCGCTGAGCATAACTGCAATTCTGGGTAAATAGGCTTAGGAATAAAATAAATATTATCTTTTTCATCTTGGGTCATTTATGATTAATTTTAAGAACAGTCAGTAACAATAGTGAATATGCATCTTAGAAAAACATCCTCTTATGCTTCCAAAATTTCGGGAATATATTTAGGAAATTAGATTTGTCTTTTTTCTAGTCATTACAAAGATAATACGAAATTTTCCTAAATAATAAAAGACTTTAAGAATTTATGATTTGCTGAAATATAAAGGAGTAAATAATAAGGTAGAAATAACTATCTTTGCTGCCTTTTTAAAATTAAACATTAAGTGTTTAGATGCTTATTATTTATGGAACAACCTCAAAAAAACAACCCTTTACATGGGAAAACGCTGGAAGATATATTAAATGACCTTGTTTTTTATTTTAATTGGGATACATTGGGAAACTTGATCCAAATTCGTTGTTTTAACGAAAATCCCAGCATAAAATCGAGCCTTGCTTTTCTTAGAAAAACGCCCTGGGCCCGTGAAAAAGTTGAAAGATTGTATATGAGATACCTTAAACGTATTAATATTAAAAAAGCAGATGCGATTAAATGATAGATAGTAAATTGATTTTCAACTATTTAAAATTTGAGCGTTAATTTTTTTTTGTGTTATGCAATTAATATTTTTAACTATAGAAAATTTCAAATCACTTTTCAATTTCTTCGTAAATTACAATTCCTTCTTTAATAAATTTTAATTACTTTACCCCTTAATCAAACAGGAGCATGCAAATAACCAATAAACTTTGGTCGCGAAATTTTTTTTTAATGAGTTTTTCTAACCTTTTGATGTCCCTTGCATTTTATTTTTTAATACCCACACTGCCCGTTTTTATTACCGAGATATTACATGCTTCAAAATTACAAGTGGGTTTTCTTTTTGCTTCTTATACGTTGGCGGCATTATTGATACGACCTTTTGCAGGATTTTTTATTGATAGTTATGGTAGGAAAACCATATTATTGATTTCGTTTTTGATTTTTGCTTTATTATTTGGAACGTATGCATTGGTTTTTACAGCATTTCAGTTATTGATATTGCGTTTGATGCATGGTTTAAGCTGGGGTGTTACCACAACAAGTTTTTCAACGGTTGTTGTAGATATTCTTCCAGCTAAAAAAAGAGGAGAGGGTTTGGGTTTGTTTGGATTATTTATGACTTTAGGTATGGCAATAGGGCCATTGCTTGGATTAGCGATTGCTGGCGCACATCATTTCGAAAGAATGTTTGTAATAGCCTCAATTATTGCATTCTGTGGTTTTTTGCTTTCTGCTTTTGTGAAATATCCCCATTTTAAAACTGATTCTACAGCCCGGCGTTTTGCCTGGAGTAAATTAATTGCCACTTCTTCCATTCCTGTTTCATTGATTACCTTATTGATTTGTTTTACGTATGGAGGGGTTGTAGTTTATATCTCATTATATGCCAAAGAAATAAATATTGCTAATTCTGGAATATTCTTTTTAATATATGCCATTGGTCTGGCAATTTCACGTTTTTTTTCGGGTAAGATTTTTGACAAATTCGGTCCTCGAAAAATTTCTTTTGTAGGGCTTAGTGCCTTGGTTATTGGATTAATCATACTTGCAGTTTTTAAAAGCTACACAGGTTTTATTGCAGCTGCTTTTATTTTGGGGATAGGTTTTGGAATTAGCTTTCCGGTATTTCAGGCAATGGTAAATCACACTGTCAACATACAGCAAAGAGGTGCAGCCAACTCTACTTTTTTTACTGCTGTTGATTTGGGGATTGGTTCTGGAGCAGTCATTACAGGCATATTGTCTGATTATATATCGTTAAGCAATACTTTTTTAATTTTTGCTTTGGTAACAGTTATTGCAATCATACTTTTTTATACCTATGCTTTAAAGAAATACAATCTTCAGCTAGCAAACAAAGACATGCATTATTAAAAAGATACAAAAAAAAGGCTTGGCTCTGATGAGCCAAGCCTTTTTAATTAATTTATAATATCAATTAAGGCAAATCAAGAAATAAAGTTCCAGAATAACTACCTTTTGTCCAGTCAATTTTTAGTTTTTCAGGGCAAGCATTTCCAGTAATAGGTTGGTTAAGATTGTTGAACCCAAAAGTGATGGTGGCTGATTTATTATCTGAAGGAATCTGATGTGTTTTAATTCCAGAAATAGCATTCCATCCACAACTTTCTCTGAGAACGATGGCTTGTGAAATTTGCGTGTAAAAGTTTTCATTGTGACGGTTTATTCCCCATACTACTAAATTGGTATAACCATTTTCGCTTCCTAAACCTGCCAGGGATATCAATAATTCATGGGTTGCATAATTACCGCTATAAGTTATTTGACGGGCGACATTCCATGTACGGGTTGTATTGTCACTAAAAGTAGCTTGAATAGAACCAATTACTTTTTGAACTATTGGACTACTGCTTGACGTGAGGTTTTTAACCAATCCGCCACTTACATTCTGACATGTTTTAGTCCCATTCATCATCACCCAATTTCCATTAGAAACTTTTGTTACTTTTAAGCTGTCAAAACGAATAGTAACAGTTGTTAAGGCTTGAGACCATGGTGTTAATACATTTTTCTTTACAATCAATTTACCGGTTTTGAATTTAGTGCCGGCACAATTTAAACCATTAAATGTAATCGTATAAATCATAGTGTCTGCAATCAAAACTGAGTCAATATTTGCATTGCAAGGCATTAACTGCATATCTTTAGTATTGTTTTTTGAAAGTACATCGTTTGCATCATTAATTGCTTCTTCAGAGCTTGATTCAATAACAACCTCATCTTTTACTAATTGTTGAATGGAAGATGAATCAGGATTAGAGATATCTTTAAGTTCTTTTTTACAAGAAGTCGAAAATACTCCAATCAAAGCAATTGCAAATACTAAGGTGATTTTTTTTGTTGATTTCATTATCTTTTTCTTTTTAGTTATTAATGTAGTTTAGATGCACAAAAAAGCAAAAGGTTTAAACAGAACAATTAATTTTCTTCAATTTCTAATTTAAAACCAGCACCATGTATATTAGTAATAGAAATATTAGGATCTTCTTTTAAGTATTTCCTTAATTTAGTGATAAATACATCCATGCTTCTTCCGATAAAATAATTGTCATCACCCCAGATGGTTTTTAAAGCGGTTTCCCTTTTAAGGAGTAAATTCTTGTTATCGCAAAGCATTTTCAACAAATCAACTTCTTTACGGGTTAAATTGTATTTAATGGTTGGTGATACCAAGGTCATATTTGTATAATCAAAGGTAAAAATACCCAGGCTAAAAACCACTTGTTTCTCAATAGTTGAAAGATTGCTTTTTATCATGCATCTTTTAAGAATGGCATCAATGCGTAAACTTAACTCTTCGGTGCTAAAAGGTTTGGTGATGTAATCATCACAGCCGGTTTTAAAACCTCTGATACGATCTTCTTTCAGAGATTTTGCGGTAAGAAAAATAATCGGAATTTCCTGATTAAGTTTTCTGATGTCTTCGGCTAATGAAAACCCATCTTTTTTAGGCATCATAATATCTAAAAGACATAAATCAAAATGTGTTGATTTAAATGTATTGAGCCCATGTACGCCGTCTTTACATAAAACGGTTTCGTAGGTGAGCAATTCGAGGTAGTCAACCAAAATTAAACTTAAATTTGGGTCATCCTCTACTAGCAATATTTTGGCCTTATATTTTTTCATTTTTTTTAATTATTAATATTGTGATTATATGGGAAAAAGGTTTCAAAACAACTACCTTTTTTTAATTCGCTTTTTAATTTTATATTTCCACCATGGGCCTCAACCATCGTTTTTACATAATAAAGGCCTAATCCAAAGCCTTTTACATTGTGTATATTTCCTGTAGGGACACGATAAAGTTTTTTATAAACATGTTTAATATTTTCGGCGTTAATTCCAATTCCATTGTCTTCAAAAGAAATTATAATGCCAATGTTTACGCTTTTAGTTGTGATAGTTATTACTGGAGTATCGAGAGAATATTTGATAGCATTGTCAATTAAGTTTGATATAATGTGATAAAAATGAACAGGATCTGCAAAAATATGTGAAGGTTCTGCATTCAGATTTAAATGAATTACACCATTTCGTTGTTGTACTACCAATTGAAAATTTTCAACTACTTTTTCAATAACCTCATGGATATCAATTTCTTTTTTTAGTAATTTAAAACTCTTTTTATCTAAAACAGATATTTGGAGAACTTGTTCAACTTGAGATTTTAAACGAGCATTTTCGTCGAAAATTATATTGGCATATTGTAATATTTTATCTTTTGAATCTAAGACAGTAGCTTTTGTAAGCATCTCACTTGCCAGTGAGATAGTAGAAATAGGTGTTTTAAATTCATGCGTCATATTATTTACAAAGTCAGACTTCATTTCAGATAGTTTCTTTTGTCGTAATAAAATTAAAACGGTAAGAATAAAACTAACGATGACAACTAATAAAAATAAAGTTGAAATAATTAATAGGAACATCATCCTATTGATAATATAAGATTGTTGATTTGGGAAATAAATAGCCAACAACTTATTATTGTTATGTGTAAAACAAGGAATAGGATAATTATGGTA
This sequence comes from Bacteroidota bacterium, assembly GCA_037133555.1. GTDB lineage: Bacteria > Bacteroidota > Bacteroidia > Bacteroidales > JACABE01 > JACABE01. The sequence goes on from JBAXNW010000018.1 coordinate 45,277, forward strand.
GGAGTTAATTAATTCCTTAGTATAATGCTTGTTAGAACAGCTTATCATTTTTTTGTTCTCAAAATCAACAATTCCATATACATAATCTTCATTTACTCTCATTCTTTCGCAAAACTCTGTTTTCATTATAGAATCAAGCCTTTGAATGTTTATATTATGAACTCTTATGAAGTTCTCAGCACAAGAGTTTTGATTTCCTTTATCATGAAAAGAGCAGGGCGTTGGACCACCTTCAAATTTCTTGTCATTTGTAATTTCTGTAACTACTTTTTCTAAAAAAACCTGAACCCTATTATCAAAAATTTCGCCTCTTAATTCCAAGGCATAGTTTACCCAAAGTAATTGAATTACAACAACCCCGATAAGAGATAAGCTTGAAATAATTGTGATGATCGTGATAAATTTTTTAATCATTCCGTTTTTATGTAAGCTATTTTAATAAAATAAGCTCTTTAATCTGTAGTAAATTTAAAATTCTTGAATAGCCAATTTTTATCAAAAGTAGTCGATTTTATTAACATTTGGTATGATGTTTAACTTTAGACTAACAAAAATAACTTATAAATAACAGTTGCTGTGTCTTAAATAATAGTAATTTTGTGCCTTAATTTAAAAATGAAAAATAATGAAAAAATTAATTGTAGCAATTTCATTGGTAACCTTCGTTCTGTTTGTTTATACAGCGAATGCCAATACTGTTAGACAAGATAAATCTAAAGCTGCTGTTTCAGTTACTGAAAAAGCAACAAAAGACGGTACACATAAATGTTGTGCAGGTGATAAAAAATCAGATGCAAAATGTTGTAAAGGTGATGCCAAAAAATCTGCTAATTGTTCTAAAGATGCATCAAAAAAAGATGTAAAATGTGATAAAAGCAAAGCTGAATGTGCAAAAAAATGCTCAGACGCTAAAAAATAAAAAGTAAAATTACGCTTTTTTTAAAAAAAAGCCTAGTTTTATAATAAATTTAGTTTTAAGGAAAAGCTTCTAGAAATAGGAGCTTTTTTTTTATTGCCTGCTTTATAGAGACACAGTGCTAAAGTATTGAAAAATATGTGTAAATTTGTGAAAAATTGATAAAAATTAAATGGAAGTAAATCTTAAAGTCGGAATGACAGGAAGCAAAGAGATCATTGTTAAACCCAATGATACTGCTGCTTACTATGACTCGGGCTTACTTGAAGTTTTTGCTACTCCGGCAATGATTGGCTTAATGGAAAGTACTGCACAACATAGTATTCAGCCATTTTTACCTAATGGTATAATTACATTAGGAACAGAAGTCAATATTAAACATATAAAAGCAACGCCCCTTGGCCAAAAAGTAAAATGCATTGCTAGCTTAATTTCGATTGAAGGTAAAAGACTTATATTTGAAGTGAATGCCTGGGACGAAAAAGGACAAATCGGGAGCGGATTACATACGAGATATATTGTGGATGCTCAGATGTTCATGGATAACTTATTAAAATAATAATGAAAGAAATGGAAGAAAGTTTTAAAATGCTTGCGAAAACCATGACGGGTTTAGAAGAGATACTTGCTAACGAATTGCATGATTTGGGTGCAGAGGAAATCGAAATTTCAAGCAGAGCCGTTAGTTTTAAGGGTGATAAAGCGCTGATGTACAAAGCAAATTATTGGTGCAGAACTGCTTTGCATATTTTAAAACCTATTACAAATTTCTATATCAGAAGAGAAGAAGATTTATATAAAAAAATATATGATATCAAATGGGAAGAATATTTAGGTGCTGACGGAACTTTGGCTGTTGATGCTGTTGTAAATGCATCTGTAATGAATCATTCTCACTATGTTGCACTGAAAACCAAAGATGCCATTGTTGACCGGTTTAGAGATTTAACTGAACGTCGCCCCAGTGTTGATACTGAAAATCCTGACATCAGAATAAATATACATCTTTTTAAGAATTTGTGTAATGTTTCTATCGATAGTTCTGGCTATTCATTACATAAACGAGGTTATCGTATCAAAACAGGAGAAGCTCCCATCAGTGAAGTATTGGCAGCAGGAATGATTTTGTTAAGTGGGTGGGACAAGAAATGCAATTTTATTGATCCCATGTGTGGTTCGGGGACAATAGTTTGCGAAGCAGCCTTAATTGCCAATAATATTCCTCCAGGATATTATCGGAAAGCTTTTGGTTTTGAAAAATGGAAAGACTTCGACAAAGAACTATGGGAGAAAATCAAAACAGATGCTTTGTCAGATCAATACGAGTTTGAATATGAAATTATCGGATCCGATATTTCCCGAGAAAGTATTGAAATTGCTATGGATAACGCGAGATCGGCAAAGTTACACAAAGATATTAGCTTTCAGGTGAGCTCTTTCGAAGACCAAATCCCACCTGAGGGTGGTGGCGTAATGGTTTGCAATCCACCTTACGGGGAAAGAATGGTTCCGGATGATATTGTGAAATTGTATCAGGAAATTGGAAATGGCCTGAAAAAGAATTACAAAGGTTACAATGCATGGATTATCAGTTCTGATTTGAATGCATTAAAATTCATTGGCTTAAGACCTACACGGAAAATACCACTTTTCAATGGGCCCTTAGAATGCCGTTTTGCAAAATTTGAGGTTTATGAAGGAAGTAAACGAACCCATAAAAACGAAGAATAAGCACACTTATTTGGGCCAATTATTTGTTTCAGAAAGTTAGTTGATTACTTGCTTATTATTTATAAATCAATGATTCTATTACCTTTGGGAAGTATTCATGTTCAAGTATATGAATCTTTGCAGCTAAGGTTTCGGGTGTGTCATCTTGGTCGATGGCACATTTAGCTTGAAATATGATGTTACCTTCATCGTATTTTTCGTTAACATAATGAATGGTAATTCCGCTTTCGTTCTCATTATTAGAGATTACAGCCTCATGAACCCGCATTCCATACATTGATTTCCCTCCATAATTTGGTAAAAGGGCAGGATGAATATTGATAATTCTATCTTTATAAGCATTGATAACATCAGTAGGAATCAATAAAAGAAACCCAGCCAGCACAACCCAATCTATTTTATTCTTTTTTAATACTTTTAGCAATGCATCCGTTTGTGTAATTTCTTCTTTGTTTAAATAAAGGAAAGGAATAGCCAGTTTATTGGCTCTTTTTCTCACAAAAGCATCTTTTTTGTTACCTATTATTAGGGGGAAGTTGATATCCTTATTTGAAGAAAAATATTCAACAATTCTTTGCACATTACTTCCACTGCCAGAAGCCAGAAGGGCGATTTTTATCATTAAACGGATGGGGTTGATTATTTACTGAAAACTATTTGCAGATTTACCTAACGGCAGATAAACTGTTTACTGAGAACTCTTAATGTTTCCAACGCTCCAATCTTGGAATTCCATTAGCGAAAAACCAAGCTAAAATTCTTGGAAAGCCCAATTCTTTCATTTTCTCTTTTACAAATACCTGCATTTCCTGAACTGTAATGTTAGCTTGTGTAAATTCCCCTTTTTCGTAACAATAACTGCAATATTTATATTGGATGCTGCCATCTTCATTGCTGCCTCCCATTTTAGGGTCTTTTTTCATGGGCATACCACAACTTTGACAAAATTTATTCTTCTTTTCCATGAGAATTTAAATTTATAATACGACAGCAAAATTAGATTATTTTTTTAAAAAAATCGCGGAAATGGAAAATATTTTCCACTCTCTAACACTATGCAAATGCTTGTTTTAAAAATATTTAACATTTATTGTTAGTAAAAACCCAACTTTTTTTTTGGATGTCGTTCAATAAATTCGTTACTTTGCACCCACGTTTAACCAAAATAGAAAAAAAATGTCTGAAATTTCAACAAAAGTAAAAGCTATCATCATTGATAAGCTTGGCGTTGACGAAAACGAAGTTACACCTGAAGCAAGTTTCACTAACGATTTAGGTGCTGATTCACTTGACACAGTTGAACTAATCATGGAATTAGAAAAAGAATTCAATATTGCAATTCCTGATGATCAAGCTGAAAAAATCAACACTGTTGGTGATGCTATCGCATACATAGAAAACAATACTAAATAAATTTCATTTTTAGATGGAGTTAAAAAGAGTTGTTGTAACAGGTCTTGGATCGCTTACTCCATTAGGTAATAACGTCCCAGATTATTGGGATGCGTTACTTAATGGAATAAGTGGTGCTGATTTTATCACACATTTCGATGCTTCAAAATTTAAGACACAATTTGCTTGTGAGGTTAAAAATTTTGATGCTTCAAATTTTTTCGAAAGAAAAGAAGCGCGAAAGTTTGATTTATATGCACAATATGGAATCGTAGCATCTAATGAGGCGATTAAAGATTCAGGAATAGATTTAGAGAAAATTGATCTCGACCGCGCCGGTGTTATATGGGCATCAGGAATAGGTGGATTAAATACCTTTTATAACGAAGTTTCTGACTTCGCAAAAGGAGATGGAACCCCAAGGTTCAATCCATTTTTTATTCCCAAAATGATAGCCGATATTGCAGCTGGTCATATTTCTATTATAAATGGTTTTAGAGGACCAAATTTTGCAACTGTTTCAGCTTGTGCCTCTTCGGCAAATGCTTTAGCAGATGCATTTAATTATATCCGTTTGGGTAAAGCAGATTTGTTTGTTTGTGGTGGTTCAGAAGCCTCATGCTCACAAGCCGGTGTAGGTGGTTTTAATGCTATGCAGGCGTTGTCAACCCGTAACGATGATCCTAAAACAGCTTCACGTCCTTACGACAAAGACCGTGATGGTTTTGTATTGGGTGAAGGTGGTGCTGCACTTATTTTTGAAGAATTGGAACATGCTATCGCTAGAGGTGCTAAAATATATTGTGAAGTTGCTGGTGCAGGCTTATCTGCCGATGCTTATCACATGACAGCTCCTCATCCCGAAGGTCGTGGCGCCTATATGTCGATGAAAACAGCCTTGCAAGATGCTGAATTAAAAATAGAAGACGTGGATCATATCAACACTCATGGTACATCTACTCCTTTGGGTGATATTGTTGAACCAATTGCTATCGGAAGACTTTTTGGTGAGCATGCATATACAATCAATATTAACTCAACCAAATCAATGACAGGACACTTGTTAGGTGCTGCCGGTGCAGCAGAAGCAATTGCTACTATTTTAGCTGTCAAGAACGACATTGTTCCACCTACCATCAATCACTTTACGGATGACCCTGAAATTGATCCAAAATTAAACTTTACTTTTAACAAAGCCGTTAAACGTAAAGTAAATGTTGCGTTGAGCAATGCTTTTGGTTTTGGTGGTCATAATGCTACACTTATATTCAAAAAATTCAATCGCTAAAAGTTTTGATATTTTTAACGATATTTAAAGCATATTTTTCTGCGGACAAGCAATTGTACCAATCTATTAAGAATATTCTCGGATTTTATCCCGGGAATATTTTTATTTATAAGCTGGCCTTTCTCCATAAATCTGCCTCTCAAGAATCCCGCAAAGGGATAAAATTAAGCAATGAACGACTTGAGTATCTCGGTGATACTATTTTAAGTACTGTTGTTGCTGATTTCCTTTTTAAAAAATACCCTTATAATGATGAAGGCTTCTTAACCGAATTGCGTTCCAAGATTGTAAGTCGGGCCAATCTCAATAAACTTTCCAAAAAAATGGGTCTCCATCTCCTGATACAAAGAGATAATGAGTCCAATAACCTTTATCGTTCAATTGAAGGTGATACTTTTGAAGCTTTGATAGGTGCCATTTATTTAGACAAAGGCTTTAACTTTACCTATCGTGTGATTATCGATCGAATCATACAGGTTCATCTCGATATTGATGAATTGGAACACAAACAATGGAACTTTAAAAGTAAACTGATTGATTGGACCCAAAGAGAAAAAAAAACTGTAGGTTTTAATGTTGTGGGTGTTATAGGAAGCGGATATACCAAACAATACATGGTTGATTTAACGGTAGATGGCGAGACCGTTGCCAGTGGACAGGATTATTCAATAAAAGCAGCCGAACAATTAGCTGCAGAAAAGGCATATTTGCTACTGTCTATTTCAGAAACAAATCAAGCGTCAGTCTAAAAGAAAATTGCTCATTGGAGCAGATATATATAACAAAAAGCCTTGTAAATCATTATTTTTACAAGGCTTTTGTTTTTTAGTGGAGCGTATGGGAGTCGAACCCATGACCTTCAGACTGCCAGTCTGTAGATTTGTTTGTAATGATCTGAAAATCAATTATAATATTTTGCAAAAAGTGTTAAAAGGGGGGTGTAAAATCAAAAACTACACCACAAAACTACACCACAAATTTTGTGGTTTTTTTATTTTTCAACGAATATAAAATGTTTAAATATAGAAGCGAAATATTAATAATAAAAGTAAAAATATTAAATAAATTAAATATGAATGCTATAAAATATATTTTGGGTTCATTTTAACCAATTACAATGACATAAAGTTGATTATATCCTTATTCTTATTAATGTTGTATCATATAAAGCAGATTTATGAAATAAATTTGCAAACAAAATGATTTAGAATATGGAAAAGAGTAAATTCTCACGCAAAGAATTGTACGAATTAGTTAGTACAAAACCATTGACAACAATAGCAGCAGAATATTCAATTTCAGCGATTGGGTTGAAAAAAGCTTGCATAGATATGAATGTACCAATCCCACCCAATGGTCATTGGTCTAAATTAAAATTTGGCAAACAAAGTGAATTGAATAATTTACCAATTGAACATGATGGTCTACAAGAAATAGATTTTAATGAAATTAAAAACACTAAAAAATCTGACAGTCTTAAAACTGTATTACAAAAAATGAATAGGACTAAAGAGGATATGTTAAATTTGTATAATGTGCCTAAAAGGCTTACAAATCCTGATAAATTAATCGTAAATACGATTAAATATAATGAAGCAATAAAACAATATAATTGGCATGACAATAAGCCATACCCAGTAAGGGTTGATGTTTTAAGCATTAATACATCAAAAGAACATGAACCAAGAGCATATAGAATAATGGATACAATTATAAAATTAATACGTAAAAGAAATCACAGTATTATTTTTAGAAACGATTTACCATATGCAGTAGTAGATGGGGAGGAAATCCTAATTAGATTAAGAGAAAAAAATAAAGTTTCATTAATAAAAAACAGTTGGGGTGGTCGAATATTAGAACCTACTGGTAAATTAGTTTTTATAATTGGTGAATCCTATAAACAAAAGGAAATACAGGATGGTTTTGAATTATTGGAATCCAAAATACCTAAAATAATTTCATTATTAGAAAATGAAGGTGAACGTGAAAAACAATTTCACATTGAAATAAGAAAATACTGGGAACTTGAAGATGAAAAACGTAAAAAAGAAGAAGAGAGAAAGCATCAGATAGAAATAGAAGCAAATAAATTTAAAAATCTTTTTTTTGATGCTAACCGCTTACATCAAGCTAATATAATGATGAATTATGTCAATACAATTGAAGTAAATGCTAATAACAACAACCAAATGACGAATGAATTAAAAGAATGGATAATATGGGCAAAAAAGAAGATTGATTGGTATAACCCATTAATTAATGCTGATGATCAAATATTAAATACTAATATAAAAATGAATATATTTAAACAGATAATGATTGGATTACAGGAAAATATAAATCCTACGCCAAGCTTCTATAACATGTATTAATAAATTATATCATTAGCTATTTAGCAGTTACAGTTATAATTTCTTTAAATTTGGTAGTATATCTTGGGGATAACCTTTCTTGTCTCATCTTCCAGACCCTATCCTTGTCCTGTGATGCAAGTTTAATTTTTTGTTGTCCAATGGATGAGTTTATCTTATCAATGGCTTTCATTAGGATTTTATGTTTGGGGTTGGAATTTTCGAAAAGTTGTTGCTGGATTTCATTTTCAGGGCAAAAATCCATAACCAATATTCCTGCTCTTTTATACACATAACCTGATTTAAAAATCAGCTCCAAACCTTTTGTAGCGAATTTGGCTATTTCAATGCTGGAATTGGTTGCAAATGGTAATTTCACATGAATACTACGACTGTACTGCGGTAAATCATTTTTAAAGAAATTAGTTTGAAGGAAGACCATAATTGAGTTGCAACATGATTTCTGCTTACGTAATTTTTCAGCACAACTAACCGAGAATGTAACGATCCTTTCTTTTAATTCATCAAAAGTTGTATAGTTTTTTTCAAATGAACGGGTTGTAGCTATATTTTTCTTAGGTTTTCGTTGTTCCATTTCCAGTGTAGGTATACCTTTTAGTTCCTTAATCATACGCAATCCTACAACACTCATATCCTTTCGTATATAGTCTTCAGGTAATAAAGTTAATTCATAGGCTGTTCTAATTCCGATATTATTTAATCTTCGACTAAATTGCCTGCCAACACCCCAAATATCTTCTACCTTGAGCCATTTTAAGGCTTTTAAACGCTTTTCATCATCATCTAATACATAAACACTATTGGTCTGTTTTGGATATTTTTTGGCTATCTTATTGGCTAATTTTGCCAGTGTTTTTGTATGTGCAAATCCAACGCTAACAGGAATGCCAGTGTTTTGTCGAATTACTTCTGAGATCTCCTCTCCTATCTTTTGAAGGTCATAGTATTCAAATCCCTTGAAATCTAAAAAAGCTTCATCTATACTATAGATTTCCATACTTGGACAATAGGTTGAAAGTATTGTCATAACCCTCATACTCATATCACCATATAGTGCAAAATTGGCTGAAAATACGTTAACCTGATGTTGATTGAATAATTCCTGATATTTGAATGCTGGTGCACCCATAGGTATACCTATGGCTTTCGCTTCGTTGCTCCTGGCAATAACACATCCATCATTATTAGAAAGTACAACCACAGGCTTCCCAATAAGATCAGGACGAAACACACGCTCGCATGAAGCGTAGAAATTATTGCAATCAACCAGGGCAAACATATCAGAAATTTTTAACGGTGTGAACTACTATGCCCCAAATAATAAAATTATTATCTGAAGTAACTTTAATTGGTTGATAGTTTTCATTTGCTGGCAGCAACCAGCAACAATCCTTCTCTAACCTGATTTTCTTGACAGTAAATTCACCGTCAATGAAACATACAGCAATTTTACCATTCTGTGGCTTAATGCTTTTATCTATTATGAGCAAATCACCATCATTTATACCTTCATCCTTCATTGAATCGCCTTTAACCCTCCCGAAGAAGGTTGATGATGGATTCCTTATTAATTCCTTATTTAGGTCAATATTTTTATCAATAAAATCATCAGCTGGTGAAGGGAACCCAGCTGAGATGCCACCTGAAATTAAAGCGATTTTTAATTCGGTTTCCGTTAGTGCTGAATATATATCTATTGTAGTGGTTGTATGTAGTTTATGATTCGGCATAAGTGAAAATTTTGAACTACAAATTTAATAATTAGTTTATTTTTAGGGTCTAATAAATACTTCAACAATCAAATTATCTGTTGATAAAGAATTTAAATCACCTTCTAAACCTCGTGGATTTCTTATTCTATTTTCAGGATCATAAACAAAACATATTAAACGCTTACAATCAGGATGGGCTTTATAATGTTGTGAATCTAAAATTAATTGGTCACCAATTTCTTTATCTGATAGTCCCTTTCTTGTCTTCTTAACTTCAATTATTGTTTTTTCATTTTTAAGGAGAAAATCAACTCTCGTTGAACTTCCTGCATATGAAGGCGTATTTTCTTCAGGTCTAATGTCATCAAATTCCATTCGAAGTAAAGCATGCAATAAGTCCTGAACGTCATATTCATCATCAATTTTAAAAGAATCTCGTTTATTATATCGATTCTGAAGTTGTTGAACAACATTATGAAATGCATTGATAATTTTAAAAATAAAATCTATTTTACTTCCAGGGCTATCCTCAATGGAATATTTAATTTCAAGTTGTCTTAAAATTCGATTGGACAATTTCTCAAAATCTTCAATCGCAACAAAAAATGTAAACAATGACATTAAATCACCTCCCATACTAATATGAGGAGGTATATCAAGCCCTTTGTTCACAAAATATGGATCAGTAGTCATAATGGTTTTGGGTCTTCTCATCTTCACGTAGTCCCATGGAGAGATTCCCCATTCATGTGTTTCAATTTTTATGAGTAACTCTGATTCTGGCACTAAATTTTCGTTCCCTTTAATAACAGATAATTCAGTAAGAATTCTATCTTGATAATCTCTATATGCTTTTGATATTAGAGGGATTTTATTCTGTATTTCATCTATTTTGGTACCACTTTTATGCTCAATGAATTCTTTTATTTCTTTCTTATTAATTCTAATAGTTCCATTATTTGTTGCAAAATCATTATAAATATTATAATTAGATGATGCCCATTGTCCAATCCAATTATGGTCAAAGTTGGAAGAAGCTTTCACAAGCTCATTTATTTTCTCTCGTGAAATTTTTATATCCGCTTTATGGATATCAATTAATCCAATAAGTTCTGATTTCAATGTCGATATAATCGTCTCTAATTTCATTTTTCAATTGTAAGGTAACATGATAATTTATATAACTATAGCTCTTTTATTATAACAATAATAAGATGAATCGGGAAAATAGAATGTGATAAAATAAATTTCATTTTTTATGTTCTATGTGTTAATGGGTCAATTATTAAATAATTTCCAGTATTTTCTATCCAATTTTCAATACATTTAAATAACTCATAAAATCCTGAAGACCATTTTAAAAATTTCTCGCCTCCAATAGTTTGGTAATTCAATAATCTATGCTTATTAAACGGTCTAATTATTCCATAATCAATGACAATACCTTGCGATTTTCCTTCAATGTTTCTTAAAAGTAAATAGCTATCTTTAGGATTATCAGGATTTATGTTGCGACCTTCAACAATATCATATTTAGATTCACGTTCAGCCAAATCTTCAAATAATGCATTGTCCTTATATACTGTTGCCATTATTTCAAGTCCCCTAACAACTTTTATTAATGAACTTACATAGATGGGTTCTGCGTTCTGTGTAAAAAATGGCTGGTTTATAATCTCTTCTATCTTCGCTTTATAAACTAACCAATCTTTCAGAACAGTAAACCCAAGATATTTTCGTTCATAAAGTTCTCTTTGAATATCATCCTTTGTTAGACTAAATAGTTTATAAATTTCCTGAATATTTATTGGGGAATCATAGCCATTAAATATTTTTAATGAATGATTGCAAACTGTAAATATTTCATTATCAACTTGCAACTTAATGTAATCCCGAATTTCATCTTTAGCAGATTCATTTTTGATAATATTTAAAATAGCATTTTTAATACTACCTGCTAATGACTTTCGGTCTTTGGTTTTATTCTCTTTATTTTCAACTTTATAAGTCAATGGTCGCCTAAACCTTAATTCAAAAGGCAAATCTTCTACTCTCCCGAATTCAATATTAAAAAGGCAAATAATATTATTCCATCCTATTGTTTTTGCAGCGTAGCCAAGCTCAATCAAAACATTTGGATTTGGACATTTTCTGTCTGTTGATTGTGAATTAATAAAACTAATATCAGCAATAAATATTGAAGAATTATCAATTTTTTTAAAAATGGAGTTTGCAATATCTGGAGTACCACTTACTCCTTGTGTATCCCGATCAATGACAATGTCAAGGTGAATATTATCATTAGAAATTTCCTTCAAAGCTATCTTGATAGAATCCTCGATAAGTCCTCGATTAGTATTATTAGGTAAATCTGATTGCCATGAGTAAAATATATTTTTCTTCATTATTAAATATCTTTTTAATATTGGTTTACAAACGATTATAATACCTAATCGTTTGTAAACAAAAGTAAATAAAATACATTATCAACAGCCACTTTGTATAAAATATTAATAATATAAGAGAAAATGATAGAAAAAATCAAGTATGTACCTTAATTATAAGGCGATTGGTGTTAGAGGCACTCCTGGTCTTATTATTAATAACAATACAGTACAATTGATTGGCAGCAGGTTTTTCATTTACTTTAATCAAAGTAGAATAAAACCTGTTGTAAGTTATAACTATATGGTATACCCTCAGTAATAACCCTGGGACTGATTCTAAAGCGATTAAAGATGAAATAATTGGTTTGAAATTGTATTAGCTTAATAGAAAAAAGTGATTGTAAAAAGGCTTAAAATTAATTATATGGAAGGGCAATATATCTTACATGGTGCTTACTTATCTTATGTTTAATTTAATTTCATTTAGTTAGAATATTGAATATGTATCATTGTGATTTGTTTTACCCTCGTCATTGGAATAATGTCTGTTTTGCTTTCCTTTTCGTGATAAATAAATACATAATTCTGTGTCTTGCCAATAAAATAATTAGAACTGTCCGATACTAATGTTTGATTATTGTCTAAAGTGATGTTAACCCCAAAGGTTGATTTGTCCCTCCTAATTTGACCAGCTTGATATGAAGAATACAGAATTACACCGTAAGTAAATACTAAAAAATAAAGGATAAAGAATATGAAGCGTTTCTTGTTAACTGATGAATTAAATTGAATATGTTTTCTCTCTATCTCAACTTGGATAATAAGAAAGATTAAAAGGAAAACAAAAGCTCCTGTCCAAATAGAAACAGTGAAGGTTGTATTCAAATTAAAGCAATAATGAGCAATAATGAATCCAAATACCACAATCAGCCCGTAAATAATTAGATTACTAAAGTAATTCAAATAAAGTAGGCAGATTTTTAAAAAACTAACTTCTTCAATAATAGCTTGTCGCTTTTTATTAGCTATTTCCATATCGTTTTTGTCCTTTACCAAAAAATTTTGAATTGATAATAAGGTAAAAAAAATAACTACAAGAATTATGATGTCAAAAAATGATGTTAGAACCTCTGAGATGTTAAGGTAGGATGTGATAGAAACACCGAATGAATTATAAAAAGTTATAAGCCTTGTCATTCCAAGAAAAATCAGAAATGGTCCAACATAAGTCAAATATTGGCTTAAACTGAATTCGTTTGTCGTGTTTTTTGTGTTTTTATCGTCCATTTCTTGTAACTTGTTTCAAATAAGAACTGTTAATCAATGTTTTATCAAAATGCTGTTACCAGTGATTTCTCTTTTCAAGTAATTAAACCTTCCGTTTTTAATGAGGAGATAATTTCTCTAACATCAGTAATGTTTAATCTATCAACCAAGGCATATTTATTACCTAATGAGTTCAAGGATGAACCAACAATAATACCTTTTTCTCTGTTATTTGAAATCCAAAATCTGTCGTGGTAATTATCAGAAGTTAAAGACGTTATGTTTAATGTAGCATTTATTCCCTTCAGAGACGTTTCTATGTCTGCTTTAATCCTTGGGTCAATTAATTGTCTTTTCGGAATATCTGGAAGTGTTACTACTATTATATCTGTTATTGACGGTAGAAATTTTTTCAATGTGTCCGTAAGAACTGTAATGTAATTAGGGTTTTTCGGCCTTGGTGCATAGAAGTAGGAGTCAATAATAATCAATTCACTGTCCAAGCCAATTTTGTCAAGATATTTAATCAACACATTCGTCACCTTGTTGTCTGTATCACCAGCTTTAATTAAGTCTTCATTTAAAGTACCAATTCTTACAAACTCAGAAAAACCTTCGTTTATAATATAGTCAACAATCTCGCTTTGATTGCTTAAAATAATTGTAACAAAGTCGTCTGCATAAGTATAGTCGTAGTCATAAAGATTAAAGTTTTTTTCTTCAGTCAATTGTTGGAGGATAGCTCCAATTTCAATAGCTTTTTCTGCCTTAACCGTTATATAAAGTTTGTTCATTTTCTGTTGTTTAAAGATAGTAGGCAAATCTAATAAACTCACAATAGAAAATCCAAAATCCATAATAATTATGATAGATTTATGAATTAACCAGTAGTTTTATTTTTTACAAATATACTTTTTTATATAACCAAAGTGATAAAAAAAATAAAATATCATTTTCACAATAATAAAGTGTACCCTAAAATATGATTTTTAAATCTCATTTTTAGCCCTAAATATTTGCATATTAAATAAATAATTCATAAATTTGGGATATAAATATGAGTAATCTAAAATTATGATAATATGAAAGTGCTTTACACCAGAATTTCCAGCGTTGACCAAAAAACAGATCGCCAGAGAATAACTGAAAAAGATTTCGATATAGTAGTCGAAGATAAATGCAGCGGTTCTATCCCCTTTTTTGAACGTGAAGGCGGTAAGGAGGCCTTAAAATACGTTACCGAAGGCATATTAACATCATTATCAGTTTGGGAGATTGACAGACTGGGAAGAAACTTAAGAGATATACTTAATACGATCCATTTTTTCACAGAAAGAAACATTACCATCTATTTTATTAATCAGGGCTTAAAAACAATCGATGACCAAGGAAAAGAAAATCCTATAAGCAAACTAATAATATCTATTCTTGGGATTGTTGGCGAAATGGAGCGTAACCAGATAAAAGAACGTCAAAGGGAAGGTGTACGATTAGCTAAACTAAAAGGTGTCTATAAAGGACGTAAACCAGGGTCAGTTGAAAACACACTAGAATTCTTAGGAAAAGACCAGAATAAAAAGGTTCTGGACTACCTAAAAAAAGGCTTTAAATGTAAGGAAGCAGCTTTATTGGCAGGCGTGCATATTAATACAGTCACTAAAATCAAAAAACTTGGGTTACTGAATATTGGTTAACATAAAAGTTAAGGCAAATAATATTTCATTAATAATCAAGAAAAAAAGGAAGCGTAATACTTTAAGATTAATAAAAAATAAATACATTTTAATTTTAATATACATGAATTGGAATATATATACCATTATTATAAAGATTTTTCATGGGATTTATTTATTTTAACTTTAACTCACTTTACTTTAAATATCACTAAACGTATTTTTATCAAATAATTTTACAACATTAGTTCGGTTCTTAATTAATCGTAAAACTTGATTTGCATAAGAAATTGTATTCATATCATTTGATGCTTTATTAACAATATTCTCAAGAAAATTAATAACAGAATCATCTATTATTACATCAAATAATAGTTTATGTTCATTATTATTAGTTTTTATTTGTTCTATAATCTCTTTTGTTTTATCTTTATTTAATTTCGATATAATATAAGCAGCCCTCCAACTAACGCGTATCCAATTACTCATTACTAAAAATACTAAATATCGTATAAGTTTTTTATCATTATAAAAATCGTTAATATAATTATGTATGCTAATATCTCCGTAATAGACAGCATTTATAAAGAAAAATATAAGTTCATTTCTATTAATATCGTTTTTATTTTTTTGACAAAAATCAATTAAATTATTAAAAATATCTTTTGGCATAAAATAATGATGCTCAACATAATCTTTTTCAATATTATTTAACCATTTGTTATATTCTGAATTAAGAATTTTTTTACATTCAAGTTTATTTTCTTTAAGACTTTCATTTTTAGATACATATTCTTTAAAAGCATCAAAATAATATTTACTGAATTTTTTTTGATTTTTATAATAAAATAATTTTCTTAAAGTAGAGCAGCCAATTTCCTTTCCAATTAATGATCTAAATGAACAACTCAATTCTTCATAGTTTTTTAAATTTGAATTAAAATTTGAATTATATTTTCTATCTAATCCATTCAATTTTAAATATCTGTCAAAAATGTCTTTAATCTTTAATCTTAAATCGTTAAGTGTTGTTTCATTAATAGAATTAGTCATAAAATGAAATTTTCAGTGAAATAAATGAAATAATAAATGAAATAATAAAAAATGTAAAGTTATAAATTTGCTCATTATTAATCTATAAATTTTATAATTATGAGTATTGAAAAATCTTATGTCAGAAATGATGAAGGAAAAGTCACACACGTTGACTTTACAAACAATGGAACTGGTAAAACAGAACGATGGGAAACTTATTATCCTGGTGATTCAACACCAAAAAACCTTGTTGGTGTTCAAAGTCATGAAAATGGAGAGTTTCGTGAAACTAATGGTTACGATTGGTTAGGTCCAAATTATGTCGATTAATATTTAAAGTTGATTGTGAACAGAACCTTACAAATTGTATTAATTTAAAAGGCTTATTTCTATCTTAATAAAATATTGAAATAAGCCTTTTTTATTTCTTCTATAAAAAATATATTTAAATTTACCCCAAAAGCCAATAATATTATATTTCAAATATTACTGGCTTTTTTATTTTTTAAAAATTATAATTAATTCCATTCCAGAAGATATAATTCAGGCTCTGGTAGCTCCAAGGTTTTAATGGATTTTATGGCTTTGCCAGCTATTCCCTTTAAGGAATTATATCATATATTACTTGCGGACTTTTTTAATGATATTTAAATTATTGTTTTCGGAATCATTAACGTTGTTAGATGATGAAATTTTTGTATTTTCATCTTCATTTTTCATATAACAGAAGATGCTTGATGTACAAATTTCTTCAATAAGTTCCGAACCGCAATATGGACAAAAATTATGTTTTTCCATAAGATTAAAATAAACGATTATTTATCATACATTTTCTTCCAGGAGATCTAATTCAGGTTCTGGTAATTCAAGCGTTTTAATAGACTGTATTGCATTCCCTGCAATCCCCTTAAACGAGTTGTACATATGGTTCGTGTTGATAAGAACCTTATTTAATTGTTTCTCTCTTTTTTTCCAACTTCCCATGATTGAGCGCTTCTCTGCATTTAAATCAGTTTGCATCTGTGTAAAACCTTCTACAATAGCTTCCACCTGTAGTTTAAACTCATTACTTGTCAGGAAATCATAAAGCATTACCATCTTTTCGGCTTTGTTCTCCTGCGAAGACAAAACCAAACTTAATTGTATTAAACTCTCACGTAAAACATAGCATATGCCTTTAAATTCCTCAAATGAACATATCCATATACCATCCACCATTCCCATCCTATCCATTCCCTTTGGGTAAGCTTCAGTAACAAGAACACCCATATTTGCGCCTTTTTCACGAATATCATCCTTAAATTTTTCGATCCAGGTGCCACCAAAATCTTTGGTACGCTTAGATTCATAATATATAGTACCACAGTTTTGTTTCTGATGTGTGTGAACAGTTTGTATGCAATCAGCACCTCTTTCACCTTTTTTGATTTCAGTTATTGTATCTAATGGAAATTCGTTACTTAGCCACTCTTCTATACCAAGTTCCTGGACTTCTCCCTGAAGCTGCATTGAGCCCTGTTCTTGTTTACGCTTCATCTCCTCGGTTAGTTTCTTTTGGTCTTCCAACTGTTTCTGAAGTTCTTTAACCACAAACTCATTCTTTTCCTGCTCAGATTTTCTGATTTTATCCTTTTCTTCTGAGATTTTCTGATTCAGTTTTTTTGCTGATTCAGCTTCAATGGAATCCTTGAGTTCATCCTTTTCACGTTTTAGCTGTTCAATCTGAGCTTTGGAACGGTTCAACTCCTTAACCTGCTCGGATTTTTCCTTCAATTCCTTTTCAAACAAGGCAATTCTTTCTGATTGTTCCGATTCCACTTTAGATTTAATCTGTTTTTCAATCAGTTCACGTTCGGTTTTTAATTGAAGATTCACCTTATCGGCCACCATTTTATCCTGAAGTGTTTTCTGTTCTTCAAGGTCTTTTTTCTGGATCTCGATTTTATTGAGCTCTTCCTCGTATTTTTTCTTTTCTTCATTGAGTTGTGAATTGAACTTCTTTTGAAACTCAATCTCTAATTTTTTAGCAAGAATATCCTCAACATCAATTGGCTCACCACATTTTGGACAAAATATTTTTGTTTCGCTTGACATATATTTATTTTTTAAGGTTACAATTGGAAATCTTTCAAAAATACCAATATTAATGTTAATATGCAAATCAAAGAATAGTTCAATCTTCAATAACGTTTTACCCAATCAAATTCAATATTTCCCGTTTTTTTATTCTAAAAAATTCAGAAATATATTTTTGAATTTTCGTTTCATTTTAAAACATGCTTCGATATTTAGGAGCAAAAATTTTCCAGAAATTTTTTAATGATTTGATTATTATATGTTTCTGAGTTAGACATATCCCTTCCATCCCCCCGTCCTATAGAGCAGGATACGTGGGAGGTCACTATATAAATTTTTTTTCTCAAAAAGGATCCTTTTACTAAATAGTAACTATTTATATATATAAGAAAATAAATTTAATGAATAAATATGATACTCCCCAAAATTAGGACACAAAGTTAAGATAAAAGTAGTACTTTTA
>JBAXNW010000019.1:0-62033 GCA_037133555.1 Bacteroidota bacterium
TGTGAGGACCAGTTTACCGCGGAATTAGTGGACCACTTTGCGCGGATTCTCCACTGCAATAGGAGGACCGCTTTTTACAATTATTCAAGCACTTGTTTTTTTATTAATTACTTGGAAAACTAAATCCATTTATGCATATACGATGATGTTTTTTGCAGTATTTTCAAGATTTTTCTCTATTGTTTTCGGTGGAATTGATTTGCAAGATGAAGCTGGGATAGCCATATTATTAAATACGAATAAGTATTTAATTGCAGCAATCGTGCTAACAATATTGTTTTTGATTTTGTGGAAATGTAATCGAATTATGAAACTAAACACGAAAGCGGTTGGATATTTTACTGTTTTGGGGACTTTTGCAATTCTAATTGTAATAGGAGCAAATGAAATAATTATGACAAAATAACTAAAGGGAAAAGATAAACGGTTATTGCTCCCATTCGCTATTTAGCGTGGAAACCTAATAAGCAAGCGTTTGACTCGATAGTGCTAACTTGAGAATTGCGAAAAATAAGAAACAAATATGAAATTTCTTTTTACAATTATTTTGACTGTATTTACATTGACTGTTTTTTCTCAACAGACAGACAATCTTGATATTCCTTCAAATTCATTTGAGAATAATTATCGTAACTCAAACCCTACTTTAACTTACAGCTATGACGACATTTCTCAAATTCATAACTATTCAAATAATTGGGACTTTGACAAAGACGGGAAAAATGACGAATTATATTTTGTCGGGACAGGTGGTGCTCACTTATACTATTTTTTAAAAGTGGTTTTAAGCTCCGACAAAAAATCAAGAGTATTTAATTTCATACAATCAGACTTTCCATTTCTAACTGCGACTGACACTTTGAACATTGATAAAACAGTATTTGGTTTTGTGGTTGCTGACTTAGGAAAAGACTTAAAACCAACAATAATACTTCGACTTGACGACAGCACCTATTATGCGTTCAAAAAGGAATTGACTAAATACAAAATCAAGAATAGAACTATTTCGATTAGCTTTGAAAAAGGAAGAACAAAATACAGCAGCCTATAAAAACAAGTATAGAATCTTCATCATTTAAGTAAAATAAAATTTCAATATAATAATTGTTTTTTACAAATAATGTACTAACTTTGTACCTACAATATAATATTATATATAATATGGAAGTTTCAATTGTAAAAATAGGAAATTCAAGAGGTTTTAGAATAAGTAAAACACTTTTGGAAAAGTATAAAATCAAAGACAAAGTTGAATTGATTTTAGAAAAAGGTCAAATGATTATTAAACCAATTTCTGAACCAAGAAAAGGTTGGGACAATGCATTTAAGGAAATGCATAAAAATGGAGATGACCAACTTCTGATGGGAGACGTATTTGAAAACGAAGATTTGGAGGAATGGAAATGAATCAATATGAAATTGTTTTAGTAAATCTTGATCCGACAATTGGAAGTGAAATTAAAAAAACAAGGCCTTGTGTTATTATTTCACCCAATGAAATTAACCACAATTTATTGACCGTGACAATTGCTCCAATGACAACAACCTCAAAAAAATACCCAACTAGACTTAAAGTGACACATAACGAGACTGAAGGTTGGATTGCAATTGACCAAATCAGGACAATTGACAAGACTAGAATTATCAGAACATTAGGGAAATTGACCAACAAAGAGATTAATAATGTTAAATCTACAATTAAAGAAACATTTGTAGACTAAAAAATAAAACAAGGAGCACACACCACCTTGCTTCAAGCAAGATTTTAAAATAAAAAGATATAAACAACAAGTAAATAACTAAATTATCAAGCTGAAAGGAAAGGAACTATACTCTCCCAGCCTGACAGCCAGCTGCGAAACGCTATGTACAACTAAATCAATGCTTAATTTTGCGTGTAAAAAAATCAATAATCGATCAAAAATGAAATACAACATGTTGAAAGAAACTTTTAAACTTGCGAATGGAATTGAAATTCCAAAGATTGGATTAGGAACGTGGCAGATTCCAAATAAAATTGCTTCTGCTGCAGTACATTCAGCAATAAAAGTTGGATATAGCCATATTGATACAGCAGCAGCTTATAAAAATGAGTCTGGCGTTGCTTTAGGAATTAAGCAAAGCGGAATTTTTAGAAATAATATTTTTATAACAACTAAAATTCCGGCTGAAATTAAAACGTATAACGAAGCCAAAAATTTAATTGCACAATCGCTCATCAACTTAAATACTGATTATATAAATTTAATGCTGATACATGCGCCAAAACCATGGTCTGAAATGGCTACAGGAAGCGAAAAAATGTATTTTAAAGAAAATATAGAAGTATGGAGAGCACTGGAAGAAGCATACAAAACCGGTATTATTAAAGCAATAGGCGTTTCAAATTTTGAGAAAAAAGATATTCAAAATATACTTGAAAATTGCGAAATTGTTCCATTGGTAAATCAAGTTAGATTTTTCATAGGAGATACACCCGAAGAAATACTTAAATTTTGCAGTGAACATAAAATTCTTGTTGAAGGATATTCGCCAATTGCAACAGGGCGACTTTTAACAAATAACGAAATTCGCAAAATAGCAGACAAATACAGTGTTACGATTCCTCAACTTTGTATTAAATACATCTTACAAAGAGGCGCATTACCACTACCAAAAACTACTCATGTAGAATTTATGATTAAAAATGCTCAAGTTGATTTTGTTATTAACGAGGATGATATGAAATATTTAAATGCTTTTTAATATAATCAGATTAGTTTGGTAAAGTTTAACAAAACACATATATAAAATTGTCTAACAGTTTCGCATTTTTTTTCGTTATGCACTATGTTTAGAAAATAACAAATTACTACAAATAACTTCTGAAAAAAATATTTCATCATACTTTACTACTTTTTGTTATTGTGAAAGTTAAATTAAAAGCAGTTGGGTGTAATCAGAAATTAAAAATTAAAGAAATTATGAATAAAGGACTATTGATACTAATTTTATGTTTTTATTATCTGACAAATTACGGACAATCAAACAATGGGTTTGCTGAAGGAATTATTATTACAAAACAAGGAGATAGTATTAAATGTCAAGTAGAAATGGCTACTTCATATGGAAGTAAAATTGCATATAAAATAAATTCTCAAGCTGAAGAATTCTCAATTCCTACTAAAAATATAAGGTCATTAACAACACCTTTTAGATTTTGGGAAAATATTCAAATCGGAAAGAAGGAAAAATTGATGAGTTTAGTTATTGAAGGGAAAGCAAAGTTGTTTATTCATTTAACAATTTATCCAGGAGTTGAAAAAAGAACAAGAAATGGGGAAACATATATGATAAACGATGCTCCAATAATAATATATGTACTTGAACAAGAAGGTGTGTTTTACAAATTGACTAAAACAAACTTTAAGAAAATCATTGAGAAAGCTTTCGTTGATTGTAAATCAATTGTTGATAAGGTTATTACTAAAGTTTATAAATTTGAAGATTTAGAGAAGATATTCATTGAATACAATACTTGTAAATAGGCTAATTTGAATAATACACAGTGCCAAGCAGCAGGACTTTAGCGGTCATATAAACAAACTATAAAAAGAATACGTATGAAAAAATCGAAATATATTATAATTACAATCACTGTATTTGCTTTTGTTCTTAATTTAATAAGTTGTAATAAAGACAAAAAGGAAAACAATAATTCAGACGAAGTAGTAACGAAATCGGAACGACAGATTTATGAATTTCTAGCTCCTTCAGGAACGGGTTTTACTAGCGGCTGTCCAACTATAGTAAATGATGTTTTATATATAGGAACATCTTCAAGAGATAAAAATACGAATAATTACTTTTACAAGTTTAATCTGAACTTAAGTAAGATATGGGAATATCCATTAGGGAGCATGCAACTAAAGGGATCAGCCTCATTAGACAGTTATGGTAATATTTATTTTATTACAGACACAGCCGGAATTTACCCCAATGGAGTTGGATTAAAACTCTATTCTTTAAGTAATAACGGTAGTTTAAGATGGAGTAAGAAAATTAGTCAACACTTTATTTTACAAGGCAACAAAAGTGTAGCAATTTCACAAGATGATAATATTTATGCACCAGGCGATTCCTTATATGCTTTTGATATTAACGGAAACAAGGTCTGGACCTATTATAACGGAAACATTTCCGGAGGAGTGCACCAGGCTCCCATTATTGATCCAAATGGCAATATATACTTTTCGTCTTATGGTAATATTTTTTCAATTAACAAAAAAGGTACGTTAAAATGGAAATATGAAACTGGTGAAGTTAGTCCATGTAAATCTAGTTGCGCATTCAATGTTGATTATTCGTCTGTAATTGTTCCAACCGACAGAACATTGTATTCAATATCTACCTCTACAGGAAGTTTGAATTGGAAATATAATTTTAACATCAATGCAGACTTTAGATCAACACCTGCTGTTGATGAAAACAACATTATATACATAGGCAGTCATGGTAATGGTGACGCTAAAGACGAATCAACCCTTTATGCGGTGAAGGCTGATGGAACAGGAATTATCTGGGAATACAATCTGGGTGGAGATATCTATAGCTCTCCTACACTTGGGAGTGATGGGGTAGTATATATCGGTTCTGAAGGACACAATAATACTGACGATGTTCACAATAGATTGCATGCTTTCAATATGACCACTGGTTCAAAATTATGGTCGGCTCAGCTTGGAAACGATGTAGTTGGAGGGTCACCCATACTAGCAAATAACGGAATAATCTATATTGGAACAATGCATGTTGCTGATAATGTTACTTTTGCTTCTGGATTATTTGGTTTTCAAACGAATGGAGCAACTCTAAGGACGAACTGCGGTTCACCAACTTTTCAACTTAGTAATGCACATAATGGAAGACGATAGGTTTGAATTATCAAATATACATCCGCACACAGCACCTAATAGAAAAGGGCGGTTCAGTGGTTAAATGAAGTTTTATTCTTCGTATCTATTTCAGTGGTGGCAGACAGTTTAATGCTTCGAGATCGACAACTTCTTATAGCTGCTTATCTTTAGCCGTCATTGTATAGCGACACTCAACAAAAAATTAATAAGCATAAAATGATAACATACATTTCAATATTAAGAGCACTCAATGTGAGTGGACACAAAATGATAAAAATGCTGGCAATCATTTGTACACTCATTATGTTAGTCTCATTGATGTATGGTTTTATTCGAGGCGATTTTTTCAAGGAAGGCAGCATACTCCTATCGTTGGCTTGGGGAAAGATTAGTTTTATTGATGTATATATCGGATTCTTTTTGTTTTCGGCTTGGGTAGTTTATCGAGAAAAGAAACGCTCAGTTGCTGTTTTATGGATTATTCTTATTCTATTGTTGGGCAACCTCATAAGTACTCTTTATGTAACAATCTGCTTATTCAAATCCAATGAAAATTTACAATGGTTTTGGTTAGGAAAACATTACAAAACAAAGCGATGAATACAAAACCCATTTATCAAATAGACGGACGTCAGTTGTATTATATTTTTATTGCCGGTGGAAAGAAAATACTTGAACAGCAAGCGTATTTGAATAAAATTAATGTTTTCCCGGTAAATGATGGTGATACCGGCAGTAACATGGCAACAACCATATTATCTGTCGTTGAATCGATACTTCCCGATAAGTCATTTACAGTAACATCCAAAAGGATTGCAGAAATTGCTATTATAAATGCCCGGGGCAATTCAGGAATAATATTCGCACAGTTTTTGTTTGGCATAAGTAAGGAAACCGAGGAACGCGAAAGCCTAAGCGTTCCTCAATTTGCTGAGTGTATTAAAAATTCATTACCCTATATGTATGAAGCTGTCGCCAATCCTGTTGAAGGTACCATGCTTACTGTCATTAGAGAATGGTCCGAATTTATTTATGCTCAAAAGGAAATTATTAGCGATTTTAATCAATTATTGCTGCTTTCAAAAGAGATCATTACAAAATCCCTTAGCGAGACGAAGCAGAAACTACTTGTACTTGCAAAAGCTAAAGTAGTGGATGCCGGTGCAAATGCTTTTGTGTTTTTTATTGAAGGGGTTATAGAGTTGATATTTTCAAACAGTATTCGAAAGTTATTACAATCAAAGACAGAAGCATTGGAATTACCTTCTAACAATGAAAAGATTTTAGAGGAAGTCAAATATAGATATTGTACCGAAGGCATTTTACGAAATCTTAGCATAGATCAGAAAACACTTTCCCTCCTACTCCAACAAAACGGTGATTCGGTAGTAATAGGAGGTGATGAAAAAACCAAACACATTCATATACATACCAACTATCCAGCTAGCCTCTTTCATCAGTTAAAAGACGTGAGTCTGATTACTTTTCAAAAAGCTGACGATATGTTACGGCAAAGCGAAGTTATTTTCAAACGGAAGTGGAAAATTGCTTTAGTTACTGATTCCACATGTGATATACCGCTAGATATTATCGATTTCTACCAAATCAATATGCTGCCACTCAATATCCATTTTGGTGCAAGTCATTACCTCGACAAAATTACCATACAACCTGAGCAATTTTATGAACTGCTCAATCAATTCAGCGAATTTCCAAAAACATCTCAGGTGAATGAAAAAGCATTCACCACATTGTATGCACAGTTAGCTGCTCAATACGATTCAATTATTGCGATTCATTTAACCGATAAGTTTAGCGGAACTTTTTTTAGCAGCCAAAAAGCGGCGCGTACTGCCAGCAAAGAGTTTAACAAACCAATTAGTGTTTTAAATTCGAAAAGCCTTTCTGGATCGCTCGGATTAATAACTTTACGCCTTGCTCAGGCCATAGAAGCCGGTCTTTCGCATGATGAGATTGTGTTAAAGGCTGAAAAGTGGATAGAAGATTCCAGCATTTTTGTAAGTGTAAAAACTCTCAAATACATGGTTAGAGGTGGCAGGGTTTCCCATGCTAAAGGGTTTATTGCGAATTTGCTGAATATTAATCCTATCGTTTCCATGGATAAAAATGGGTGGTCTTATGTTTTTGGCAATACTTTTAGTCAGAAGCGTAATATGGAAAAGGTGATGCACCAAATCTATAAGATATGTAAAAATCGTGAGGTATGGAATTATATTGTGCTTCATGCTCAAAACAATGATGCGGCAGCATGGTATGCGGAGAAAATGAATGAATTTTCAGGCAAAATGCCGTTGGCCATTGTTAATATTTCGCCGGTAATAGGTAGTAATGCAGGAATTGGTGCCGCTTCTATTGCAATCATGTTAACTTAAATACTAGGATTATGACGTTTATTCAAATTTACCTAATGGCTTTAATGACAATCATGATTATGATGTCGTTTTTATGGATTATAAGCATCCCTTTAAAGAATGTAAGTATCGTTGATATGTTCTGGGGCTTGGGTTTTGTAGTTGTTTGTATTCTATACTTTTTAAAATCAGATGGACTCGAAATTCGTAAAATACTTTTATTATGCATGGTGATCATCTGGGGATTGCGTCTGTCAATATTTCTTGCATGGCGCAACATTGGAAAAGGCGAAGATTACCGATACCAGAAATTCCGTAAAGATTATGGCGAACATCGATACTGGTGGATCAGTTTTTTCCAGACGTTTCTTTTACAGGGCATATTGATATGGCTTATTTCTGCACCCTTGTTGGGCGCAGTATATTACAAAAATGGGAATACTTTAAATATATTAGATTATCTAGGTATCGCAGTTTGGCTTATCGGTATTATATTTGAAGCAGGTGGAGATTTTCAATTGGCTCGATTTAAAGCAAATCCTGCCAACAAGGGGAAAGTGATGAATAAAGGGCTTTGGCATTATACGCGCCATCCGAACTATTTTGGAGATGCAACAGTCTGGTGTGGATATGCCCTTTTAAGCATCTCTGCTGGCAGCTATATTCCTGTTTTAGGTGCTGTTTTAATGCTAGCTTTAATTATCAAAGTTTCAGGAGTAGCTCTTCTCGAAAAAACTTTAAAAGTAACAAAACCTGAATACCAGGATTATATCATTAAAACCAGTGCTTTCATCCCCTGGTTTCCAAAAAAATAATATTTATGGCACAAAAAATATGGCTTTTACTATTTATTATTTGGGGTTTACCACTTACTTTTTATCGTAGCAAGTTTCGAAAAATTGTTTACAAAACTGACAGCTGGGTCATCAATATCAAGCCTTATTTTTGGAAAGAGCTTAAAGCTTTATTTGGTAATATGTATCCCGAAAACAAAAATTATATAAAATTCAGAAATTTTTATCGTATGTATCTATCCATTTATATTGTATTGTTTAGTTGTTTTACTTTATTTAATTCAAATCAAAATATGAAAAAAATTGAAGTGGGGAGCATCGTCCCAAAATTTAGTTTAAAAGACCAAAATGGTAATTTATTTTCCATTGATACGGTGTTGGGTAAAAAGAATCTTGTGCTATATTTTTATCCAAAAGACGATAGCCCTGGATGTACTAAAGAAGCCTGTTATTTTCGCGACCAGTTTGAGGTTTTTAACGAAGCCGATGCCGTGATTATAGGTATCAGTGGGCAATCCGTTGAAAGTCACAAGAAGTTTGCAGAAAAGTACCGACTTAGTTATACGTTGTTAAGCGATGAAGAAAATAAAATACGGATGCTTTTTGGCGTTCCTACTAATTTATTTGGATTGTTACCTGGTAGGGTAACTTATATTATTGATAAAACAGGCAAGGTTGTTTTTGTTTTCGATTCTCAAACACAAGCAAAAAGGCATGTAGATGAGGCATTGAATATTTTGAAGGGCTTGAGATAATAAAAGCAATTCGCTAACAAACCAACATACACTCATTGGGTTTCATCTCAATTTGCGAGTTTGTATCCCGCAGCCATGTTTCGAAACTGCAGATAGATAAGCAACAGTGCTTCCTTCTTAGTATTGGCCTGGCCTTTAGTGTTCATGCCCAGAAAAAAATAAATCGAATAAAAAACAATAAATGCATAAAAATATAATCCAACATTTAAAAAAGTTCATCGATTTAAGTGAAAGTGAAGTCGATATAGTGAAAAAATATATTGAAACAATTCAATTAAAGAAGAGGGAATTTGTATTGCAAGAGAGCAAAGTATGCAGGAAGTTGTTCTTCGTTGAAAAAGGTTGTTTAAGAATGTTTTTTATCAATAAAAAAGGAAGCGAGCAAATCACTCAGTTTGCGTTAGAAAGTTGGTGGATTTCAGACTATCAAAGTTTTATGAACAATACTGTTTCCGATTATTACATCCAGAGTATTGAAGCATCTACAATCGTATCTATCGATAGTGAGAATCTTGATAGTTTGCTTATTGAGCTCCCTCAATTAGAAAAATATTTCAGGAGAATGATGCAAAAAACCATCGCTCAGACACAACTTCGGTCAAAATTAATGTATGAAATGACTAAAGAAGAATTTTATTTTCATTTTAGTACTTCCTTCCCTGAATTTATGATGCGAGTACCTCAATATATGATAGCATCTTATCTTGGTCTTAGCCCAGAATATATGAGCGAACTGCGAAAAAAAACCATTTAAAATGATTTTCTTAAACCAGTTTAATATTTATATGCTTTTTCTGAAGTACTTTTGGAAAATGGATCAAATTTAAATTATAAAAAATATGGATACAAAAACACAAGTATTGGAAACAATGAAAAAAGAAGGAATGCCTTTAAATGCTGGAAAAATTGCTGAATTAACAAATCTCGACCGTAAAGCAGTCGATAAAGCTATGACTGAATTGAAAAACAGCGGATTAATCATTTCACCCAAGAGATGTTATTGGCAAGCAAAGTAAAATAATTTAAAAAAATGTAAAATTTAAAAAATACCATGAGTAAATTAAGCGAAAAATTTCTAGAAGTATTAAAGCATGAAGGTGTAGTTTCCATCCTATCTTGGGGTGTAGAACCACATTTAGTAAATACCTGGAATTCATATTTAGTTGTTACTGAAGACGAACGTATTTTAATACCAGCCTACGGTTTTAGAAAAACTGAAAAAAATGTAGATGTGAACAATAAAGTAAAAATATCCTTGGGCAGTAAAGAAGTGATGGGATACAATGATTATCAAGGAACAGGTTTTATCATAGATGGTACAGCACGTTATTTTGAATCAGGTGAAGAATATGATATGATGAAAAGTAAATTTTCTTTTCTAACAAGGGTATTGGAAATAACTGTAGATAATGCAAAGCAAATGCTATAGTAAAAATTTATCAACTACTTTTTTAAGAATAGTTTGTGTGGAAAAAACTGCACAAACTATTTTTTTTGTCCTATTGGGGCTGCATTTTGAAACCTTAAACTGCGCCATACGATAATTCTTAGGGAAAGAAAACGAAGGCAAGCAAAAGATCGTTAGCTACAAAGCTTTTAAAAACATTCTTACATGAATAAAGCTTAAAAAAAGCTGAGAGATATTATTATTTAATTACATTTGTAGCTGCTTGGCAAAAAAGTGGGGTTTATTTCCCGCAAGGTCAAACTGCTGAACTCTAGGCGCAATGAAATTCCATAGTAAATGTATCCATATCACAACAAAATCAAACAACGTATCAAGAACAATGAACTTTCAGGATATGAATATGTTGATGCTTTTAAATCAATTAGACCATGTTTACTATTATTTTTTTCATCAGAGCCTAAAATCAGACCTATTAGAAGTCATAGATTTGAAGAATACGAATTGATAATACAAGAAAGTTTAAAAAAATAAAGAAGAAGTTTTATTATTCCCATTTTCATCTAAATTAAACCGTATGATTTACAGACTTATCATTTTCCTGGCACTTAATTTTGGTGCACTTGCAATAGGAGGTATATTTACAAATAAAGGAGTTCCTTCAGATTGGTATACTAGCTTAAGCAAAGCCCCATGGACCCCTCCTGGCTGGGTTTTTGGAGCCGCTTGGACCTCTATTATGATTTGCTTTAGTATTTATATGGCAAATGTTTGGCAAGTTATTGATAATAAGAAACTTCTTATTATTTTATTTGCAGTTCAATGGATATTAAATGTAAGCTGGAATCCAAGTTTCTTTTATTACCACAATGTTTTATCAGCTCTCTTCGTAATTAGTTTACTTACGATACTCATTGGATACATCCTATTTTTTTATTGGCCTGCATTGAAACTTGTATCCATATTAATCCTTCCTTATTTTATTTGGCTTTTAATTGCTACATCATTGAATGGCTATATATTGCTTAAAAATTAACTTGAAATAAAAATGAATTATGCCTAAATAATTGCAAAAACCTGTTTTTGTTGAATTTGGGGAGTTCACTAGATTTTAAAAATTCAGCACAGCATATAATGAGAAATGAACCTATACCCCTACTTATTTATCATGAGACCGATGAACAGTAGCTTAAAAGACAACAACATTAAAAAAACAAGAAAAAAAATGAAAAGAATATTACGATGCATTGTAATTGTGCTAATTTTTATAAGTTGCAATCAGACCAGTAAAATAAACAAACAAAAAAATACAATGGACAAACAAAAAAATGAAGCAATAAATACAGCTTCTACTAAAGACAAAAGCCCTAAGGTAACCGGAATTGGTGGAATTTTCTTTTATTCAGATAATTTAAACAAAACGAAAGAATGGTACAGCAAAAATTTAGGAATTGAAATAAATGATTGGGGTTCTTCGAGTTTTGATTCCAGAAATATAAACAAACCTGATGAAATAAATTCTCTTCAATGGAAACCTTTCAATAAAGGGGATGAATATTTTTCTCCTTCTAAAAAGGATTTTATGATTAACTACCAGGTTCAGAATATTGAAGGTCTTGTAAAGAAGTTCAAAGAAAACGGAGTTACCATACTTGACAGTATTGCGACTTACGACTTCGGAAAATTCTTACATATTATGGACTCAGAAGGCAACAAAATTGAATTGTGGGAGCCTTCAGACAGCAAAGGAAGCCACTAAGCGCAAGTAGGCTGACTCGGCCTTTATACAATCCACTTGCCTAATCTGCTGACAAAAAACAATTTGCTACTTTCTCTGAAATATTTACTTTTATAGTTGTTTTTGTCGGCATAGCAAATGAGGCTAAATAAATTCTATCGCACTTATTTGCAATATATTGCGAAATTTAAAATGGCAGCCTTATAGAATGATAGATTTAATTTTAATAGTTCAAAACTACAAATAAGATGAATGCTAAAAAAGATACTACACCCATAGAAATATACAGTGGTAGTCCATGGCAAGTTGGAATGGTCAAAACTTTATTAGAAGATTCAGGAATCATGGTCTATATGCAGGATGTAATTATGGGAACATTAAATCCATGGTGGACAGCAGGTGGTGGAGCAGGCGCAATAAGATTATTTATCTCAGACAATGATTATGAGAAAGCGAAAGAAATTGTCGAAGAATATGAAAGAACCCAAGCATAAGATAATATAGCTCGGTAATATTATTACCAATAAGCGCAATAAATTCAAGACGTTCAAGGATTACATTCCTGTTTTCATGGAAAACATAAAAGAAAAACTTGGAAATAAATAATACACTTTCGAACAGCAATTAATCGGATGATTAGCAATTGCTATTTAAAGAATCGAAAATCAAATTAAAATGATTGAAAATAACAAACTTGAAAATTCATTTGGACCTGTTGGTTCAATCTCAGGGGTGATTTTGTTTATAGCCGGACTGATTTTGATATTTTTTCACTCTTCTGCATTCATTTTAATACTTATAGGAGCCTTGGTTGGATTTTCTTCGACAAGAACCATGCTTGATTATGATAAAAAACGAATCAAATTTTCAAATATTTTATTTGGAATCATTAAAATTGGGCAATGGTTTAATATTGAAGCAAACATGAAGATTGGAATAAAAAAATCAAATTTAAGGTGGCGTGCATATAGCATGGGAAATCGCTCGCTTGATATTGACAATAAAGATTATTGGATTATGCTTTTTGATTCTAAGGATAGAGAAATTATGCCAATTAAAAAGTGCAAATCAAAAGATTCAGCTATCTTTGAACATCAATTAATTGGGGAAAAAATGGGGCTAAGCTTATTTTGATTTTTTAAAAAAAATATACCCTTGTTCATATTCCTGCTTTCAAAGAGCTTTAAAACGAGCAAAACAGGGAAACAAATAGACAAAATTATAGTTGCAGCTACACTTAATAATAAATCTTAAATAATTCCATTAGATATGAAGACTTTTATCATATTCATTTTTATTTTGATTTCGATGAAAAGCAATTGCCAAGTTGCACAAACAGAAACAGATTGGGCAAATTTCAAAAGGTATGCAAATGAAAATCAAGAATTAAAGCCTACAGTCAAAGGTGAAAATCGTATTGTTTTCATGGGAAATTCTATTACAGAATTATGGAAAGTCATTGATAGCAGTTTTTTTATGAATAAACCCTACATTGATCGCGGGATATGTGGACAGGTTACTTCGCAAATGTTAATTCGTTTCCGCCCTGATGTTATTGAGTTAAAACCTGCAGTTGTTGTTATACTTACAGGTATAAATGATATAGCTGAAAATAGAGGCCCGATTTCACCTGAATATATTTATGGCAATATTATCTCAATGGTAGAATTAGCAAGGGCTAATAAAATTAAAGTCGTAATTTCTTCAATTCTTCCAGCAAATCATTTTCCCTGGCGACCAGAAATTAAGCCTGCAGAAAAAATTGTCGAACTTAATTCAATGCTTGAAGTTTATTGTATAGAAAACAACATTGTTTACCTGGATTATTATTCAAAAATGCAGGATGAAGAAAAAGGATTAGCTAAAAAATTTACAGTTGATGGAGTTCACCCAAATCTTGAAGGTTACCAAATAATGGAGCCATTGCTTGAGAAAGCTATTCTAAAAGCCTTACATCAAAGCAGGTAAAGGTGAGATAAAAGCAATTGCCGTTTTTTGAATTTCCTTAGGCAGTATCAATAAAAGAAATGTTGGCAAGCGAAGATTTCGTGAATTTGAACGAACTTCGCAAAAAAGCCTACAAACAAGAAGTAGATTGAATAATATATGAGCCATTATAAAATAGGCCAGTCACTAAAAGTATATATAAAATTTGCTGACTTGGATTAGTTGGCAACACACACAAAGACTCAATGAGAAATCAATTAATCCTTATTCTAACATTCGTCATCATTGCAAGCATTGAGACTTTCGGGCAAGTGCTTAAAGATACTGTTGTTGATTATGACGGAAATGTATACCATACCGTTAAAATCGGGACTCAAATATGGATAGTTGAAAATTTAAAAGTAACGCATTATCGCAATGGCAAGGCAATACCTAATGTAACAGACTCATTAAAATGGTACAAATTAAGGACTGCTGCATATTGCAATTACAATAATGACGCTAGTATTTCAAAAACATCCGGAAAACTTTATAATTGGGATGCTATTCACAATACGTTTAATCTATGTCCAATAGGCTGGAAAATTCCTAGCGATACAGAATGGAGAAAGCTAAAAGATAATTTGAATAATGGTAATAGATTTTGTGAGGCAGACAGTAAGAATTGGAAAAACATTAAAGAAAATATTTTCAAACTCCTTTTGGGTGGTTATCGTTGTGGTGACGGCCCATTCGATAGCATTGGAACCTTCGGTGATTGGTGGACTTCATCCGAACTCAATACTGACGAGGCAATCAATTGGTTTTTAGACTTTAGTAGTGGAAAATTTGGCAGAAACGAAAACGGTAATAGTAAGAAAAACGGATTCTCTGTTCGTTGCTTAAAAGACAGTTAATGTAGAAAATAAAATTTAAAAAATCACCAATAATAGCAGAATCCGACAACTGCGGCTAATACTAAAAACTTCGTTCTTGAAAAAAGCTATAAAAAATAGGTAGTTCTTGGAAATGTTTAAAAAAAATTAATAATTTAGCTAGCTGAATTAAAAAACCACTCCCCTACAGTCAGCATTAAGTGGAACGTTAAGCATTATAATTGAAGGGACATAAAGGATAATTTTCGAACAAATGAGTAAAAACAAAGTCAATGATTATTTGAAACAAACATTTATAAACCAAACAAAAGGATATATAGATGTTAGTCTAAAACGTGAATTATGGCAAAAGATAAGCATTGAGTTTAAAGGGAAATTTAAAATCAGTCATAACTCAGGCAATGAATTAGAAATTCTAAAAATTACAATTCCTTACAAAAATTGGGAGATTAATATATCTGAATCTGATACCAGACCTATGAAATTTGAAATTTCATTTGGAAGTCAAATTGAGTATGAATTAATCATTGGATTTGAAGATAGCATTGAAAAAATCTTGAAACGATTGGGTAAAAAAGAAGTCGAAGTGGGAAATGAAATGTTTGACAAAAAATATTTACTAAAGAGTCAAAATTCTGAAATAACAAGAAAAATACTCCAACAAGATATCATCGATGGTTTTCTAAAATTTAACATTTACTCATTAGCTTATACAACTGACACAAAAAGAGGCACTTCTAAATTAATTTCAGTAATCAGCAGGACAGTTGAAGATATTTTGACAATGGGAGATTTGATTAAATTATATATGAGAATAATTGATAAGCTTATAGAAATAAAACTCATAGAATAGATAAATAAAAATGAATCCAATCCTAAGAAATAGTTTATCGGTAGTAGGCGGAATAATTGCAGGAAGTGCCTTGAATATGGGAATTATAATGATCAGTAGTTCGATTATCCCACCACCTTCAGGTGCAGATCTTACAACTATGGAAGGCTTGAAAACATCCATGCATTTATTACAACCTCAACATTTTATCATGCCCTTTTTAGCCCATGCTTTAGGTAGCTTTGTGGGTGCCTTATTGACCGCAATTTTTGTCACTAATTTTAAAATGAGATATTCATTAGGTATAGGCGTATGGTTTCTCATTGGTGGTATTACAAATATTTTAATACTTCCTTCACCCCTATGGTTTACAATAACTGACTTGGCATTTGCATATATTCCGATGGCATACCTAGCCGGAATCATTGTAATCAATAGAAATCCAAAATAATAGATTAAAAAAAAAAATTGCATCTTCACCAATTCAACTATTGGCAATAGACTTTTAAGTGTTTCATTTAAGAAAAACTATAACTTTTTAAATTTGTCAGAAAGCACTCCATTCAACATAGGAAAAACCAAAATATAAAATGATTGTTGTATTTAAAGGATTAGCTTATACCGATTAAATCTCATTCCAATTTGGGGTCAAACATTTCTTAATTTCGAGCTAAATCATTAAATATAAAACAAATATGGCATTCTTTCAATTTCAAAAAGAACAATTCATCAATGCCTCAGTTGATGAGGTATGGGATTTTATAAGTTCCCCACAGAATTTAAAAAAAATTACGCCCAAAAAAATGGGTTTTGATATTCTCTCTTTAAATTTACCCGACAAAATATACGAGGGGATGATAATCTGTTATATGGTTCGACCATTGTTGAATATCCCAACCAACTGGGTTACCGAAATTACACATATCAGAGATAAGTCCTATTTTGTAGATGAACAAAGGGTGGGACCTTATAGCTTATGGCATCATCAACACATTATTCTGCCATTAAAAAATGGAGTCTTAATGAAAGATATCGTAAGTTACAGACCGCCTTTTGGTATATTGGGTCGTATAGCCAATAGCTTGTTCATTCAAAGCAAATTAAATGAAATATTTGATTACCGAACCAAAGTACTTGAAAATATATTTCCATCATGAGAATCTGGTCGATACACCCTAAATATCTCGATGCAAAAGGATTGGTTTCACTTTGGCGTGAAGCTTTACTGGCTAAAAATGTATTAGAAGGTACTACAAAAGGGTATAAAAATCACCCTCAATTAAGTCGTTTTAAAAAATTAAACGCTCCACTTTTATACATAAATCATTATTTATCAGCAATTTACGAAGAGTCACTTCAAAGAGCTTTTCATTTCAATCTCGATAAATTCAACAAACCTGATGAGGTGTTAGCAATGAAAGTTAGCCAGGGTCAAATTGAATATGAAAAAAATCATCTGCTTAAGAAATTAAAAACAAGAGATACAGCGAAATATAATAGTTTAATGAAAGAAACATACATTGAACCTCACCCTCTCTTTATAATAACAGAAGGTGAAATTGAAGACTGGGAAATCGTCTAAGAAAAACCTGTTTTCAATCGATTAATTTGCTTAATTTCTTATAACATGGCTTGCCAAAAGGCTGGTAAAAAAGTAATTAAAAGCTAAAGATTTTACTTTACATTTGTAGTTCCTTGATAAGATAGCAGTTATTAATGCGATTCCAACAGGCAAGGTCACATTAACAAAGAAAAGCAATAGTTGTAAAAGACAGAATTACAAGGAATTAAAAAAACAGGAGGTTTTTCGTGAGAATAAAATGGATAGATATTGCAAAGGGTTTAGGTTTATATTTAGTCGTATTAGGTCATCTGGTCAAATATGGTTCCCCGGTTTTTAATTGGATTTTTAGTTTTCATATGCCATTGTTTTTTTTAGTATCGGGTATTACTTTTAATTATTCGGGTAATTATTTATTTTCCATAAAAAAAACACTTAAAAATTTAGTAATTCCTTATTTCGCAATCGTAATTTTTGGTATTATAATTTCGTTTATAGTTCCAACATGGACTCCCCTATCTTTGAAACGGAGTTTACTTGAAGTTTTTTATTATGTTCAACCTGAGAGTCTGCATGTTGGACAAATTTGGTTTTTGTTTGCATTAGCAATGGTACAGATTATTTTTATAAGCATTCGAGAAATTAAAATAAAGAATATCAAAGTTGAATTCGTTGTGATAATTTCATTTTCTATTGGAGCTTTATTTTTAAAATATTTTGAAACCAAATTCCATTTACCAAATCTTCCATTTAAACTTGATACTGTCTTTATGGCAATTTTGTTTTTTTACATTGGTTTTATAATAAAAGAAAAAAACTTAGCAGAACGTATGAATCATGTTGGAAACAAATATCTTAGATTAATTTTCATAGTTATTGCTTTATTGCTTAACATTTATGTTGGGCCTATCTTAAATTCAACCATCAACATGGCTGCGAATAATTACAACCATGCAATTTTCTTCTTTATTTCTTCCTTTTCAGGAATATTTGCCATATTACTCTTATCAACTTTAATAAAAGAAAATAAGTTCATTGAATTTTACGGAAAGAATTCCCTTTCGATATTTTCGATACATTCTGTATTTCTATATTTGTTTTCTTATTGTCTGGGTCTGGCATTTGCTACTCATTTCTCAATTATGAATAACATCTCCTTGACATATTGTTTTATAGGCTCATTATTTGTTTGTGTTTTATCAATCCCAATTCCAAAGATCTATGGACTGAGTGTTGGGAAATTGATAAATTTGTTTACAAAGAAGAATAGTTAAGAAATCAAAACAATTTCGTTTTAACTTCTGTGCTAAAGAACTCACCACTAAGCCCTTCGAATGCCAATTCTTAGTGTCACTATCTCTGTATATAAGAGATTCATAGGCTCTGAAAAAAATATAAGACCCAAGTTCTTGATTTATAAAAATAAATTTGTATTTTTGAAATATTTATAGGACTTAAAGTGGATGAGTGCTGCTCAAGCTGGGCATGTATTTTGACTCATAAGTAATGCTGTTTTATTAACAACAGCGCTCTAAGGCTAGTCTTTTAACAGCAAATCCATTCAAAGCCAGTAAAACCTGCAAAATCTATAAATGCTGGATGTTATACATTATGCTAAACCTTACAATAACATGAAACAAAAAGTATCATTGGTATTATCCGGCGGTGGAGCAAGGGGGATAGCTCATATCGGCGTTATTGAAGAGTTGGGAAAACAGGGATATGATATTGTTTCGCTTTGCGGAACATCCATGGGTGCATTGGTTGGCGGGATATATGCCCTGGGAAAACTGGATGAATTCAAAGCCTGGTTATTTACACTCGACAAAATCAAGGTGTTTAAACTGGTTGATTTCAGTTTTACTTCACAAGGCCTCATAAAAGGTGATAGGATCATTAAAACCTTAAAGGAATTTATACCAGATAAAAATATTGAAGAGCTTCCCTTATTTTTTGCTGCAGTAGCGGTAGACCTTCTAAAAAAGGAAGAGGTCGTATTTACAAAGGGAAGTATTTACGAAGCCTTACGGGCATCCATTTCCAT
The DNA here is from genome assembly GCA_037133555.1 of Bacteroidota bacterium. Classification (GTDB taxonomy): domain Bacteria; phylum Bacteroidota; class Bacteroidia; order Bacteroidales; family JACABE01; genus JACABE01. The sequence continues at coordinate 19,219 of JBAXNW010000019.1, forward strand.
TCCTACTGTATTTACACCGGTAAGTCTGGGCAACACATTACTGATTGATGGGGGCATTTTAAATAACATTCCGGTAAATCATGCATTAAGATGTAGCGGTGATATGCTGATTGCTGTTAATGTCAACGCGGATATACCGGTTTACAAGCCATTGTTGTTGAAAAAGGAAAGCGTTGCAAAGGAATCCGTTTACATGAAAAAAATTAAAGAATTTCAGCTGCAGTTAAATAAAAGCAATCCTGAAGCTGAAAATCACAATGGGAAACTCGGTTATTTTAACCTGATCAGTAAAACCCTCAGTTTAATGACAGAGCATATCGCCATGGCAAATATAGAAAAATATCCACCTGATATGATGATTGATATTTCGAGACATTCCTGTGAAATGTTTGATTTTTACAAGGCAGAAGAACTGGTGGAAATCGGAAGACATTCAGCTGCTAAATTTATTGAAATAAAGCGAAAAATCAATTAGTTATTGGTTATTGAGTTATCACTTAAATTTTTTCTAAAACCAAAAGTTGATACGCTTTAATTAAGTTTTTATATACTTTTGCTTGTTGGATAAAAACAGAAGAATTGAACTGTTATTTTTACACGGACGCTATTCAAGTTTTCTTTATAAAAGAAATTTAGCGATCATTGTAAAATGAAAAGTAAGCATTATAGAATTTATTAAGCTTTAAAATAAAAGATATGAATCAAAATAAAATTATCCCCAGCCTTTGGTTTAACACTAGTGATGGAATGATTTCCAAAGTAATTGAATATTACGAAAATATTTTTGAAAACGATTTTGAGCACGGAAAAATAATTCCTCTTGGCAACACACCCAGTGGAAATACCGAAATGTGTGAAGTGAAAATTTTCGGACAAAATTACTCTATAATGAGTACAGAAAAAGAACATCATCAATTTAATGATGCATTGTCATTTACTATTTATTGTCAAGACCAAGAAGAGATTGATAAATTTTGGAATTATTTCACCCTAGATGGCGAAGAATCACAATGTGGATGGTGTAATGATAAATACGGACTTCGTTGGCAAGTATTGCCTGAGAATTTAGGAGAACTTATGAGCAAACCGAATTCTTGGAAAGTAATGATGTCGCAGCGAAAAATTGTAATTGAGCAATACTTAAAATAAACCACTTTAGATTTTCAATTTAAAGTGGTTTCTATGTAGCAGAAATAGATGGATAAAAACACTAATGTTTCAGTGATAATACATTAAAAATCAAAACTTATGAAAAAATTTATCTTTTTATTATTCATTGTAAATTTAGTTAGTTGCGAACAAAACAGACAAGTTAATCATTCAGTTTTAGTTGCCACGACAAAACAAAATATTGAGAGCATCAAGACAGTAAAACCAGCTACCTTAAAATCAGCAACTGAAACTTTAAAAATCAACAGCACTTATCCTTGTCAGCTTTCTTCACCTGACACTTCCGTATTTGGCATCAAGCTAAACGATAGCCAAAGTAAAATCAAACAAATCGGCGATCAATTTGAGTTAAGAAATGACAACGAAGATTTGCCCTATGAAAAGTTTTGTTCTCTAGACAAGCAACAAACACTGACTTTGTTTTTCCATCCCGGTGGAAGTAAAAATGAATTCTCCGAATTTCAGGTTTCATACTATTCTAAAAAAGATGCAGCAGCTGTTGTTAAAACTGCAGTTTTTAAAACTGAAAAAGGGATTGAACTAGGACTTTCGATACAAAAGCTCATTGCAGTTTTAGGTAATTGTTTTAAAACAGTTAAAACAAATAAAAATACAGAAATCATAAAATATCAAATCGATGATTATAAGCATTCTGATTTTTTAAAGAGGTATAACATGCCAGTTTATTATGCTGAATATGAATTTAAAAATGACAAGCTAATAAGATTTAGGTTTGGATTTGAATATCCATAAAAGCAATTTTTAAATCCAGCTTATCAATGATAGCTCAAGCCGATACTGGCAGAATGAATCATTCAACAATTTGACAACTAAATATTTTTTATTGGTAACAAATTCTTTTAAAATCTGTTTTATTTTACAAATACCTTTTAGATGTACAATTTTACAGATAACCCTGAAATCAGGAAAGAAAAGCGTCTGATATGGGCAGCAACACGCTCTGTACTTGAAAATATTGGATTTTTCAGCAACAAAAACGGTAAAAAGAGCAGAAGCCATTGGAAATTATTTGTCCGACTGCTGACTTTATTCACCTATCTATTAAAACTAACAGGCTATTATAAGAAAGGCTATGGGAACTCAAAAACAATAAAAATTACACAACTTTCCCTTGTATACGCCAAGCTTCCACAAGCTTTTGATGGATTCAGAATCATGCATCTTTCAGATCTTCACATTAACAGTATTCCTGGTTTTGCCTCAATCATCATCTCAAAAATAAAAAAACTCGATTTCGATATTTGTCTTCTTACTGGAGACTATCGAAAAGATAATTCAGGAAGTATCGTTAATATTTTGAAACCCTTTAAAATATTATCCAAATACATTCAAGCACCTTATGGAACTTTTGCAGTTTTAGGTAACCACGATACCTACCTGATGGCACAATATGAAAAGCAATCGGGATTAGAATTATTGGTCAACGAATCGGTCGAAATTATTAAAGACAATGAAAAAATCCTGATTACAGGTACCGACGATCCCTTTAGTTATTACACTGAACAAGCTTTATTGTGCCTCGAAACAAAGGCTTATGATTTTAAAATTGCGCTTGTACATACTTCAGAATTGGCAAAACAGGCTTCGGCCAATAAGTATGACCTTTATTTGTGTGGTCACACCCATGGAGGCCAAATTTGCTTAAAAGAAGGCTTTCCACTTATCAGTCATCAGTTTGAAGGGAAGAATTTCAACCATGGTGAATGGAAAATTGGAAAAATGAAGGGATATACTTCGAGAGGTGTAGGCGTAAGTGGAATACCGCTAAGGTTTAATTGTCCACCTGAAATTGTATTAATTACACTAAAGAAGGAATAAGAAAATACTGTTCTTTTTTCAAAATGCAATTACATTTAATAGCTTCAAACTATAACAAGCAAGCTCATAAAAATCTCAAACATTACAAATTAATGTTATTTTTGCATCAAAATACTGATTTCTATTCTCATGTCAGAAATTATCGGAATTGAATCCGAATAATTTTTAAGATTAAAAAAAGGCATGCTTGATATTTATCAATAAAAACAACAATATATTTCAATAGTTTTCCATCTTACAAATGCCTGCTTTGTTATTTGGATAACAAGAGAATCATTGTGTTTCAATATTTTATAAAGCACACAATTTTCTGAACAATTATATAGTATGTTTTTCTGCCTTTGTTGCTTTCCTATTTATCTTTAAATTTAAATTCTGTTGAAAATCTACAGAAAAAAATCAGATTTGACTTTTACTTTTGCCGACAATAATAAAAGTCAAAGCATACCATGATTAAACTACTTGGATTAAACCACAAGACTGCCCCCATAGAAGTCAGGTCAAAATTTGTATTTTGTGAAGAAGATATCAAACGATTTGTTCCCATGCTCAAAGAAAAAGGCATCGTTGGAGCTGTTGTATTATCAACCTGTAACCGTACAGAAATATATATTGAATCAGCCGGACATGGTGGAGGAATAGATTTTGATGTTATAGAAGAAGTTCTTTTCAAATACAGGAACATTGATAAAGAATTAAGTGCACATCTATACAGAAAATCGCACGACGAAGTGGTTCGTCATCTTTTTCATGTGGTATCTGGTTTGGATTCAATGGCTTTGGGCGAATACCAGATAGTGGGCCAAGTGAAAGATGCTTATAATATCTGTGAGAAAAACGAATTGGTCAGCCCCTTGCTGAAAAGACTATTTGCTAAAGCATTTGAAGCCGGCAAAAGAGTAAGGTCTGAAACAAAAATCAACCTCGGTGCTGTTTCTATCAGCTATGCGGCAGTTAACCTTGCCAACAAAATGCTTTGCAACTTACCATCTCAGCAAGCATTAATCATCGGGGCCGGTCAAACCAGCGAGCTCACCATTCAAAACCTTATCACCAAAGGCTGTGAACAATTCACGATTGTTAATCGTACTTATCAAAACGCCATTGAAATGGCTGAAAAATACAATGGGAAAGCTGAAGAATACAGTAGACTCGAAGAATTACTCCTCGAAAACAATATTGTCATTTCATCTACTGCTTCTAAAAAACCATTGATTACAAAAGACATGGTTGAAAAAGCAATGATGCTAAGAAACAATAAAGATCTCTTTTTTGTGGATTTATCAGTTCCTCGTAATGTAGCCATAGATGTAGCTGAAATAGAAAATGTTCATGTTTTCGATATCGATGATTTGACAAATATAGTAGATGAAACCCTCGAAAAAAGACGTGGTGAAGTTTGTGCTGCAGAATCTATCATCGAAGAAGTTGTAATAGATTTCGGAAATTGGGTGCATACCCGCAACCTAATCCCAACTTTTCAAAGTATTTGCAAATATTTCCATGGCATCAATAAAAATGAGCTGGAAGATTTTATAAAAAGCCAAAAACAAATAGATTTACCGAAAGCTTCTGAATATGCTGACCAGATCACCAACAAACTCATACATACTATGATTACGAATGTGAAAGCTTTTACCGACAATGGCAAAAAACGCGAACACATTCATTTAGTAAATCAATTTTTTAATCAGAATTAATGAAACAAACCGTCCGTATTGGAACAAGAGGAAGTAAATTAGCATTGTATCAGGCTTACCGCGTTAAAGAAGAACTTGAAATCCATTTCCCAAATCTCGTCTTTGAGATTGCTATTATTAAAACCAAAGGTGATAAAATCCTGGATGTTCCGTTATCCAAAATTGGTGACAAAGGTCTATTTACAAAAGACCTTGAGATTGCTATGTTTAACAACGAAATTGACATGGCTGTTCACAGTTTGAAAGATTTACCAACCAGCTTTCCCGATGGAGCCAAACTAGGCGCTGTTTTAAAACGCGGCGATGTCAGGGATGCCCTCATCAGCAGCAACAACAGAAAAATCAGTGATCTTACCTCAGCGGATGTAATTGCTACTTCCAGTTTAAGACGAAAAGCCCAATTGCTTCGCATCAATAAAGATTTTAAGATAGTGGAGATTCGTGGTAATGTGAATACCCGCATCCGAAAAATGCAGGAAGGTTATTGCGATGTAATGGTGATGGCAGCTGCCGGATTACAACGCCTCGAAATGGGTGAATTTATATCGGAACTCATTGATCCAGAAGTAATGATACCAGCTTGCAGTCAAGGGGCTATTGCTATCGAAATCAGAGAAAATGACAGTTTTATTGAAGAAATTCTATCAAAAATAAACGACAACGAAACCCTGATTACCACCAATGCTGAACGTGCATTTTTAAAAACGCTGGAAGGCGGATGCCAGATTCCTGTTGGAAGTTATACCACAATTAAAAATCAAGAATTTCATATCACCGGATTCATTTCCAGCATCGATGGAAACCAGTTTTTAAAAGAATCTGCTTCAGCTCCTGTTGAACAGTCCGTTGAAATCGCCGTTGAAATGGCAAAAAAACTATATACTAACGGGGGAAAAGAAATCCTTGAAAAAATACGTACTTTCAATCTGTTGGAAGCACAAGGAAATTTACCATTACAAGGCAAAGTCATCATATCTACCCGTGCGGTTGAATCAGGTGATACTCTTCCAGATATTTTAAAAGCTAAGGGCGCAAATGTATTTTCCTTGCCCATGATTGAAATTCTTCCAGCACTACTTCCATCGGATGATAAAGCATTGCTTGAAGAATTGGGAAATTTTGACTGGATTTTCTTTACCAGTAAAAACGGAGTTGCAAATTTCTTCAAACATTTGAGTGACCTCAAAGGGAGTACAACATTACCTTCAACTGTAAAATTAGCCGTCATCGGAGGAAAAACCGCTTTAGAACTTGAATATTACGGTTATTCGCCTGATTTTATCAGCCATGATAATACTTCGGTTGATTTATTGGAAAATTTTTACCAAGCATTTAATCCTCAACATCTAAGAATATTACTCTCTTTAGGCAATCTGGCAGATGACACATTGAGTAATCGTTTATCTAAGGAGAATGATGTAAAGCGAATCAATGTTTACCAAACGGTAAAGCCAAAGCAAGCCGATGCTTCAATATTAGAAATGATCCTTCAAGATCAATACGACCTGATTGTATTTACCAGTCCTTCTACATTTCAGAACTTTTGTTCATTTTATCAAGCGGGCAACATTCAATCATTAAAAACTGCAAGTATTGGGACCACTACCACAAAAGTAATAAACGAAACAGGACTTGAACCTTTGATTACAGCAAAAAAATCGAATGTCGAAGGATTGAGTGAAGCAATAGAAACATTTTTTAAAAAGCAATAAAACTTATTTATAAATCAATTTAAAACAGATATATTATGGACTTTCCAGTAACAAGATTAAGAAGATTAAGATACAACGGAGTATTAAGACAAATGGTAACCGAAACCAAGCTTTCAGTGGACGATTTTGTAATGCCATTGTTTGTTTGCTCAGGTAGCAATGTAAGAAATCACATCAATTCGATGCCGGGTAATTATCAGCTATCCGTTGAAAATCTGGTAGAAGAATGTAAAAAAGTATATGCTGCAGGTGTAAAAGCAGTATTGTTATTTGGCATTCCTGCTCACAAAGATGAAGATGGAAGTGTTGCCTGTGAACATGATGGTATTGTACAACAAGCAATCAGAGCCTTAAAAAAAGACAACAAAGATCTTTATATCATTGCAGATGTTTGCAATTGCGAATATACTACCCACGGTCATTGTGGAACCATCATTGATGGAGATGTTGACAATGATTCTACCTTGATTACTTTAGCAAAACAAGCTGTATCACTTGCAGAAGCTGGTGCCGATATGATTGCACCCAGCGATATGATGGATGGCAGGGTTGCCATGATTCGTGAACAGTTGGATTTGAATAAATTTGAAAAAATTCCAATTATGTCTTATTCTGCAAAATATGCTTCAGGTTTTTATGGCCCATTTAGAGAAGCAGCAGAAAGTGCTCCAAAATTCGGTAACCGTGCCACTTATCAAATGAATCCAGCAAATACAAACGAAGCCATGCGTGAAGTAGAATTGGATATCGCCGAGGGTGCTGACATTGTAATGGTAAAACCAGCACTCAGCTATTTAGATGTTATCTACCGTGTTAAAAATGAATTCAAAATGCCGGTAGCTGCCTACAATGTAAGTGGTGAATTTTCGATGGTTAAAGCTGCTGCAAAAAATGACTGGATTGACGGAGACAGGGTAATGATGGAAATTTTAACTTCTATCAAAAGAGCAGGTGCTGATATTATCATAACCTATCATGCAGTAGAAGCGGCAAATATTTTAAATAAAATGAAATAAAAATTATAGTACTTAGAGTACTAAAGTGCCTTGAGTACTTAAAGTTGAAAAAAACTATATCTTTTCCACTTTAAGTGCTTTAAATATTCTAAGTACTTTAGGCACTTTTATATATAATATGTATAAATTATAAAATACGTGATATGCAATTTACAAATAGTATAGCAGCTTTTAAGAAAGCTCAGGAAATCATCCCAGGAGGTGTAAATTCTCCAGTTAGAGCGTTTAAAAGTGTGAAATTAAATCCTATTTTTATCAGTAAAGCAAAAGGTGCTTATATTACAGATATTGATGGAAACCAATATATTGACTTTGTAGCTTCATGGGGTCCATTGATTTTTGGACATGCCCATGATGCCATTTTAGCAGCCATCAACGAAGCAGCTCAAAAAGGCACCAGTTACGGAGCACCTACAGAATATGAAACCGAAATGGCCAGCCTCATTGTAGAAATGTTTCCATCCATCGAAAAAGTCCGCATGGTGAATTCAGGTACCGAAGCTACCATGAGTGCCATCAGACTCGCTCGTGGGTTTACCAACAGAGATTGTATTTTGAAGTTTGCAGGTAATTATCACGGTCATGGTGACAGTTTTCTGATTAAAGCCGGCTCAGGTGCCATTACACTTGGCTTGCCTGATAGTCCCGGAGTAACATCCGGCATTGCCAAAGACACACTGATTGCGGAATACAACAACCTGGATTCAGTAAGAACATTGTTTCAGGAAAAAGGGAATAAGATAGCAGCTATTATTGTAGAAGCGGTAGCCGGCAACATGGGCGTTGTGGTTCCATCCAAAGGCTTTCTTCAGGGTTTACGTGATATTGCTACAGAATATGGAGCTTTGTTGATTTTTGATGAAGTAATTACCGGTTTCAGACTGGCAAAAGGCGGAGCCCAGGAATTGTACAATGTAATGCCAGATATAACTACCTTAGGAAAAATCATTGGAGGTGGCCTTCCGGTAGGTGCTTATGGTGGACGTAAGGAAATTATGGATATGCTGGCTCCAATCGGACCTATCTATCAAGCAGGTACATTGTCAGGAAATCCATTGGCCATGGCTGCGGGAATTTGCATGTTAAAATTAATCAGAGATACGCCCGATTTTTACACAGAACTTGAAAGAAAAGCAGCCATGCTTGAAGCAGGTATTCGTAAAAATATGGAAATAACAGGTGTTAAAGGGATTATCAACCGTGTAGGTTCAATGATGACTTTTTTCTTTACCAACGAAACCCAGATTACATCTTTTGACGAAGCCATGAAATCGGATGCTGACAAATATGCAAGGTATTTCAAAATGTCTCTGGAAAGCGGCATTTATTTAGCTCCTTCACAATACGAATGTTTGTTTATTTCTTATGCTCATACAGATAAAGATATAGAGACTATTATTGCAGCTAATTTAGAAGCATTAAAACAATTGTAAATTATATAACCCTGACAGGGTTTGAAACCCTGTCAGGGTTAGTTAAAAATAAATTTTAAAATTCATAAATGAACAACTCAATATTTGAAAAGACACTAAAAGGAGAAAAAACTGAAAGACCTCCGGTATGGTTTATGCGTCAGGCAGGGAGAGTGTTGCCTTCATATCTCAAAATGCGCGAACATCATAGTTTCCACGAATTAATGGAATCCCCTGAACTGGGTGCAAAGGTTACATTAATGCCGGTTTACGACTTGGGCGTTGATGCAGCTATATTATTCTCAGATATATTGGTGATACCTCAGGCTTTAGGCATGGAACTTAACTTTGCCGATTCAGGCCCTAAGTTTGCTACTGCTCTTAAAGATGTAAAAGATCCTATGAGCATGTTAAAAGCAGATGCTTCAAAACTCAATTATATATACGATGTAATTGATGAAATCATGCGGACAAAACCTGAAAATACACCCTTAATTGGTTTTTGCGGAGCTCCTTTAACTACCCTTTGTTATATGGTACAAGGATTGAGCACCAATCATACTTTCCCTGATGCAGTTGCATTATTATATAAAGATAAAATATTAGCCCATCAATTATTGAATGCCATTACCGAATTGTCAATTGAATATGCAATAACGCAGGCTAAACATGGTATTTCTGTTTTCCAGATATTTGAAACACATGCAGGTTTAATTCCTTCTGATTTATATTTCGAAATGATTATGCCTTATGTAAGGAGGATTTCTGCTGCTGTTATGAAGGCAGGTACTCCTGTTATTTTCCTCCCAAAAGGTTTAGGCTATGGTATAAAATATATAAAACCATCAGATTGTAATTTCTTAAGTGTAGATTGGCAGACTTCAATAACAGAAGCCCGTTCATTGGTACATGCTGAAATTGGTTTGCAGGGAAATTTGGATCCAAGATTGTTACTGGCTGATAAAAAAACTATTATCACTGAACTCGAAAAGTATGTTGAATTCGGTTCTGAAAATCAAAACTGGATTTTCAATTTAGGTCATGGCTTTATTCCCGGAATTCCTTTTGAAAACGCTAAATTGGTTGTGGATTGGGTGAAAGCAGTTGATTGGAAAAGGGAATAGAATGGAAAAATGATGATGTGATATGGAAAATGGAAAAATTAAAAAACAGATGTAAGTAATACATTTTACATATAAAAATGGAAAATTGATGATGTGAAATGGAAAATGGAAAAGTTGAAAAAAGATGAGTGCAACTACATTTTACATCATAACTTTTACATAATATACAATGGATAACCCCCCTGCAATTATAACCTTATTAGAATTATAAATAAGCTAATAAGGTTTGATTTGTGTTAGATTTTATATTTCTACTAAGGTTAATTTTTGCGAATAAGGTTTTAATATTGCCATTCCCTTATTTTTTAAAACACCTTAGTTTTATTCCTTTTTATCTTATTCCTGTTATTTTTTTTATGATGATTATATTTATAACCGAAGGCAGGGTTTAAATATAAATGAAAACCCCATAGGGGTGATATTATTAAAGTCGGGGTTTAAATGTTAATGAATAAAAAGAAAGTCAACTTAATATTTCCTAGAATATATTCGACCTATCAACATAACACTTATTTAAATAGTCTATTTCTGGTCTAATCTCTCCTATAACTTTAAAATGTTCAGCAAACCAAAAATCAGCTCTCTGAATTCTAGACGATCTAAACTTTCCAGACTTGTCAAATGGTAATACTAGCCATTCATTATCAATTTTCGCATATTCAATTGCACCTTTATATTTGGCATCTTTAGCATTATTTATTAAATATTCATAAGAGTCTATTAAAATCAATCTATGATTATCATACTTGTTTTCACAAATGTGACATGTGTCATTTTTTGAAATATACTTATGGATATGCAATAAAATATCATTATCCTTTTTATCTGGTTTTATCAAATCAAGATTGCATTTGTAATTATATAAGTAAATCCCATTTCCTATTTGAGATAGTAATTTGTCATTGAGGTTAAATGTAAACAAATATCTTGTCTCTTCATATTCATCTGCACTTTCAATAATTAATCTATCTCTATCTCTGCACCAATATAATCCTCTTTCTTTTTCTCGTGAAAAAGATAAAAAGTCCGTAACATCATAGTAATCTGAATCCAGTTTATCTATTTGTTTTATATGTTTTCTTATTGATTCAATAAGACCTATTAACTCAATGTTATTTGGTTGACATCCACTTCCAAAAGCCTTTGATCGTAATCCGTTCCCTCTATAGATTCCCGGACATGTGTCAATATTATATATATTATCACCTCTAAATAATTCCATTTAAAATATTTTTATTTTGGTTTTTTAAATCACATATTTATTGAATATAAACATTAATACCTGGATAAGTTTTGCAATCATTCATGATTTTTTATTTTTAAGTTAAATTATATTTTTCTTTTAAAAATCTTTTTATCTCAGTAATTTCATGTTTGCTTTTATATTTTACTTTAGCACGCAATGATCTATATTCATCACATATGATTAAAGCCTTTTCAGTTTCAACCCAATCAATTTTATTATCAAGACAGAGTTTCTTTATCACTTCTTGAAATTCATAAGCAAATTCGATTGACAAATTTTTATCAACCATTAAATGTAATGTCCAATGAGAAACATTCTTCGCTAATATCACTTTACTTTCAAATTCAAATATCCGCCAATCGATTGTTGCGCCTAAATCATAAAGTGAAATTTCATAAGGAATCATATTCTTCCTAAAATACACTTTAAAATATTCATTTTCTATTTTATACTGTATCATATATTTCTTTATTTTTTTGTTTTATAACGAAATTTAATAATTAATCAGAAATTTCTTATTGCACGAATATGGTTACCGCTAACTATTTTATCATAATGATACTGATAGCCATTGGTAAAGTTTTGTCCCCAAGCGTCGTAGTTACCATACTCACTAGAGCTCCAATAATAATTACTTGCAAACCCTCCTATTGAATTTTGATTTAGATATAGTTTATTTAACTCATCTCTGCTTGGCAAATACCAGTCACTATATCCATTTAAAATTAAAATCAAAACATAAACTAGTAGCATAATTTCCAGAGCCTTGAGCAGCAATAAATCCTATTGTATTTTAATTACCTGTACCAATTGCAACTGCTGATGTACCAATAGGAGTATATTTCCATTATACCATTGCAATCCAATACTTTGGTCATTAGTAGCCGCAATTTTATCATTATTCAAATCCATAAATCTAAATTTAAATTATTGCTTAATAAAACTTATTTGTCCTTTTAATAATCCGTTTTCTTTTAAAATAACTTTATAAAGACCTGTTTTATAACTTTGAATATTTAATTCTGCTTTTGAAGTACTTTTTAAAATCTTTTCTTCGTATTCAATATGTCCTAGCATATTATAAATTAGTAGTTGCCCGTCAATATTAAAAGGTGGATAAAATATAGTTGTTTTAATTGTTGCTGGGTTTGGTGAAATTTGTATGTAGTTTTTAGAAAATACTTCTGATATACCAAGTCCCCCATTAGTAGTTTTTAATATTTTGCCATTTTGACCAACAGAATAACCTATATTGGCATTTAAAAAGAAAACCGAATTCAATGACTCTGATGTGTTTGATGTTTGAGAAATCCAATTCATTCCACCATTAGTAGTTTTAATAATATTTCCATAGCCCCCTACTGCATAACCCGTATTAGCATCAATAAAATAAATAGATTTTAAAGAATATGGTATACCTGAAGTTTGAGTTGTCCAGGTACTTCCTCCATTAGTAGTTTTTAATATGTAATCTCCAACTGTATAACCTATATTTGCATCTATAAAGAAAACAGATTTTATTAATTGAACAGTTCCTGAATTTTGAGGTGTCCAGGTTGTACCTCCATCAGTTGTTTTTAAAATTAACCCAACATGATTATTATTGTCATAACCTACTGCAAAACCAGTATTGGTATTTATAAAAATAATCGAGGAAAAACTATAATAAGAGGTTACATTAACTGTAGACCATGTAGTACCTCCATTAGTAGTTTTAAGAATTTGTCCATTATTACTATCATAACCAACTGCATAACCTGTATTTGTATTTACAAAATAAACAGAAAATAGAGTGATAGAAGTTCCTGAACTTTGTACTATCCAATTTGTACCTCCATTAACTGTTTTTATTATTATACCATGACTACCAACAGCATATCCTGTATTTACATCTGAAAAAAAAACAGAACATAAAGTATATGAAGTCCCTGAATTCAAAGGTGCCCAACTTAATCCTCCGTTATTCGTTTTTAGTATTGTACCAGCATTACCAGTTGTATAACCTGTATTAGTACTTGTAAAAAATACGGAATATAACTCATTTGAAGTTCCTGAAGCCTGGGTTGTCCATTGTGCAGAAGCAATGTTTACTGTAAAGATTATAATTAATAAAAGATAAAATTTTTTCATTGTTAAATGTGTTTTTATTTTCCTCTTGCCCCTCTGAAGAGATTAATTTATTTTAATATATAAAAAAAGCGTGGGACATAAATATATTTGTTAGTGAGGCTCTGGTAAGCCCATGCAACTAATAAGTAAAGCCCACGCCGTAGTGTGAGCGTTATTACTTATTAGTTCTATTGCATATAAAATTTACCAGATCTCACTAACAGAAATAAAAGCTAACGCATTTTATATTTTTCATATTTATAATTTATGTCATACAATTATTATTATTCATAGAGTATAAAAGTACAAATTTATTTTAAACAATCAATATTATTTTAAACAATCGGTGGTGTTGGAGGAATAGGAGGCACAACTTTTCTTTTCCTTCCACCTATATAACGTTTATCATAGTATTCAGTAACAAAATCGGGTGCTGCATCTTCATAACCGTTCACCAGTTTATCGAGTCGTCTTTTTAAATGAGTATCCACAACTTTAAATTCCGAATTCATTTCTTTATTGGTACTTTTACCTGTAGTTACTATTTCTTTTCCCTTTGGTGAAGCCAACTCAAAAGCGTCAACAGCTGCCGATTGTACGGCAAGATATTCTGTAGGCATTCCCCAATCTTTTAAACCTAAGGTAACAGCAATTGCATCTGTTCCAATTTGTCGGCATCTGGCAATTACTATTTCAACATTGCCATCTTCCAAATCTTTGGGCGAAAAATCAAATTTGCCTCTCAATTCGGCATCATCAATACTGTCGGCATAAGCAACACCGGCATCGCAAATTTTAGAGGTAGCTTTAATCATTGCATCACGCTTCTGTTCTTTGCCTTTGGTAGCATCATTAGATTTTTTGTTTATTCTGTCTTTTTCTTTAATCTCAATAATACCCGCTTTCAAAGCGTTAACTTCGGCATTAAAAATTGTGGATGCTGTCCAGATTGCGTTTTTTAATTCCAGATATACAAGAACAGCTTCATACATCTGTAATTTTCTTACATGTGGTTTGTCCATTTTGTTTCTCCTTTCTTTTTAATAAATAAATTGTTTTTAAGCAATTGATAAGTTTATAAAAAATTTAAAAATTGCGTTAAAATTACAATAAATTATTTAACAAATACAAATAAAAACAAAAATATTTTTAATTTACTAAATAATTATTATGGTAAGAAATTTAAACTATTGTTTTCAATGTCCAGAAACCTGTGCACGATGACCAGAAACCTGCGCATGATGACTAATAGCCTGTGCACGATAAGCAAAAACCTGTGTATGATGACCGGAAACTTATGCATGATAATCAAAAACCTGTGCACGATAAGCAGAATCGTGTGCACGATATGCAGAAACCTGTGCACGATGACCAAAAACCTGTGCATGATGAACGGAAACCAATGTATGATGACCAAAAACCTGTGCAGAGCAATATGAATTGTATTATATAGCAAAAGTAAAATATATTTGAGTTTCTAAAACTCAGTAACAAGAAAACCCTACAAAATCTTTACTCCTGATATTTATCAATATATTCGCAACACTTCTCAATGTTGATTAAATAGCTGCTTATTGATTTGGTACATCAGGAAAGATGTATTGCAATGCTTTTCAATAGTTTATGATATTATTTTTATTTTATTTAAATGATAAAGGTTTAAAAACAAACTGAATTTCTTTCTATTTCTATTTTAATAGTGAATTCTAAAGAAAACTACAGAATATCTTCAGAATATCTCTATACTTTTGTTAGCAAAATAAAAATCAATAATGCAAATAACAAGCGAATTTTTAGATAAACACAATGTTTCAGGGCCCCGATATACGAGTTACCCTCCTGCAAATTTTTTTCATACAAACTTTACAGCCATTGAATATATTGATCAGTTAAGAGCTTCCAACAATCAGCTCCCTGAAAATATTTCTATTTATGTCCATATTCCCTTTTGTCCCCAACGTTGCCATTTTTGCGGTTGCAATACGATCATCGGACAAAAAAGGCCAGTTGTTGAGCGATATATTGATGCCATTAAACAAGAAATTAAAAACGTTGCAGCTCATCTTGACCTTAAAAAACGTAAAGTAACTCAAATCCATTGGGGAGGTGGTACACCCAACTCCATTTCGATGAAATTCATCGAAGATATTATGAATCTGCTAAAAAAGACATTTATCCTTGACCCTAAAGCAGAAATAGCCATTGAATGCAGTCCAGCTTACCTCGAATTTACCCATATCGATCAATTGGCAGCTATGGGTTTTAACAGAATGAGCCTTGGAATTCAGGATTTCAGAGAAGATGTACTGAAGGTTGTGAATCGTCAGCAACCTAAACTGCCTGTAAAAGATGTGGTGGATTATCTTCGCACCAAAGGTTTTACTGGAATAAATCTTGATTTCATTTACGGTTTACCTCTACAAACCGTTGATAGCTTTATGGAAACCATGAAAAAAGCCATTGAAATCAAACCTGACAGAATTGTCACTTTTTCATATGCACATGTACCCTGGGTTAAAGAAGAACAGTTGAAACTCGAAAAAATCGGACTTCCTGAACCTAAAGAAAAAATGGAAATGTTAATCAACAATATTCAGCTATTACAGCAAGCTGGTTACGAAGCTATTGGCATCGACCATTTTGCTCATCCTAACGACCAACTGGCAAGCGCATTTAAAACAAAACGATTACATAGAAACTTTCAGGGATATTGCACCCTTGAAACAACGGGTCAAGTCTATGGTTTTGGTGCATCTTCAATCAGTCAGTTATGGGGTGCTTATGCACAAAATTTTAAAAATATCACCCATTACATGGAAGCCATCGAAAAAACAGGGTTTGCTGTTGAACGAGGTTATGCATTAAGCACCAAACAACAAATTGTACGTTCAGTTATCAATAGTATCATGTGCAACGGTGTTTTGATATTTGATGAAATTGCAGCAGAATTTAACTTAACTGCTGATGAAATAAAGACGATCATCGATTTTGATGCAACTAAATTACTTAACTTCGAAAAAGACAAGCTTATCAGTATTAGCGAAGAAGGAATCAAAATCAGCGACAATGGACGTATGATTGCCCGTAATATTGCCATGGCTTTTGACCCTGACCTAAGTCAGGGAGCTTCCATTTATTCAAAAACAGTATAATGAAAGGCATATTGCTTGTAGATATGGGAGGAGCAGCGAACCCTCCTGAACTAAAAAAATTTTTAGCCAGGATGTTTAACGATCCTTTTATTATACCACTTGGTAAATTGGGACGTGCATTCCTCTCTTTTTTTATAAGTAACACCCGTTATAAAAAATCATGGAAAAAATATGAAATGATAGGTGGCTCACCTATCATTGAAGCCACCCGTCAAACAGTAATATCGCTTCAAAAGGAATTAGGCGAGAACTATAACGTTAAACTGGCATTTTCATATTCCAAACCACTCATTAAAGAAAGTCTTGCTTTGTTTATAAATGAGCATATATTTGATGTAACTGTAATCCCCTTGTATCCTCAGTCAAGTTTCTCAACTACGTACAGTGTCGAAAATGATGTAAACAGTGTATTGGAAGAAAACAAAAATCTAAAGATTAACTTCATCAAGGAATTTTATGCAATGGATGCATTTGTTGATTTCTGGTCGGGGCTTATTTTGAATCATCTGGAAAAAGAAAACTATCTTCACCCCTATCTATTATTTAGTGCACATTCCATTCCAACCTTTATGGCCAATAATGGAGATACGTATCCAAAAGCCATTGAAGAAAGTGCTAAATTAATCGCAAAAAAAACAGGCCTGAATTTTGAATTTGCTTATCAATCGAGAATGAAAGGAAAATGGATAGGACCTGATACCAAAGATAGTTTGAAAAAATTGGCGGAACAAGGCAAGGATGAGATACTAATTATTCCCATTAGTTTTGTGAACGAGAATCTTGAAACAATGTTTGATCTTGATCATGATATCATCCCATTTGCGAAAACCGAACTTGGAATAAAAAACATATCAAGAGCAGCAATACCCGTTGCAAATCAGACTTTTATCAATTTACTGAAGGATATTATTGAAAAAAAATAACATAAAATGAAGGACGTAATTATTATTGGCGCAGGTATTACAGGATTGGCAACTGCTCATCATCTTAAAAAAAGAGGAATCGATTTTTTAGTATTGGAACAATCTGATAAAGTGGGTGGTGTAATCAAAACTGTTCATGAGAAAGGATATATTTACGAAGAAGGTCCTAATTCAGGTGTTATTGGTAATGAAGAAGTAATTCGTCTTTTCGAAGATTACAAAGACGATTGTGAACTGGAAGAAGCCAGTGATCATAACAAGAAACGATTGATTTTAAAAAACGGGAAGTGGGAAGCCCTGCCAGGAGGTTTAAAAGCTGCAGTTACCACACCCTTGTTTTCGTTGAAAGATAAATTCAGAATATTGGCAGAACCTTTTCGCTCAAAAGGGAAAAACCCACACGAAACTCTTGCTGAGCTGGTTAAACGAAGAATGGGCCAAAGCTTTCTTGATTTTGCCATCGACCCCTTTATATTGGGTGTTTATGCCGGTGATCCCAATCGCCTTGTTCCCAAATATGCCCTGCCTAAACTCTATAATTTAGAACAGGATTATGGTAGTTTCATCAAAGGAACTATCCAAAAAAGTTTTATCAAAAAAACAGAAGAAGAAAAAAAAGTGACCAGAGGCGTATTCTCTGTCAAAGGTGGGCTTTCTGCTTTAATTGAAGCCATTTATCAAAAATTAGGTACATCATTTGTTTTGCTAGAAACTAAAGATATCCAAGTTAAACCAATTGCGGATCATTTTATAGTTTCCTATCAAAACAAATTAGGTGAATGCATCGAAATTGAAACTAAAAAAGTAATTTCAACTATCGGAGCCTATCAGTTAAATCATTTGGCACCGTTTATCAGTAAAGAGCATGTCGATAAAATCACATCTTTACATTATACCAAAGTTATTGAAGTAGTATTAGGCTTCGACCAATGGAAAGGAATCAAACTGGATGCTTTTGGTGGATTAATCCCATTTAAAGAAAAAAGAGATCTATTAGGAGCATTGTTTATGTCGGCATTGTTCAACAATAGAGCACCCAAAGACGGTGCCCTGTTTTCGATTTTTATGGGTGGTGTTCGCAGACCAGAAATTTATCAATTTTCTGATGATAAAATTTTAGAAATCCTTAAAAAAGAGGTTTGTGATCTGATGCAAATCGAAGAATTTAAACCCGATTTATTGAAAATCATTCGCCACGAATGGGCAATTCCACAATATGAAGCAGATAGTGGTGAACGTTTTAAAGCAATTGAGACCGTTGAACTTCAATTTCCTGGTTTTATTATTGGTGGCAACCTAAGAAATGGTATTGGCATGGCCGATCGTATCTTACAGGCTAAAATGCTGGCTGACACCATTAAAGATTAGTAAAGCTTCTAAATAAAGTATAAAATGTCATAATTAATTGAAAGAGAATTATTAAAACCCCAAACAAAAATTTGATACATGCTGCTTCTTATAAACCCTGAAAATGGATTTTCAATTTTTAAAATTCTTCATACTTTAACAAGTCTCACTTTCCTTGTGATTGCTATTTGGATTTTTATTCGTTCATTTAAAGGGATTTACAAAAACGAAGCTTATTTACGACTTGATAAAATATTATCTTTCGGATTTATCATCAGCCTCTATATTCAGCTTATTTTCGGATTGGTACTTTTCTCAAATCTTGAATCGGATATGGGGTTTAATTATTTAAGTGCTGAACATTCAATGAAAATTGTTTCAAAACGACTTTGGCCTATCGAACACATTGTATTAATGTTATTTGCTTTACTCATTGCAAATCTTGGATTAATCATTTCCATTAATATAAAATCGGATAAAAATAAGCACAAGAATACTTTGATTTATTATTCTATCGCCCTACTACTTATTATCTTATCTCTTTTTGCAAATTTTATTTAAACTTAAATTACGACAAAAATCGAGTTTATAAAATCTAGCATTTCATCATTTCAAAAACGAATCTAATATAGCAGGATTTACTGTTATTTTTTTTTTTACAATTATTTATTTTTTTTAAATGTTCATATTATAATAAGTTTATTCTATCTTTGTATCAATAAATCTCTGTTTACAAAATTGAATTAAACAAAGGAATGAGTAATAAAGAAGAAAAACCTAAAAGTAAATCAAGAAGAGAATTCTTACAGGAAATGGGTATTGCAGGCGTTGGTGCTGTAGTTGCCGGTTCTGCAATTCTGGCCGGTATTAATTACGACAAGGGGAAAAAGCAGGGCGAAAGAATTAAAGTACTTACTGCAGAAAACGAATTGCTTGAAATTGATAAAAACGATGCCATCAAGGCAATGAAACCCAAAAGCGAAAATCTGACCTTGCTTCAAAAAGAAGGAAGAGAAGGAATCCCGGGCAAGCGATGGGTGATGGTGATTGATTTGTCTAAATGCAAAAATGCACGTAAATGTATGACTGCATGTCAAAGTGCTCACCATCTCAGGCCAGAGCAACACCATATCAATGTATTAAAAATGCAGGAATCCAAAAATACGCCTCCATTTTATATGGCTAAACCATGCCAGCATTGTGACAACCCTCCTTGTGTAGCAGTTTGTCCTGTTGATGCTACTTATAAACGCCCTGATGGAATCGTCCTCATTGACAACGAAAAATGTATTGGCTGTCGCTTTTGCATTGCCGCTTGTCCTTATAGTGCAAGGGTTTTCAATTGGACTACTCCATTAAATGAAGAAGAAGATAAAGGAAAAACTTACAACGTTGAACTGAATGTTCCTCAACAGAAAGGAACTGTTAGTAAATGTTTATTCAGCGCTGACAGATTACGTGAAGGGAAAATGCCTTATTGCGTTTCGGCTTGCCCAAATGGGGTTTATTATTTTGGCGACGAAAACGAAGATGCTGTTACCAATGGCACCACTAAGGAAACCGTTAGATTTAAAAAACTGCTGGAAGACAATGCCGGATATAGATTGATGCCGGAATTAGGAACCGAAACCAGGGTTTATTACTTGCCTCCAAAAAACAAAACTTCCCCTTTTCAGGATAAAGACAAACCAGAAGCAGAAGAACATTTAGATAATAACAATGCATAATTGAAAATTATATGCCAGATCAATCAAAATTTGACAAAATTACATCCGACTTACTCAGACCTATTAGGTTAAATAAGAGTTTTATTATCTGGATGGGTTTTTTAAGCTTTTCTTTTTTAATCTGTATGTATGCTTATACTATCCAGCTGGATAAAGGATTGGCTGTAACAGGCTTAAGAGATTATATTTCGTGGGGTATCTACATCGCGAATTTTGTATTTTTCGTTGCCGCAAGTTTAATAGGGATGTTAATTACTGCTGTTCTCGGACTCTCTGGCGTTAAATGGGCTTCCCCTTTGGCTCGAATTGCCGAAATCATTGCCCTTGCCTTTGCAGCTGTAGCCGGTTTGGTAATTGTATCTGACATGGGTCATCCTGAAAGACTATTAAATGTCTTTTTGTATGGAAGAATACAATCTCCGATTATATGGGACGTAACTGTTGTTTCAATTTATGTGATCATTAGCGCGTTACTCTTGTATTTACCCCTTATTCCCGATTTAAAAATCTGTTATGAGAAATTAGACAAAACACCAAAATTTCTTAGGAATATTTACAAAATCTTGTCACTTAACTGGATTGGCTCAAAGGAACAAGAAAAAATCATTAAGCAATCTATCAGAATTTTAGCAATTCTAATTATTCCCGTTGCTTTGGCTATCCATACTGTTACTTCATGGCTTTTTGCTACAACATTGAGAGCAGGCTGGGACTCCACAATCTTCGGACCTTACTTTGTGACTGGAGCTTTTGTTTCAGGCTGTGCAGCCGTTGTTATTGCCATGTATTTCTTCAGAAGCAATTACAAATTACAAGATTATATTACTGAGCTGCATTTCGATAAGATGGGAAAACTCTTCGTATTGGTATCAATGGTTTATTTATACTTTAATTTAAACGAATTCATGGTACCTGGCTACAAAATGCAAAAAGCGAATGCAACACATATTTATGAATTATTTTCAGGAACACATGCTGTTTTGTTTTGGTTTGTTCAAATTTTTGGATTGATATTACCCATATTATTTTTGCTTTTCAGGAAAATGAGAAAACCAACCCCCATGTTGATAATTGCTTGGTTTGTAATTATTGGAGCTTGGCTCAAAAGGTATATCATTGTAGTTCCTACTCAAGAACATCCTTTTTTGCCCATACAAAACGTACCCCTGAATTTTAAATTTTACACGCCAACACTTATTGAAAGCCTGATTACACTTGCACCTATATTATTAGTGCTTATCATCATCAGCGTTTTGGCGAAGGTGATTCCAATCATTCCAATTCATGAAACGATAGAAGAACTTAAAGAAACTAAATAAAGAATGAATTATGTTGAGAAAAAATAATAGGTTTAAAATCGCAATAACATTTTTAATCACAGTTTTATTCTATTTGCATTCATTTGCTCAAAACTGGGACATTCCAGCTGATAAAAAATCAAAAAACAGTTACATCCCATTTACCAAAGAAACTGCAAAAGAAGGAGAAGTATTATATACAAAAAACTGCCAATCCTGCCATGGCATTATGGGGAAAGACAATAGTCTGAAAACATTGAAACCTATCCCACCTGACTTATCAAAAGAGCAAACACAACTCAGAACAGATGGTGATTTATTTTATATTATTACGAACGGAAGATTGGTTATGCCTTCCTTCAAAAACATTTTCACTGAAGAAGAGCGATGGAAACTGATTGCCTACGTTAGGAGTTTTAACAAAAAGTATATCCAGGTACTTTCAAAAACAGATCCAAGTAAGAGTAAACTGGTAAAAATAAGTATGCAATTCGATTCACTCACTTATAAATTCAAAGTTGAAGTAAAGGCCAACGAAAAAACCGGAATTGTGTATTTAAAAGAGGATGAAATCGCACTTTTTGCCAATAGATATTTCGGAAAATTACAAATCGATAGCACTACACATACAAATAATGAAGGCATTGCTGTTTTTAATGTACCCAAAGATTTACCGGGCGACAAATCTGGCTTTGTAACTGTTAATGTTAAAGTTACCGATGATATTTACGGGGAAATTGAAACTCAGGACAAATTTAAAATCGGAATACCAACCGACAGACCTGGCTTGACTGAAAAAAGAGCAATTTGGAATGTATTAAAAAAAGCACCTATCTGGATTATCGCGATTTTTACATCCATCTTATTAATAGTGGGTTCTTTCTTATTGTACATCATCTACAGTATGGTTAAACTAAAAAAAATGGGTAATAAACAATAAATTGAAATTCGCAATCTTAAAAAAAAAGCTAAAGAAAGAATTTCATCAAGGGCTGTCAATTGACAAAATCCGATAAAAAACTTTAACTGAAAAGTAATTGATTCATAAATTTCAGCAATTTTAAAAATACATACAGATGAAAACGAAACTTATACTTAGTTTTATTATTTTCTTTGTTTTAGTTGGGAAATTGCAAGCCCAACCAGATCAATCAACGGATGTTGGTGTAATTGAGCATTTAGGCAAAACAATTCCTTTAGACTTACAGTTTGTAAATGATAAGAATGAAAAGGTTAATTTAAAACAACTTATCAATAAACCAACCATTCTTTCATTTGTCTATTTCGATTGTCCAGGGCTTTGCAGTCCATTGCTTGAAGGATTGGGTAGCGTAATTCAAAAAACTGATCTTGTTTTAGGCAAAGATTATCAGGTAATTACCATTAGTTTTAATTTCAGGGATACTCCTGAAAAAGCAAAAGCTAAAAAAGAGAAATTTGTCGAACGTTATTCCAAAGGCAATGGTGACGGCTGGATTTTTCTCACAACTGATAGCAACAGTATTTTTAAAATAACGGATGCTACCGGATTTAAAACAAAAGCTGTTGGCCTAGATTTTGTTCACCCATCAGCAATTATTGCCATAAGTCCACAAGGTATGATATGCAGGTATCTTTATGGAATCACTTTTTTACCCATAGATTTCAAAATGGCAATTATTGAAGCCAATAAAGAACAACCCAGACCTACCATACAAAAGGTATTACTGCTTTGCTACAGTTACGATCCCGACAATAAAAGATTTGCCTTGGATGTAACAAAAGTTGCCGGAATTTTGATTGTATTCTTTATACTGGTTTTTATTGTAGCATTTTTATTAAAACGAAAAAAAAACAAAAATTAACTAACGATGAGTAATGGAATGGATAAAACAGAATATGTAAGTTATCTGGATCATCAGGGTAAATACCAGGGCATACGTTCCTGGATTTTCGCTACGGATCATAAAAGAATTGCCTTATTGTATATGTATGCAATTGCAACTTTTTTCTTTGTAGGTGCTGTTTTAGGATTGATGATGCGTCTGGAGCTGATAGCACCGGGACAAACAATTATGAAAGCACAAACTTACAATGGAATCTTTACAGTGCATGGAATTATTATGATTTTTATGGTTGTAATTCCTGGACTCTCGGCAGTATTTGGAAATTTCTTTTTACCTATTTTAATAGGTGCCAAGGATGTTGCCTTCCCTAAATTGAATTTATTTTCATGGTGGATTTTTATTTTTGGAAGCATTTTGGCAGTAGCCTCTCAGTTTCTAAAAGACGGCCCTCCTGATACAGGCTGGACGTTTTACGCACCTTACAGTACTGCAACAGGGACCAATGTAATTATGGCCACAACAGCAGCATTTGTGCTTGGGTTTTCATCCATACTAACAGGATTAAACTTTATTGTTACCATTCATCAGATGCGTGCACCAGGAATGAAATTTTTCAACATGCCCTTATTTCCATGGTCCATTTATGCTACTGCATGGATTCAATTGCTTGCAACTCCAATTATTGGTATTACTTTGCTGATGTTAATCGCAGAACGGCTGTTCGGAATCGGGTTTTTTAATCCTGATTTGGGTGGAGATCCATTATTATTTCAGCACTTATTCTGGATTTATTCGCATCCTGCTGTTTATGTAATGATATTGCCTGCCATGGGTGTAATTACTGAAATCATACCTACTTTTTGTCAAAGAAGAATTTATGGTTATAAAGCCATTGCATTATCAAGTTTAGCTATTGCCGGAGTAGGATTTTTAGTTTGGGGACATCATATGTACACATCGGGAATGAGCGAAAACGCCAGATGGTTTTTCTCTTTACTCACTTTTATAGTTGCTGTACCCAGTGCTATTAAAGTTTTTAATTGGATATCAACCATGTACAAAGGATCTATTGACCTGAAGCCACCTTTTTTATATGCACTTTCTTTCATTTTCCTTTTTATCATTGGCGGAACAACAGGTCTCTTATTGGGCTCTGTTGCAACAAATGTTCAGGTTCATGACACTTCGTTTATTGTTGCACATTTCCATTATATCATTTTTGGTGGAATGGGTTTTGCTTTCTTTGCAGCTGTTCATTACTGGCTTCCTAAAATGTATGGTAGGATGTATAATTTTAAAAGAGCTACGATAGCCTGGGCCATCATTTTTGTTGGTTTCAATTTACTGTACTTTCCTCAGTTTATTATTGGAATACAAGGTATGCCAAGAAGGTATTACGACTATTTACCCCAATTTCAGCCTGCTCAGATTTTTTCGACCGTTGGTGGAATAATATTAGTTTCGGGTTTAATATTAATGGTTTACAATCTTGTAATGGGAGTAAGAAAAGGAGAAATTGCACCAGCAAATCCATGGAATGGTTCTACTTTAGAATGGCAAATTCCATCACCGCCTTCAATTGAAAACTTTGACGAAGCACCTGTTATCAAAGAAAATCCTTACGATTATAATTAGAACAACAAAACTATGAGTGAAAAACATATACATCACGAAGAGCACAGAGATGATGAAGCATCCAAATTAGGGATGTGGCTCTTTATTTTTACTGAACTTCTTTTGTTTGGAGGCTTGTTTCTGGTATATTCTATTTTCAGGGCAAAATACCCTGTCAATTTTCATGAAGCCAGCCTGGAACTAAGCGTAACCATTGGAGCAATCAATACCATTGTGCTTTTATTCAGCAGTATGACGGTTGCCATGGCATTAACGGCCATGCAAAAGAACAATAGAAAACTCGCCTTGATAATGATTGGAATCACCTTGCTGATGGCATTCGTCTTTTTGGTAAATAAATATTTTGAATGGGGTGCCAAATTTCACCATGGTCTATACCCTGGTTCCGATTTAATGGCAATGTTAGAAAGAGGCCATCTCCTGTATTTTAGCCTTTATTTTTTCATGACAGGATTACATGCCTTTCATATTATTGTTGGGATGATACTTTTAATTATTGCATTTTTTAAAGTTAAGAACGGCAATATCCATCATCAAAAATATGTTTTTCTGGAAAACGGTGCCCTTTACTGGCATCTTGTTGATTTAATCTGGATTTTCCTATTTCCGTTAATGTATTTAATTACGTAATATAAAATTTCATATGGCTAACAATAGTTCACATACAACAGAATATAAAGTATTAACCCGAGTATTAGTAGTACTCATGTTTCTTACTTTTTTTACCATTACTGTTACTTCGTTTAATTTAGTTTCGTTTACCGTAACATTAGCTTTATTAATTGCTGGCGTGAAAGGCTTTTTGGTACTTTCCTATTTCATGCATCTTAAATACGAAAGCTTATTGCTCAGAATACTGGTGGGTATGGTTTTCGTTCTTTTTGTTTTAATTATACTTATTACATTTATTGATTATTCATTTAGATAATAAATTTAATTTATGTTCTCAAACGCTTCAAATTTCGTTCACGGTGTTGATAAAGCATTTCTTATCATATTAGGAATTTCTTTATTCTTTTTGATTTTCCTGACAACAATAATGATTGTATTTGTTATTAAATACAACAGGAAAAAGAATGTAAAAGCAGTGCAAATAAAAGACAGTGGATGGTTGGAATTTACCTGGACAACGATTCCTATGATCTTAGTGCTTTTTATGTTTTATGTAGGCTGGGAAGGATTTTTACCGATGCGTCAGGCACCCAAAGATGCGATGCATGTAAAAGCAATTGGCAGAATGTGGAAATGGTCATTTGAATATCCAGGAAACAAACAATCAGATACATTGGTATTACCCATCAATAAAGCAGTTAAAGTAGACCTGGTTTCAAAAGATGTTATACATGGATTTTTTATTCCTGCTTTTAGGATTAAAGAAGATGTGGTTCCAGGTAAAAACAACTATGCCTGGTTTATTCCCGGCGAACTGGGAGATTTTGATTTGCTCTGTTCTGCTTATTGTGGAGTTAGTCATTCCTATATGTCAGCTATTATCAGGATAGTCCCAAACGATACTTATATAAAATGGTTGGCTGTTTTACCTGTCAAAATTGCGGATGATAACAACGAAGGTTTTAAAATTTTAGAAAAGAATGGTTGTTTTTCTTGCCATTCAGTAAATGGAACAAAAATTGTCGGCCCTAGCTTTAAAGGTTTATATGAATCAATTATAGAGGTTACTACAGACGGTGTAATGCACAAAATTACTGCAGACGACGTTTACATCAAATCTTCAATTTTGGAGCCCAATAAAGACATTGCGGCAGATTTCCAGCAAGGCATTATGAAATCCTATAAAGGAATTATTAAGGAAAAAGATTTCCCCAAAATAAATGAATACCTGAAATCATTAAAAGCAAAATAAGCTGAAATCATTTTCATTTCAAACATTTTTAACCTTGCTAAAATACAAGGTTTCTCTGGCCGTTAGTTTTACTGCTATTACTGGCTATATTTTATATACCAAAAGCTTTGATATTCAAATTATTAAATTAGCTTCAGCTGTATTTATACTTGCAGGAGGAGCCAGTGCATTGAATCAATTTCAGGAAAGAGCCTTTGATGCTAAAATGAAAAGATGCATGCATCGCCCATTGCCATCGGGGAAAATAACGCCTTTAACGGCATTGTTTACTTCCATTTTATGCATAGTAACGGGTACATTATTGTTATTTTACTTTTTTGATGTAATTACTGCATTATTAGGATTATTCAACATCATTTGGTACAACCTCTTATATACAAATCTTAAAAAGATTACAGCCTTTGCAGTTGTTCCAGGTTCTTTAACCGGAGCAATTCCTGTTTTTATGGGATGGACAGCAGCAGGTGGCTCTATATTTGAATCAGCAATTGTTTTTATAGCATTTTTCATATTTATATGGCAAATACCTCACTTTTGGTTATTGATGCTTAAATATGGGAAGGAATATGAAGAAGCTGGTTTTCCAACTATCAATCAAAAACTGAATCCAGTAAACCTGAAAAGGATTATTTTTTCATGGATGTTAGCTACTTCCGTATTTTCAATGTTGCTTCCATTGTTTATTTTGAATATTTCAATCTCCTTTTTTATAGCGATATTTATTCTGAATATTCTTTTGGTTGGAATTTTTACGAAACTTAGTTTTGGAAAAGCTGAAGAAATTAATTTTAAGACCTCATTTATAAGCATTAATATTTACATGTTCTTATTCATGCTCATGCTTTGTATTTTCAATCTGTTAAATGCTTAATTGCCTTATTAATCTATTTTTTTTGCCCTTTTAGAAATATAATAACTCAATTCGTAAAGCAGAAAAAGTGGTACTGATACAAGTACCTGGCTAAACATGTCGGTAGAGGGTGTAATAAAGCCTGCAACAATAAAAATTATAATAGCGGCATACTTCCTTTTAGTTCTCAAAAATTGAGGGGTAATCAATCCAATCTTAGTAAGAAAAAATATAAGTATCGGAAGTTCAAACACCAGCCCCATCGAAAGGGAGAGCCCTGAAATGGTGGAAATATAAGATCCAATCGTAATGTTGTTTTTAATAAGCGAACTTAATTCGTAAGATGCCAAAAAGTTGATGGTAAGGGGCGCAATTACATAATAACCAAACAAAACGCCTAATGTAAAAAGACAAGAAATATAGAACACCAATCCTCTTGAATAATGTTTTTCTTTATCTGTCAATGCGGGTTTAATAAATCTCCAGAATTGGTAAACAACAATAGGGAAAGAAAGTATCATCCCTGCAATAAATGATATGAGGATATGAAAATGAAACTGCCCCCCCATTTCGATATTAATCAACTGTAAAGGGATCTGTGTAACGCAAAGTGAAGGTATATTCAGCAATAATGCTAATTTGCACAAAACCCTATAAGTGATAAATGAAGCTTGACTGGGCGCCAGTATTACTGAATTGAAAAGAAAATCTTTATAAAAAAACGCAACAATAGAAACGGTAACGATAGCAAGCAAAGCTCTGATTAAATATTTTCTCAGTGCATCAATATGATCCCAAAAACCCAGGTCATCAGACTTTTTTTGAAGCGAACGAAATAAAAAACCAAACATACTATTGATTTTTTAAATCAGGTTTAAACATTTCATTCATTTCTCTTTTTTCTTTTTCAGCATTCGAAGATTGATTATCTTTTCCATTGTAAACACCATCTTTCGCTTTATTGAATTCATTGATGCCTTTACCAATACCATGCATTAGTTCTGGGATTTTTTTCCCACCAAATAATATCAATATTGCGATAATCACTAAAATAATCTCCTGACCGCCAAAAATACCTAATAATATCATATTCTATTTTTTAAATTGGATCTATTCCTTAAAAACGTGTATTCAAAAACATCAATATTGAAGCCTTAAAATTTGAGAATCCTTCATTATTAATGCATACAAAATTACATTTATTTTGTTCTGATTAAACAAATCTTACGTTAAAAAGTATTAATTCCATTATTGTAGAATTTCACGATGATTGATTTTCAGGAAAAGCAGCTAATACTAGTAATATGAATACTTGATATAAATAAATAAACCTTCAGATAATTAAATCTGAAGGTTTATTTATTATTGAAAATTAAACTTTAAAATGTTGTAAATTAATATTTACCGGCTATTAAAGAATAAATAATTAAAATAACCAATAATATTCCAGTAAACAAGGCTAAGAATCCAAAGAATTTCACAATTTTAAGCCACGATCTGGTGATTTCTGTTTTTACAACATAACTATCTAGTTTGCCCGTTTTTTCCATTTCCTCATATTCTTTGGGACGGTCAACTTTATATTCTTCCAATTCAACATGACCGGTAAAGATAACAGTATCCATTGGAAAAGCTTCAGGACGTAAATGCGTATTAAAGAAATGGATAGTAAAGATAAATACAACAGCCAACAAAGCTTCATCACTATGAATAATCTGAGCTACATTAATAACCCAACCTGGTAATAGTTTGGTAAAGAACTCAGGGAACCATAAAATCAAACCTGAAAAACCAATAACGGCAACACCCCAGAAAACAGCCATGTAATCAAACTTTTCCCAATAGGTCCAACGTCCGTATTTTGGTCTTTCACCTAAGCCCAAAAACCATTTAACAGTAGCTACAAAATCTATAATATCCTGTTTGTTAAACATAAGGGTATTAGATCCGAAAATAAAAGAAACAAAACCTTTGTTTTGCGCTTTTTTAAGTTTTAACAATGAAAAGACATGAAAGAAAAAATAACCAAATGTGATGATAGCTGCAAAACGATGGATATTTCCAGCTACTTCAACACCTCCTATTAATTTTGCAATCTCATTGGCCCAGCTCATGTGAGCAAATTTCAACATCATACCGGTAAAGGCAAGCAATAAAAAACTGAGTATTACAAAAATATGGGTAACGCGCTGGCTTTTGGTAAAACGTCGGAAATATTTAGCTTCGCCCTGAGGCAATGGGTGACGTTTCTTTTTCCTTGCTTCCATTATAGAACGGGGAATCCACAACAGTGTATGAAGTCCGAAGAAACCGAATACACTCAACAGCAATGTGGTCATACCCCAGAAGGTATAATAAAGCACTGTATTGTCATTATGTGTAGCATGTGATAAATAGCCGGTGAATTTAAGATTTGCATTCTCATGACATTTTTTACAGGTTTTTACAATATTCTTTTCCCCAACACTTGATTCTGGATTTGAAATATTTAATATTTTATGAGCACCATGACAATCAGAACATCTGGCAGTTTTTAACTGTCCAAGTGTATAGGCTTTACCGTGATAGGTCTCCATATAGGTTTCAGAAAGTCTTTTATGACAACTACCACATTGCAGTGTAATCTGAGTTAAAAATTTGTCTTTATCTATCTCAGTAATGGTATGGGCTGTATGACAATTGGCACAACTTGGATATTTTTTGCCTTTGGTATTTTTTAAAATAGAATGATCGCTGCTCATATAGTCATTATAAATACTTTTATGACATTTACCGCAGGTTGTAGGAATATGATTCGGATTCACCGTTGAATTGGGATCCGTTTCCTTTAAAATATTATGGGAAGTATGACAATCAGTACAAATAGCACTGGCTAGTAAACCTTTCTCCATCAAACCTTTTCCATGAACACTTTTTGAGTAATCGCTAAAAGCATCTATTTCTTTTAAATGGGTATTGATAACGGCTTTACCATTCTTATTATGACATTTGCCACAAAGTTGAGGTATATTTGCTCTGCTGGTAACAGAGGTTTCATCATAACGACTCATCACTTTATGTGTACCATGGCAATCGGTACAATAAGGCGCATTGGATTTCTTTTGAAAATAAGCCTGTCCATGCCCACTGTTGATGTAGACATTTGATACTGCTTCATGACAAATAGAACAATCCACTTTTTTGACAGTTTCGCAAGGACGTGAGTTATTATTTTTTACAACAGCTTCGGTGTGACATTTGTTACAAGCCAGATTTTTGTGTGCTGAATTAACAAATTCAAATTTATTTATTTTTAGAGAAACTTTTTTATTGTTTACCGTTTTAAAAGTATTATCCGATTCATGACATTTTAAACAAATCTGATTAGATATTATATTGGCTGTTTTTTGAGGTTTCATCTTGTGGGATGAATGACAATCGTTACAGCTGGGTATGCTGCCGGCACTTTTCTCCCAAAGTTCTCTTTTAATAACTTTTTTATGGACCTGCTCTATGTTAGCATGGCATTTCATACAGGTAGATGCAATCTTTGAGCTTGAGGTTGAAGCCTGAGGACTCGTATGCGGAAGAATCAAGTGATTTCCGTGACAATCATTACAGGTAGCTGATACGATGAGCCCACTTTCAAACAAACCTTTACCGTGAATACTTTCGCTGTAATTGGTAAGAATATCTTTGACTGTAATATTATACAAACGTGAAACAGGAGCACCTTCTTTATGACATTTGCCACATAAAAGCGGAATATTCATTTTATAGGTGGCAGATTTTGGAGAAAGATGTGATGTTACATCATGCCGTCCATGACATTCCTTACAATCAGGTGCAAAAGGTGCATTAAATTTCAAAGCCTGCCCATGAATACTTATACCAAATTGATATTGAGCATTTTTATGACAACTTCCACAATCAACTTCCTTCAGATTTTCGGGATGAGGAAAATCACTTACATTGGCATCTTTATGACAGGCAATACATTTTTGATTTTTATGTATTGAGCTTCCTATAATACTATGATTTACAAAAAGCGAAACAGTCTTTCCCTTTATTTGCTTTGATAAGGTCTTGTCGCTATGACAGCCTAAACAATCTTCATTGGTTTGGGCATTTAAATTGCTTGAAAGAAAAACGAAACTTATTATTAGAAATAATGAAGTTAACTTAATATTTTTCAACATTTTTATCTTGTTTGATGGTTGATTTTATAAATTTGAGATAAGGGCTTATTGGGATAAATTTTAAATTTTCAACAAATTAAAAAGTAAAATCAATATAATGCAATTGTAAAAAATCTAAGCAGTTATTAAAGTATTCTTTAAGTTTTAAAGAAGTGAAATTGGTTGATAAAATGCTTTTAGAATCCGCTATAAATTAAAACACGAATTAGACAGTGCCTAATTCGTGATTTAATTTACGCATTAAGATTAACTTAAAGCGTGCGTAAATAATTAACTAAATTCCATCTGTCGTTATCAGCTTTAACTTTAGTTTTAAAAGATGGCATTTTACCATGTCCTGTTGATATTTTGTAAAAAACAGACCCATCTGTTTGGCCTTTGAATTCTTTTGATGTAAAATTAGATGGTTCTGACATTTTAGTACCAACTCCAGTTGCACCATGACACATTTTGCATGATTTTGTATATTCAGTTTTACCGGCTGCAATAGAAGTTGCATCAGATTTTACTGGATTTTTAACAGCTGCATCAGCTGCAGGTGCATCCCATTTTGCAACATTGATAAAAGAAAATAAACAGATAATAACAGTAAACATAGCAATAGATGCTGCTAGTTTTTTAAGATTTGTGTTTTTCATTTTTAGATTTAATTTGAATTAATAGATTGATTGTTGTGTAAATATGTATTTGTTAGTAAAATACCCGGGTTATGTTGAAACCAAATGCAACACCTTGTTTGAAGAAATCATTCTGGTTGTAAACCATATTTCTTTGGTAAGTGATATCTGTTGCAGTTGTAATAAATATTTGGAAAGAGTGAGCTGCTGTTGCATTTTCGAAACCAAGAGAAATTTGTGGTTTTGGATCAGGTCCCGTATATTTATGAATAAGTCTGGTGAAATTATGATCAACTTCAGTGAATACAGACATTGTTGGTGATAGTGTGAATTTTCCTAAAACAGAAATTCCAAAATTATCATTTCTTCTGAGTGCCACAGCTGAAACATCACTGGCTGATTCAGTCATATTATTATGAGTATAGGTAGCTGCTCCCTGAATATTGAAGAATTCGCAAACCTTACGTGAAATCATTACTTCAGCAAAATAAGAAAATCTGTGAGCATATTTATAATTTGTATAATCAAAACTGGTTGCTGTTTCTCTTGCATCCAATACAGCATTACCATATACTGTGATTGATACAGGTATTTTACCATTGGTAGTTTGTTCAACTACACCATATTTGATACCAAAATCCTGTTGTTTGTTGAATTTAGTGGTACCAAAGCCAATTTGCAATTTATTGGTGATACTATAATTGATGCCTAATCTGATATTAGAAGGAGAATAAAGACCATATAATTCAGTAATACCTTGGCTAACTTTACCGAATCTGTGATTTATAACAAATTCAATCGTTTTGGCAGGGTACATCAAAACTGTTTGGTTTTCCATAAATATACCACTGTTGTAAGTTCCACTTACCGGTGTATTAGCTACGGGAGTTGCTTCCTGTCCAAACAAAAAACTAGAGGCAAAAAGCCCAATAAATACGAATGATGCTGTACGTTGTAAAAGCATATTGTGTAAAGTTTTTTTCATTGTTGTCATGTTTTATATTTTTAATAATTTGTAGAATCAATAATTAATTATTTTTAGCTCCACCGTCTATCCAGCCTTTAATATTTGAAAGTTCTGCAGCACTTAAAGTTTTACCATTGTGGCTGACACCTTTAAACTTTGTATACAATTTACTGGTAGTAGAACTGTTAGCAATTACTGCTCCAACTGCAATTAAACTGGTTCTAGCGGCAGCTGCACCTCCTGTTAATGAAAGACCACCAGCCGAAGGATGACAAACAGTACAACCTTTACTCGCAAAAATAGGGTAAACATCCGTAGAAAAAGCAGCGCTTGTATTGGGAACAACTACTACAATTTTAGGTTCCAAAACATCTTTTGTGCAACTTCCTAGTATCACAAAGATTGAAGCAATTAAAATTAAAACTTTGATTTTCATTTCATTTTATTTTTGGTTAAACATAATTATTTAAAATCTCTTAATGCATGCAAAAATATTAAAAAAATCAACACTTTATATGTGATTTGAGCTTCTGGGCTTTATTTTAAAAATTATGATTTTTTTAAACTCCTTATTATCTGAATACTATGTTTGAAGCCTAAAACAACAATCATCGAAATATTGACATATATCAATGCATTTTTACAACACAATACAAAAATATTATAACTATCTAAAACTTAAACTTCTCATTATTATTCATTTACAGGAAATAGTATCATTTATTATTAAAGATGAATTATGAAAAATAGTTATAGTATATAATATAGTATAAAACCCATTAAAGTATTTCATTAATTAAATATCTAAATTTTAATTTTAACAAAAATGCATAAAATAACTTCAGTTTATAGTGTGAGTAAAAAAAATATGATTATCTTTGTATCAAATTTTTAATTTTTATGACAAATATCACTTTAAACGTGGGTTAATGTCATTATTTTAATTTGGTTAATATTAGAATGATAAGCAAACTTATTTTCAGATTTGTTATTTATAATCTGTTTATAAATAGATGATTTGTTTCATTGAAAAACTTATAAAAACAACAAATCTTTGAAAGCATGGATGATAAAAAAAACCCCAAACATTGCGGAGCTTGTCTGACAAGGCTACCAATATTTACATCACTGACGGACCAACAGTTTGAACAGGTAAATCAAGTGCGTTGCAGAGTGAAGTTCCGTCCCGGTGAAGTGATATTCAAACAAGGAACCGCCATGACCCATATTATTATAGTAAATGAGGGACTCGTAAAAATATACCTGGAAGGTATAGCCAATCGTAACCTGATACTTCGTTTTGCCAAACCAGTTACAATGATAGGCGGACCCGGATTTTTTACAGATTTCAAGAACCATGTTACAACGATGGCCGTCGAAGAAACTTCTGCCTGTTTTATTGATGTAAATTCTTTAACCGAACTCATTAAAGAGAATACAAATTTTGCCTTGGATTTACTTAAATGGGTAAATTCACATACACTGTCTAATTATGTAAAATTCATAGAACTCACTCAGAAAGGAATGCACGGTAGAATTGCTGGGGCTTTGCTTTACTTGCACAACGAAGTTTTTATGGATAAAAATGGAAGCATTCGTATCAAAAGACAAGATCTGGCCGATCTAACTGCAATGTCGAAAGAAAGTGCCATTCGTATTTTAAAAGAGCTCAAAGATGAGCACATCATTTCGGTAGATGGGAATACAATTATATTAAATGACCTGACAAGTTTAAGCCAAATTAATTTAAAAGGTTGAAATAAATTTGTTGACTTTATACATAAAAAATTAACTCTTTAAAATGTAAATTACATTTAAGTTTTTGTCTATCCTACAATCTACTAAAAAACAATATATTAAATCTTGATTTTATTTAATACTGATATTAATCAATCAAATTTTGATTATTTTCCATTGTTTTTTCTAAATATATCAACTATTTTTTATCTGATTTCTGATTTTTCTTTTCTATGTTTGCATTGTGAAATTTATAACAATAAATCATAACTAATATTAATTAAAATTAAAAATCAAATGAGAAAGTTAAACTTACAATTTTTTTTATCTGCTGCACTGATTCTTTCAGCTGCATCTATGATTTTTCTTTCAGGCTGCGCAAAAGACGGTGTTGATGGAAAAGATGGAGCTACTGGTTTGAACGGACTGGATGCCAACCAATCATGCAAACAATGTCATACTACTTCTGTATGGGATACGATTGTGAATCAATACAAATTATCTAAACATTATTTTGGTACTTCAAGTTCAAGAAACACCAAATATTGTGCTGGTTGTCATACAAGCGAAGGTTTTCAACAACGTGTAAATAATGGTATTTTTGCTACAACGAATGATATGCCTAATGCCAACAGAATCACCTGCGAAACTTGTCATCAACATTCTGGTTTTGATTTTGCAGCAGATACTGCTTCTTATGTTTTGTTTACAACCAAAGCTGTTTTATTACATTATAATAAAAATGCATTTGCTACTGATTTTGGTAAGGTAAACAACCTATGTGCTTCTTGCCACCAGATTCGTGGAGCTACTTCTTTTGTATATACCGATACTACTTCTAATACCGGTTATCCAAAAGTTACCAATGCTGCTTTTGTTCAACTTCCATATTTCCCATTTACTTATACTTGGGCAAATGACAATGACACTGTTAATTATCTTGCTAGCAGAAGTTTTTCTGTTCATGATGGAAACCAATCTAATTTGGTAGCCGGTATCTATGGATTCGAATACAAAGGTGTTGATTATTCATCTTCAAGAACATGGAAACATTCAAGTTTCAAATGCGTTGATTGCCACATGATGCCTTACAATAAAACAGGTGGCCCAACAGGTGGCCCTGCAGGTGGACATACCATGATTGTTGACGAAGCTACTTGTAAAGCATGCCATACAGTTGATAACATAACAAATACAGAACTTGCAGTTCAAGGTTTACTTACTACATTAGGTGACAAACTTACAGCAAGAAAAGTTTTCAAGAAAACCACCAGTACTTCAGGAGTTGTTTCTTACAGTGCTGTAAATACACACGATTTCAACGGAAAACTTTACATTTATAATGACTCAATTACAAAATATGCAACCATGTCAAGCAATAATACTGTAAGTGCAACAACAGGTTTAGTAGTATATGGTAATATGTTGAAATATGCAAAAGATACTGATTTTTCTAACAGAAAAGGTACTCCTTGGAAATATGGTGAATTAGGTGCTGCTTATAACTATGGTTTTGTAAGTACTTTAAATGCATACGGAGTTCACAATCCAGTATATGCTAAAAAATTATTGCAAGAATCTATCAATTGGTTAAATGCCAATCCAACTTTTACTAAAAAGAAATAATTTCTTCAAGTAAAAAAAATCAATCCTAATAAAAAAGGCTGCTTCAAATTGAGGCAGCCTTTTTTATTGGTATTAGTTAATGAAAACCATTAGCATTAAAATTAGAATTCGAATACGATACCTTGTGCTAATGGGAGATCTGTGCTATAATTTATAGCATTCGTTTGCCTTCTCATGTATTGCTTCCAGGAGTCTGAACCCGATTCTCGGCCCATACCTGTATCTTTCTCTCCTCCGAATGCGCCTCCAATTTCAGCACCGGATGTGCCGCCGTTTACATTGGCCAATCCACAATCAGAACCAGAACTTGATAAAAATTGTTCCGATTCTCGCATATTCAAGGTAAAGATGGAAGAGGAAAGTCCTTGAGGAACTTCATTGTTTAATGCAATGGCTTCATCTAATGTATTATATTTCATAAGATAAAGAATAGGTGCAAAAGTTTCCTCCTGAACAATTTTGTAATGGTTTTTGGCTTCAATGATGGTAGGAAATACATAATTATCTGAAAGTGTTTGAGAATGGGCTAGCTGATAACCTCCTGTTAAGACCTTACCTCCTTCAGCTTTTGCCTGATTAACAGCAGACAAAAAGGCTTCAACAGATGCCTGATCAATCAAAGGGCCTATTAAAGTATTTTCATGCAATGGATTACCTATCTTTTTTTGAACTTCTTCATAGGCACCTATAAGATTTCTCTTTACTTCATCATACACATTTGCCTGAACGATGAGTCGACGAGTGGAAGTACAACGCTGGCCGCAAGTTCCCACAGCTCCAAATACGGTAGAAGCTATTGCCATTTTCAGATCCGCAGCGTCAGTAATAATAACTGCATTGTTTCCGCCTAATTCAAGAATAGCTTTCCCGAGTCTTTCTCCAATGATAGCACCAGCCCTTTTACCAACCCTGGTAGAACCCGTGATTGAAAACAGCGAAATACGTTTGTCTGCAACAAAGTTATCGCCCAAGACCGATGATTTTGCAATGACAATATTAAAAACGCCTTCCGGAATATTATTCTTAATAAGGACTTTCTTTATTATATTTTGAGTTGCAATGGCAGATAAAGGTGTTTTTGAACTTGGTTTCCAGATTACCACATCTCCACATATTGCTGCCAGCATCGAATTCCAAGCCCAAACTGCAACAGGAAAATTAAAAGAAGTAATTAAACCGATGATTCCTAAAGGATGGTATTGATCATACATCCTGTGTTCGCTTCGCTCAGATTGCATTGTAAAACCATTCAACAAACGAGATTGACCAACTGCAAAGTCACAAATATCAATCATTTCCTGAACTTCGCCTAAACCTTCCTGATAAATTTTTCCCATTTCGAGTGAAACCAAATAGCCTAAATCATCCTTAGCCTCGCGTAAAGCCAATCCAATCTGTCTTACAATTTCACCTCTTGCTGGAGGTGGGATTTTCCTCCAGGTAATAAAAGCTTCCTCAGCTTTTTTTATTACATTTTCATAATCTTCAATACAAGCATTTTTCACTTTAGCAAGTAAGCGATTATCAATTGGCGAGACAGATGTTGTAATTTCACCCTTGGTATCAAACCATTCAATACCTGTACAGACGCCATTATTAATTTCAGTAATTCCTAATTTTTCCAGAACTTCTTTGATCCTGATTTCGTGTTTCATTTAGATTTATATTTAGTTTTATTATTCAGACATATAAGGATACAAAAAATCAACCGCTGGTACCAAGGTTTCTTTCACGGTTCGTGGACTTACCCAACGCACAAGATTTAAATGACTACCGGCTTTATCATTGGTTCCCGATCCTCTTGCACCACCAAAAGGTTGCTGTCCAACCATAGCACCTGTAGGTTTATCGTTGAAATAAAAATTCCCGGCTGCATAGCGCAATGCTTTACAGGCTCTTAATAAAGCATATTTATCATTGCTGAAGATAGCCCCGGTTAAAGCATAAGGCGAAGTCTGGTCGCATATTTTCAAGGTTTCTTCAAATTGATCATCTTCGTAAACATAGATAGTCATTACTGGTCCGAAAATTTCTTCTTCCATCGTCAGAAAATGAGGATTAGTGGTCACAATTATGGTAGGTTCCACGAAATACCCTTTTGAGCTATCCCCTTTTCCGCCAGCAATAATTTCAGCATCTGCTGATTTTTTTGCTCTTTCGATATAGGACATAATATTATCATAAGAGTTTTGGTCTATCACAGCATTTACAAAATTATTATAATCGGCTACATCCCCTACTTTCATTCGGGCATGCATACTCAAAATATTCTTTTTAACTTCGCTCCAAATTGAAGCAGGTATATAAGAACGGGAAGCTGCCGAACATTTTTGACCCTGGTATTCAAAAGCACCACTAACAATGGCATTGCTTAATTCAAGCGTTTTAGCAGAATGATGCGCAAAAATAAAGTCTTTGCCACCGGTTTCTCCAACCAATTTGGGATAAGATCTGTAATTCGTAAGATTATTACTAACTTGTTTCCACAATTGATTAAAAGTATTGGTGGAACCTGTAAAATGAATCCCAGCCAGATTTTTATTATTTATTACAATATTGCTAATCAGACTACCAGAACCCGGAACAAAATTGATGACACCAGCGGGCATGCCTGCTTCTTCGAAAATCTTCATCAAATAATAGTTGGAAAGCAAAGCTGTTGTGGCAGGTTTCCATACTGTTGTATTGCCCATCAATGCCACTGAAGTATTCAGATTGGCAGCAATGGCTGTAAAATTAAAGGGGGTTATGGTATATATAAAACCTTCCAGTGGGCGGTATTCCAGACGATTGATGGTATGCATCAACGAAGCCGGTTGTTCTCCATAAATAAGAGAAGCAAAATACACATTGAACCTCAAAAAATCAATTACTTCGCAAGCTGCATCAATTTCAGCCTGAAATATATTTTTACCTTGCCCCAGCATGGTAGCTGCATTTAAAACATAGCGGTACTTTTTCGAAATCAGTTCAGCAGCTTTTAACATAATGGAAGCCCTTTCGTCCCAAGGAAGAGTCATCCATTCTTCCTTTGCTTGCATGGCAGCATCTATGGCCATTTGGACTTCTTTTTCAGTAGTCTGATGGTAAGTGGCCAATACATGCTGATGATTATGTGGCATGACTACTTTTCCTATTTTCCCTGTCTTGATTTCTTTCCCACCTATGATTAAGGGAATTTCAATGCATAGATTGCTTTGTCTCTCTAGTTCTTCCGTTAATTGCTTTTGCTCAATACTTCCTGGCAAATAGCTATAAATAGGTTCATTAAGAGGTTCTTTAAAGTTGAAAATTGCGTTGTTCATTTTAATTTAATGCTAATAATTTTTCGATATGTATAATTTTACAATTCGTTGCAAAACTATGAAAATTTATGCTACTAACATAAATTTATGTACTTTTGTTTTGAATTTGAAACTAAATTTAAAAGTCCTAAATCATCCACAAAAATTAAACTTAAAAAAATGAGCAGGATATTGCTACATAACAATATAGAGAACAATAAAAAAACAACAACCAAACTAAAAGACGATTTTAAATACTTCCTTGAAAAATTTTCCGATATAAAAATATTGCGTTATCAGGTTCCAGCCTGGGAATTATTGAGTTTACAACAAAAAGAACTGGTCTACTACTTAAGCGAAGCCGCCAAATCGGGCCGCGACATCTGCTGGGATCAGAATTTTAAACACAATCTTCTCATTCGTAAAACCTTAGAAGCAATTGTGATAAGCTTTAAAGGTGACAGAAATTCAGAAGATTACAAAAAATTCATGGTCTACACCAAAAGAATATGGTTTTCGAATGGAATTCATCATCATAATTCTTCCGATAAAATGACAGCTGATTTTACCCCAGCCTATTTCTCCGAATTGATTCACAACAGCAATGTGTCAAAGCTTCCATTGCATCATGGAGAAACATCTGATGATCTGATTAAAAAACTATCACCTCTACTATTCGACCCAACAGTATTTCCAAAGAAAGTTAGCTTAGATGCTTCCAAAGATTTACTTTTTGAATCAGCTTCAAATTTTTATGAAGGTATAACTGAAAAAGAAGCTGAAGACTTTTACAATAGCATGAAAGACCCCAATGATAAGCAACCTCTTTCTTATGGATTGAACTCAAAGTTAATGAAAGAAAATGGTCAATTGATTGAAAAAACTTACAAAGTGGGTGGAATGTATTCAAAAGCCATTGAACAGATCGTTTACTGGCTTGAAAAAGCTGCAAGTGTTGCAGAAAACAAACATCAGCAAACGAGTTTACTTCATTTAATTTCCTATTATAAAACAGGAAATTTAAAAGATTGGGATGCTTACAATATTTCATGGGTAAGCGACCATACTTCTCACATTGATTTCGTGAATGGCTTTATTGAAGTTTATGAAGATCCACTGGGTATGAAAGCAAGCTGGGAGTCGCTGGTCAATTTCAAAGACATTGAAGCCAGCAAAAGAACCACTATTATCAGCGAAGCAGCTCAATGGTTCGAAGATCATTCACCCGTAATGGAAGCATTTCGAAAAAAAGAAGTAAAAGGGATCAGTGCCAAAGTAATTACCCTGGCTCAATTGGGTGGCGAATCTTATCCTACCACTCCCATTGGTATCAACTTACCCAATGCTGACTGGATTCGCAAAGAACATGGCAGTAAGTCGGTAAGCCTCGAAAACATCACCTATGCCTACGAACAGGCTTCAATCGGAAATGGATTCATGGAAGAATTTGCAGCTTCAGCTGAAGAAATTGAATTGGCTAAAAAACATGGAGCATTGGCAGGCAATCTTCACACCGATTTACACGAATGCCTGGGACATGGTTCAGGTCAGTTGCTTCCTAATACGGATCCAGATGCTTTAAAAAGTTATGCTTCAGCACTGGAAGAAGCCCGTGCCGATTTATACGCCCTTTATTTTATGATGGATGCGAAAATGCTGGAATTAAACCTTTTTCCTAGCATTGAGGTAGCTATTACTGAATACAATAATTTTATCCGCAATGGTCTGATGACACAATTGGTTCGTATTGACGAAGGCAAAAACATTGAACAAGCCCATATGCGGAATCGTCAACTGATTGCAGCCTGGTGTTACGAACAGGGCAAAAAAGACAATGTAATTGAGATGTACCAAATCGAAAACAAAAGCTTTGTTAGAATAAACGATTATGATACATTAAGGGCTTTGTTTGGCCGTTTGTTGGCAGAAGTTCAACGCATTAAATCGGAAGGGGATTACACTGCCGGCAAACTGCTGGTTGAAAATTATGGAGTTAAAGTAGATGCTGTTTTGCATAAAGAAATCCTAGCACGTTATGCAAAATTAAACCTGGCAACTTACAGTGGTTTTATCAATCCAGATTTTGTAGCTGTTCTTAAAGATAGGAAAATAACGGATGTAAAACTTGAATATACGGATGATTATACAAAACAAATGATGGAATACGGTGAGAAGTATTCGTTTTTGCCTGTCGTTAATTAGTTATTAGGTTATTAAGTTATTAGGTTATTAGGTTATTAAACAATTAATTTATTGGTTACTAGAAATTGTGCTTAGCTTTGATTATATTAAAAATTTAAATGAATTAAAATAATTCTTATGAAAAAATTTGTAGCCCCTTCCCTATTGTCGGCCAACTTTGGCTGTCTGGAAAAGGATATTGAAATGATTAACCAGAGCCAGGCCGGATGGTTTCATATCGACGTAATGGATGGTGTATTTGTTCCGAATATTTC
>JBAXNW010000020.1:0-61446 GCA_037133555.1 Bacteroidota bacterium
ATATATTCCTTAAAACCTAATTAATACGACATTATATTATTCTTATTACTTAGATGCTTTTTTTGTAATTTTTTAGATAGACTTAAAAAATGAGAGATTTTATGGGAATCTTTATTAAAATAGCAGATTAATAGGTTGTTATTTATCATTAAAATTAGTCAACCCAAATGAAAATTCAAAGAATAATAAAAACGACAGTTTATTTGCTGTTTAGCTGTTGTTTCATTCATGGCCCATAGTTTCCTTATATTAAATAAGATAGATTTATCTATGGAGCTATTATTTAAAAAAAAATAGGCTCAAAATTTCCCTGATGAAA
The DNA here is from genome assembly GCA_037133555.1 of Bacteroidota bacterium. Taxonomy (GTDB): domain Bacteria; phylum Bacteroidota; class Bacteroidia; order Bacteroidales; family JACABE01; genus JACABE01. Next base: position 320 of record JBAXNW010000020.1, read on the forward strand.
CTGTTAGGAAAATTTCATACGAGTCTTTAAAAGAAACATAAAATGCATGAATTATTTACTAGATATCTTGAATGTCTCATTTGCAAAAGTTTAATGAATCTGTAAATTCTAATAAAACAAATAGAAATTGATGTTTTGTTGTAATAATATGAAATACAAATAAATAGATTTTTTCAAATATTTAAGGGATTAAGTAAATCTATTTTTAACTTAAATGGATTCATTATTTTTTTTGAAAGCTTTTAGAAATGAATTTATATAAACCAATTTACAAATATTTTTAAATAGGAGAAACAAATTATGCAAAAAACAATTTTTACCTCGAAAATTACAGAATTACTTTTTGCTGTATGCATTCTTCTCTTTAGCTGTTTTGTGCAAGTAAATAATTTACAGGCTCAAGACTGTGATCATTACCGTTTTTCGACCACAACATCAATACCTTACACCCATTTATTTCCAGGCAGTTCGTTGCTTTTTACAGGGGGCGTGGATGATGCTGTAAGTAGTCCGCAAAATATCGGCTTCAGTTTTAATTATTGCGGAATACCTTATGATCAATTTATTGCAAGCTCCAATGGTTTTATTTATTTAGGCAATTTTAGCAGCGATCCTGCTCCTGTAAATGCATTGGGCAGTACATTAGGGCCTGTATTGGCTCCGTTTTGGGATAATCTTGTGGTTTCTCCAAACGGAAAAGTCCTTTATCGACTTTCATCAGGTTTACTTGAAATTGAATACCAGGATATGATGAGGATAACTGACAATCCCAGTGTTTTACTTACCTTTAAAATCAGGCTTTATCAATCAGGTATTATTGAATTTCAATACAATGTAATGAATAACACGCCTGGTTCTTCAGCCGGTGCTTCTATCGGAATTGCCAATAATACCATGGGAATTAATCACTTTCTTAGTATTACAGAAACTTTAAATCCGATATTACCTACTTTTTCAAACTGGTTCGCAAATGATAACAATACATTTTTTACGAATGTTGGGATGAATAATATTACGTATGAATTTCTACCTTATTGGAACGGTATTTGCGAAGGGCCTAACTTTATCGTTGTCGATAATGTTACGGCTACAACTGCAAAGCTTAATTGGCAGCTGCCTGCACCACCTCCGGCTTCGTTTTTTGATATTTATTATTCAACTTCAGCCATTGACCCGAATGCAATAACTCCCTTGCATCAGATTACTGCTTGTGTTGGAAATGGAAATCCGATTTTTTACGATTCTGTTCCGGGGACTGCAACATATTATACTATGTCAAACTTGACTCCCAATACAACTTACTATGTTTTTATAAGGTCCAATTGTGGTATTTGTAGTTATAGCAATTGGATGCCAACCAATTCAATGGGCTTAAGTTCCTTTCAGACTACAGTCTGCAATCCTATAGTGCTTACACCTCCAACTAACCTCCTGTTGAACAATGATCCTGAGAAATGCAGCTTCACTGGACAGTTGTATGCCAGTAAATGCTTTCCTCCATTGTTGGCCAAGTATGAGTGGGATTTCGATTATGTCGGGAGTGGATTCTTCATGCGTAAATTGGTACTTAATAATTTTACGCAATGTGTTGATCCCCCAATGAATATTGATGAGGAATTAACCCATACTTTCGGATCTCATCTGGATATGGAAGTCAGTACAGATTTTGGAGGCTTATGGGTTGGAAGTAATGCCACGGGAATGGCTGAAGTAAAGATTAAAAAAACAGTACAAAATGGGTCTACTGAATACTACGATACAGAAATGTTGCAACTCAATTTAAGCGGAGGGACATCATTTACTCCCGTGATGATAAGGGAAAGTCCGACCCGGGCTTCACTGGGTAATTTAAAAATACTGCCATTAGGAGGAGGAGGTGGTGGCGGAGGCTATATGATTGATAGTTTCTTCGATATTTTTATTGAAGTAAGTACTGATGGTGGTACTACATGGGTGTCTGTTCCAAATTCAATCCATATGCAGCTGATCACCACACAGTCACCAGCAGGCCCCGTTGTAATAAGTGATTGTTCCCCAACGGTGACAGTAGTCAGAAGTGATGCCCCGGCAAAGCTTTCGGATCCCTATCCGATAGGACAGACTACTATTGTCTGGACTGCCACAGATGCATTTGGGGCTTCTGTAAGTAGTTCAAATACGGTAACTGTAATAGACAACGAATTCCCAAGCATAAGCTGTGTTCCTTCTTTAACTGTAAGCAATAATCCTGGACTTTGCAGTTTTAGCGGAAGTTTGTATCCAACCAACTGCTTGCCACCTCTTGGATCTGCTTACCAAAATAATCAAATGATTATGTTTTATAATGGAATGATAGTTACTAATATTAAACTTACCAATTTCTCTCAATGTATCCCACCACCTACAAGTATTGGTATTCCACAGTTTGATTATTTGTTAGCAGAATCATTCTTTGATGTGTATACTGAAATGGGTATAATACCCGTTCATGCAAGCGGACCAGTTACAGTAAGTATCACTAAAACAGGTGGAAATTCTTCCTCTCAATTTTATGATACAGAGATGACTCAGTTGGGTTTGAACGGAGAAATGCTTACTTTAAATGTTATGATTCGTGAAAGTCCGACTAAGGCTTCATTGGGTAAGACCAACATTATCCAGAATGGGGTAGGAGGAGGTTACCAGATAGACAGTTTCTTTGATATCTGGATTGAAGTGAGTGTGGATGGAGGTAATTCATGGACAGAGGCTTTCTCTCCAATCCATATGGTACTGATAAATACTCAACCTTTGGCTGCACCCTTGTATCACGATAATTGCTCAGCCACATTGATAGGTATAAGAAGTGATGCTCCTACAACAATCAATGATCCTTACCCTGTCGGAACTACCACTGTAATATGGACTGTTACCGATGCATCCGGTAATTCGGCCAGTTGTTCAAATACGGTAACAGTTGTTGATACAGAACCTCCTGTTATTAGTTGTGCACCCTCTGTTACGGTCAACAATGATCCCAGATTATGCAGTTTCAGTACTCACTCTTATGCCACAAACTGTTATCCTCCTCTCTTGTCTAAATATGAATGGGATTTGGACTACTCCGAAAGTTTATTATATATGCGAAATCCTGTATTGAAAAATTTCACACAATGCACTCCTCCTCCTGAAATCATATATACACCATTAACTCATACTTTTGGTTCTCAGGTAGAAATGGAAGTTAGTATGGATGGAGGTATGTCATGGTTACTCAAGAATGCTCAGGCAACCATGACAGTTCGTCTCACTAAAGCAGATGAGGACGGATCACTGGCATATTATGATACTGAAATCTTACAACTTGATATCAGTGGAGGCAATTTACCTCAGGGAGTGATGATCCGTGAAAGTCCGACCCGGTCTTCACATGGTACTACTATAATTGTATCAAACGGAACTGATAATGATTGCGATAGCTTCTTCGATATCTATATTGAAGTAAGTACCGATGGAGGTCAGACCTGGACAGAAATGCCAGAAGTTTCATATATGACACTCCTTCCTTTACAGCCTTTTGCCGGGCCAATCTATAGTGATAATTGTACTGCAATACTCACTGCAGAAAGAAGCGATGAAGTTGCTATAAATGACCCCTATCCTGTCGGTACTACTACAATTACATGGACGGTTACTGATCCCAGCGGGAATTCGGCCACGTGCACAAATAGTGTTACCGTAATAGATACCGAACCTCCTTTGATTGTTTGCCCTCCTAATATTGTTGTATCCAACGATCCGGGTCATAGTTCAGCTCAGGTAAGCTATGAAGCAACTGCCAGCGATCAGTGCGATGGAACTGCCTCTACCCTAAATGTGGCTTGCCTGACAGTATTTCCTCCACATACTATTAATCCCGGCGATCCAGGTTTCTATCTTCCATATTGTCAAACAGTCAATTGTCCTCCGGGTCAAAATTGCATCTCTGAATATGACAACAACGGTAATTTAATGAGTTGCCACTGCGATTATCCTATAAGCCTGCCTCATGGCCTCATAATCTATTCATCCCCTGCATCCGGTTATTCATTCCCTATTGGAACAACAACAGTTACGGTCACAGCTATTGATGCTGCCAACAATGTTTCTACGAACACATTTACCGTAACTGTGATTGAACAACCACCCATCAGCTTAAATTGTCCGGCTAATGTTGTTCTGCCAGCATGCACTCCCGGAGTAACTTTACAGTCAGCCTATAACGATTGGTTAACAGGGTATACAGTTACGGGTGGATGTAATGTTGTTGTAACGAATGATGCACCTCTGACACCACCGCATCTATGTGGCGGAAGTGTGACTGTTACCTGGACAGCAGTTTGTTCATCCGTTATTCCGGGATGTAGTTGCGCTCCTGTAAGCTGTAGCGCAAACTTTACTGTATTGATGCCACCTCCCGCTCATTTTGATTGTTTGCCAGATGTTTTCTTAACTTCATGTATGACTCAAGAAACATTAATAGCAGCTTATAATACATTTATAGAAACACCTCCTCAAATCATAGGAGGCTGTTATTATCAATTATCTCCTATTCCGGCACCTCCACCACCTCCTATCTGCGGTGGAAGTGTTACATTTTCCTGGGTTGCATTCTGTATGTGTGGGGAAGCTGGATGCACTTGTCCTCCGATAGCCTGTACAAGAACATTTTTAGTAAATCCACAATCCGCTCAAATAATCAATCCTAATAATATCGTAATTCCGTCATGCACCTCAGCTGCAAACTTACAGCTTGAATATGATAACTGGTTAGCTTCAGCTCATTTAAGTGGATGTTATTATGTGATGACCAATAATGCGCCACCTGAACCTCCTCATATCTGTGGTGGCACAGTTACAGTAACCTGGACGGCACACTGCACTTGCGGAGATACTATACACCCGGTTGTAACACATACCGCGACATTTACAGTAGCGATGGCACCCCCGGCTCAAATCATCTGTGCAACTGACGTCACACTGCCAGCATGCACTCCTCTTGAAGATATACTGGTAGCCTATCAAAGCTTTGCCACAACACCTCCACAAATCTTTGGTGGATGTTTTTATCAATTATTACCTTCTGATATTCCACCTCCTCCTCATATCTGCGGAGGAACAGTAACACTAACCTGGACTGCCGTCTGCATGTGTGGAGATCCGAATTGCAATTGTCCACCAATTAGCTGTTCTAGAACTTTTACGATACAGATGCCACCTCCTGCTCATTTTAACTGTGCTCAGGATTTAACTCTCCCTCCATGTACACCACTGGCAGAAATACAAGCAGCCTATACTTCCTTTATAATCCCACCTGAAATATTAGGGGGCTGTTATTATCAGGTGTTGCCGGTTGTTATTCCTCCAATGCCTCACATTTGTGGTGGAAGTATAACAATTACATGGATAGCTCAATGTATGTGCGGAGAACCCGGATGCAATTGTCCACCAATCAGCTGTACAAGAACTTTTACGATACAGATGCCACCTCCTGCTCATTTAAGCTGTGTTCCGAATGTTGTCTTACCTTCTTGTACACCTTATCCGTTAATGATGGCAGCCTATCAAGACTTTGTCTCAACACCTCCACAGATATTCGGAGGCTGCTATTATCAATTATTACCTATTGTATATCCACCGCCACCACCTATCTGTGGTGGAACTGTAACTCTAACCTGGACTGCAGAGTGCATGTGTGGTGTAGCCGGATGTACTTGTCCGCCAATAATATGTTCAGCTAGCTTTACAATTGAGGATGCTCCTGAAGTTGTATTTAGCTGTGCTGTTGATAAAACAGAAGTTGCCTGCCAGACCCAGGCTGCAATCAATGCTTCTTTCGATGCATGGCTGCTGACAACCACTGCTTCAGGAGGATGTAATGGTATATTAAGCTATTCACCACTATCAATTCCATCTTCTTCAGGAGGAAGTGTAACTGTTAACTGGATTTATACAAGCGATTGTAATGATGCAAAAACCTGTTCAGCTACATTTACAGTATTGTCAAGAGATACTGTTCCACCTGAAATCAGTTGTCCTGCAAATGCCAGTCGTTTTACCAATACTGGATTTTGTACATATACTGTTTTAGGAAGTGAGTTTGATGCTACTGTAACAGATAACTGTGGAGCAATTCCTTCACTTACTTTTACTTTAAGCGGTGCAACTTCAAGTTCAGGAAGTTCATTGGCTGGAATGAAATTAAATAAAGGAAACAATACAATTGTCTGGACAGCATTAGATTATGGAGGGAATACCATCAGTTGTTCATTTACAGTGCTTGTTTATGATGATCAGAATTCAACAGGATATATTATTTATGCTACTACAGAAGCAAAATTTGGAGAAAATAACACTATTAATGGTGATGTGGGAGTAACTGCAACAACTGGTAAGGCTGAATTTAAGAAAAATGATGTGTTGAATCCATATTTTGTAAAGGCTAGTATTGTGAATGTTCAATTGCCTTCAAGTGTTAGTAATGTATTTACAGTTCCTGCTAGCGGAGGTCCTAATCCTCCTTTCCTGCTATATGTAGCAAATCCTTTATCAGGTAATTACACGGCTACTGTCAATGGAGTTGTTCCAATTGGTAACTATAAAAATCTGACTATTAAGAAAAATATAATTGCAACGGTAAATGGTTCAAATTATGGCAAGATTACTATTGAAGAAGGAGCCAAAGTTAGCTTTAGCAGTTCGAATATCAATATTGAAGAATTAATAGTTGGTAAGGGTAAGAAAAATGTGAATACTACCAATGTTTATTTCACAGCTGGAAGTGCAGCAGTTAAGGTTAAGAACAAAGTCACAGTTGAAGAAGATTCAAGGGTAAATGTTGGTGGACCTAAAGTTACTTTCTATCTGGGTGATAATAATAATGATGAAGAAAAGTTTATAGTAAATGGCGATAATACTCAAATAACTTTGAATATTATGATACCCAATGGGAAACTATCTGTAGAAGGAAAAGCCAATAATACGATTCTGAATGGTTGGTTTATCATTAAAAAACTTGAGAGTAAAGGTAAATTCGTTACCTGGAACAATTACGATTGTAGTTCAACTTTAAAATCAATTGATGCAGAAAACAAAGTTGATATTTCTTTGTCAAAAACTGAGCTTTTAGTTTATCCTAATCCAACTCCCGGAACTATCAACTTCAAATTCAGGATTGAAGAAACAAGCATGGTTCGTCTGGATATTTTCTCAATTAATGGAAAGTTTTTGGATTGTATTTTTGAAGGGGAAGTTGAACAAGATATCGAAAAACATATCTTGTATACTCAGCCACTTCCAGAAGGGATGTACTTATATCGATTCACCTATGGTGCGCATTATAAAGCCGGAAAGTTTGTCAAAATCCTTACCAATAAATAAAATGCGATTCTATGCTAATAAAACCGCCCCGATTTTGAAGGGGCGGTTTTTTAACTCTAGTCTTTTAAAAATAAATGAATATATTTCAAATCAAAATTTACGTAAATGTATTAATTTGAATAATAATTAGTTGGCGAATTGAAAAAAGTCTTTGAATTATAAAGATGTTAATATTATTTGGAAGATTGAAACTCTTCTTGAATTAGGTTTGATTTATTAAGAATTAGTATTTTAAAAGAATTCAGGTAATTGTTGGTCTCATAAACGTAGTGCTTATTTACATCTGGATAATGAGAATTATAATTAAAATTATATGAATTAGTAGTAAATACAAATTGAATTAATTTGGAAGACTAAGGTTTATAGCCCCTGTTCCGATGAAAACGAAACAGGGGCTATATCTTAGCTGGGAAATATAATTTATTCAATTACCAATTTTCCAGTTTGAATGCTGCCAAAATTTTGATCGCTTAGTGTTACAAAATAGAGTCCTTTTTTAAGATTGTGAATATCTATTTCAATTCCACCTGCAACAAAATTCAGCGTAAAATTAGTAACTTGTTTTCCACTACCATCATATAATTGAATTTTACCATTGATCATGCCGGTTTTAGAAATTTCAATCATAACTTTATCTCTGGCAGGGTTTGGGAAAATATTCAAATAATTTTCGTTATCCGTAATATGTTGAACATTGCTTGATTTTGATACTTCTAAAAGAGATGCACCTTCAAAAATATAATCACGGTAATTTGAACTATTATTCAAGATTGCAACAGCAAAATTTGAATTGCTGCTTTTTTTAGCTTCAATTGAATTCAATTTTTGAAGGACATAGCCATCTAAAATCTTATTGCTGTTTTGAATTAAATCTAAATCGCACAATCTTAAGAATTTAAAATCAGCTTCTTCGGTATTTTTTGGATTAAAACTATTCATACTTGAACTTGCATTTATAAAATCATTCATTTTATAATAATAATTATAAGAAAGTAATGATTTCTCATTTTCAGTCAGTGAACTTAATCCAAGAATATTGCTAAGTACTGAAATGTTCATATTATCTAATGAAGCCAATACAATCTTTGCATCTTCGAATGGAGTGCTTGAGGATTGTAATTGTTCTAAATAATTGCTTGAAAGATTAAATGAACCAATAGTACCTATCAAAGATCCCAATAAGCTAGTATAATTATCGCAAGTAAATTTGATGTTTAAATTTCCCTGAGAAGGCATATTGTAAATTTGGTGTCCACATGCAGCTGTTGAATGATAGGGCCTGTTACTGACAATCTGAACCTGTGGGAAGGAAATATTAAACATGCCAAAGTTGTCGGCAACCACAATATTCAAATTGCTGTTTATGTCAACTGCGGCGTTATAATTGCTCCAAAGTGTGTTTAGGCCTGGATCAGCAGGTATTAAAGTGCCAATATTTCCGGCATATCCAAAAATATTAATACCTACAGCATTGTAATTATAGAGGTAGTTATTTCTAATCTTGGGTAAAGAACCTACAGAAAATGATCTGATATCCATTGAAGTATTGCTGTTCATAATACAATTGCTTGATACTTCACTGAGTGTTGAAAGATCAATTGAGTAGAGGCCTCTGGTATTGTTGAAGTTTCTCATTTTTATTGAATTGCAGGTAATGTAATTTTTATCTTTTCCTGTTCCATAAAAATAAATTCCGTTAATATCAGGATCCACAATTTCATTGTTGCTGATCTGGAATTTCCTGGCATTTGTTGCTATTATCCCATATCTGAAACCGTTTATTTTATTGTTGACAATACTGATATTGGATGAATACCTAGCATAGATAGCCGAATTACTGTTGTATTTATTGAAATTGTTTGACAATTGGTTGTTGTTAATCTCAATAATAGCAGTTGTAGAGTTATCAATATATATCGACGAAGGAGGCGCAACTGCAGCTACATTGACTTCAATTTTATTATTTTCAACATTTGTAGGATATAATGCATTGTTCAATAAAATTGAATACGTTAGATCAGTAAATGTATTGCTTGAAAATAGGCCACCTCCTTTAATCTGATAAATTCCATAAGTGCGAGGTAGATTTGAAGCTTTTGTATTTACAAATCGATTTTGAGATACCTGTTGCATCAGTCTGGCGGAATTTGTGTAAATACCGTATGTACTGCTGTTGTTAACAAAACTATAGCAACTTAGGAATGTTGGGAAGAACTCTTCTGTAACAAACTCGTTACCACTAATTGGATGCTTGAAGTTATTGTTATTGTCAATCCTTATTCCATAGTTGCAATTTGAGAAAAGATTATTTGAAATTACCCCATTGGCCAAAGATTGAAAATACAACGCCACTTCAGCATTTTTGAATGTTGATTCGTTGATAATATTATCGTAAGTACTACTACCGACAAATTGCAATCCTCTCCAAGTTCCATCAATTTTACAGGGTCTGAATACTGAATTGCTGGCACGTAAATGTCCCCCGTTTACAAAGTTAATACCTGCACATTCACCAAAAACAACATCCATCGTTGTTATATCAAGAACAGCAGCTGATACGGTTACAATTACATTGTCGGCAATATAATATTTGCCATCCCAAACCACATCAGAATTGATAGTGACGTTTGAGGTAATTTTGTGAAATAATGTATCAGTTTCTGCAAAACAGCAACTTGGCTTTTTATGTCCAATTACAATCGTATAGGTTTCAATGCAAACTCCGATTGGGCTTGAAATTTTAATGATATAAGTTCCTGGTGCAAGATTAGAAACTATCAATGGAATACCAGGTGTAATAGTAGTTGGCATTGGCGGTACAATCGGAGTTGAAGTAATGATGAATGGCCCTCCAACAGATGCTGGATTTAGTAATATTGAAAACCATCCATCGGATGTTTCGTTGCACAATGCATCAACAGTATGTATGTTCTCCAATATAATTGAACAGCAAAGATCATTTTTTGCACAAAATACACCCGCAGTATCGATACATCCAAAACTATTGGTTACTACCACTGAAATCTGGTGATTACCTGTAGTTGAAGGAAATGCGAGGTTCTGTCCAGAGCCTATAGGTGTGGCATAATTTCCATTATCGTACCATTTAATTAAAGGATAAGCATTGGAATAAGTATTGTTTGGAAACAATGCATTCAAGGGTAATGGAATATATAAGTGCAAGGTGTCAAAATCGCACATCGATTCACATCCCAGAGGAAATAAACTTAAATCAGGTTTAGGATGAATGAAGCCAGCATTTGCTGTAGTTGAACATCCATTAATTGAATCGGTAATTGTTAAACTATAGAAACCTGGAGTAGAGGCAATGATTACAGGTGTTTTTGCACCATTGTTCCATTGATAATGATATTTGACCGGATTCAAAGGATTGGGAGTCAAAGTAACACTTGATCCTTCACATGCATTTAAATTAGTTACACTCAATGTTGGTTCTTCAAAAAAAGTAACACACATGGTGTCTTTTGCTGAACATCCCGTAATCGAATTGTACACATTTACAATAAACTGATAAGTCACCGGCAATACTGCTGGTAGCGATAACGAAGCAGTTGTAACATTGCTGTTTGCAGGGCTGAAAGTTGCCCCTGTAGGATTACTGCTCCAGCTATAAATATAATTAGGATCGAAAATAGTAGTTAAAGAAAAACTTACGACACTTGATAAAGCTGCACATAAACGCCTGCTCCCAGTAATTTTTGCTTTAGGGAGTGAATGCATATAGATATATAGTTTGTTCGATAAGTTTGAGCAAAAACCATCAGATACTTCAACCCAATATTCTCCGTGTTTATATACGTTATAAGTTGAACTGTTGGCACCAATAATAATGTTTCCATCATTATACCATTGATAGGTTGTCATTCCAGTACATGCTGATAGTGTTACAAAACTTCCTGGACAAAAAATTGAATCTGAAGCAGTAATTGCACAATTTGGAAGAGGATTAACCGTAACAGGTTTTGCAACTTTAGCCACGCATCCCATTAAATCTGTAATTATTAATGAATCTGTAAAAGGTGGTGGACTTACAGTTGAATAAGTATGTTGCGTAACAGGAGTGTATGAAGTAAATCCATCACCAAATTTCCAGAAATAATAATAACTTGGACTATTTGGAATAGCAGTAAATTGTACAGGTGAATTTACACAAACAGGTGGCAAAAATGTAAAATTCGCATTCGGTAATAATACATTTACTGTTTCGCTCCATAAAGAAGTGCAACCTGAAGAAGAAGTAATAGAAAGAGATATTGTATAAGAGCCAGATGCATTTACTGATAATACAGGATTTGCCGCATTTACATTAGGTGTAAAAATTCCTGTTCCTGGACCTGATACAGACCATAAGTAGCTTGAGATGGTAGAAGGTGCTATTACAGATGATTGATTTAGTAGTTTTATAGTATCGCAAACCACATAAGTTTTAAGGAAAGCCAATGCATCGCAGGATCCTGGTAAAGGTCCGCCTCCATTAGTACCTGCCGTACAATTGTCAATTTTAACATTGATGATATTAGATGTTGAAGTGCAAGTATTTTTTGTAACGACTACATAATACTGATAAACCCCAATAGTTAAGGGTGCTATACTTATATTGAGTGTATTATTGGTAGCTAATGGAATGAGGGTGTTGTTTTTAAACCACTGGTATGAAAACCCGACACCAATTGGTGTAGATAAAATTAAAGTTTGACTAACTCCCTGGCAGAAAATTGGTAAAATGTTGTAAGAAGCTTTGGCTGAAGGTGGACCATTTACTGTTACAGGATAAGTGTCAGTTCCGGCACAACTTGAAACTGAAAGTGTTGCAATATTGGAAGGTCCATGCCATAGAATATTAACAGAATTGCTACCTTGACCACTTTGTATCGTCCCCTGACTTGCAGGAGAAATTGTCCATTGATATCCTCCCGGAGGATTGGAACCTCCAGCCGAGAAACTAACAACTCCATCTACACATACGGTGTTTGATCCGGAAATAATCGGTGGTAAAAAACTATTTACTATTAATGATTTTGTTAAAGATGGGCAGAAAACACCCGGACTAATTTCAAGATCTTGATAGACACTTACAACCCAAGGTCCAACGCCAGAAAATTCAGCAATCACTGAATCGTTATCAGCCCCCATTTGTGAATTAATATTTCCAATTCCACCACTGATAGACCATACAAATGGGCTTCCTGCAATGTTTGAAGTAATACTATAAGTAAGTTTCTTTCCTGTGCAAACAGTGTCAGCTCCAACAATATTTCCCAATATTGGTTTTGCAATTGCTTCTACTTTTTGGAAGGCATTTGGGTTGCAAAAGGCAGCCGTATTAATAGGTGTTGCTATAATGTTGTAATTTCCGGGTGCAAAAGATGCAATTATGGATGCCGTTCCGTTACCAGATAAAATTGTACCTCCTGCTGGTGAAATAGTCCACATTGCTGCTCCGTTGGCTGTATAAGTTTTTGGGTTTCCTTCACATACTTTCTTGTCTCCTGATATAAAGAAAATTGGCAAAACATTTACTAAAACAGAATCTACCCCGCTACATCCTTTCAATGGATTATTATATATGCATTTTATCCAGTAAGGACCAGGTGTATTAAAAGTAATGTTAACGCTTGTGGTATTTCTGTCAGTGTTATTGAAAGTATAAACTCCACCAGCAACTGTCCATTTATAATAAGTGCCTGGTAACCATGGCAATGAATAGGTTCCGGAAGCTCCTACACACATAATTGTAGGACCTGTTATTGGTAAGTTCGGATATAAAACAGGAACATTCAAGGTAGTTGAACCTGAGCAGGCGGCTGAAGGGCAACTTTGAAGTGTAACAGTGGTAGGAACAGAATAGCTTGAAAACCATTTAACTTTAATACAACTGCTCCCTGCACCGGAAATAATTGTACCTCCGGTTACACTCCAGCTATAACTTCCACAAACCATCGTTGTGCAAAATGAAGAAGTATCTCCTGCACAAACTGTACCAAAACAGCAATCATTATTGATAACAGGTCCGTCGCCACTTAATACAACAATTATTTTTGAAATAGTATCTCTGCAACCACAAGCTACCTTGGTAGGTTCACCTTGAGTTGTCTGAATCAATTGTCCAGCACCCATATCGATAGCTGTAAGAACTACCTTGTAAGTGCCTGGTGTTGAATAGGGGTGGTCGGGTGGGTCTTTGACATCTGCAGTTGTTCCATCCCCAAAATCCCAATGGTAAATACTTCCTCCCAAAGAGGTGTTAAAGAAATGTACTGGCGTATTTTTACATACACTGTCTTTAGATTTTGTAAAATTTGCTTTTGGGCCATCAAGTAAACAAATATCTCTGATAATAGAATCAACACAACTACCACCAATACCTATGTTGCTGGTAACAACTTTAATACTTCCTGTAGATCCGGATCCCCATACAATAGTAATTGGATTGCCTGTGAAACTAATAGGAGTTCCTCCTGTAATGGTCCAGGTATATGTAAAAGAAGGATCGTTTGGGAAAACAGTGTAAGTATGGGCAATGTTTTTACAGGCAGCTGCCACTGAGTGCGAACTGTTCCCATCAGGAACGGTATTTGATTGATTACAAGCACCTAGTGGTGGGCAAACATCAATGGCGTCTTTTAAAATAAATTCAGGGCAACACGCTTTTGGAAATAACGTATTGTCGATGAATGAGGAGGATAATGATTTTTCAGTATGCCCAGTTTTTAAGTTGAAATGAACTGGACCATCAGGAAAAACATAGCATGAAAAAGTATTTTTGCTTTTTAAATTATTTGAAGTTTCTGCTATGTTATAATGAGAATTTATTTTTACGTTACTTCTCATCGAAAATGAGGTTTTGTGAAAAACACCTCCAAAAACCTGGGATAAGATAATACTTAATCCCAACATTAAGGTAAATCTTGATTTCATAGAGTTAAAATTTATTAATGAATAATTGTATTTATTCTTTTAATAGCATTTAAGTACTAAATAGCTTAAATATTAATAAAAAAATATTGAATAATGAAAATCTATTCAATCATTTTCTATGTAAGTAAGTAACAGCTATTGTTGCTGTCTGTTTTAAAGTAGAATTAGGGCTATCGAGATATATATAAACAAATAAAACAATTTAAATAAATAAAAGTTTATTTAAATTGTTTTGTATTTGTCAACTTCAGCCTAAGAAATAAAAATTAATTTGAATAAAGAAAGTAAAAATAAATTATTCTAATTATTTAAAACCAATTTCCCAATTTGCATCGTATTATTGATTGTAAATTTGTAGAAATATAAACCTGAATTATAATTAGTTGCATTAAAAATTAAAAAATGATCACCTTTTTCTTGTTTTTCGTTTACTAGTTCAACTATTTTTTTTCCAGTAATATCAGTTATCGTAAGCTTTACCTGAGATGTTGCTGAAAGAGAATAGCTTATATTAGTTTTGCCGTTAAAGGGGTTTGGAAATACTTTTACATTAAAAAGATTCGCATTGTTTTCTGATATTTTAGTATTGGTGTAATAAATAATATTAGATTTATCCGGCGATTCACAGCCATTATCAGTAACAGTTACAAAATATCCTCCATTTTGTTGAGGATTGTAAGTGCTTCCATTAGCTCCTGATATTAAACCCTGAGAAAGATTAAACCATTGATTGCCATTTAATGCATCAGAAATTAAGGTGTTTCCTGATTGAGTGATGACTGGAATGGGAGGTGATAAATTAACAGTAAATGAAGCT
This sequence comes from Bacteroidota bacterium, assembly GCA_037133555.1. GTDB lineage: Bacteria > Bacteroidota > Bacteroidia > Bacteroidales > JACABE01 > JACABE01. The sequence continues at coordinate 15,453 of JBAXNW010000020.1, forward strand.
GAGTTGGAAATTGCTGTGTAAAGTGCATTACAATTACTTAAGCTGCAACGGTATAAATAAGTATTAGGAAAAGAAATTTCACTTACTGACATTGTAGCTTTATTTCCGTTGGTATAAGCTGAGCCTGCTGGTGTTCCGTTTGTTACATTTGACCAGCTACCAGCATTGTATATTTGCCATTTATAGTTTATTGGCAAAGACCCAGTAGTTGAGGTAATTGAAAAAGAAGTACTGGCCGAAGGTGTGCAGCTTGATTGAGAAGTAATAGGTTGTGAGGTTAAAGTTAAAGGAACACATATTGTTGTTGCATTTCCTGTTAAAGCAGGAGTTGTATAACATTTTGTTGAAGCATTGTATTCGAAAACAGCAAAATAGTAATTAGTTCCAGATGCCAACGAAGATAAGTTTACCGTTGTTCCACTTCCGTTGTAAACAACATAATTTCCAGATCCTAATTGAATTCCGCTTCCAAAAGCAGTATCAGCAGTGTAAGTATTTCCATTAACTGGAGTTGCATTTACAGCATTCGCTGCTCTGGCAATAACCAATACTGCATCACCATTTCCACGGGTAAACCCAATCTTCATCGAAAAACTGGTCACGGCAGAAGAGGTAAATGCTGTTGCCTGCAAAGTAGGAGGAGAACATAATGATGGAAAGCTTACATTAAAAGAGATAGTGGTATCTGCATAGGAAACATTAGATATCTTTAATCCTCCTATTCCTCCGCTTTGTAAAAAATCTACTGGATTCGTACTATCGTTAATAGCCGTTCTGCCGACTGAAGCTGAATAATTCGCATTGTTAGTGGTGCCATTCACAGAAATTGTTCCACCTGGCCGGTAGACGTATACTTCATCTGGTGGCCCATTTGAATTGCCATTTACAGTTGTATCTATCCGATAAACAATTAAACCTGATCCAGGTAGAAAAGATTCAAAATTTCCAGATTTATTTCTGTATTCAACCATAAAATATTCGTTGGCAGAATAGGGTGAGGCTATCTTAAAACAATTGTTGGTTGATGAAGTTAATGGATTCAATGTATAAGTGCCAGAAGTTGTGATTTGTGGGATAGCAGTAATCCATGTATGACCTGAATATTTCCATTTCATATATGCCAGCATATGGCCACCACCACTTTCCATTAAATCCCAACTACCAACTGGAGAAATGATTCCCTGATTGGTATAATGATATAAATCAGGAGATCCCAAGGCATGAAACATTTCATGGCATAGCGTTGTCACAGAGACCTGATTCTCAGGTTGAAATGTATAATCATATACTCTTTTCCCATTAATATATACCGTTTGAGAATATAAGTTCCATCTGTGAGCCCATAATAAATTATTCCATCCCCCACTACTCCCTTTAATGATAAAACAAACATTGTCAACTTTACCATCGCCATCGCCATCAATATTTAATGACGCTGAAATAGGTGAATTAATATTGATCCAACTAACGGCGTCAGATAATAACTGATGTTCTCTGGCTGTTCTTTCTGTGCTTTTATAACCATTAGCATTAGTGGTTGCATTAAAAGGTTGAAAATAACTGCGAGGATGAACATCCTGGTAAGACAAATTCGTAGTGGGTGCACAACTAGGATAATGAGTGCTACTTATGGTTAGATTACCATAAGAAACTTCCTTGTAATACGATTTAAGGGAAACCCCAGTTGTAGGGTTGAAATTATTATCATACGTTTGTCGGGTTGTAGTAAATTCGGCATCATCTGAAAATCTAATATAAATAACTATATTGTTGAGTGTTCCATCATGAGGTGCTTTGCTTGCGCCTCCATTTTTAGCTGTTTCGAAACTAAACATCTCTTCCTTGATTTTTTGATAGGCTGCAGCAGAAATTTTAGCCCATTTTTTTAAACCAACACTGCCAGGATTCACACTGTTAATTCTATACTTAGAAGGCTTTATTGCATCTCCATTTTGTTCTGCATAGTAATAATACCCATTGGCAGCTTGAATAAAGGTATATCCATCTTCATCATGTATCCAGTTATAAAATTCATCACCAGAAATGAAACAATTGATAGTTGTTCCATTAGGTTGTGTAATGGAATAGGGCAGTTTTTCAAAATATGCTGCTTTAACGATCGTGAAAATTAACAGCAATGTAGTAAGAAGTAATGTTCTTTTTCTCATTTTTGGATTAAATTAAATGTGTTCGTTTTTTGTTGAAGTATTGAATCTATTTGTAAAAAATATTTACTAAAACCTTGCGTATATTTCTTATTTTCCTACCCGACTTAAAAGCCTGAGCTAATAATAAGCCCTGACATTCAAGTCGGATGTGAAAAATTTATGGTAAAAATAGACTTTATCTGTAAATATTAAAATTTATTAGCAATATGTTATGATTCAACTAAAATAAAAACGTTTAACTAAACTAGAAATTATTCATTAAATATTTAATAATGAATTAGTTTGCCTTTTTGTTGAATATTTCCAATTGTAAGTTTGTAAAAATAAATGCCAGAACTAAGTTGAGCTGCATCTATTGTAACAGTTTGTTTTCCTTTGTTTTGCTTTTCGTTTTTAAGTTTCATCAAAACTTTTCCGCTAATATCAACCAACGATAATTCAACATATTCGGTTTCGCTAAGCGTATATTCAATGGTAGTTTTGTCTGAAAATGGATTTGGCAAAAAATTGATATTAAATAGATTATTGTTGTTTTCAATTATACCTGTATTATCAAAATAAATAATATTGGATGAATCTGAAATGCAATTGTTGAGTGTGACTATCGTAAAATAATTTCCAATTTGTGAAGCATTGTAAGTATTTGCTGTTGCACCGGATAATAAACCATTGGAAAGATTATACCATTGATTTCCTAATGCAGCATTAGATGTAAATGTATTTCCGTTTAACGTAATAACAGGCGTTGCGGGGATTACATTTACTGTTATTGCTTTTATAGATGAAGTACCATCTCCGCAGGCATTTTGACCTTTTACTGTAATATTACCTGAAGTAGCAAGGCTGCTATAATTTACATTGATACTGTTGTTCGAACTTGAACCTGTTGCACCGTTGGGTAATGTCCAGAAATATGTGTTTGCATTTGTAATAAGTGCTACGCTGTAATTAATGTTATTTTGACTCTGACAAACTGAGCTTGAACCAGTGATTGCAGTTGCTGCGATTGGAAGAGGATTCAAAGTAACGGGCAGAGAAGCAGCAATTCCATCTCCACAACTATTATGTCCTTTAACTATAATATTTCCTGAGATAGCTAGATTGCTGTAATTTACAGAAATACTATCGGTTAAACTAGAGCCATTTGCGCCACTAGGAAGCGTCCAACTATATGAACTTGCATTCGTAATTGGAGCTACTTTATAATTAATATTATTCTGGCCCTGGCATAATGATGTTAAACCAGAGATACTGCCGGCAGCTAGTGGTAAGGAATTGACTGTGATAGCCAATAAACTTGGGTTACCGTCGCCACAGCTGTTATGCCCTTTAACTGTAATATTTCCGGAAACAGCTGTATTGCTGTAATTTACATTAATTCCATTGGTTGAGCTTGCACCATTTGCACCACTGGGCAATGTCCAGCTATAAGAAGTCGCATCTGCAAGTAAAGGAACTGTATAGGTACTATTCATTTGGTTCTGACATACGATGGTTGAACCTGAGATCGTTCCGGTAATAGAAGGTACAGTTGTTATTATTAAAGAAGATGTAGTAGATGTAACAGTATTTACTCCTCCACAATTGCTTAAATAGCAACGGTATTGGTGTGTAGCAACAGTTGTAATTCCGCTAATCGACATACTAGCTGTTGTTCCGTTTGTATAAGATGCTCCTGTTGGTGTTCCGTTCGCTACATTTACCCAGCTACTTCCATTGTAATATTGCCATAGATAAGTTATTGGAGTGCTTCCTGTGTTAGCAGTTACTGTTAATGTAACACTGGCAGAAGGAGCACAATTTGTCAGGCTACTTACTGGTTGTGAGGTGATGGCAACAGGAGTACAAATGTAGATAACATTTACACTTACAGTAAAAGTATTACCAACACAACTTCCGGAAGTGGGAGTAACTGTATAGGTTGCAGTGCCACTACCTGAAAGGATTGTTAATGTTTGACTTATACTTGTTTGTGCGGTTGATTGAGCACTACCGCCAGTTACACCTCCTGTATAAGTGGGTGAAGTCCATGTATAGGTTGTGCCAGCTGGTACCCCAGTTGGGCTAACTGTAAATGCACTACCACCTGGAGTTGAAGTTGTTTGGTTGGTGATTTGTGGTTTTGGGTTTACATTTACTACAAATGTATTCGAATTCCCAATACAGGAATTGAGTGTCGGAGTAATGGTATAGCTCACAGTTCCGGATGTAATTGAAGAAGAAGATAACGTTTGAACTGGTATTGTGGTAGTTCCGCTTGCTGTTTGTCCTGTAATACCTGAGCTAGCAACAGCTGTCCATGCGAATGTTGCTCCAGTAGGTGTTGAAACTGGAGTTACCAGGCTTGTACTTCCTCCTGAGCAAATAGTCTGAGCCGTGATTGCATTTACCGAAGGAACAGCATTCACAACTATAGCTGCTGTAGTGGAAGTAGCAGTATTTGCACCGCCACAATTGCTCAGAAAGCAACGGTATTGATGTGTAGCAACTGTTGTAATTCCACTAACTGACATGGAAGCAGTTGCTCCGTTAGTATAGATTGCACCCGTTGGAGTGGCATTTACAACATTAGCCCAAGTGCCAGCATTGTTGTATTGCCATTGATACGTAATTGGAACAGAGCCCGTATTTGCAACCACCGTTAAAGAAATGATATTAGATGGAGCACAGCCTGATTGTGAAGCTAAAGGTTGTGAAGTAATAGCAACAGGTGTACAAGTAGTTGTTGCATTTCCCGCCAATGCAGGTATTTTGTAACAATTGCCAGTTGTAGTATATTCATAAACAGCGTAATAATAGTTGCTGGCTGCTGTAAGTGTTGTAATATTCACAGAAGTAGCAGTACCAGAATAAACAACATAATTTCCAGTTCCTATTTGAGTGCCACTTCCAAAAGCTGGATTGGCAGTATAAGTAGTACCATTTACGGGATCTGCATTTACTGCACTTCCTTGACGGGCAACAACCAAAACCGAATTGCCATTGCCTCTTGTCCAGCCTATAGTCATTGTAGTAGCTGTAATTGCTGATGAAGTAAATCCTGATGCTTGTGTTGTTGGAGGAGTGCAGCTAGCTGGAGCAACATTGATAGTATAATCTTCCACTTCACCATCATAAGCAGTATCGCAAGCAGCAGCAGCAGTAGTGCCGTATTTTGCACTTATTCTCATTTTTGTATTACCTATAAGTGCTATTGTAGGAATTGTAATACCTAATGGTGATAGAGTGGTTGCTCCATTGCTAACATTGTTAGCTGTTCCTAAAATATAGGTTTCTCCTGCATCATTAAAATTACAATTCTGATTCCAATCAATCCAAGCCATAGCAGTAACGGTATAAGCTCCATCCGTATTTAAATTTACAGTAAGGTTGTATGTTGAACCTTTATTAACTGTAGTTGACAATGCTGTGTAATCATTGTATCCAGCAGTTTTTGCAGTAGCATTGTTGATCGTATTAAAACTTGTAAGCGTTACACTTGTATTATAGGATAAATCACCGGAAGATACACAAATAGTACAAGGAGGCGTTCCTGTAGAACTTGCATTTCCGGTCAAAGCAGGTATTTTATAACAATTTCCTGTAGTATTGTATTCGTAAACAGCATAATAATACGAAGTTCCGCTGGTTAAAGCAGTTAGGTTTACTGAAGTTCCAGTTCCTGAATAAACAACGTAATTTCCTGAACCTATTTGTGTGCCGCTCCCAAAAGCAGCATTAGCAATATAAATAGTGCCATTTAAAGGATCTGTATTTACAGCACTGCCTTGTCGGGCAACTACCAAAACTGAATTGCCATTTCCTCGAGTCCATCCAGTGGACATGGTGGTATTTGCAATAGCTGATGAAGTAAACGATGTTGCCTGAGTAGTTGGAGGTGTGCATGATGAACAAAGAATCGGTGAAATATAAATTGAAGAATACACTGTGTTGGTGCTAATTGAAGGATAAGAAGACCATATATTGTTGTATTTCATAAACCCTGAGCTGGTCAAATCTGCTCTGGTTTGCGTTTGTACTACACAAAAAGTATCCGCAGGAACATTGGTATAAATTTGATAACCTACATATACATTGCTTCCCGAAAAGCCAACCGGCGTGTCGAAATGAATGTAATTTAAAGCGTTGGGTGTTAATAAACTTATGGCAACATCTTTGGAAGCCAATATAGCTCCAGGTGTAGTTCCGCCTCCTGCATAGACATTAAAAGTAACTTTGTGATTTCCACCTGTCCCACCACTGAATGCTTTGTAAACATAGACTTCAAGTCCGGTTATATTTGGGGTAAGAATACCTGAGTAATATTCGGCAAATTCAGAAATGCCATAAGAATTATGTCCTGTCCAATATCCCCATTGACCTGTTCCAAATGTATATACAGTGAGTAAATCAGTTGCAACAATATTTGTCAATGTATCACATCCGTTGCTTTGGGCAGCTGTAGTAGTTGCATTTCCGATTAATGCCGGTGTTTTATAGCATAATCCGGTAGTATTGTATTCATAAACAGCATAATAATAAGTAGTATTTGGACTAAGTGCTGATAAGTTTACTGTGGTTCCGCTTCCATCATAAACTACATAATTACCTGTTCCAATTTGGGTTCCGTTCCCAAAAACTGCATTGGCCGTATAGCTAATTCCGGCAACTGGATCAGCATTAACAGCGCTACCAGCTTTGGCAATAACTATGACAGCATTGCCATTTCCACGAACCCAACTAGTTGTCAATGCGTTTGTTGAATTGCCGGATGCAATAAATGAAGTAGCCTGAGTGCTAGGTGGTGTGCATGCAACGCCACCCATAAATGAAAAGCTAACTGTTTTGTTGGTGATGTTTTCTGTAATTAAAGTGATGGGTTTGGCTGTATTTACTGTTGCCCAAGACTTTGAATTTGGAGTTGTTAAATCTGTAAATGAAGTTTTTGCGCCAGTTCCAGGAAATGGACATCCACCTCCATTGATAGTTCCGTAAGTAGTAGGTGGGTTGCCTGTAGCATTGGCACAAACAGGATACATCCCCTGATGGCTGGCTGCATTGATTCCGCTGGCTGTACTGATATAACTTCCATCTACGTGATATATAATCATCCCATGACCGGGTATAGAAGCGTCAAATTTGAGTTGTTGTCTGTTCTCGATCAGAAAATATTCATCCGTTGTGGTTGTATTGTAACGATAATAACTATTTGAGTTTTCAGCAGCATTGCTAAGTGTTATTTGAGAAGCTGAACTAAGTAAGGTAGGCGATGCCCATGCATATACCATCGTTTTGGTATAGGCATTGTGATGAGCCGGTGTTTTTCCACCGTTGTTCCAACTGCCTCCTGCCATTATATCCCAATTACCGGTACCATCATATTGACCTCCGGTTGCATAATCGATATCATAATAATCGGGAGCGCCCAACACGTGACCAAACTCATGACAGATCACACCAATATTTGTAATGCTTGTTCCTGAATTTCCGCTCAATTCAGGTGAACAAGAATATTTGCTGATTGTTTTGCCATCTAAAGTTAATGTAGTTGCAAGATTCCATGCATGCGCCCAGATGCAATTGGTGCCTCCTCCGGCTTCTTCTCCAAAACCGGCATAAATAACATAAACTCCATCAACACTTCCATCATTGTCGTTGTCGAAATTGGCAAAATTTACAGTGGGATTGGCTAAGTTTACAGCTTCTGCTACTAATTCACGTGGACGGATATCGGTGCCCTGGCTGCCAGTATTGGCGCCATAATAAGCTTGATTATTGGCTGCTGTAAAAGGGCCTGCAACAGTTATCGTGAGATTTAATTGATTGTAAGAGTTTTCTAAATAAAAATCCTTTACGCTGCCTGTAGCTCCACTGGCCGTATAATTGATCTGGTTAAAAAGATTGTTGAAATCAGTTTGCGTTTTGGTAAAAGCTAAGTCGGTAAACCCAATTAAAATGCAGACCAGGCTGCGGTTTCCGGATGTAGGGAAGGTGTTTTGGGATTCTGATTGGTAGACACTCCAGGCGCTTTTCATCAACTGTACTTGTTCTGTCGAATAATGAAGGTATTTAGGAATATTACCTAAATAAACATTGTCTGCAGTGCTTCTGTTTGCCAGGTTTCTGGCCTGTATACCCGAAGGAATCAAATTGTTTTTAATGTCGAGTACTGCATATTCGTAAGTACCGAATTGGTTGTACAAAATGGCATATCCATCTGAGGTTTCGGCCCATCTTACTTTTTCGTCGCCTTTGAGCAGTATGGTAATTTTGCTTCCATCGGGCTGTTTAAATTCAATGGGATAAGGGTAAGCACTTACAGCAAGGGCTGTGTTAGTGAGTAAAAATAATTGAAAACATATAGTTATCGTCAAAAAATAGTAAAATGATTTTTTCATAATAAATAATTTAAGTGAATATCAGGGGGTAGAAATACTATGCAAATATAATGCATAAATAATCGTTTTTTTTGATTTAATTTTACTTTAACATTTTAATTTACATATATTAATACATAATATATAGTCATTTTTCTTTGTGAAAAATCTAGAAAAAGAAGTAGTCTTTGTCGAATTATTTTGGAGGATTTAATGATTAACACTGTTGTTTAGGATAATATAAAAGATTGATTACACAAATAAATGTAAATTAAAGGTATTGCTATGTCATTACTACAAAAGAAAGAGATTTGTGAAAGCACTTAGTTTGCTTAGCTTTATTTGAGAATTATTTTTTCAGTATACACTTGGTTTTCAGTTATAAGTCTGACAATGTAACAGCCAATTGTGTTTCCGTTCAAGTTGATTTTTTGAAATCCACTGACATTGCTGATACCTGAAAGCAATTGACCACTAAGGTTGTAAACTGAAATTTGCTTAATCTTTTCCTTGGTATTGATGTATATGGATTTTTCGTAAGCATAAATATTTGTTTCAGTTTGATGATCTTTCCCTATTGCATTGGGTGCTGCTTCAAAATGCAATAAAAAGCGATTTGCATAATCTGTGGTTGAAGCGGTAAAGTTATAAACAGTATTGTTTAAAAAATCCTGAATGAGTCCTGTTTTATTATCTTCCAGCAAAATGGTGGAACACAATGTAAAATTACCGATTTCAATGGCATTGAATGTGTAATTTCCATCCACACCAGCTTTAAAAGCAAGGGGAACAACCACATTTGAATTTGCATCATCTAAAACATTAATGGCATAATCGACATTGTTTTTAATACTGTACAAAGAAGGAGCAGTAGGTTCAAAACTAAACCATTTTTCAGAACCAGGAGAAAGCGGATTATTACTAAAGTATATTGCTGTTTCGTCAGCACCTTCATTGGAATCGCCACTCACTTTTAATTTTATTAAATTATCAACCAGTATATTAGATGATTTTAAAAATCCAATATTGTTATGAATTCTAACATTGTTTGTCATTTGCAGATTCCCTGCAGAAGTAGCTGTTACAAAAAAGGCTTGACCGGGGGCGATGTATCGATTTCCATTGTTCACACCAGCGTTTCCATCATAAGTTGCCCATTGATTGCCTGAAGATCCCTGATTCCAAATATAAATTGTATTATTGGCCAGCAAACTTTTATCCCAAGAGAGTGCATTCCAGTCTATAGAAGAAGGGTAAGGATTAGGAATCAAATTAAAACCTAAACCGGATTTTGTCATTGGAATATTTAAATTTCCTGAATTTAAATTTCCGGTAAAATTTAGTACTTTAGAAGTAGGTGCAGGAGAACCAGCAGTATAAACATATTTAACCAAATAACCCTGATTAGCCGTAATTGTACTTGTTGCAGTCAAGCCTATATAAGTATTTGAGTCTTCCTTGTATTTGTCAATACTGCAATTTAAAAACACACTACCGGTTTGCCCTACCCCGCTACCTGCAGAAATGGAAGTGATAGGTAAGCCAATCTGATGAAAGACATTGCCGGTTAAATATCGTTGTGCAATTGTAGTTGTGGCTGAAATTGTTCCATAATCTATTAATGATGCAGAACCTGTGGTATCTGACAGTAAGCTGAGTGTTCCTTTTACAACTAAATTTTTTGTGGAATTGATAGTTAATTGGCCTAAAGGAGCAATCGTTAAATTATTACAACTGTCGTTGACAGCATTTATAACAGCCAATTTTAATGGAGGGATTGTAATATTTGTTGTAGCATTCGGCATACCATGATCCCAATTGCCTGCTATATTCCAATCAGAAGAAACAGCCGCTGTAAAATTTGTATTTCCAACAATAATAGGCAGACTTTTTGAAGGCCCATCGCCACATGTTGCGTTATTTCCTTTCACTGTTATATTACCTGAAACTGCTGCAGCACCGTAATTCACCGTAATAGTTGAAGTTGAGCTTAAACCTGAAGCCCCTGTGGGCAAAGTCCATATATAAGAAGTGGCATTTGTAATGGTCGGAACGGTATAGCTTATATTGCTTTGGTTCTGGTAGACAGGATTAGAACCGCTGATAGTTTCTGGAGTTCCTGCACCAAGATTTGTAATGGTAGGGTTAATGTAATAGGTTGAGGTAGGTGAGTCATTAAATGATAATACATCTTGTAAATTAATATCAAAATAGGCATATTCACACAAACTCCCTCCATTTGCAGTGTTATTAAATTGTAGTATAGGTGAACCAGATAGAATTTTGAAATTTAAGTCCAATATTTTACTTCCATTAGTGAGATTTACGGGATTTGTACTAAATGTCCATGAAATTAATATTTTCTTTACTGTAAGACCTGCAGAATCAGCAGAAATTAGTGTGCCAGAAAGGGCTGTATTTAAATTTGAGTATCCAATGAAACGTAAAGTTGAATCGTAATCGAGACGTAAAGTCATTGCTCCAACATTAGTAAAATTATTTACAGTAAGAGGAATGACAATATTTCCGTTTGGGCAGGCACTTGCAGTTGCTGAACCAGCAGTAGTAATTGGGGCATTTAAAACTTGAGTAGATTTTAATGTGCCGGGATTTTTGGCAGAATGCTGTGATAGGGAAGCGGATTTTATTTGGCTTTGTCCAAAACTATATATGAGTAAAAGAAAACAAAGGCTCAATATTTTTTTCATAGAAGCTGAATTATAAATCTTTTTAAATAACATTAAAAAAGGGCAAAAGTTTAATGTAAAAGCTAATTTTTAAACCAAACTTATCAATCTATTATCCCGAACTAGAATCTGATGCAGCGCCCCATTGTATTAAAAAATCATTACAAAAGTAATAAAAATTCTATCTCCCTTTGAATTTTTTGTTTGAGTTTTGCTTATCGTAGCATATTCAGGTATTTCATTACACTTGTAGGGCATACTGAATTTGTATCTTTATTTTACTGAGAAGCATTAAATATACTTAAAATCCTGTAAATGTGGTGTCTTCTAAAGTGACGGGGTGACTCCCAGTCACCCCGTCACTCTCAATGCCACTCAACCCAATTTAAAGTTCATATTTGCAGTCATCCATTTATTTTTCAGCATTAAATATACTTAAAATCCCGTAAATATGTTGTCTTCTAAAGTGACGGGGTGACTGGGAGTCACCCCGTCACTCACTCCAATTTTTAAATTCTTGATTGCTAACAGCCATTTATTTTATCATAACTTTCTCAGAACAGACATGTTGATCTGTTATTGCTTTTACGATATAACATCCTTTAGGAAAGGCTTTCATGCTGATTTTTTGTAACTTATCCTGAGAAACTACGGTATGTATCAATTGTGCTGCTGTAGTATAAATCAATATTTTTTGAATTTTTTCAGTTGAATTTACATAAATATTGCTGTCGTAAGCATAAATAGCAGTCTTTCTTATTTCTGTTATGCCAATAGCATTAGAAGCTACTACAAAATGCAGTAAGAAGCGCATTGTTTGATCTGTTGTTGAAGCAAAAAAATCATACAATGGGTAATTGCATAAATTTTGTAGGGTGAGGGTTTTTAGGTCTTCTAGAAGAACTGCTGAACAAGATGGGAATGTAGATGCACCTTCTGCATTTAAACTGTAATTTCCATTCACACCAATTTGTAAACCGACGGGAAGAGTTACTGTAGCATTTAAAGAAGGCAAGCCATTGATAGCTAATTTTTTATTCATACAAAGGCTGAATAATTGTGGTGCATCGGGAAAGCCAAACATTTTGTGGACATCAAAATAATTGTCGTAATTATCAGTAGTGTTTGCTGTAAAACTCACTACGATGGCATCTGAATAATTATTGCCTTTCACTTTAAGTAGTAGTTCTTCTGAATTGCTGGATTTATAAAAAGCCTGGACTTGATGCGTTCTCGATGATTGAGGAATCGTTATCGAAGGATTGATAGCATTGGCTTGTATGAAAAAAGCCTGCATCGGAGGAAGTATGCCTCCCGTTAAATTACCACTAACGCCATTCCATGTTCTGAAATTACCTGAGGTTTCATCCCATACCCATATATTGTTATTTATATTGGTTTTAGTCCAGGTATTGATATTTCCATCTAACGCACAGGGATAAGGATTGGGAATCAGGTTGTAGCCGAATAAGGTATCATTTGGTAAGCTGCCAGAATATGAAATAGGGAAAGCTTGATCACCGCTATTTAAATTTCCGCTAATGTTGAGTATTTTATAAGAAGGAGCTCCAGAATTGAACGCATAACGAAGCATATAACCCCGGTTTGGATATACTGAGTTGCCAGCTGTTAAACCTGAATATGTATTGTTTGCTTCGTTGTAGCTGTCCAATGAGCAATTCAAAAATACAGTTCCGGTTTGGTCGGTTCCGGTTCCGGATGAAATGATGTTACTAACAGGAAGCGAAATTTGGTGAAAGACATTGCCCTTGATATAGGATTGTATGGATGTAGAGGTAGCTGTGAGGCTTCCATTGTCAATTACAGACGCAGTCCCATTTGTATCTGAAAGTAAGTTGAGTGTTCCGTTTACCGTTAAATTAGTTGAAGCATTGATGGTTAATTTTCCTAAAGGAGCAATGCTAAGATGATTACATTCATTGTTAATTGAATTTACTATCGCCAGTTTATTGGCGGGAATCAAGGCATTGAATAATTTTGAAGGGATTCCATGGTTCCAGTTTGCTGCATTGTTCCAATCTCCTGAAGTAGCTGTAAATGTTGTAGAATCAGGATTTACAATAACGATTGCCTGTGTTGAATTGCTTGCTGAACATCCAGCATTTTTAACTACAGCCCTATACTTCCAACTGCCTAAAGCGGATGGAATTTCGGTATAGGGATTAGCAGTTGAAAAGATATCAAACCAAGAGCCATCCATGTATGATTTCTGCCATTTGAAAATGGGTGCTGTATGATCTGTCAACGTAAGTTCGGCAGTTTCATTGCCTGTAGTGATGCTATTGGTAGCACTCACACTGCCTCCAATACTTGCTGTATTTGTATTCCATGCTGTATCGCTGATGCCTTGACTTAGATTGTAATATGTTCCACTGGGGCTTAGTTGTAAAAGGATGGCACGAACCATATATGTATAAGTTCCAGGGTAGATCAAACAGGAATCGGTAAAAACAGTTGAAGTTATAATATTCTGATTGATACGGATATAATTAGGCATGCTGTCGTTTTTTATGTAAATATAATAGCCAAGAATCGAGTCAACTGAAGCTGTCCAGCTGATTTTGCAATTGCTTCCATCAACTGTGGCAGTCAGATTTGAAATCGGAGCAACTACATCATTTCTTAAGGTCGGATCACCCATCAGGGCAATGTGAACAAAACCTGCTCCATACCATGCTCCCGGGAAATACAAAGTGTCGTTATTCTGTGTCAAGCGAACATCGTAGCCAATATTTTCACCCAATGCCATGTGGTGGAGCTGAAAGTGAGGAGTTCCGCTCCATACACTACAAAGCATTTTTCCTTGAGCCAATGGAGCCCTGAGAAAATTATTCTGAGAATCCCAATCTCCATAATAACTTCCGAACAACATGGTAAAAACACCCTGAAGATCAGCAGCAGCATAATCCGTTGAGCTGCCTATTCCATTGCATGATGTATAGGAACCTGCACCGCAGCCGTAGGACCATAGGTAGTTTTTGCCAGTCATGGTAGTAAAATAATCATTGGCAATTACACTGTCTTTCCCAACCAATGGGGCGAAATTTTTCCATCCACTGGCAGCAAATGCACCCCCGTAATAATTTCCGAAATTATCATCAATCACAGCACGATGCACAGCTGTGAATACTTTATGACGGTAGGCATGGTCTTTGTCCAGGTAATTTTTAAGTAAAATTTGTTCAGAAGCAGCAAAGGCAGGTAAATTTGAAAAATCAACCCTTCCAATTTCAAGTTTTATTTCGGCAGGCATAAAACTCTGGTCAAATTTTCCATCACCTGGCACATTTTGGTTTCGGGGATCGCTGGCAGCCGTATTGTTAATGACAGTGTCTGTCCAGTTCCCCAACATATCTGCATAATAAACATCAGCCGGCCAGGCCCCTTCGTGTTCAAGGTGGCCGTCAGGAAAAATTTCGCCACTGTAGGGGACGGGGATATGTCCCAATAAAAATAAGGCTTTGGTATTGACGGTATCCAAAAGGTAATCAGCAACAATCAATGCTTTGACTGAAGGAACACTTGCTGTACGGGCAATGTTATGCCGGATCAGTTTCCAGCCGTCGCCTTCTAGATCATTTTCAAGTCTTTTTATCTCAACAGCTAGCGCATCTTTAAAGCTGCTGTCGACCAATAAGATTAGATTCCCTCTGCTTACTGTAGCCGGAATCTCAATACCTGAATTGATGTAACCATAAGCATAAACATAACCGTAGCTGTTGCTGTCGGTGCGAATGACCTGGTATTCATAGGAAATACCTACCGTAACATTAGAATCTATATATTTTGTGATTGAATCTGGGACATAAGTAATATAGTTGCCCCAAGCATTGTCTGTTTTGAGTTTTCGGTAAATATAGCAATTGGAGGTTGGGGAGTTTGTTACCCAATTTAAAGTGATGCAGGGTGGGTTGGTTTGTACTGCAGCATTTAGCTCAACACTAAGATCTCTGCAGCTTTGGGAGAATGAGTTCTCCGGATACAAAAGCATCAAATTGAGAGTGAAAAAACAGAAAATGATAGGTTTAATAAATAACTTCTTTTTTGACAAATACATTTTCATTGTTTATCATTTTAAAAATATAGACACCCTGGCTTGTTTTAAAATTGAAACTACTGCTTCCAGTTCCGATTGCAAAGCTACGAATGATTTTGCCTTTGATGTCGTATATATTTAAAATAGTTTTCCCCAACCAGGGATTAATGACTGATATAGATTGAAGATTGTAGTAAATGATTGGATTTGTGTTAGTTGAATTATTGGCATTGAAATGCAATAAAAATCGGTTTTGCTGATCGCTCTTATGAGCAGAAAAAGAATAGCTATTTTTAATCGATAAATTCTGTTGAATTCCGGTTTGAAGATCTTCAAGCAGAATGTTGCCAAATGTCTGAATACCTTCTGCTGAGATTGTGTAATTGCCATTTATACCTGCTACAAAGCCCACAGGGACAATGAGCTGATCTGAAATTTCAGTAAAGGAGTTGATTGAATATTTAATATTGTTTTTAACTGAATACAATGCAGGTGCATCGGCTAGCATTGAAAACCATTTTTCAACTCCCTCACCTTCATTTTCTTGCTTCTTTTTTTTGATAAGTATTTCATCGCCATAGGAATTTTCTGTTGATTTGACTTTTAAACGAATCAAATCTGTTGAAATTGTTTTCATAAAGTTCTGAGTAGGATGTACCCTGGCTGAATTAGGAATTGTAAATGATGCCGATGTGATGGCTTTTACGAAAAATCCCTGATGTGGAGGAATAATACCAGTAATATCATTAGTTCCTGCTCCGAAAGCATATACACCATAATTTCCTTTACTTTCGTTCCAAATCCATATAGAAGGAGATGTGTTTTCTAAACAACTAATACGATTAGTATATCCTGTGGAATCCCAATCGATAGCAGAAGGAAAAGGGTTGCCGATTAAATTAACAGTATTTGAAGTATTGGTAACAGCAATAGATTGATCTCCACTATTTAATACACCACCGAAATGATGAATAGCAGTTCCGCTATAAGAATTACTGTATGCAATCAAGTATCCTCTGCCATTTTCAAAATTTGAAAAGCCTGAAATATAAGCCCCACTATTGTCTCTTATATTTTGCCAAACATTTCCCGTTATTACAGTAGATTCATCCCATTTGTAGAAATCAAAACTTAGATCTGGTGTTGTAGGGGCAAATTCAGGTATTATGGCCTGATTACTCACTGGAGCCGAAAGCAAATGCCAGGTATTGTCTTTGGGGATATAGCGTTCAATAGTTGTTGTTCCGGTGACGCTTAAAGTTCCATAAGTTATTAAAGAAGCGGTTCCATTGAGGTCCGACTGCATATTTAAATTTCCGTTTACTTTTAAATTTCCAGGACTAAGAATACTTAAATCAGCTGATGGAGCAATAGTTAAGTTGTTGCAATGCATATTGGATGAACTTACTTCAGCCAGTTTTCCAGTTGGAATGATAGCATTGGTGGTTGAAGCCGGTACTCCCATATCCCAATTTCCATTGGTATTCCAGTCATGATTTATAGCAGCTGAAAAGTTTGAGTTTGTAGGAGGCAATACATTAATTGTATAGTCTTCCACTTCGCCCCAATCTCCATAACCGCAGGGTGTTGCATTGGAGCCATTGTCTGCATCATCCAGTCGTATTCTCATTCTTGTTAAACCTAGTGCTGCTCCAACAGGTGGTGAAAAGTTTGTTGTTATTTGTGGATTAATAAAAGGGAAAACATTGGATGCATAAACATTTTCGCCAGGATCCGTAAAATCATCATTTTGATTCCAATCTACCCAGATCATGAGCTGATCTCCATAATAAGAATTTGTACAATTGATAGTAGCTGATGTTGAAACACCAATTGCAAGAGATGTGGATAGTAAAGTGAAGTCTTGATAACCTGAACTTCCTCTACCTGATGCCTGATTGATAGTTCCTATCGTAACATTTGAAATATATTCTCCGTCTGGATTTGTAGTAAGCGATCCAGCTGCGCAATGTCCTGATGTAGTTGCATTTCCTGTAAGAGCAGGTTTAGTGTAGCAATGATCTGAAGTACTGTATTCATAAACTGAAAAATAGTAAGCTGTTCCCATTCCTAGTGAAGTTAAATTTACTGTAGTTCCAGTTCCATTGTATACTACATAATTCCCACTGCCAATTTGTGATCCACTTCCAAAAGCAGAATTAGCAGTATAGGAAGTTCCTGTTACGGGTAAAGCAGTGGCAGCACTTCCGGCTTTTGCAACCACCAATACTGCATCGCCATTTCCTCTTGTCCATCCCGCTGTTATGGTATTATCTGTTATAGCAGAAGTTGTAAATAAACTGGCTTGCGCAGTCGGAGAAGTGCAAGGTGGAGGAAAGCTGATATCGAAAGAGATGGTAGTACTTGCAGATGTTACATTGGAGATATTCAAGCCTCCCAGACCTCCGTTTTGAAGGAAACTACTTGGATTTGTAGTATCGTTGATGGCCGTTCTACCCACATCAGATGAATAATTTGCAATGAATGGGTTGCCGTTAGTAGATGTAGTTCCATCTGGTCTGTAAATGTAAACTTCGTCAGGTGGCCCATTCATGTTGCCATTGCTTACTCTCGTATCTATTCTGTAAACAATTAATCCAGAACCAGGTAGGTTTGATTCATAAGTGCCACTTTTATTGCGGTATTCTACCATAAAATATTCCTCTGCTGAATAAGGAGAAGCAATTTTAAAACAATTATTGGTAGCTGAAGTCAATGGATGTAGGGTATAAGTTCCTGAAATTGTAATTTCGGGTACATTGCTGATCCAGGTATGATTTGAATATTGCCATTTCATATAGGCTGTCATATGACCACTTCCATATTCCATTATGTCCCAGGAATAAACAGGTGTTATAAATCCCTGGTTTGTATAATGGTACAAATCTGGAGCTCCCAAGGCGTGAAACATCTCGTGGCATATTGTTCTGACACTTACTTGGTTTTCAGGTTGGAACGTGAAATCATAGACTCTTTTTCCATTGATATTAACAACCTGAGAAAATAAAGCCCAACGATGCGCCCATAAAATATTATTCCAACCTTCTGAATTTCCTTTCACAATAAAACAAACATTGTCAACCTTATTGTCACCATCTCCGTCTATATTCAATGAAGGAGAAACTGGAGAATTTACATTGATCCAGTTGATGGCATCCACTAACAATTGATGTTCTCTGACAGTTCTTTCTACCCCATTTGCTCCTCCATTGTAACCAATTGGATTTGTACTTGCATTATAAGGCCTGTAATAATTTCTAGGATGGCTATTTTGGTAGGATAAATTGGTTGTTAGGCTACAAGAAGGATAATGTGTACTGTTGATTGTCAGGTTATCATAAGAAACTTCCTTGTAATATGATTTGAGTGAAACACCACTTGTAGGATTAAACTTATTATCAAAGTATTGTCTGATAGAATCTATTTCAGCATCATCCGAAAAGCGAAGATATACTACAAGGTTGTTCAAGTCACCGGAATGTGGAGCTTTGCTGGGTCCGTTATTTTCTTCTTTTAAATAATGGAACATTGCATCGTACCTGCGTTTGTATTCCTTTTCTGAAATTTTAGCTCCTATTTGTAATCCAACTATTGCAGGATCAACACTGTTTACTAAATATTTTGACGGTTTTACCAGATCACCATCTGGTTCAGCATAATAATAATAGCCATCAGTAGCCTGAATAATTGAATAGCCTTTTTCGTCGTGTATCCAGTTAAAAAACTCATCACCCGAAACAAAACATTCAATTGTTTTTCCGTCTGGCTGTATAATAGTATAGGGAAGCCTTTCGAAATAGGCAGCTTTGACTAATTGAAATGCCAACATAAAAAATAGAATAAGTATGGCTTTTGATTTCATAAGCTATGCATTTATGTCAGAATACTGAAGTAAAAAACAAAAACAATTATAAGCCTTTTTTGTTCCGTATTTTTGTTTTTTCATAGCAATAATCACTGTTCAATAAATCTAAAAAGTGAATGTATTTAAAATCTATAGATCCCTGTTATTGTAAGGAAACCTCCACTTTGTGAGGGAAATAAAACCCATTTTGTTTGTCGGTGTTTCTGAACCATGTACTTACCGATACCATAGCCCAGGGCTGAGCCAATGATCACATCGGAAAGCCAATGGGCATTTTCGGTAGTTCTTGATATTGCAACTCCAGTTGCCAACGAATACATTATTACTGGAATTATAATGCTTTCTTTGTATTGCTGGGCAATTACAGTAGCCAGCGTAAAGGCAGCAATGCTATGGCCCGATGGGAAGGAAGCATATTTATCGGGAGAACTTCCTGTAAATTGTTTCAAGGATTCAGGAAAAGGATGCCATTGGCTGCTTGCATCAACCCTTGGGCGTTGCCTCCCTGCTATCATTTTTAAAACACTCACCACAACAGCCGAATTCACAAGGGCATAGCCTGCAATGGCTCCGGTTTGCATAATTTTGTCATCTTTTAAAACCAAGCCTCCTATATAAAATGCAGCGCTAATACCAGCTACAACAGGGATTTCACCACCATAAGTTAAAACAGGACTTATCTCTTTTACCCAGCTATGATCAGTTTTGAATTGCATAAGATGACTATGGATATTTTCGTCGAAAATCATAGCTGTTCCAGCTACTAAAGCAACAGGAACTATGTAATACAAATCTTTCTTTTTTATATGAAAAGGTGAGGACCAGAGGTGTTGTTGATCTTCTAATAATGATTTTCCTATCCAGATAGGCTTTGATGTTATATGGATAGTGCTGTCATTTATTTTGTCAACTGATTGAGAGAAAGTAGAGGTTGTTGTAATGAAGAATACTAATAGGATACTGGTAATTATAATTTTCATATAAATTCTTGATAATTTGATAATTTTAAAATATTTTATTGATACATTCAAATTGATGATTTGTTTATTTAAGTATTGTGTCAGATTTTTTAATTTGGAGCGAAAATTTAAATCTAGGCTTGACTTCTATCATCGATTTATAATTGCTTTTAGTGACGGGGTGACTCAAAGTCACCCCGTCACTTTGAATAATTCCACATTTACAGTTAGCACATGATTAAACTTAGCTCAAAATTTATATTTGAATTTCAAAAGAATTTAAATTTGCGTATAAACTACTAATTGTCAGTGTTAAAATTCAATTTAGATAAAGAAATCAATAACCAATAGCCCAATAACCAATAACCCAATAACCCAATAACCAATAACTTACTCTCCTAACTTAATTTTCTCAATTGATTTCAAAATCATTTCATTTGTAGCTGGTAATGAAAATTCAGCATCGATTTCATGATTTCCTACAGCAGAAATGGCGTCCTTTATTGCCAGCCATACCGAAAATGCAAGTATTAAAGGTGGTTCTCCAACGGCTTTGCTTTGGTGGATGGTCGAAAAATGGGGGGCATCTTTTAATAATGCAGTTCTGAAATCAGCGGGAATATCCTGAACAGATGGAATCTTGTAAGTATCTGGTGAATGATTGAGTAATTTCCCATTTGCATCCCATTTAATATCTTCGGTGGTACACCAACCAACGCCTTGCATAAAACCACCTTCAATTTGTCCGATATCAATTGCTTCGTTGATTGATTTCCCGGTATCATGCAAAATATCAGTACGTAATATTTTGTGATATCCTGTTAAAATATCAAGTTCTACTTCCGAAACAGCCATGCCAAAAGAATAATAATGAAAGGGATGCCCTTTGCCGGTTTCTCTATTGTAATTAATACCAGGAGTTTTGTAAAATCCAGTAGCACTCAGGCTGGTTTGTTGAAAATAAGCCAGTTTCACTATATCTTTAAAAGGGAGCTTGCGCTCTGGATGTAATTGATCATAAACTGAATTATTATTAAACTGAATATCTTCTGTTTTACTTGGATTCAAATCTTGCATCTTGTTGAATTCTTTAATTGCAGTTTCAATCAATCGCAATTTAATCGTATCGATGGCATTTTTTACAGCCATACCATTCAGATCACTTCCTGACGAAGCAGCAGTTGCAGAAGTATTGGGTACTTTAGAGGTGTTGGTAGCGCTTACTTTAATATATTTAGGTGAAATACCCAACTCGATGGCTGCAATTTGTTGCATTTTGGTATGTAAACCTTGTCCCATCTCTGTCCCTCCATGATTAACAATCACTGTTCCGTCCTGGTATATATTAACCAAAGCCCCGGCTTGATTTAAAAATGCAGTTGTAAACGAAATGCCGAATTTTACGGGACATAATGCCATGCCTCTTTTGTAAAACTCATTTATTGAATTAAATGCTAAAATTTCCTCTCTTCGTTTATTGTATTCAGATGTTTGTATGAGTTGGTCGTAAATTTTAAATAAATGATTGTTCTCAACTTTTTCTTCGTAATGTGTAGTGTTTCTGTTTACTAAACCATAAAAATTTTGATACCTGATTTCTATCGCATCTTTCTTTAAAAATCTGGCAATGCTGTCTATTGCATTTTCGATGACGGCAATTCCTTGTGGTCCACCAAAACCACGAAAAGCAGTATTTGGGGGCAGGTTTGTTTTCCAGGCTTTACCGATTACTAAAATATTCGGAATAAAGTAAGCATTATCAGCATGCAAAACGGCTCTTTCCAGAATTGCCATCGAAAGATCTGCTGTTGCTCCGGCATCAGCATTCAGGAATACCTTGTAGGCAGTTATCATACCATTATCATCAAAGCCAATTTCGTAATCTGAGCTGAATCGATGGCGCTTACCGGTCATGATCTGATCGTCATCACGGGAAAGATGGATTTTGACAGGGCGTTTGCAGTGATTGGCAAGCAATGCTGCCCATGCTGCGGTATGGTTTCCTTGTGTTTCTTTGCCGCCAAATGCTCCTCCCATTCTTCTTACTTCAACGACTACTTCATTGCGTGAGACCCCCAATACTTCAGCAACAATGGCTTGGGTTTCGCTTGGATTTTGCGTAGAACTGTAAACCATCATTTCGTTCAATTCATCAGGGACACAAAGACTGCATTGGGTTTCGAGATACCAATGTTCCTGAGCTCCTGTTTTTAAATTTCCTTTCAATTTATGTTTAGCCGATTGCATAGCTTCATCAGCATTTCCGCGATGAATGATACGCGGATCCGATAAGAGTTGATTGTTTGCTATGGCTTCTTCGAGGGTAGTAACAGGTTTTTGTATTTCATATTCAATTTCAATCAGTTTCTCTGCTGTGAGCGCAATTTCTTTACTTTCGGCAGCAATCAGAAAAACAGCCTGTCCAATAAAATTCACGCTATCAATTGCCAGACAGGGTTCGTCATGAATTACCGGCCCCATTTGATTGATGCCGGGTATATCTTTATAACTTAATACTGCATATACTCCGTTTAATTGACGGGCTTTGTCAAGCTTAAACGAAAGAATACGGGCATGGGCATAGGGACTGTAAACAACTTTTCCGTGCAGCATATCAGATATTGCTTGCATATCGTTGATATATATTGATTTGCCGCTTACGTGCTTAATGGCACTGTCGTGATATATACGCTTATCTTCAGTATTCATATTTTTCTACTTTGTTTCGTCCCAGAATTTCATCAGTAAGTTTCTGCATGCTAATTTCCGGAATGCTGCATCAGAACGGGCGTCGGAAATAGGGGCGTACTCTTTGTAAAGTATTTCCAAGGCAGCTTCTATCGTTTTTCTTTCCCAGTTTTTGCCCAGCAAAAAAACTTCCGTTTCTTTAGCTCTGACAATTTGAGCAGCCATTCCTCCATTTACAATGAGTATTTCTTCAATTTTATGATGACTGTTTAACTGTAATCGGAAACAAGCACTAACAGTAGATATATCAAGGTCTTTGCGTTTTGAAACCTTATAGGATTTTAATATCGTATTTTCAGGAATAAAAGGTATCTCAACACCGACTATCAATTCATCGTCTGCTATTAGCGTTTTCCTGTATCCGCAAATAAAATCTTCAATGGGAATTATTCTTTGAGTGTTTTGGTTTTGCAATTTTATCTTTGCTTTGCAGGCAAACAAAAAAGGGAGGGTATCGCCAATTGGAGATGCTGATCCAATATTTCCTCCCAATGTAGCAAGGTTCCTTATTTGTAATGAACCAAATACTTTCAGTATATCGAATAATGGAGGGAAGGTCTTTTCAACGGCTATTTTGATTTTTTCGAGTGCCAAGCCTGCTCCGATAATTATTGAATTTTCGCATATTTCGAAAAACTTCAATGCTTGTATATGAGATAAGTCAAGTAGCTGAGGGATCAGTTCTCCTTTCTTGGTTTGACGAAGTGCTGTGTCAGTAGCACCACTAATCACTAATGCATTAGGATATTGCTTTCTGAATTCCAAAGCATCTTCCAGATTTTGAGGGAGTAGATACAATTGTTCCGGATGTGTTAAAACAATGCTTTTGTTTTCTTTTCTGAAAGCAGAAAGTTTTTCAATGATCTCATGTTGTTGTTCGCTGAAATGATCTTTCCCTTCATGAATGCAAGCGTGTTTGGCAGCTTCGATGATTGGTTTGTATCCTGTGCACCGACAAAGATTTCCTGTTAAACTATCTTCTATTACTTTATTTTCAGGTAAATGATGATTTTTAAACAAAGCAAACAACGACATTACAATACCCGGTGTACAATAACCACATTGGCTGCCATTGTTTTCTACCATCATTTGTTGAACCGGATGTAATTGAATTTCTTTTCCAATATGTTGCTCTAGATTTTCAACCGTAATTACTTGCTTCCCGTGTATCATAGGTAAGAAAACCAGACAGGAATCAATCGCCTTATATTCCAGTTGATTGCTCGTATTCAGTTCGGCTATAACAACCGTACAGGCTCCGCAATCGCCTTCAGCACAACCTTCCTTTACACCTTTATGTGAGGGTAAACTTCTTAAATAGTTTAACAAGGTGGTAGTTGGACGGATCCCATCAACATGCTGGAAATCCAATTTCACCCAGCGATTGTCTAAAATAAATCGGATTGGCTGAGCTAAGCTGTTCATATTTTGTTTTTTGAATTCCTTACGTCAATTAATTTTGCAAGAATACTAATTGCAATTTCATCTGGTGTTTCAACATTAATCGGAATTCCGATCGGCATATCGAATCCTTCAATTTCTTCTTTTGAGTACAATCCCGATTGGAGTAAATTCTTTTTAACACCTTCTACTTTTCTTCTGCTTCCAATCATCCCGATATATGCAGCAGGTTTTTTACCCAAAACGCTAAGTATTTGTTCGTCAAATTCATGAGAAGGCGTAACTATTACTGAAAAAGTATTGGTGTCAAATACTGCCTTTTTGATGCCTTCGAGATAATCATCTTTTATAAAATGATAATCTGCTGCTTCTTCGTCTGTAAAACTAATTTCTCGCCAATCAAAGAAAGTAATCTGGAAGTTGAGGTCTTTAGCAAATTTTGCCAGGGCTTTTCCAACATGACCGGCACCAAATATATACAAATTATTGGTTTGTAAAAGAGGTTCAATATATACTTCCATCATACCACCGCAATGCATGTTCAGATCGGCTTCGAGTTGATATGCTTTTTTTAAGGGTTTATTTTGTTCGATTACTTTTAATGCGTCTGCTATTACCTGCTTTTCGATGGCACCACCACCCACTGTCCCAATAATTTCATTGTTTGCAAAAACGATCATCTTAGAAGCTGCTTTTCGAGGTGTAGAACCTTTAGTTTCAATAATAACGCATAAAGCAGACGGGCGATGTAGTTTGAGTATATTTTCTATTTCCAGATATATATTGTTCATGTATTTTGTTTTATAATTTGAGTGCATAAATTTACAAAAAAAATACGTTAGCCTGTCTTATTTGTAATGATTTTTTTTAATTTTGTTTGATAAACCAATAGGCTCTTTCTACATCTCTTGTAAAATAAAAAATAATGAATGGCTTGCAAAGAAAAGAATAATTGCGATTGTAGCAATATGAATGGCTTTGGCCTTGATAGAAAAAATGAAACCCTCTCAAAGAAATTTGAACGCAAGCGAATTCTAATCATTTGCACAGGAAACTCATGCCGTAGCCAAATGGCTGAAGCTTGGCTGCGGTCATTTGACGATCGTTTAGATGTGTTCTCTGCCGGAATACATCCTGAAAAAGAAGTCAGCCCTTTTGCCATTGAAGTGATGAAGGCTGTAAATATAGATATTCGGCAGCAATACCCTAAGCCAGTTGGCGATTTTATGAATGATGATTTTGATGTTGTAATTACTGTTTGTGACAATGCCAAAAAAGCTTGCCCTGTTTTTACAGCTAATGTAAAACATCTTTTACACATTGGCTTCGAAGATCCTGCAGATGCCATAGGAACTTCTGATGAAATTCTAATGGTTTATCAGAAGGTAAGCATTCAGATTCGGGATGCTTTTTATAAATTATTTATTGAAGAATTAAGTAAGTGAAGTTTACAGCATTTTAAAAATAATACCCGATTGAAATAAAGTATTTAAAAAAACTTTCTTGTTGGTCTGAACCAATCTTGTATCTGTATACAAATCCTGCTCCAGCATTCAATACAATATCATCTGAAAATTCATAAGAACAACCAATTTTGGGCATTGCACTTAAACCAATATCAACATTCTTTTCAAATCCAGAATTATAAGGAGAAAGTTGGGTGAAATTGTATTTTTCACACATCATAAAAAGATCTAATCCAACAAATGGTGTGAATTTTTCTTTTAAAATATTGTAAACCATTATTAAACCGGCATTGAACTCATAGGTTTTTTTATACAATCTAATGTCGTTGACTCCAAAATTTATTGTATCACTTCCAGGATTCAATACAGTAACATCAATAGCCATCCCATATTTGAAATGATCATCCATTTCCTCAAAATTTGAATAAATTTCATAAGAAAAACTTGGCAGGAAAATTTTTCCGAAATTCCCCTGTGGCTCTATGAGTGAAACCTGAAAACCTACTAATTGTGAATGAGCATTAGGTGCAAATAAGGAAGTTAAAAAGAAAAAAATAAGTATGGTTTTATATTTATTCATTTTAAATACAGGCTTTTAGGAAAAATAATTTGATTATAAGCTAAACTTAAATAGGATACCGAAAATTGTAGTTTCAGTATTTCTGTTTTTTTTAATATTCAAAAATAAGGTGATAAGGTTAAATGTGCTATTTTTAAATATTCTACTAAGGTTTAATTTAATATGTATCTATTTAATTGCAAATTAATTCTACTAATATTAAAAACCTTATATTGTTTTTCTAACCTTAGTAGGAAGTTTTTTTCACGAGCAGGTAAACCTTATTAATTTATATTATTGGGAAAATAAATTTTAAGAACCTAGCTTAAGTTTATTGTATATGATTTATATATCCGTTTGGTTGATTGCTGTTTTTCTTAAGTCAATTAACCTGAAAGAACGTTTTAATAAAAAGGGAGTTACGACTGTTGTTGTAATCCCCATAATTACCAAAATGGAGAACAATGATATATCTATAAATCCATTTTGTAAAGCAATATTTGCTATCACTAATTCCATGATCCCTCTGGCATTTAAACCAATACCCAAGGCAAAAGATTCTTGCTTTGGCATACGTGCCAATCGTCCACCCAAATAGCCACCCAAAATTTTGCTGACAAAAGAAGCAAGAATTACAATGAGTAATAAATAAAAATTATTAATTGATAACAAATTAAATTGAAGCCCCATGGTTGTAAAAAAAATAGGTGCCAAAAACCCCATTGTAATACTGGATGTGTTTTGCTGAACTTTTTGAAAATTATCAAAACCTATCATCTCGCGTGGAAGTAAAATTGCCCCAAAAAAAGCACCAATCACAAAATGTAAACCTACTAATTCTGACAAACTTGCAAATACAAGCACAAAAACCATTACAACTGCAAATAATGATTCTTTTCCTTTTAAGAAATTCAGGAAATTTTCGAACTGAATGTTCAGAAAGCTTACTTTTTCTTTGGCTTTATGAAACAAACGATAGGCAACTACCATAATGATCATAAATACCAATACTTTGGCAACCGTAAATAATATTTTATAACCTAAATCAGAATAATTACTAACACCATCTTTAAAATCAAGTATTACACCTAAAACCAATAAAGAAATTACATCGTTAAATATAGCAGCAGAAATTATTTTCTGTCCGATATCTGAATTTAATTTCCCTAAATCCATTAAAATCCTGATACTTACAGGCAATGCCGTGATAGAAATGCATAAAGAAAGAAAAATAGTGAGAGGGATGGGCAAGTTAAAAATAAAGCCAATAATGAAACCACTTAACATCGGAATGATAAAGCCCAAAAGTGCAATCCATGAATTTCTGCCTCGTATGGATTTTCTTAACTCATCAATGTCAATTTCAAATCCGGCAAGTATCACCAATAAAAATACACCTAAATCAGAAATAACTTTGAGTTCGTTGGTAAAAAAAGCAAACCCTAAAATTGAAGGACCTAAAACAAAACCTGCAATAACTTCTCCAATCATGGCAGGCTGATGCATACGTTCCATTATTTCGCCAAACATGCGGGCTACCAATAGCAATAATAGCATCTCAACTACAAAAGGCATTGATTGACTAATAACAGGCATATTCTTTAATTAATTTAACGCATTTATATTTTTTACAAAATTAAAGATAAATTCTAAGTATATACATTAAATAAAAGGTTTTTTCAAAAATTCTCAGAATGAAACTTTAAATTATTGATAAAGTAACAGCTAATCTATCTATTATGAATTATTTTTTTTTAAATTTTATGTTTAAATAATTCTCTATCCCTGCAATTTTTCATTAATTTTGTAGTTATTAATAATGCAAAATTAATACAATGAAATATTTTTCTATACTATTATTCAATGTCATGATATTTACATCTTTATTTTCACAGGATGCAAATTATCTGCGTGACAATGATACTTCCCTGTTGTTTCAGAAAAAAAACTATCCTGCTATTAGTAAATATGACAATAAAATGCAGTTTCGTATAACTACTGGAGCAAGTGTATCTACAAATGGCAACAACAGTAATTTCTCACAATGGATAGTTCCAAGTTTTTCCTATCAAATAAACCCCAAATTAAACCTTCATTTTGGAAGTCTGATACTAAATGGAAATCAAAATTACCCATCCTTCAATAATGAAATCATTTCTTCGCCTCAGTATAATTCAACCCAGACTTTTCTTTATATTTCAGGTGATTATCAGTTAAATAAGAGCATACGTTTTAGAGCTACTACTTTTAATGAAATACAGGATAAAAAATCAAATCAACAAAATTATTACTATAACCAGATGGGGGTTGATATTAAAGTAACGGATAATTTTACCATCAGTGCCGATTTTATAAACGAAAAAGGACGCCGCCCATTTGGAATCTACAATTCTAATAAGTATTTCGACCAATATGATTACAATGGAAATGGCTTTTTTAATAATGTTCTAATAAATACTTTCAGGTAAGAATTTTAAAATTAATCTATTATGGAAAAACCCTCTTTTTTTGATCGTTTTAACACCTGGGCACGCAGATCAATTGGTCTGAAACTCATTTCTATTGGATTTCTAATATTGATTTTATTAATTCCTGCTTCAATGTTGAATTCGTTGATCAACGAACGTCAGCACACCAGAGATGGTGCAGTTTCTGAAATCAATTCAAAATGGGGTGGAAGCCAGGTTATTGGTGGTCCTGTTATTACTATTCCATACAAATCTATCATTAAAACCAGCGATGGTAAATTGGAAGAGACTCTTAAATATGCTCATTTTTTACCAGATCAAATCACTATAAAAGGGGAAGTAATTCCTGAAAAAAGATACAGAGGTATTTACGTTACGGTGCTTTACAATTCTAAATTGAGTATAAAAGGGTTTTTTTCTCCTGTAAATATTTCATCACTCAATATCCCAAAAGAAAATTTCTATCCAGAAGACGCATTTGTATCCATTGGAATTACAGATATGAAAGGAATTAAAAGTAATATTCAGTTGAAATTGAACGATTCATTTTATCAAATGGAACCCGGTATTAAGACCCAGGATATTTTTGCTTCTGGCGTTAGTATTCCATTGAAAATGAAGATGGAAGACGCATTTAATTTTAGTTTTGATTTAAATATAAATGGAAGTCAAAATCTAAAGTTTTTGCCATTTGGAAAAGAAACCAATGTCGATTTGAAATCGGCCTGGAACAACCCCAGTTTTGAAGGTAGCTTTTTACCTGATCAACGCGATATTTCCGATCTTGGATTTGTGGCTAAATGGAAAGTTTTACAGCTAAACAGGAATTACCCTCAACAAGGTTGTGGCGCTTTTTTGGGTGTAAATCAGGTTCAAAATCTTAATAATCAAAATACTTACAATGAAAACGCTACCGATGATTACACTTCAGTTGAAACAGATATAAATAATGTGTCTGCTTTTGGTGTAAAACTTATGTTACCTATAGATGAATACCAGAAAACCATGCGTTCGGCAAAATATAATATTATGTTTATTTTCCTTACTTTCCTGGCGTTTTTCTTTATGGAAATTCTTAATAAAACCCGCATACATCCGATTCAATATTTATTGGTTGGTTTCGCTATTTGTTTGTTTTACATCTTATTACTCTCTATCTCTGAATATGTAAAATTTAATACCGCATATTGGATAGCCTGTTCAGCAATCTTGCTTTTAATAACTTTTTATGCCAAAAGTATCTTTAAAAGCAATAAAATTACAGCTTTAACAGCAATAATTCTAGCCATGCTGTACGGATTTTTCTTCTCTATTCTGCAATTGCAGGATTATGCTTTATTGATGGGAAGTTTTGGATTATTGCTTATTCTGGCAGTTATTATGTTCTTAACCCGCAATATTAACTGGTATTCAATAGCTAATCCTAAATCTGAATGATAATTTATTTAATAGGGTTATAAAATTCTACCATCTTTCATGGTAATTTTTCTGTCTGCCATTTCAGCAAGTTCTTCGTTGTGGGTTACAATCACAAACGTCTGATTGAATTTTTCTCTCAAACTGAAAAATAATTGGTGTAAATCTCTGGCGTTAGATGAATCTAAATTTCCCGAAGGTTCATCGGCAAGTATTACAGCTGGACGCATAATTAATGCCCTTGCTACAGCCACTCTTTGTTGTTCACCTCCAGATAGTTCTGATGGTTTGTGGTGAGCCCTTTCGGTTAATCCTAAATAATCAAGAATCTCGAATGCTTTTTCGTTTGCTTCTTTTTTACTGATTTTGGCTATCAATGCTGGAATGCAAATGTTTTCAACTGCAGTAAATTCAGGAAGTAAATGATGAAACTGAAAAACAAACCCAATGTGCTTGTTTCTGAAATCTGACAATTTCTTGTCATTCAGGCTACTCATTACTTGATTGTTGATTTCAAGCTTTCCTTTATCTGCTTTATCAAGTGTACCCAAAATGTGTAACAAGGTTGTTTTTCCAGCTCCAGAGGCACCCACTATTGAAACGATTTCGCCTTTATTTATTTCTAAATCAATTCCTTTAAGTACCTTTAGTTTGCCATAAGCCTTGTGAATATCCAGCGCTTTAATCATGCTATTTTTTTATACAAAAATAAACAAACTTCGGATTCTTACTAAAGATTTTTCTAAAATTCATCCAACTGATTAAATTTACACAATCATAATGATGTATATAAAATGAAGGATTTATAAATCACGCCCTGCTTAAAAAAAATATAAAGAATATTGCAATTCTTGACTTATTTAAGCTACAGTATCTAGAAGCAAACATATTATCAGCGTTTGGTTTGTAGTAAGTGTAAAAAAATAATTTAAAAAAAATGGATAAATATGCATAAAAATTTATACTTTTGAAAATTCAAAATAATAATTAAAATATGAATTTACACGAATATCAAGGCAAACAAATTCTTAAAAAATATGGAGTTCAGGTTCCAGAAGGTATTGTAGCTATCAACTCTGATGAAGCTGTCAATGCTGCAAAAATCTTGCATGATCTGACAGGTTCTAATTATTTAGTAATCAAAGCACAGGTGCATGCTGGTGGAAGAGGTAAAGGCGGTGGTGTTAAATTGGCTAAAACGCTGGAAGAAGTGAGTACCATCACTCATACTATGATTGGGATGCAATTGGTTACGCCTCAAACTTCAGCTGAAGGTAAGAAAGTAAGAAAAGTATTGGTACAACAAGATATTTATTATCCTGGTGCTTCTGAGATTAAAGAATTATACATGAGCGTTTTGCTCAACCGTATAACAGGACATTTTATGATGATGTATTCACCTCGCGGTGGTATGGATATTGAGAAAGTAGCTGAAGAAACACCTGAAGAAATCTTTACTGAAGATATCGATCCAATAGTAGGCTTGCAGGTTTTTCAGGCGCGCAAAATTGCATTTAACCTTGGTTTAACAGGAAATGCAAACAAAGAAATGATAGCATTTGTTATGTCGTTATACCAGGCATATATTGGTTCTGATGCTTCATTGTTTGAAATCAATCCTGTAGTAAAAACTTCAGATGATAAAATTTTTGCTGCAGATGCAAAAGTAGTGATTGACAGCAATGCGCTTTTCCGCCATTTAGATATTGTGGAGATGCGTGATTTTATGGAAGAAGATGCTATTGAAGTAGAAGCAAGCAAATTCTCTTTAAATTATGTTAAATTAGACGGTAATGTTGGATGTATGGTCAACGGAGCTGGTTTAGCAATGGCAACGATGGATATTATCAAATTATCAGGTGGTGAACCTGCTAATTTTTTGGATGTTGGTGGCTCTGCAAATGCTAAAAGGGTAGAAGAGGGTTTCCGTATTATTTTAAAAGACCCCAACGTAAAAGCTATTTTGCTGAATATTTTTGGTGGTATTGTTCGTTGCGACCGTGTTGCTCAGGGTGTGGTAGATGCATATAACAACATTGGCGAAATAAATATACCAATTATTGTTCGTTTGCAAGGAACCAATGCAGTAGAAGGAAAAGCTATTATTGATAATTCAGGTTTAAAGGTCTTTGCAGCTATTTCCTTAGACGATGCAGCTAAATTGGTTACCCAGGTTTTAAAATAAAAAAAGAAATTTTCTTTTCAGTATATTTTATAAAATTAGCAAGCTGTTTAAGTGAATTAGACAGCTTGCCTTATTTTAAATCATCCATCATTATCAATAATATTTCTTATGACTTTAATAAAATCAATTTCAGGTATCAGAGGAACCATAGGTGGAAAACCAGGTGAAGGATTAACTCCATTGGATGTTGTTAAATTTACAGCTGCCTTCGCTTCTTTTATCAGGAAATCATACAGCAAAGATCGTATGAAATTTGTTGTAGGACGTGATGCACGTATATCTGGTGAAATGGTCAATCTATTGGTAATAGGTACTTTAAATGGAATGGGGGTAGATGTGCTGGATATCGGACTTTCTACAACACCAACCGTAGAAATTGCTGTAACAGAAGAACAAGCTGATGGAGGTATCATTATTACGGCCAGTCATAATCCTAAACAATGGAATGCGCTTAAATTACTGAACAACAAAGGTGAATTTATCAATGCTGCTGAAGGTGCTGAAGTATTGGCAAATGCAGAAAAAGACAATTTTTTGTTTGTGGATGTTGATAAAATTGGAAGTTGTAAAAAGGATGATACGTATATTCAAAAACATATTGAAAAGATTCTACAGCTACCTTTGGTTGATGTGGATGCCATTCGAAAAGCCAATTACAAAGTAGTAGTTGACTGTGTTAATTCAACGGGTGGTATTGTCCTTCCTCAGTTGTTGAAAGCATTAGGTGTAAACGAAGTCGTTGAATTGTATTGCGAACCCAACGGTTTATTCCCACATAATCCAGAGCCTTTGCCCGAAAATTTGACAGAAATTGCCAAAACGGTTATCCATACCAAAGCTGATTTAGGTTTTGTTGTAGACCCTGATGTAGATAGATTGGCAATTATCCGAGAAAATGGAGAAATGTTTGGCGAAGAATATACTTTAGTGGCTGTAGCCGATTATATATTAAAAAACAAAAAAGGAAATACTGTTTCCAATTTATCTTCTACCCGTGCTTTAAGGGTAGTTACTGAAAATGCAGGTGGGAATTATGCCGCTTCGGCAGTAGGGGAGGTGAACGTAGTAGAAATGATGAAAGTCAACAATGCTGTTATTGGTGGTGAAGGCAATGGAGGTGTCATCTATCCGGAATTACATTATGGCCGGGATGCATTGGTTGGTATAGCTTTGTTTTTGACTCACTTGGCTAAATCAGGGATAAGCTGTTCTGAATTACGAAATTCTTATCCCGAATATTTTATTTCCAAAAACAAGATAGAACTATCTCCTGAAATGAATGTAGATCTTATTTTAGATAAGATACAGCAAATTTATAAAATGCAGCCCATTAATGCCATTGATGGTGTGAAAATTGAATTTGACAATGAATGGGTGCATTTACGCAAATCCAATACAGAACCCATTATCCGTATCTATTCAGAAAGCGATACCTTGGAAAAAGCCGATAAACTGGCGCATAAGATAATTGAAGACATTCGGTCAGTTTGTTGATTTTGTGATTTGGCGAATTAAAGGTGTATATTCAAAAATGACATTCTCTTTTACCTTCGAAACAGTTCTCTAAACTCTAAGTAATCTAAGCACTCTAAGTACTCTAAGTATTCTAAATGCCTCTAAGTACTCCATACCCTAATACTCCTTTAATATCCATACTTTGTTTTCCAGAGACCCTTTAAACGTGTTCTGATTTCATTTTCTCTTGGATTGTTTTGTGGCTCATAAAACTTTTGACCTTTAATTTTATCGGGAAGGAATTCAAGGTCAACAAAATTGTTTTCGTAACTATGAGCATACTTATATTCTTTGCCATAGCCAATATCTTTCATCAATTTAGTAGGTGCATTGCGTATGTGCAAAGGAACCGGTAAATCACCTGTTTTGCTAACCAATGCCAAAGCTTCATCTATGGCTGCATAACTTGCATTGCTTTTGGGTGAGGTTGCAAGGTAGACTGCAGTTTGTGATAAAATAATTCTCGATTCGGGATAACCAATTTTGTTGACTGCGTCAAAACAGCTGTTTGCCAATAATAGTGCATTGGGATTTGCATTTCCTATATCTTCCGAAGCTAAAATGAGCATGCGTCGGGCAATGAATTTAAGGTCTTCTCCACCGGCTATCATTCGAGCCAGCCAATAAACCGCAGCATTGGGGTCACTTCCCCGAAGTGACTTGATAAAAGCAGAAATCACATCATAGTGCATTTCTCCTCCTTTGTCATACAAAGCCAGGTTTTGTTGCACTATTTTTAATACCAAGTCATTGCTGATTTCTATTTTGTCTTTTTTCTTTTCCATATTAACCACCAACTCGATGGCATTGAGCAAGCGACGTGCATCTCCCCCTGAAATTCTTAAAAGAGCTTCTGTTTCGGGAATGAGAATTGAAATTTTATATTGTTTTTCAAGAAATAATCTTGCAGTTTCTAAAAGTTGCAATAGATCGTCTTTTTCAAGATTCTTCAGTATATATACCTGGCATCTTGAAAGCAATGGAGAAATCACTTCAAATGATGGATTTTCGGTGGTTGCTCCTATGAGGGTGATGATACCTTTTTCAACAGCTCCCAATAATGAATCCTGTTGAGATTTGTTGAAACGATGAATTTCATCAATAAATAAAATAACGTTATTTGCTGATTTACTTGCTTTTTCTATTACATCTCTTACATCTTTAACACCTGAATTAATAGCACTCAGTGTATAGAATTCTTTTTGCAAATATTGTGAAATAATAAATGCCAATGTGGTTTTTCCCACTCCCGGAGGGCCCCACAATATCATTGATGGAATGTTACCCGATTCGATGGCAGCTCTCAAAATGGCTTTTTCTCCCACCAAATGGGTTTGCCCAATGTAATCATCGAGATTGCGGGGACGCAATTGTTCTGCAAGAGGGGGTAATTGATTCATTTTCAGTTATTTGTTAATAAGTTATTAAGTTAATAAGTTATTAGGTTATTAGGTTGTTAAGTTGTTTCTTTAGGTTGTAAGATTATAAGCAGTAAACTTAAGAAAATTATGGAAAATCATTTTGTTTTTATGTCAATCTCAAATTTCCAAATCACTAAATCGATAAATCTCCATATCAGTAATTTTTTAGAAATGAACTGCCAGCCATACGCAATTGGGTTCTTTGCTGCAGAAATTTACTCTATGTTCCTTATGAGCTGGAATAAAAAGATAATCACCAGCTTTCAATTGATGCAAGCTTTCATCTTTGAATTCTATTTCTGCTTCACCCGTTAGAAGTATTACCCATTCGCTGTTTTTTTGATTGTACCAAAACTCTTTATCTGTGGGGATACCATAAGAAACAATACGTTCAATATGAATATTTTCTTCATGTAAAATCACATCCGTAAGTTCTTGCGATGAAGTTGGCTGTATGTTTTTAAAAATATTGTGAATCATGACTGATAATTATAAATAATCTTCAATTATTCCTTTCCCCTGACGAAGAACTACAATTTCATCGTTGATGCAACTTACCACAGTGGATGCCTCGTTGTCGCCATAACCACCATCAATTACGATGTCTACAATATTGCCGTATTTTTCGTAAATCAATTCGGGATCTGTTGTGTATTCAATGATATCATCTTCATCGTAAATTGAGGTTGTCATAATTGGATGACCCAATTCCTGAACAATAATACGGCTGATGTTGTTGTTGGGTATACGGATACCTACTGTTTTCTTTTTACTTTGGAAAAGTTTAGGCACCTTGTTACTCGCATCCAGAATAAAAGTAAAAGGGCCAGGTAAGGCTCTTTTTATAAGCTTGTAAGTACTGTTGCTAATGGGTGTTGTAAAATCAGACAAATGGCTTAAATCGTAACAAATAAAGGAAAAATTTGCTTTTTCTACTTTTATACCTTTGATAGTAGCAATTCGCTCAACTGATTTGTTTTTGAAAATGTCGCAACCCAATCCATAAACGGTATCTGTAGGGTAGATGATAATTCCTCCATCGTTCAGACATTCAGTTACCATTTTTATATCGCGAGGATTAGGATTTTTAGGGTAAATTTTTAATAGCATGAATTTTATTATTCTTTCCTCAAAATTACAAAATTTATTGATTTGCTTCTATCTCTTTTTCCTTTTCTTTTGATAGGGTTTTGGAGGTGCTTCGGCAGTTTTCATCAAAGTCTTCCAGTCGCTGATGGTTTCGCCAGAAAAATCAATGGTGTCCTGGTATTCCGATTTTTTTATTTTAACAACCTTGATTTCTTTACCCAAATAAGTTTCAATGTCGTTCAGAATTTCTTTTTCATCGCTACTGCAAAATGAAATTGCACTTCCTCTTTTGGTTCCCCTGCCTGTTCGACCAATGCGGTGTACATAATTTTCAACCTTGTCAGGTAAATCGTAATTCACTACATATTCCACATCGGGAATATCAATACCTCTGGCACTTACATCGGTGGCTATGAGTGTTTTAAGTATGCCCTCCTTGAATTGTTTGAGTACATACAATCTTTCTTTCTGGTCTTTATCCCCATGCAAGGTTTTGGCTTCAATATCCACCCTGGCCATTGCATCGCAAACTCTTTCTGCCCTGACTTTAGTTCTTACAAAAATTAAAATTTTGCTATCCTGATTTTCCTTGATTAATCTTTCCAGAAAAAAACGTTTGTCGTCCATCTCGATATAAACTACCGAATGATCCACATTCTTCGAAACAGGGTCTTTTGGGGAAATCTGTATACGAATAGGGTTGTCGACCAATGAATAGGCAAGTTTTTTTATATCAGCATCAATGGTCGCCGAAAAAAACAAAGTCTGACGTTTCTTAGGCAAATACCTGATTAAATCTCTGATGTCTTTGATAAATCCTAAATCAAGCATATGATCCGCTTCGTCTAAAATCAGCATTTCAATATCGTCTAATTTAATAAAGCCCTGACTTACCAGATCGAACATGCGACCAGGTGTGGCAATCAATACATCCAACCCACTTTGTAGTTGTTCAATCTGCTGATCCTGTTCAATTCCACCAAATACACAAAAAGTTTTGATTCCTGTATTACGGCCCAATTGATTAAAAACAGTTGAAATTTGCAATGCAAGTTCACGAGTTGGGACCATAACAATGCATTTGATATTCTTCTTTAGCTTAGAATTTTTCCTTTCTTGTAGCATCTGAATAACCGGAATAGCAAAAGCGGCTGTTTTACCCGTTCCGGTCTGGGCAATGGCCAACACATCTTCTCCTTTGAAAACTGGAGGTATTGCTTTAAATTGTATGTCGGTAGGACGAACGAATCCTGCCTCTAAAAGGTTGGCTTTTATCTGATCAGAAAGCTGATAATCTTCAAATTTCATTCAATTGTTTTTTGTGAAGATGCAAAGGTAAGGAGAAGTTTGATATTATAAGTTATAATATGATGTTTTCTTAGAACAAGAATTATTTTAACAAATATTTAGCTTGGTATCACTGAAATAGATGTATTTTTGTATTCTTAATTTATAATAATTCGAAATTGAAAAAACATATATTCACTACATTTTCTTTTATAATTATTGCTGTTATACTTATAAGCTGGGGTTCTGTGGGGCACAAGAAAATTAATCTAAATGCTGCATTATCTTTTAATATGGCGATGGCTCAGTTCTTGCCCTGGGCATCCATGATGCAAAGCCATGCATCTGATGCGGATGATCGTAAGAATACGGACCCCAATGAATCTCCCAAACATTTTATTGATATTGATAATTATACTGTTTTTAATAGCCAGCATCGCATTCCTCAAACCTGGGACTCAATAGTAGCCATGTCAAATATGACAACGGTGATAAACAATGGGATTCTACCCTGGGCTACTGTTACTTGCTATGATACGTTGGTTCAATGCTTTCAGCGCTCCGACTGGAGCAAAGCTATTCTTACAGCCTCCGATTTAGGACATTATGTAGCCGATGGTCATATGCCCATGCATATTACTAAAAATTACGATGGTCAATTTACCGGAAATTCAGGTATCCATTCACGTTATGAATCGGATATGATTTATGCGTATACCTATCAGATTGTATATTTAGGAGATACCAATTTAAATGTAATTCAAGATGTTAACCAATATGTTTTCAATTATATCTATAATAACTATCAATTTAAAGACTCGATTTTAATAGCAGATAATTATGCCAAAGCTGCAGCAGGTGGAAGTACCACTGCTACTGCATATACTCCTGCTTTATGGGACAAAACTAAAAATTTCACGATTCCTCTTTTTAGAAATGCTTCTCATAAATTGGCAGAATTAATTTATACTGCATGGATAGAAGCCGGATCTCCTTCCGGAATTAATGATTTACAAACCTCTTCTATTGTCGGGTTTGAACAAAATTCGCCGAATCCATTTCTGGCATCTACTAAATTCAAATTTTACCTTAATAAAAACAAACAACACATTGTTTTTCAAGTTAAAGATAGTAATGGTAAAACCATAGCTACATTGATTGATAGCAATTTAAATGTAGGAGAACATACTATCGAATGGACGCCTAAAAACCTTCCCAAAGGCATCTATTTTGGTGTTTTGCAAAATGGGGATAGCTTTCTTTCTCAAAAGCTTTTGCATTTATAAACAATCTTTTTATTTCTTAAAGATTATTGAATAAACAATAATCTGATACAATTTTTCGTATCTTTGTTATAGTTTTAAAACTTAATAAAGATGCGATTTTATTTTAAACAGCTATTAATACTTGGTGCTTTAGTTTTTTTTCTTTTGGTGAATTCCTGTAAAAAAGACACAGGAACTTCCATTATCGTTCAGGGAAACGTTACAGATGGCATTCAACATTCAGTATTGTCTAATGCTGAAGTTACCTTTTGGTCAAGTAGGATACAAAGCGGAACTTACAACCCGAATTATATTGCCTTAGCTACAGTCGTAACCGATGCCAGTGGGAATTATTCTTTGGAGATTACCAAAGATAAAGATGCCGGCTTTAGAATTACTGTTGATAAATTAAAATATTTCGGCCAAACCAATGATTACTCAGTTGAATATTTAACGGTAGGGACTCATACGCTTAATTATGCTATCAATCCCGAAGCTTACTTTAAGTTAAATGTAAAAAATGTTTCTGGAATAAGTAACAGCGATTATATCAGCTATTGGTTTTCAAATACTCAACCCAGCGGATTTAATTGTTGCAATAGTATTCCTATTGAATTTACAGGTCAATCCTACGAAAATACTGTAAAATGCCGTACTTTTGGTGCACAGATTATGCATGTTAAATGGGTTGTAAAGAAAGACAATGTTTCTACACCTTATGAATCATCCGTATTTTGTGCAGCCTTTGATACTACCGTGTTTAATCTGAATTATTAATCTTCTGCGTATGAATTTTATCAACTTACCAAGGTTGATAAAAAAAACAAAGTCAAGCAAATATTCTCCGAAAAGTAGTAATTTTGTAAAATAAATGAGAGGTAGCGATGAACGATAATTTTGAAAATTATAACGAAGAAGAAATAAATGAGCTGGTTGATAAATTTGAACAAAAAATCAAATTTAATCAAAGCTATTTCTTTGACGTTGAAGAATATGAAATGTTAATTGATTATTATATTGATAATGAAAATATTCCATATACGAATCAACTTATTCAGCACGCAGTGAGCCAGCATCCTGATTCAATTGGAATATTACTTAAAAAAGCACAATTATATGCTTATGCAGATAATACCGAAAAAGCCTTGGAATTATTAGCAAAACTCGAAAGTATGGACCCTGATAATAGCGATGTTTTTTTTACAAAAGGCGCTATTTACAGCCAACTTAAACGTTACGAAAAAGCCATCGAAGAATACCATAAAGCGATTACAAGAACAGAAGAATTAGATGAAGTTTACATTAACATTGCTTTTGAGTATGAAAACCTGGGCAATTATGAAAAAGCAATAGAATACCTCAAAAAAGCATTGGAGATATCACCTGAAAATGAAATGGTTTTGTATGAATTGGCCATGAGTTTCGATTTTGCTCAACGTTCAGAAGAAAGCATAGGTTTTTTTCAAAATTATCTGAATGAAAATCCCTACAGTTATGTCGGATGGATTAATCTTGGAACTGCCTTCAATTCTCAAGGTTTAAACGAGAAAGCGATTGAAGCCTTTGATTATGCACTTGCTATTGACGAAATAAATTCTTCAGCTTATTATAGTAAAGCAGCTACTTATATTGGCATGGAGGAATATGTTAAAGCCATTGATGTGTACAACGAAGTATTGCTCTTAGATAATAATTTTGCAATTCCCTATTACTACATTGGTGAGTGTTACGAAAAAATGGAGGATTTTAATGCAGCAATAGATTATCATACGCGTTCAATCAAACACGATGAATATTTCTCGGATGCATGGTTAGGAAGAGGCATCTCTTTTTATGAGTTAAAAAAAATACCACAAAGTATCAACGATATTAAGAAAGCTATTTCTTTAAATGAAGACAATGCTGAATACCAATTAATATTAGCCGAAATTTTACACAAAGAAAAAATGGAGGGCGCTAGTGAAATTTATAAAAAAGTTTTAAAAGAAGATCCCTCTAATACAGATGCCTGGTTAGATTATTCAGATTCTTTCCGCGATGATGGCGATTTAGAAACTGCCATTGAGATTATATCCAATGGCTTAAAAGCGATGCCTAAAAATGTTGAATTGTATTATCGTTTAGCAGCCTATCAGTTGCTCAATAGGGAAGTGAAAACTGCTTATATAACCATTGCTGTTGCATTAGAAATCGACGCTGAACCATTAAGCGATTTCTTCGATTATATTTCTGAATTAAAACTGGAAGCTTATTTTATTGAAATCATCGAACAATTTAAAAACGACATTGAGAATAAAAATAAATCTAACTAATATGCTTATTGAACTTCCTTTTGATTTACCCCAAAGAACTAGTAAACCTCGCAGTAATGGAATTACGATGGTTATGGACAAAGGCTTGAGTATAAGAGAAGCCGAAGATATGATTTCTACTGCCGGACATTTGATTGACTTTGTTAAATTAGGATTTGGTACTTCGCTGTTTACCAATAACCTGAAAGAAAAAATTAATTTTTATCACAAACATAACTTGAAAGTTTATTTAGGTGGTACACTTTTTGAAGCATTTGTAATACGAAATAAATTTGATGATTACCGGAAGTTTATCAAAGATTTACAGATCACTACCGTTGAAGTTTCTGATGGCTCCATGGATATGAAACATGATGATAAATGTGAATATATCAACAAATTATCCCTGGACAACACTGTGATTTCAGAAGTGGGCTCTAAAGATGCAGGTATTCATATTCCTCCTGATGAATGGGCCGCAATGATGTTAAAGGAATTGCAGGCTGGTTCTGTTAATGTTATAGCCGAAGCCCGCGAAAGTGGGACAGTAGGTATATACGACCCCAAAGGAAATGCTGATATAGCATTGATTCAAAATATATTAGAAAAGGTAGCTGTCGAAAAAATTATATGGGAAGCCCCTTTAAAATCACAGCAAGTTTGGTTTATTCAACATTTTGGTACAAATATTAACCTTGGAAATATTGCTCCTAACGAAGTAATTGCTTTAGAAACCCTTCGGATGGGATTGAGGGGTGATACTTTTCATCAGTTCTTGCATTAATAATGGAATGTAATTTATGAATTTATATGGACTTATTGGTTATCCGCTTTCTCATTCTTTTTCAGCATCTTATTTCACTGATAAGTTTAAAAAAGAAAGTATTACCGATGCTGAATACCGTTTGTTCCCAATCCAGGAAATCACTGACATTAAATATTTATTAGCTAAGGAGGCAAACTTAAAAGGACTCTCTGTTACCATTCCTTATAAAGAAAAAGTGATTCCTTTTCTCGACGAATTAGACGATGTTGCTCAAAAAGTAGGAGCAGTCAACACCATTCAAATCAGCAACAGAAATAATAAAACATATTTAATAGGCTATAATACCGACGTAATTGGATTTGAAAAAACATTGAGTCCCTTGTTAGAAGCCCATCATCACCAAGCTTTGATACTAGGCTCTGGTGGTGCTTCCAAGGCCGTAATGTATGTGCTGAATAAACTGAACATCCCTTTTGAAATTGTAAGCAGAAATCTTCAAAATGCTAGCTTGACGTATGCTGATTTAAACGCTGAAAATTTCGAGAATCATCAGATAATTATCAATACTACACCTTTGGGGATGTATCCTGAAATAAATGCTTGCCCTGATTTACCCTACCATTTATTAACTTCTTCCCACTTATTGATTGACTTAATATACAACCCTAAAGAAACTGAATTTTTGAAACAAGGTAAATTGCATTTTGCTAAAACAAAAAACGGTTTAGAAATGTTAATATATCAGGCAGAAGCAGCCTGGAAAATTTGGAATAAAAGGGGTTGAATATATGTATGTATTTACTTACTAAGTATATATTTAACAAATATTTATTTATTTTAAGTGAAAAATAATATATATATTTGCAATCTATGTTCATATACGTTGGGAAGTATTGGCTATTTCTAAGCAAAACTAAATTATTTAGGCTTCATCTCTTTTTCAAATTCTTATATGTTATAAAAAAATTAAAATATGTCAGTATTACTTGAATTTGCAATGTTTCCGACTGATAAGGGCGAAAGTGTAAGTACTTACGTTACTAGAATTATCGAATTTATAGATAATTCTGGAGCTAGCTATCAATTAACGCCCATGGGAACGATAGTTGAAACCGAAACATTTGATGAAGCATTGGCCATCGTTAAAGGAGCGTATGAATGCCTTGAGATGGACTGCAATAGAGTTTATACTTCCTTAAAGTTTGATATTCGGAAAAATCAGGAGAATCGTATGCTGAAAAAGATGCAATCTATTGAGGAAAAGATATTTAAACATTAATTTGTTGTTTTTTAGAATCTGCAAATTCAATACAACCATATAGGGAAATACATTGTCTATGTAATATTAAAAAGAAATCATTAGCTGTAAATTTAAAAAAGGAATTAATCCTATTTTAATTTGAAAGCATCTTTATAATCATTTAACTCATTTATAATGAATACAATAAAAATAAAATTTCTTCATTTTTTTTTGATATCAATTTTCTTTTTTTTTAATTTTAATACTTCGGTTTTTGCTCAACTGACGCTTACTTCAGGTGCTGC
The DNA here is from genome assembly GCA_037133555.1 of Bacteroidota bacterium. GTDB lineage: Bacteria > Bacteroidota > Bacteroidia > Bacteroidales > JACABE01 > JACABE01. Next base: position 58,967 of record JBAXNW010000020.1, read on the forward strand.
TATTACACCTCAGCAATTGGTTCAGACAATATTACTTGGGAATGGTGTTACGGTGAGTAATGTTCAGTTCAACGGTTCTATTCTAGCTCCTACAGCCTCAAACCAGATAGCTTCATTTACAACTGGTGGTATTCCAACTAATTTAGGTTTTCCTGCAGGTATTGTAATGTGTTCAGGCGCTTATGCTAGTGTTACAAATGGAGCAATTACAACTGCAATTACAGGAACTCAAATAACAACAGTTCCTGAATTAACTCAGTATGCAGGTACGAGTGCTATTCATGATGCTGCTATATTAGAGTTTGACTTTTTACCTTTATCTGATACGATTAAATTCAGGTATGCTTTTGCATCGAATGAGTATCCAAATTTTGTATGTTCTTCATACAATGATATTTTTGGGTTTTTTATCACAGGTTTAAATCCTAATGGCCCAAATTATGTAGGTACAAATATTGCTTTAATTCCCGGTACAAATAATCCTGTATCCATTAATTCTGTGAATGGAGGAATATCTGCAGGAAGTGCAACTCCTTGTATTTTAACAAATACGCAATATTATCATACTCCTATTGCCAATATAACCTATCATGGGCTTACAACTGTTCTCACTGCAAAAGCAGTAGTAGTCCCTTGTACACCTTATCATATCAAATTAGCAATCGCTGATTTAGGTGATAATGCCTATGATTCAGGTGTTTTTTTGGAAGCCAACAGTTTTTCAAGCAATGCTGTAACGATATCTACCAGTTACACAGGTGTGAATCCTTCGATAAATGCTATGCCAATGGCTATTGAAAGCTGCAACAATGCGATTGTTAAATTTACCATTCCACTGGTTAAAACGGATACTACTTTCTTCCCTTTAATTATTTCTGGTACTGCTACTAATGGGGTTGATTATCAGCAAATTCCAAATGTTGTATTTATTCCACCAGGTCAAGTTTCATCCATCCTTAAAATTATTCCTATTCAAGATTATATAACAGAACCTATTGAAACGATATCTATTAAAGTGGATGATACTACTATAACTACTTGTGCTATAATTGGAGATTCAATTTTGATCAAAATTTTAAGCCGTGATACTTTTTCACTTATTCCAAGTTTTGATACCATGCTTTGCCAGACTTTTCTTCCTGCACCTGCTTACAGCGTTCCTGTCAGTGTGGTTGCTACAGGTGGTTCCGGTACTTTAAAATATACCTGGTCTCCTGCTGCAGAATTAAGTTCTGATACTATTTATAATCCCATTTCGACACCTTCGGTTACTACTGTTTATGTTGTTAATGTAAATGATGCTACTGGCTGTCCGGGGGCGACTTCTTCATTAACAGTAACCGTGAATCATTCTCCAGATGTGAGTTTTACGTCTACTCCTTTTCTTCCTGCTTTTGGTTGTGCTCCTTTAAGTATTAGTTTTAATGATGAAACAGTTCCTGATGTTGCTAACAGAGTTTGGGATTTTGGTGATGGCTCTTCCAGCGGAGATCCAAATCCAATTCATGTATATAATACGCCAGGTGTTTACTCGCTTTTGTTATCTGTTGTTACGAATGGCGGATGTAAAGGTGCATTTGCTCAATCAAATGCAGTAACCATTTATTCGCAACCGCTAGCTGACTTTACATGGAATCCACCCATTGGTACCAGGTTAAACCCCTTAATTAATTTCCTGAATTTAACTACTCCCCTTGATACTTCATTTAAATGGCATTGGGATTTTGGCGATGGAACATCGGATATTCTTAAAAATCCATCTCATACATATCCTAGCATTCCTGATGAAAAAGATTATACTGTAACTTTGATAGCAACCAGTAATTTTGGTTGTAATGATACGGTTACTTATACCAATGTGAAAATTATTGATGATTTATTGGTGTTTCCCAATATTATTACCCCAAATGGAGATGGTATCAACGATAAATATGAAATTGGAGCATTGATAAGAGGTGGTGGATTTATCGAAACTCAGCTGCTTATTTATAATCGTTGGGGCAAGAAAGTCTATGAAAATTTGAATTATCAGAACGATTTTGGTGGTGAAGGTTTGCCCGATGGTGTTTATTTTGTTACCATTAAAGCAAGAGGTATTTTAAAAGATGTAGAATACAAAAGCAGCTTGCAAATACTTAGATAATGACATTAAAGTCTAAAAATAAATATTTTAAACTACTATTGACCGAGTGAGAATTTAAGAATTGGGCTAAAGCCCATGTTAATCAGGTATTCATTAGCCCCAGCCTTAAGGCTGGGGCTAATGAATGTAATTAGTTGAAGGACTTTAGTCCAAGTAGTTTAGTCGGTCAATTGTGATTTTAAACCTTGTTTTCATTCTCAAAAAAATAAATGATTTTTTTTTGAAAAGATAAAAAAAAATCTTACTTTTGCAACCATAAACGGTAGATGTAGTTCAGTTGGTTAGAGCATCAGTTTGTGGTTCTGAAAGTCGTGGGTTCGAATCCCATCATCTACCC
>JBAXNW010000021.1:0-59943 GCA_037133555.1 Bacteroidota bacterium
GTGCAAAAGTAATACTTATTTTATTACTACCAAATTTATTTTAAACTATTTTTTAATTTATTTTTCAACACTTTGTTTATAAATAAATTAAACATTGAAAAAAAATCAGCAAACGCATGGTAGTATTGTTTTTTTTACTGTTTTGGAGGTAATTTTAAAGGTTCAACAGCTAGATTTTAAAAATTAAAAAACTAATTGCCTCTTCTTTCTTTCCATAATTGATGAAAACTTTTTTCAGCTAAAGTAGGCACTTCTCTTCTAGGTCCCCATAATTTACTGAATACCAGCTTTAAGGCTTTATTCTTTAAATTTACCGAACCTATATCCATTAATTTTCGATTGAGCATCACTTTTTTCCAGCCCCACATCGTTATTTTTTCAAACATAGCTGGATTTACTTCTTTAACAGAATCATTTCTGTTATGAAGTAATAATTCATGTAAAGGAATTTTAACAGGGCAGACCTCCGTACATTTGCCACATAAGGAAGAAGCAAAACTTAAATGTTTAAATTCACCCAATCCATTCATAAGGGGTGCAATAACGGCACCAATAGGCCCACTATAGGTTGTTCCATAAGCATGACCTCCGATACTTCTATATACCGGACATGCATTTAAACAGGCTCCGCAACGGATGCAGCTCATAGCCCGTCTTTGTTCTTTTCTTTTTAATACTTCAGTACGCTTATTGTCTAATAATACTACATACATATCCATGGGTCCATCTATTTCACCATCATGTTGAGGACCCGTAAGTATTGAATTATAAACAGTTATATTCTGACCAGTACCATGAGTTGCCAATAGAGGTAAAAATAAATCTAAATCCTGAATGGATGGTATTACTTTTTCTATTCCTACAATTGCAATATGTACTTTAGGAAAAGATACACTCATCATAGCATTTCCTTCATTTTCAGTAACAACAACGGCACCTATATCTGCTATTAAAAAATTTCCACCAGTTATTCCGGCATCAGCATTCACAAATTTTTCTCTTAATAATTTTCTTACAAATCCGGCTATTTCGGTAGGAGTCATATCATTGGGTGTGCCGAACTTCTCATTAAATAAAAGTGCAACATCCTCTTTTGACTTATGCATGATCGGTGTTACGATATGATAAGGGCGTTCACCGGCAATTTGTACAATATATTCTCCCAAATCGGTTTCGAGTGATTCTATTTTATGATGCTTCAATACTTCGTTTAATTCTATCTCTTCGGTGATCATTGATTTAGATTTCACTAAATTCTTAACATCATACTTTTTAAGAATATCAACGATTTCACTCATAGCATGTTCACTATCCAACGCCCAGATAACTTTTCCTCCTCTTTTGGTAAAATTGGCTTCAAACTCAATTAAATACTTATCGAGGTTATTGATAACCTTATGTTTAATATTACCAGCTCTATTTTTGGCTAATTCAATATTTTTATATTGCTGTTTTCCTTTAATTACTGCAGTATCATATTTTGATATATTAAAATTAAGCTTTCTTCGGTGCTCTTTATCAAAGGATTTATCTTCAGAATCTTTTACAAATTTATTATATGTTTCAGTAACCATCATTTAAAATTTAGATATTTTTTCAACTCTTATTTGGTGTCTACCACCTTCAAACGAAGTATTTAAAAAAACTTCCGTCATTTGAAGTGCAATATTAAAATCAATAAACCTTCCTGGTAACGAAAGAATATTTGCATCATTGTGCATACGAGCTAATTGAGTTTGTTCTACATTCCAACACAAAGCAGCTCTTACATTTCTGTGTTTATTGGCAGCCATTTGTATACCATTACCGCTTCCACACATGATAATAGCTTTTTCAAATTGATGATTAGAAACTGCTTCAGCCAAAGGATGAACAATATCAGGATAATCAACGCTTTCATTAGAAAAACAACCATAATCAATCAACAAATATCCTTGAAGATCTAGCTCTTTTTTAATAAATTCTTTTAAATCATAACCTCCATGGTCGCTACATATAGCAATTTCTTTATTCTTATCAAACATTGTTCATAAATTATTATGCTACAAAAATAATGATTATTTATCATTTAGCTTATTTTTAGAAATTTAAAGCAGTATTTTTATTTTCTATTTTTATTAAAGCATTATTAATCAATTTTTTATTTTTTTAACAACGCTATTGTTCATAAGTGTTTATTTTTGCATTTCTTTTAGTGATAACTAAATTGAGTTATGAACAATAGTGCTTATTTATCTATAAAAAAACATATCATTCATATTTTATTACTAATTGTAAACATGATGTAAACATTCATTTTTGGTAATAGTTATATTTATTTATCAATAGTTTTACTTATACACACTGTGTTTATAATTAATTAAAATATTAAAATTGAAATAACTACAAAAATATAAGTTGTTGATAAGATGTTAATCAAATACAGCAAGTATTAATAGCAAATTTATTTTTATTTATTTTTGAACACTATCAACAGTATATAATCAATATCATAAGATTTTATAAATAATTTATAATAAGAAATAAGAAAAATAAAAATTCTAAAATGATTGACTTTAAAAAAGAAATTTTAGCAATAAAGAAACAAAAGAATGCCGTAATATTGGCACATTATTATCAGATACCTGAAATACAAGATATAGCAGATTATGTAGGTGATAGTTTAGGCTTATCACAGCAAGCTTCACAAACGGATGCCGATATTATCGTATTTGCCGGTGTTCATTTTATGGCTGAAACGGCAAAGATACTCAATCCAAGTAAAAAAGTAGTATTACCTGATTTAAAAGCTGGTTGTTCTTTGGCTGATTCTTGTCAACCTGAAGATTTTAAAGAATTTCTCAAAAAACATCCTCAACATACCGTTATATCTTATATTAATTGTTCTGCTGCAATTAAATGTATGTCGGATATTATATGTACTTCGGGTAATGCAGTTCAAATTGTAAATTCATTACCAACAGATGAAAAGATAATTTTTGCTCCTGATAAAAATTTAGGTGCATATATTAATACGATGAGTGGTCGTAATATGTTATTATGGGATGGAGTTTGTGAGGTACATAATATATTGAAAAAAGAAAAAATTATTGAGCTTAAAATAAATAATCCAGATGCACAATTAATTGCTCATCCTGAATGTGATGCTGCTGTGTTGGAATTAGCTGATTTTATAGGTTCTACTAATGCTTTATTAGTATTTACTAAAAAAAGCGAAGCTAGTAAATTCATTGTAGCTACCGAAACTGGTATTTTACACCAAATGAAAAAAGAATCGCCTACTAAAGAATTTATCATCGTTCCAGCAGATGAAACTTGTTCATGTAATGATTGCCCTTATATGAAGCTCAATACCATGGAAAAATTGTATTTAGCAATGAAGAGTGAACAACCTGAAATTATATTACCTAATGATATCATTGAGCAAGCTAAAAAACCAATTATAAGAATGCTGGATATTTCAAAAACGTTGAAATTGATTTAGTTTTTAATAAATACTGTTTAGTATTAGTTTCATTATATGCTAGCCCTCACTATTTTTTAGAATTTACTACCTTTGCAAAAAAAATTACGTGATTTCTATTAATAAACTTTCAATACATTTTACCGGTACTTATCTGTTTGATGATGTTTCATTTATTATCAATGATAAGGATAGGATAGGGCTGGTGGGAAAAAATGGTGCCGGTAAATCTACCTTGCTTAAAATATTATCTGGAGAAATGGAACCCGAATCGGGTGAAATTGTGAAAACCACTGGTCAAACTGTAGGTTATTTACCTCAAGAAATGATACCCGATAGTAAACGGAACGTCTTTAATGAAGCTTTGACGGCATTTGAAGAAGCCCTGAGTTTGCTGAAAAAAGTGAAAGAACTTACAAAAGAAATTTCGGAAAGAACAGATTACGAATCGGAATCTTATTTACACTTGGTGCATTTATTTTCCGAAGCTGATGAAAGGTTTCGCTTGATAGGTGGGCATACTATGCAAGCTGATACAGAAAAAATATTATTAGGTTTGGGTTTTATGAAAGCTGATTTTGATAAACCCATGATAGCTTTTAGCAGTGGATGGCAAATGCGGGTAGAATTGGCTAAAATATTACTTAAAAAACCCGATACCATACTACTGGATGAGCCAACCAACCACCTAGACATTGAGTCCATTCAATGGCTGGAAAATTTTCTTATTTCCTATCCTGGTGCCGTGGTATTGGTTTCCCACGATAGGGCTTTTCTGGACAATGTAACCACCCGTACGATTGAAATAACCTTGGGGCGTATTAATGATTACAAAGCTTCTTATTCTGAATATGTGGAACAAAGAGCCGAAAGACGCGAAAACCAGATGGCTGCGTTTAACAATCAACAAAAATCTATTGATGATATTGAAAATTTTATAGAAAGATTTCGTTATAAATCTACCAAATCCCGTCAGGTGCAATCCCGCATAAAGATGCTGGAAAAGATGGATAAGATAGAAGTAGAAGATGTCGACAACAGCTCTATTCGTTTTAAATTTCCACCTGCTCCTCATTCGGGAAGGGTAGTAGTGGAAACCGTTGATTTGATTAAAAATTATGATGAAAAATTAGTGTTGAACGACATTAATTTTGCGATTAACAAAGGTGAAAGCATTGCTTTTGTTGGTAAAAATGGCGAAGGAAAAACCACCTTGTCGAAGATAATAGTAGGGGAGTTGGATTACAAAGGTAAAATGCAATTGGGACATCAGGTAGTAATTGGTTATTATGCACAAAACCAGGCTGCTATGCTGGATGGAGAACGAACTGTTTTTGAAACCATTGATGATATTGCAGTTGGAGATATTCGTCCAAAAGTAAGATCTATATTAGGAGGTTTTTTATTTAGTTCAGAAGATATTGATAAAAAAGTAAAAGTACTTTCGGGTGGAGAAAAATCACGCCTGGCATTGGCAAAATTATTATTAACGCCGGTTAATTTATTGGTGCTTGATGAACCTACCAATCACCTGGATATGCAATCGAAAGATATTTTAAAAAATGCGCTTTTGCAGTTTGAAGGCACTTTGATTGTAGTTTCTCACGATAGAGATTTTCTGCAAGGTTTAACGGATAAGGTTTTCGAGTTTAGAAACCGTCAAATAAAACCGTATATCGGGGATATTTACGATTTTTTGGAAAGTAGAAAATTAGAAAACCTTAAACAATTAGAAATCAATAATAAAAATACTGATAATACCAAACAGGATTCAGTTTCCGATAATAAAGTCAGTTGGGAAAAGAAACGTGAATCGGATAAGGAAATCAGAAAAATCAAGAATAAAGTAGAAAAATGCGAAGATGGAATATCCAGAATTGAAGCTGAAATACTGCGTTTGGATAAAGTCCTCGCCAATCCTGAAGAACATAAAACAGAATTTAATAAAGGCGATATTTACAAAACCTATCAGGATCTGAAGGATCAACTCGATGTTCAGATGCTTGAATGGGAAGCCTTACACAGTGAATTGGAAGCAGGTTAATCTGAAATAACAGCTTTTCATTTCTCATTTTATATAAAAGTAAAATTTAAAATTCTGGCACAAGATTTCTGCTAAGTATTTGCATTTCTTAACTGCAATATTTCCTCTGTTTTTGTAAAATATTAATTGCGAGAAGTATATAACAGTAGATCCTATACTTGAAATAAAATTTCTTTTTTAACGTTCTATAATTTATACTTTTGTAAAAACTTTAAAATCAAACCTTATGAAAAAGTTATTGTATTTAATTCCTGTATTGCTAATATTTGTTGGATGCAACAACAAGGAAGTTGAAAAATTAAAATCGGAAAATCAACAATTGTTAACTATCAGCAATTCGAAAGATTCCATTATTAATGATTTTTTTGGTTCTTTCGATCAAATTGAAGGGAATCTTACAGAAATTAAAGCGAAAGAGGGCGTAATTTCTATCAATGCAAGTCAAAATACTGAAATCAAGCAGGATGCCCGTCAGCGCATCAATGATGATATTCAGCAAATCAACGATTTGATGGAAAAAAACAAACAAGCCATCGCAACGTTGAAGCACAAACTAAAAAGTTCTAACATGAAAATCAAGAAATTGGAAGAAATGTTGGCACGTTACGAAAAGCAGTTATTGGATAAAGATGTTGAAATAGAACAATTAAAACAACAGTTGTTGAATTTAAATTTTACGGTAGAAACACTCAATGCATCAGTTGATACTTTAAAAAGGGTTAATAAAGCAAAGGATGAAGTGATTTCGCAGAAAGTTGACGAAATGAATACAGCTTATTATGCTTTAGGTACCGAAAAAGAGCTGAAAGCAAATAAAGTAATTTCAAAAAGTGGCGGATTCATAGGAATTGGACGTAATCAAAAAGTTCAGCAGGATTTTAATACCGAATACTTTAAAAAGATTGACATTACCAAACTTACTTCCATCACTATCAATGCTAAAAAAGCTAAATTATTAACATCTCATCCAAGCAGTAGTTATTCTTTTGAAGCAACGGATAAAAAAGTTGAAAAGTTGCTGATTTCAAACCCTAAAGAATTTTGGAAAGTATCTAAATATCTGATAATTGTACTTGATTAATTAATTTTTTACGACCATAATATAAAAGCTTGCCAGTTCAAATTGATCTGTCAAGCTTTTTTTTATAAAGAAATATAAAAAGAGCCTTTTATCGAAAGTCCTTTTACGCCGAACAAATGAGGCGCATTCGGTTCGTTTAAGTATGTTAAACGATGATAGGCTGTGATTCTGATAAGCTTAAATAAATTTTCAATTCCCCAAAAAGCTTCGATGTAAGGTGTCTTAAAATCCATTACACTAAAATGAGTCAAGGGTTTGTTGTCAAATGCTTTGGGCATTAAACCTTCAGGGTTATTCACATCTCTGAAGTAATTTTGTTTTTCTAATGAAGAAAAGACAAAATTTGCACCCACTACTTCACGAAGTTTTAAGCGTTTAAATAAGGGGATTCTGTTAAAGATTAATCCTTGAAAATGGTGCATAAACATTCCTTCAATTGCCTGATCCGCTGCAAATTCCAGATAATTCATCATATTAAAACTTCTTTCGCTTTCAAAAAGTGTTTCGTTGCCCTGAAATATTGCACCTAAGGTATAAGGTACCTTGCCAAATACTTTGGTTGCAGTAATAGAATAATTTAATTGTCCAAATGCACCCATTTTCCATTTACGACCTAAGTTTAATGAAAATTTATGGAAGTTAAAATCGCCACCCAATACATTTTTTAAACCGAGGGTGTATTTGAAAGTCCAAACATTGCCTTGTTTAGCAGCTATTCCTATGCGATAATTGTCTTTAATCAACCAAATATTTCTGGGTGCATATTGAAAACTATAACTTAAGGTGCTTATTTTGTAAGAGGATGAAATACTTCCGTCTGCTTTGTAATAGGCAAAAATAAAATTGCCTTGAGGGTTAAAATCTTTGGTTTCTAACACAATTTTATGGTTCAATCCTTTTCCAAGATCTGTTTCTATCCACAAACGGTTGGTGTAGTTAAGGCTGCTTTTATCTAAATATCCTAATTGGGAGGATAAAGAAAACATAATGTTGGTAAAAATATGTTCTTCCAGAAAAACAGGATCAATGCCCAAGCGTTCGATATCAAAACTTCTTTTTATACCGATTTTAGTCCATGTTTTTCTTGACAAGAAATGTTCAACTTGTAAGTTATATTTCCATTTTTCGTCATAAGTTCCATAGGCTGCCTGTGTTTGTATAAGCCAATATTTACTAAAATCAGGATTGGTACGAAGATTCAATTGAAAACGATTGCCTTCGTTTTTGTTGTGACCATAAAGTGTAATCCAGTGACCGATATCAATCTTCCCGACTTTGTAATAACCTTCCCAGGCAGTGTTGATAAAAACCCGCCAGAATTTGATTCGTGACGATTCTCTAATCGTATCAATGGCAGCATAAGCTCTTTCCATAACAGTGGAGTCGTTAGCCCTGATTAATCTTTCTTTTTTCCAATAAGCATTGTCATGATCCATTGAATTCTGCTCAATTTCAAGATTGTAATTGTAAAATTTCGCTTCCTTGGGTTTATTGGTTATAAAGTTTTTATTGTTGATATTAAATTTCATTATTACACCGATAGCATTTTCGGTAAATTCTGCTACATCTACCAAAACCCTTGTCCTTTCAGGGACATAAGCACCGGCGTCTGTCAGGTGATAATCTTGCTGTATGGTATATTTTTCAATGAAATTAAGGTTAGCTCCTTTTCCTATTTCAACTGAAATACGTTTGAGGGCATAAGTGGAATCGCTAATCCACATTTTACCATTGAAAGCCAGATCTTCTTTACGCTTTGCTTTTACTTTTAGTTCGAAGCAACGTTGTCCTTCAATCATAACAGTGTCCATAATATAGATTTCGTAAAATCCTAAGGCACCGTGAGCAATAGGTGATATAAAACTTCTGTCGAAAATTTTCAACCAATTGTCATAAAAATTATATTTCTGAAAAGAAGAACCTAAAAACTGTGAAAATAACTCAGGATTATCAATTAATAAACCAGATAGCTTATTTGCTTTAATTACTTCCTTGTAACGAACTGGGCTACCAAGTGTGTAAACATCTGCAATTGATTCTGATACTAAGAAAGGGAGCAATACTTTTCCATCTTCACCAGCAGATTTTTTTAAGCTGTCAAAAACAGCGGCAAAGGGTCTCATTGTTCTATTATTTCTGAATTTTTCTGAAATATTATCTATTGAAATATCAACATTCACATAATTTTCAAATTGCAATGCATCAAGGTTTTTCATATTGTATGCATCTTTTCGTTTCCAAACTTCACGCAATATACGCCAGGAAGGGTTTTCTCCTGCTTTAATCAATACTTCATTAAGGTTAAATGAAGTTGGAACAAGCTGGTAATCTAAAGTCTGTTTTTGATGTTTCTTAATTTTTTTTGCTTTTGAAATATATCCCAGCACTTTAACGGTTAAAGAGTCAGATGAATTTTTATCTTTTAATGAATAATTTCCGTCAAAATCAGTAGTTGTCCCAATGGTTGTCCCTTTAAAAAAAACGTTGGCAAATGGAATGGGTTCATTGGTATTGGCATCGGTAATTTTTCCGACGATAAGAGTTTCTTGTCCATGAATTACCATTACAAAAAGCAAAAAAAGTAAGGAGAAAAAGGTTTTCTTCATTGGTAAATTTATATATAGGGTCTATTTTTTATGTAAAATATTATACGTTTTTCAAAATTAATGATTTGGGATTGATTGCAAAATTGTAAGACCAGAGTAGGGGAGTTATGAAATCCATTTTTCTTTTTTATACCATTCAACAGCTTCTTTTACACCATCTTCAAGGAAATAGTTGGCTTTAAATCCAAAATCTTTCTCCAAATCGCTTATATCGCACAGCCAATTTCTAGCTTTTAACACATTGAATTTATCTAGATTTAATGTAGGGACTTTGCCATACCATCCATTCACGGTTTCGAGTATAAAAGCTATTAGTTTTACGATAAACAAGGGAATATATAATTTGAAAGTTTTTTTATGGAGGATTCGCTTAGTAATTGCTGAGAATTCTTGAGCAGTATAAGATTTTCCATCGCCTACAAAATAAGTTTTTTGGGTTATATTGGAACTAATGGCTTTAAATACTACATCCACTAAATCTTTTACATAAATAAAGCTAAGATATTGTTTTTTTAATCCGATGTAAGGTTCAATACCATCGTTGATAGTTTTAAAAAAAACAAAATAATCTTTTTCTCTTGGACCATAAACACCTGTTGGACGGAGTGTTACGACCGGAAAATTAGCAATGGAATTGATGAAATTTTCGGCTTTAAGTTTACTGATTCCATACAATGTATCTGGATGTGGGGTATCGCTTAGCTTAACTGCTACTGTCGAATTGTCATCACCTGGGCCATGGGCGGCCATGCTGCTGATAAAAATAAAACGTTCAGGCACACAATCAGTTTCTATGAGGGCATCAATTAAGTTTTTGGTCGCATCAAAGTTTACAATATCAAAATCTTCTTTTTTCTGAGCTTTTGTTAATCCTGCAGCGTGAACAATATAATCAAAACCCTGCTCAGCAAATTGTTTTTTCATGCTGGCTTTATCAGAAAAATCTATTGAAATGAAATGGATACGATCATCCCTCAGGTATATTTTACTGCTTGAATTTCTGATACCTGCGTATACTTCCATTCCCAATTCCAAGGCTTTTTCTACAATAAAACTACCAATAAAACCACTTGCTCCGGTAATGAGTATTTTCTTCATTTATTTTTAAAATTAACAAAAACAAAAAAGGGCTTCGCAAAATGCAAATGCCCTAAAAAATAGTTTTCTATATTATCTAAACATTGCGTCATCTTCACCACGAGGTTTGCTTACTAAATATTTAAAGTAACTTCTTCGGCGTTTGTGTTGGCGACGGTCGAAATAGCTCCATAATTGCTGAATTTTTTCGTTGCTTTCAAATTCAGCGTTTGTTTCTGCTTTTTTATAACCTTTTGCTATAATTTTGTTAGCCAAATCGTTAAACATTACTGCCAGCACACCTTTATTTTGGAAATCTGGTCTGATGCCAACAAAGTACATATCGATGACATCATTTTTTTTCATGGCTTTATTAATGTAATAATAGCCCAATGGGAACATTTTTCCTTTCGCTTTTTGTAATGCTTTTGAATAGGAAGGCATTGTAATTCCAAATGCTACCACTTTGTTGTTTTTGTCTAAAACAATAGACACAAATTCTGGATTAACCAGTTTCATGTAACGGTTTAAATAAAACTTGATTTGTGTTTCACTAACTGGCGTAAAGCCATACATGAGACCATAAATATTGTTGATAATTGAAAAAATCTCGTCAACATAGGGGAAAATATCGCGTAATGTTTTGATTTTAGCGATTTTTAAATTATTTTTACGTTGCACAAAATCTGATACTTTTAAAAATTTATCAGGTAATTTTGAAGGGATTTCTACTTCATACTCCACCCAATCGGCATCTTTATGATATCCACTTTTTTCGATATAATTTGCGTAATAGGGGTAATTATAATGTTCAATAATCGTAGAAAGTTCACTAAATCCTTCAATAAGAATTCCTTCGGGGTCAAAATCGGTAAATCCAAGAGGACCATGGATGGCTTCCATTCCATTTTCGCTTGCCCAATTTTCTACAGTATGTAATAATGTGGTAGCAACATTCTCATTGTCAATAAAATCGAACCATCCAAATCTGGCATATCGATTTCCCCATTTTTCAACAAAAGGTTTGTGAATTATCCCGGCTACGCGGCCTGCAATTTTTCCATCAATATAAGCTAACCATAATTTAGTATCACAAACTTCAAAAGATGGATTTTTTTCACGATCAAAAGCAAGCATTTCTTGCTTGATAATTGGTGGGACAAAGTATTTACAATCCTTGTATAATTCAATTGGAAAGCAAACGAAAGCTTTTAAATCCTGTTTGGTGATAACTTCCTTTATTTGAATTGACATTTTTAAATCCCTCTCTAATTTTAGGAATGATGTATAATAATAAAATAAAAAAAACGGTTAAGGAATAATTTGCAATTTTTTTGCATTCTTCGAAATTTTATCCAATGCGTAGTCAATTTGCTCAAAAGTATGGGTAGCCATTAATGAGAAACGGATGAGAGATGCATCTGAGCTTACAGCAGGCGAAACTACGGGGTTAACAAAAATACCGTCATCCATCAACATTTTAGTAATTTTAAATGTTTTCAGATTGTCTCTAACATACAAAGGAATAATTGGTGTTTCTGTATGTCCTACATCAAATCCCATCACTTTAAGGTTATCCAATGCATAATTTGTATTTGCCCAAAGTTTTTCAACACGCTCAGGTTCTCTGATAATAATATCAAGGGCAGCCAATACGCTTGCTGTAGATGCAGGTGTGATACTTGCACTGAAAATTAATGAGCGGGAATTATGTTTTAAATAGTTTATTGTGTCTTTATCACTGGCAATAAAACCACCAATTGAAGCCAAGGATTTGCTGAATGTCCCCATTATAAGGTCTACGTCGTCGGTTAAACCGAAATGCGAAGAAACTCCGGAACCATTTTTACCAATTACGCCCAATGAGTGTGCGTCATCAACCATAATGGAAGCTCCATATTTTTTAGACAATTCAACAATTTCAGGTAATTTAACGATATCGCCTTCCATGCTAAAGATCCCATCCACAACGATAAGTTTTATCTTATCTGGTTTGCAAGTCTTAAGCGCTTTCTCTAACGATGACATATCATTATGCCTGTATTTCAGAGCATTTGAAAATGATAATCTTCTGCCTTCAATAATGGAAGCATGATCTAATTCGTCAAGTATAATATAATCATCTTTACCTGTTACGGCAGAAATAACACCTAAATTTACCTGAAAACCGGTAGCATAAACCAATGCTTCTTCTTTTCCTACAAATTTTGCCAGTTTTTCTTCTAATTCTATATGAATATCAAGTGTGCCGTTCAAAAAACGAGATCCTGCACATCCTGATCCATATTTTTCAATAGCTTTTATAGAAGCTTCTTTGATTAGCGGATGATTGGTTAAACCGAGATAGCTATTTGAACCAAACATTAATACTCTTTTGCCATTAATAGTTACAGCAGTGTCCTGATCCGATTCAATCATTCGGAAATATGGATATACACCCAATCTCTGAATTTGTTGAGGTAAATCGTATTTTGATAACTTTTCTTGTAAAATTCTCATATTATTTTTACGCTATTAAACAATAAATAGTTGTTCTAAAAAACCTGCAAATCTACATTAATTTTCTCAAATTTTGGCATTTAATATGTATAAAATTTTGAAACCCCCAATACTAAGGCCTAAAAAGCTTTATTTTATTTGCATTTAAACTTTAAAATGAGATCTCCGTAAATTCTAATAATAATTGATGAATGTAATTGATAATCAACAGATTAAATAGAAATTACAACTAAATTGATTGATTCCTGGGGTTTCTAAAAAACGTTTAAAATAACAAATCTATAAAATAGCAACATCTCTTTAATTTCTTAAAAAATGAACCTGTCTTTTTCTTTTAAATTGTTCCACGTGAAATAAGCAGTTCAATCTCTTCTGAACCTTCATCTACAGTGCATTTACAGTATAATTTTCGATACTTTATTGAAGTTTGTTTTACTATCGCAACCATTAGCTTTTATTAATATTGCTATTTTTAGATTAAAATTTAAATTTAAAATAAAAATTGATAAAAGACATCAGAATGCATCTTCGACTTTAACAATTTCTGAAGTCTATAGAATTAATTTTATCTTTGCAAAAAATAACGGAGAATGAATTTTACAGAAGAACTCAAATGGCGTGGCATGATTCACGACATGATGCCCGGAACTGAAGCGCAATTAAGCAAGGAAATGACTTCTGCCTACGTAGGAATTGACCCAACGGCAGATTCTTTACATATTGGACATTTGGTTTCGATCATGATGTTGAAACATTTTCAGCAGTCAGGTCACAAACCATTGGCATTGATTGGAGGTGCTACTGGTATGATTGGCGATCCATCCGGAAAATCAGAAGAAAGAAACCTATTGGATGAAAAAGTATTGCGTCACAACCAGGACTGTATAAAAATACAATTGCTAAAGTTCTTGGATTTTGAGATTTCAAAGCAGAATTGCGCTGAAATTGTAAATAATTACGATTGGATGAAAGAATTCTCTTTTCTGGGATTTTTGCGAGATGTTGGCAAGCATTTAACTGTTAACTACATGATGGCGAAAGATTCGGTAAAGAAAAGATTGGAAACCGGACTTTCTTTTACTGAATTTTCTTATCAATTGGTGCAAGGCTATGATTTTCTATGGTTGTACGAACATAAAAATTGCAAATTACAAATGGGAGGCTCCGATCAATGGGGCAATATTACAACGGGTACCGAATTAATTCGCCGCAAAAATGGGGGAGAGGCTTTTGCACTCACTTGTCCTTTAATTACGAAAGCTGATGGCGGGAAATTTGGCAAAACCGAACAAGGCAATATTTGGTTAGATCCTGAAAAGACTTCGCCTTATAAATTTTATCAATTCTGGCTCAATTGCTCTGATGATGATTCTTCTAAGTATATTCGAATCTTTACAATGTTTAGCAAAGAAGAAGTTGAAGCATTTGAAATTCAACATAATGAAGCACCACATTTACGAATACTACAAAAAACGATTGCCAAAGATTTAACCTTAAGGGTACATTCAGAAGAGGATTACAATGCTGCCATTGAAGCATCCGAAATACTTTTTGGAAAAGGAACTACTGAAACTTTGCAGCGTATGTCGGAAGAAAACTTGCTATCTGTTTTTGAAGGGGTTCCTCAATGCGAAGTAGCATATTCTGAGATAGAAAACGAACTGAATTTGGTAGATTTTTTAAGTGAAAAAACAGGAATTTTCCCTTCAAAAGGGGAAGCCCGTAGAATGTTGAAGGATAATGGGGTTTCGATAAATAAAGAAAAAGTTACGGAATCAACCGTATTAAATGAAAGAATGTTGTTGAACCTGAAATATTTATTGGTTCAAAAGGGCAAGAAAAATTATTTCCTGGTAAAGTTCATACAAGCTTAAGTAGAACATAAAGTTCCGGTATTATCGAAATTATTTTATTTCGATAATGTTAAACTTACACTTTTTAATTTCCCTCCAAGAGGTGGATTTAGTTTTGAAACTTTTACTTCTGCCGATTTTATTCCAGGGAATTCTTGGAACAAATTGTCAAGTATCCTTTGAGCAACATTTTCAAGCAACTTAGATTTAATTTCCATTTGTTTTTTAACCATTTGATATACTGTCAAATAATTTATAGTTAAATGCAAATCATCTTTCAATGCTGCAGCTGCAATGTCGGCCTCTATGCTTAAATCAACAATAAATTTAGTGCCTATCACTTGTTCTTCTTTGAAACAACCATGATAGGAAAAAAATTCCATTCCTTCTAATTTTATCTGAGACATATTTTTTATTATTGAAATTCAGTGGTTTAATTTTTTTTTTTGAGACTTCAAACCTACATTTTTTTTATCAATTTTAGCCAATATCTTAAAAAAATACTCAGACTATCCAATAAATCTTTAATTTTGTACCTTAAAACAGCAATAAATGGAAGAAAATACAAAAATCGAAAGCAACAAACCAACTTTAAATTTTATAGAAGAAATTGTAGAACAGGATATTAAAAACGGTAAAAATTCAAATCGTGTTCATACTCGTTTTCCTCCAGAACCCAATGGATATCTGCACATTGGGCATGCGAAATCAATTTGTTTAAATTTTGGACTGGCTAATAAGTACAAAGGGAAATGCAATTTACGCTTCGACGATACCAATCCTATCAAAGAAGATGTGGAATATGTAGATTCTATCCGCGAAGATGTAAAATGGCTTGGATTTAACTGGGATGGTGAGTATTATGCTTCTGATTATTTTGAACAACTATACGAATGGGCTATTCAGCTTATTAAAAAGGGTAAAGCTTACGTTTGCGACCTTACACAGGAAGAAATGAGCGCTTACCGTGGTACACCCACTAAACCAGGAACCGAAAGTACGTATCGAAACCGTAGTATAGAGGAAAATCTCGATTTATTTGAAAGGATGAAAAATGGAGAATTTGCTGATGGCATTCGGGTATTACGAGCCAGCATTGATATGGCTTCTCCAAATATGCATCTTCGCGACCCTATATTGTACCGTATTTTGCATACAGCACACCATAGAACAGGAGATAAATGGTGTATCTATCCGATGTATGACTATGCACACGGTCAGAGCGATTCTATCGAAGGAATTACACATTCCATCTGTACACTAGAATTTGAAGTGCATCGTCCTTTGTATGATTGGTTTATCAAAGAATTGGAAATACATTCACCTCAACAAATAGAATTTGCCAGGCTTAACATAAGTTATACTTTGATGAGCAAGCGTAAATTGCTAGAACTGGTAAATGAAAAATATGTTAGTGGATGGGACGATCCACGTATGCCGACTATCTGTGGAATTCGCCGAAGAGGATATACTCCTGAGTCTATTCAGAACTTTGCTGAGCTCATTGGAGTTGCAAAACGCGATAATGTTATTGACGTAGCACTCTTGGAACATTGTATCAGGGAAGACCTGAACAAAAAGGCCAATCGTGTAATGGCAGTTTTAAACCCATTGAAATTAGTGATAGACAATTATCCCGATACAATCGAAGAATTGGATGCCATCAACAATCCAGAAGATGAAAATGCTGGAAGCAGAAAAATTCCTTTCTCAAAGGAAATTTATATTGAGCGGGAAGATTTTATGGAAGAACCGCCTAAAAAATATTTCCGTTTATCTCCAGGCAGTGAAGTTCGTTTACGTTATGCCTATTTTATTAAATGTGAGAGCATAGTAAAAGATGAAAAAGGAGAGATTACCGAAATACATTGTTCTTATGATCCTGCTTCCCGTGGAGGAAATTCACCTGATGGCAGAAAAGTGAAAGGTACGATTCATTGGGTATCAGCATCAGCTGCAATAGATGTTGAAGTTCGATTATTTGAAAGATTATTTAATGCTTACAATCCAGAAGAATTTCCTGAAGGAGGCAGTTACAAAGATAATCTTAACCTAGATTCATTGAAAGTAATCAAGAATTGCAAAGCAGAACCTTCGTTGAAAAATGCCAGTATTTTATCGGGTTTTCAATTCGAAAGATTGGGCTATTTTTGTGTAGATCAGGATTCTACTAAAGATAAAATGGTATTCAACCGAACGGTTTCTTTAAAGGACTCCTGGGCAAAAATTGAGAAAAAAGAAGAGAAAATAGCTTAAGATTGTAGCAAAAATATTTTTATTGATTAAGAATCTCTCAAGGGGATAAAAAAAATCCTTGGAACTTAAAAATTCCAAGGATTTTTTTATGCATAAAATTAAAAATTAATCTGCTTTTCTAAAACCTTTGGGTTTTACGATGGTAAAAGTTCTAATGATATTAAATCCGAAATAAACAAAGCCTTTACCCCATGTTCCTTGAGTTTCGGTAAGGAAACCTCTTTCGAACAAGGGTTGAGAATTGGTTACAAAAAACTGGAATACATGACCACCGGTTTCAATATCCAAACCAAAAGAGAGCGAATTGTCATAATCCTTTCGGGTTTGGCTATTTAAAATATAATGATACTCAGCGTTTACCGACATGCGTTTTGATAATTTATACCTTCCGCCTCCGCCAATTGTAACAATATCATTGGGATCTGAATTTAATACAACCAGATTTTTATGAACTAATGAAGGTGTTAATTGAAAAGAGAATGAATTGCTAAATTTACGGGCTATCAATAGTTGATGTACAAACGACAATCTTGATGTAAAATAATTGTTCCATTCAGGATGCGACCAATGTAATCCATTTTCAGCAACATCACAATAATAGGAAAGAGATATGGGCATACGGTTATCCGTAGTTTGACGCAAAATTTTATATTTAACAAAGCCATCTATCGTCTTTTGCAGTGAGCTTCTTCCTAAACCAACGCTTAGTCTATCGTTGATGCCATATTCCAGTCCTATTCGGATGGTTGAGCGGTCAAGACCATAAAATCCATAAGGTCCGTCATTCAATGCACCAAAATGGTGAGAAATACTAAAATTAAGATTACCTTTCGCAGGGCTTTCAATTGATTGACCAATAATAATCCGTGAAGTTTTAAAGGCAGCATAAGTAAATGCTTTTGACTTCACATCAGGGCCAAATTCATCCAATAAATCCTGAGAAAAAGTATTTTTAACAAATACTAACGAAAGAACAATCAAAAGAATATAAATTTTTTTCATTTCTGTTTTTTTTAATACATCTCTGGCCATTTATTGAAGACCAGTGATGTATGTATTAAATAAATTATTTTTTCAAATCCATTGATGTTTCCACTGTTACCTGAACCTGCTCAGCTATTTTACCGGCAACAGCACTTGGAATGCTAATGTTATAATCTTTTATCGTAAGATTGAATTTGGCGTAAGCTATAATTTTACCGTCTTTTACTTCTAGTGTTCCGCTTTGTTTAACCTTTTTGGATGTACCGTGAATATTAAGATCACCTTCAATAACTGCAGCGTATTTACCGTTTTTAGAAAAATTAATATCTTTCAGATTGATTACTTTTCCTTTAAACGTAGAATTGGGAAACTTAGTAGATTCCATGTAATTTTCATTGAAATGTTCCTGCATTAAAGCTTGTTTAAATTCAAAGGAAGTAATTAAAACCTGGAAAACGATATCTCCTGTAGTTGCGTCTAATGCAGCTTTTACCTGATTATTTTTACCTTCAACTTTTTCCATGGGAGCATCTGAGTAAAAATCGATTTTTCCGTTTTTTGTAATATATTTTTGAGCAAATACGCTGGATGACAGCATTATAACTAAAATTACGAATTTTAAAACATTTTTCATTTTATTCTATTTATTGAGTGATTATTCTATTTATTTTACAATTGAACATTTAACAAAAATTAAGTCAGCACCGGCCAAGCCTTTGCAAAGACCTTTGATTTTTAGGGCTGTATTGGGAGCTGTTTTTTTAGTTTCTTCACAATGATTCGTCAGCATGGTACATCTGATGCCACCATTGGCGTTTAAATCTCCAAGAAGATCATCTGTTTTAGCTTGGGTTGTATCTTGTTTTTGTTCAAAAACTGCCACTACAAGGGTGTCGGAAGGCGTTTCAATTGTAGTGACGTTTCCGTTAATTTCAATTACTTTTCCATTGTATAAAGAATCTGCTTTGGCACTATTCGCGGTATATTCTTTATAGAGATCATCCGCTTTAAGGCTAAATTCAGCTTTTGCTTTTTCAATATCCATGTTTGGTTTATTGATATATTTGTAAACAACAAATGCTGCTATAATACCTATCACAACAACAATTATAGAAATTTTTAACCAGGTTTTCATTTTATTTTTTTTAGTTTATAAATTATTAATTATTAGGTGCTCCTTTGTTTACCCAAGCTGTAATTTTGTTGATGGAGCAATTATCCATTAGGCCTGTTTTGGGCATAGGTTTGGATGTTGAAGTAATGGAAGTTATTAATTTACCATTGTCCACAACAGCTTTCATCCCTGCATAGGAATCTAATGCAAAACCACCTCCGGCACCTGATCCTGTATGGCAAGTTAAACAGTTTGTTGACACAATAGCACTGATTACTGAAGCATAGGCAACATTCGTTGTATCACAGTAAGCGGGAACAAAGCGATAAAGTCCTTCTTCTGAATCGCGGTAACAACTATTTAAGAAAACGGATGCTATAATGATTGTAAAAATTATTGATACTTTTTTCATTTGTGATTATTTTAATTTTAAGGTCATTTAGAATGAGCCAGGGTAAAAAATATTTTTTTAAGTATGCTGAAATTGGAGACTGCCTCAACTCAGGAATTATTAATTATTGGGTTTCCCACTATCAATCCATTTCCAAATTTGTGTAATCTTACAATCTGATAATTTTGCTGTTGGAGGCTTCGGCATTGGATTGTTCTGATAAGTGATATCTAATAATATGTCATCAGCCCTGTCGGATATTTGCTGGAAAGTAGTCAATGGGTTAGTGCTGCTTGCTCCATGGCAGCCTAAACAATTTCTTCTGATGATAGGTGAAACTGCACCACTAAAAGAAAATACGGCTGTATCGCAAGCACATGAATTATCTATAGCACCTTGCTGAATCCATCCATATATAAATGTAACCTCATCTAAATTTAATAGCGTTTTAGGAGCAGGTGGCATTTCATTGCCTGTTGCATATTTAAATAAGCTGCTGTTTTGTGGATCGCCTACTTTAACCAATCTCATAATTCCATTATATGTGCTTAAATCAGGATTCTGGTCTCCTGCATGACATCCACTGTAAGCACAATTAGATTGAATGATTGGAAGAATTTCATCCTGAAAACAAATACCTGTTGGAACTGAACTTTGTACAATAATTGGTGGTGTTGTATCTCTTTTACAGCTCATTAACGTAAATATACTAAGTGCAATAGTGAATGTAAGAATTTTTATTTTTCTCATTTTATGTTAAATTTATTTTTATTTCACAGTTAGAATTTATTTTTATTGTATTTAAAAAGATGGAAAAGTAAGGAATAATTTACTTTAAAAACTTCATTTTGTAGATAAGCGTTGACTTTTTTACGTTCAGGAATAACAATGGCTTTACTGTATTTTTTTTAAGATTACAAAAGTAACGATAGTTTTCTAATTAAGTTTCACAGCAAAGCTAATTTAGAATGACACCAAATAAGAAAATATCATAAAGCGAAGATATTGTGATGATTAAATAAAAAAACCTGATTTATTTTAATAAACCAGGTTTTTGTAAATAATTGGAAAATAGTGAATTTATTTCTTTTGAATTAAGTTATATAATTCATCTAATCTGGGCAATATAACAATTTCTATTCGGCGATTCAGTGCACGTCCTTCTTTGGTTTCGTTGCTTGCCACAGGCGAAAATTCACTTTTACCGGCAGCTAGGATTTGCATTGGACTAATTTTATAGGTTTCTGTCAAAATTCTTACAACACTATTTGCTCTGGAAACACTTAAATCCCAATTATCTTTAAAACAATTGGTTTTTATTGGAATGCTATCGGTATGACCAATAATAAGAATATCTAATCCTGGTTGCTCTTTTAAAACACTGGCAAGCATCCCTAAAGCTGTTTTTCCTCTTTCGTCTAATGTTGAACTTCCCGAAGGGAATAAAAGTTTGTCAGCCATCGAAATATAAACTTTCCCTTCTTTCATTTCTACAGTTAATTCGTCTTTCTTGAAATTTACCAAAGCACCGTTAATTTTCCCCATTACATCGGTAAGTAAGGCGTTTTGTTTTCTTGAAATAGAATCTAGCTCATTGATTTTGCGTTCTCTTTCTTTCAAATCATCATTCTTTTTCTTCAAGATGAGGTTTAATTTTTCTTTTTCAGTAAGATTGGACGAGATCATTTGGTTGAATTCGAACATTTTTTTTTCATATTCTCTTACTTTTATAGACAATCCGGTAGTATCGTCTTCCAACAAACGGTTTTGTTTTTTCAAAAACTCAATCTGTTTGTTTAAACTAACTTTTTGTTCGGTGAGATTAATTTCTCTTTCCATGCAAGATTGACGATTATTTTCCGATTGAACAAATTTCTTCTTGGAAACACAAGCTGAAAATACTAGCATTACTAAGAATGCAACTGTAATATTTTTTCTAAATCTAATCATTGATAATCCTCCTAAATATTAGTTTAAATTAAAGATACAAACCTACAAATTTTTTTGCTTTAAATCTTAAACCAGCGTTTTTTTATTTATTTTTTCATATAATATTGTTTCTGATTAAAATATATTCTATTTTTGGCTAAAACTTTTTAAAAAGCAAATATATGAAAGGAATTATATTAGCAGGCGGTTCCGGAACACGCCTACATCCTCTTACTATTGCAGTTAGTAAGCAGTTGATGCCAATATACGATAAACCTATGATTTATTATCCATTGTCAGTATTGATGATGGCAGGTATTCGTGAGATTTTAATTATTTCAACACCCACCGATTTGCCAAATTTTAAAAAATTATTGGGTGACGGTAGTCAGATAGGTTGTAAATTCAGTTATAAAGTTCAGGAAATTCCTAATGGATTGGCTCAGGCTTTTGTATTGGGTGAAGAATTTGTGGGGAAAGATAAAGTTGCTCTGATTTTGGGGGATAACATTTTCTATGGTAGTGGATTGCAAGGATTAATTATGGAAAATAACGATCCTGTTGGAGGAATGGTTTTTGCCTATCATGTTTCCAACCCACAACATTATGGTGTTGTTGAATTTGATAAAGATAACAATGCTATTTCAATTGAAGAAAAACCCATAGAACCAAAATCAAATTTTGCAGTACCAGGGCTCTATTTTTATGATAATTCTGTAATTGAAGTTGCTAAAAACATAAAACCATCCAAAAGAGGGGAATATGAAATTACGGATGTAAATAAATATTACCTCGAACAAGGTAAATTAAAAGTCGGCATTTTAAGCCGGGGAACTGCATGGTTAGATACCGGTACTTTTAGTTCTTTATTGCAGGCATCGCAATTTGTTGAAGTAATAGAACAACGTCAAGGATTGAAAATAGGCTGCATTGAAGAAATTGCCTATCGCCAGGGATTTATTGATAAAATGCAATTGATTGAAGTAGCGAAACCTTTGCTTAAAAGTGGTTATGGCGACTATTTATTACAGCTAATAAAATAGTTATTTGGTTATTGGTT
The DNA here is from genome assembly GCA_037133555.1 of Bacteroidota bacterium. GTDB lineage: Bacteria > Bacteroidota > Bacteroidia > Bacteroidales > JACABE01 > JACABE01. Next base: position 22,358 of record JBAXNW010000021.1, read on the forward strand.
AATGGGTTTTTAAGACATTTGCTTAAGTGGCTAGTACGTAAGCGAAAAGTCCTAGGTATGAAATAAAAAAATTAAATCCAAAGTTTTTGTAGTTGTAGTTTGTAAAAAGCTATGCTAATAGAATGAGGAATAAAGAAGCTTATAATGTTTACGATTAAGGAAATACAAGATAAAATCAATCAAAAATTGTCGGAGCAAAAATTTGAAGGAAATCCTCCTTTGCTCTATGAACCCATAAAATATACACTTTCTCAGGGAGGAAAAAGAATACGCCCTTTGCTCACTTTGTTGGCTTGTGATATGTTTGGTGGGAATATCGAAAATGCACTTTATCCGGCAATAGGGATGGAAATTTTTCATAATTTCACCCTCCTACATGATGATATTATGGATAAAGCTCCGATCAGGCGAGGGAAAGAGACTGTTTTTAAAAAATGGAATACCAATATTGCAATACTTTCGGGTGATACCATGTTTGCAATGGCATATGAATATATTCTTAAGACAGAAGTTAAGTTTATTCCTGATGTTTTACATGTATTAAACAGAACAGCCATTGAGGTTTGTGAAGGACAACAGTTCGACCTTAATTTTGAAACAGATACAGACATTACCATAGCAGATTATTTGGAAATGATTCGTTTAAAAACGGCCGTTTTATTGGGAGGGAGTCTCAAAATAGGAGCTATCATAGGCGGTGCAGATAAAAATAATGCCAATTATATTTATGATTTTGGTGTTAATATCGGACTCGCTTTTCAATTAAAAGACGACTTATTAGATGTTTATTCAGATGTTGAAAAGTTTGGAAAAATTACGGGAGGCGACATTGCTACCAACAAAAAAACGTATTTATACCTGAAAGCATTTGAATTGGCAAAAGCTGAAAGGCTAAAGAATTTAAAAAGCTATTTTGATTTATCTGAAAAAGAAAGTGAAAAAAAGATTTTAGGTGTAAAATCTGTTTATAATGAATTAAATATCGAAGCATTGACCAAATTAGAAATGCAAAAGTACTACGATAAAGCGCTGGAATTTCTGCATAAAATTACAATAGACTCCGCTCAAAAACAAAATCTCTTAAATTTTGCTCAAGAATTAATGGGTAGAGAATCCTAAGTAATTTGCTTAAATTTACATATTTGATTGTCTTAATAGCTGATTAAACAACTTCAAAACGTTGCTTTAGGTTCAAAAAGTATTTTTCAAAACTAATAAACGATACCCATGAAATACCAATCGTTCCTAAAAGCACAGTTATATATAGGAGGGAATTGTAATAATAATTATTTTCATAGCTGGCATAAGTAATGAATTTCATTACCAGAAGGATTACAATCCAGTGATACATATAAATCCCATAAGATATTTTCCCCAGAAAACTAAATAGTTTCGTATCGATATTTAGTTTCAGTTTATCGTTGCTTGCTACATTTAAAATCATGATTCCAAAAAGCAAGGTGTAAATCTCATCTCTGAAAAATCTAAAATCAACACCAGAGAACCACAATACAAAAGACAGAATAACAGAAGAATAGGCTATGTATTTATTATAAAGAAATTTAAGATTTTTATGATTGCTTGCATACATATATCCCAAAATACCACCAAAACACATGCTGTTAAATTTTGAGCCATAAAAGAAATCACCTATAAAATAACCCCAGGGTTCTGTTTTAAATATTCCGGGATTTAGGAATTTTATGAAATAAGGGATGATAGAATATCCAATAAAAAAGAGCGTTAAATAGAAAACCTTTTTTTTATCGGGAATCAGTTTAATTACCAATGGCCAGAAAAGATAAAATTGTTCTTCAACACCAATGGACCATAGTTGAGGACTTGTCGGCCAACCCATGTTAAAGGCATGGGCTATATTTGGGAATATACTCATACAAAGCGCAGCAGAACCCAATGAATAATCTGCCCGAAAAAACAAAAATGAAAGCAATAGTATCAAATAATACAATGGCCATATTCTGAATATTCTACGGATGTAAAATTTTTTAAAACTAATTTTTCCGGCTTTTTCTTTCTCTTTAGCCAGCAAATAAGTAATTAAAAACCCACTTAAAACAAAGAATAATACAACCCCAATATGGCCACTGGCGAGTCTTATGTAGGGGTGATTGATCAGGTTTGGGATTCCGATTTCTTTTTTTTGCAGCTCAATATGTCCTATCACAACCACCAATGCTGCTATAGCCCTGAGTGTATCTAATCCTTTAAAATATACTTTCATCAACGATTCTAAATATCTGCAAAGATAGGAATATTATTATTTTACAAAATTGAAAGGAAAAGAGAGGATAATTAAAAAATACAGCTAAAGTAAACTTTAAAAAATCGTTAAGTTTTTTCGCCTGCAAATTTAAGCTAAGCTGAAAATATTGTTTGGATTCTACTGTTTTTTTTGTTTCGATTTAATGAAACGATGAGGATTTCTGGTTTTATTTTTAATTTAATGTTTAAAAAAGTGTTGATTATTAAGTAAAAACGAATTTAAATAGACTCAATAAATTAACGAAAGAATAACTTCAAAGAATAAACTTTAGCAGAGAATGAATGTTTTAGTAATATTATTTATAAACATTCTAAATAACATAAAAATGAAAAACATAATATTTTTTTTAATTGCTACTCTGTTTTCTGCTTCAATAATTTTTGCGCAGGAAAGTAATATTCCAATGCTTGGAGACAATGCTCCAGAATTTACCGCTGAGACAACAAACGGAACCATTCATTTCCCAAATGATTTTGGGAAAAAATGGAAAATAATTTTTAGTCATCCTATGGATTTTACACCAGTTTGTTCTTCCGAAATTCTTGAATTGGCTCAAATGCAGAATGAGTTTGATAAGTTGGGCGTGAGCCTTATAATTGTATCTACAGATAACCTCGAAAGACATAATAGCTGGAAAAAGTCTTTAGAATCAATATCTTATAAAAATAGGGAAGCGATAGCTATTAAATTCCCATTTGTAGATGACAATAAAAAGGTAATTTCAAGAGAATATGGAATGATACATCCATCCTCTAACACTACAAAAGATGTCCGTGGGGTTTTTATTATCGATCCTGACAATAAAATCAGGTCTATTTCATTTAATCCTATGGAAGTAGGGCGAAACTTTGATGAAATAAAAAGAACGGTAATTGCATTGCAGACTATTAAAAACAGTGCGGTACTTACTCCAGCCAACTGGCAGCCCGGTGGTGATGTACTGATTCCTTATCTTAAATCAGAAGATGATTCAAATACGAAAGTGGCAAGCAAGAATGACCCAAAACTTTACGAAGTAGCTTGGTACATGGTGTTTAAAAAAATGGATTAATAAAAAGATAATCAGGCTTATAGCCTTATTGTTCGTGAATGTGAAAAAGGATTTGTTTAGAAGAAGATGCCAAACAGTTTTTTATTAAAGGTATTTTCAACTGACAGATCCTTTTTTTTTGGCTTTGTAAAACTTAAAATGTTGATTAGCGCATAAGATACCAAAGCACAAAAAGCAGCCTAATTCCTCGATTTTGAAGTTAATTTAATACCATTTAAAATATTTCACTCCTGCTGCAAAAAAGAGAATCCCAGTTAAAGAAAGTAGTAGGCTATGTGTGAGGGTTTCTGCAAATCCTGCTCCTTCAATAAATATGCTGCGGATATCGTCCGCCATAATAGTAAGAGGGAATTTTTGAATGATAGGAATGCACCAATCGGGGAAATTATGATAGCTGAAGAAAATACCCGATAGCACCATCATCGGCATCACCACCACATTAATGAGCCCATTGCCAATCTCTGTTTTAGAAGTATTGCTCGAAATAAAAACAGCGATACCTGCAAAAGCGATATTTCCTGAAATAAAAACCAGCAGTAATGCGGGAATGCTCCCTTGAATATGAATGCCGAAAGCAAGAAAAGCAAATAAGAAAAGCAGTGCTGCTTCAATAAAATTCATTACGAACCTTACGGTAATGATAGAAATGAGGAAGTGAGATTTTTTCATAGGTGTTGAAACCATACGGCGGATAAACTTTTTCGACCTTCTTTCGATGATGGTATAACTGATTCCCCACATACATGACATCATAATTCCCATTGACAGCAGGCCAGGAATTAAAAAATCAATGTAACGGGTTCCTTCCAGTGATAACTGCTTGATTTGATCTGTATTTTCCTGACTGATATAATTTGGAGCAGAAAAAAACTTTGAAAGTTTGATATAGGTGAGTTGTGCATCAGGATTGCCGGGGTCGAAGAAATAGGAGATTGCTTTATTTTTTTCTTCCATCACTACATTGAACTTACCTCGTTTTAATGCAACTACGGCATCTTTCCAGTTTGTTTCCTGAAAAAGAAAAGTGTTATTGCCTAGTTTTTTATTTTTTATTTTAAATGAATAATAGTTAATCTTTTCGCTGTTATGATAATCTTTTGTTGCATTTTTCACTAAAAAACAACCAATCATAGAAGTTGTATCGGATGCGATACCATCATAAGTTTTGATGATGCCTACTTTTCTGATTACATCCTGCTTGGTGCTGAAAGCAGCTCCCAGACCCAGCGACATCAGTATCGGGAATAGTATACCCCAGAAAAGTACGGCGGGCTCCCGCATTAATTCACGGAAATTGGCTCCAATGAGCTGAAAAAGCTGGCGACCTTTAATAATTTTATTCATGTAAATGTCTTCCTGTTAATGATGTAAACAGATCGTCCAATGATATCCTCCTGCATTCTAAATCTTTAAGGTGAAGATTGTTTCTTTCGAGGGTATTTAAAAATGTTTTCATGTCTTTTTCCATATCATTCAAATGAAGCAATCCTTTCTGTGTTTTGCTATCCCAGCTGAATTCAGAAAATATTCCCGACAAATAAATTTCATCATAAATGCCATCCAATGTAAATTCAATGGTTTTGCTTCCATTTTCATTATTCAGCAGTTGAGTTACGCTGCCTTCTTTAAGGATACTTCCTTTGTCCATGATAATCACATAATCGCAGAGTTGTTCAGCTTCTTCCATGTAATGCGTAGTAAGTAAGAGGGAAGTTTTTGATTTCTTTTTCAATTCAAGCAATATTTTCCATATTTCTCTTCTTGCATTGGGGTCGAGACCGGTAGTAGGTTCGTCGAGCAATAATATTTTGGGATGGTTAAGGAGCGCGATGCCCAATGCCAATCGTTGGCGTTGTCCACCCGAAAGATTTACTACATAGGATTTTCTTTTTTCATCCAGCCCAATCAATTCAATGACTTCTGACACCCTGGTTTTGTTTTCGTCATAGAAACTTGCAAACAATCGCAAAGTCTCCTGTACGGTCAGCTTATCGACAAAATAGGTTTCCTGCAGCGAAAGGCCGATGATGTGATGCAAGGCATCTTCATTGCCTTTCCATTTTTTCCCGGCAATCAGAATTTCGCCTTTATCGGGCTGTTGAATGCCTTCTATCATTTCCATCAATGTTGTTTTTCCTGCTCCGTTAGGACCCAGCAATGCAACAAATTGACCTTCGGCAACATCAAGACTGATGCCCTTAACGGCATGGACTTCTTTAAAAGATTTATAAACCTCACGGGCTTCGACAATCATAATGTTATTTTGTTTTTTTAATGCAAAAAAATGGATGTTTTAATTATAGGACTTAATAATATTATTATTCACTTGACGAACAGCCTTTTCTTAAAACAGTTCAATGTTGAATTTGTTTTATCCATTACCTTCCCATTCCTGATAGAATTCAGCAAGAAAGTCTTCCATAATCTGATGCCGGTGCTCAGCCATATTTTTCGCTGTTGAGGTATTCATAAGGTCTTTTAGAAGGAGCAATTTTTCATAAAAATGATTCAGGGTAGGACTGATGCTATTTTTATATTCTTCAAAAGATGCATGTAAAATAGGTTTGATATCAGGATTGTAGATTTCTCTGCTCTTGCTGCCACCATAAGCAAAAGTTCTGGCAATTCCGACAGCGCCTATGGCATCTAAGCGGTCGGCATCCTGTACCACATTTCCTTCAATGGTTTTCATGCTGGTACTAACGCCTGCACCTTTGAAGGAAACATCCTTTATAATCTGGCTAACGTGGTCAATAACAGTTTCCTCCACTGCTAATTTCTCTAACCAGGATCTTGCCATCTGTGGCCCAATATCGTCATTCCCATCGTGGAATTTCCAATCGGCAATATCATGCAATAAAGCAGCCAGTTCAACCACGAATAAATCTGCTTTCTCATATTGTCCGATATGAAGTGCGTTTTTCCAGACCCGGTAAATATGCCACCAGTCGTGACCGCTGCCTTCTCCCAGCATTTTAGTTTTGATATAATCTGCCGTTTGATGTACGATTTCATCGTTGTTCATTTTTATTTGTTTTAGTCGGTAAATAGGCAAAGCCGTGATTTGTAATGAATTTCTCAATCCCGAAATTATAAGGATTATTGAATATCTTTTAATGTAAGCACCCATAATTCTACCATTTCGGAAGCCCGCCAGTCCTGAATTCTTTTTGTCTTTTTTGAAGCCTCCCCAACTTTCATTTGCAGTAAGATTTCCTTTTGAAATCGACCTCCTTCAGCCAGTTCAACTTCGATTGGGTGAAGATTGCTAAGTTTAGTTATCCGGGCAAGGTTCGAAAACAAAAGAACCAGTTTACCTTGTGGTTCCAGGTGTTTTTTTGCTTCAGCAAAGAAACGGGGAAACAATTGATGATCGTAGTAGATGGCATTATCTACACCCTCTGCATGATGAGAAGCCGGTAGCCAGGGTGGATTGAATATAATTAATTCCGTTTTCAGCTCACAACCGGCAAATAAATCACCATACATCAGCGCTATATTCGAATACTCTTTATTTTGAAAAATTGCTTCGTTGAGTCCAATAATGGCATTTGGATTCGTATCTGTTCCATAAATTTTTCCGAACCCGTGTTTTAATAGCAGTAAGGAGAGTATGCCACTCCCTATACCAATGTCCATGGCCGATTTTTTTTCAGCTTTGTAAGTTGTTAACCACTTATCAAAAAGGCCTAAATGCTCGAAACGGGTTGGGAAATAAGTTCCGTACCAGGGATGTATTTTCTGATGTATATGCGGAATAGAAATGCCTTTCTGATACCATTGCCAGGAGCTATTTAACCCCTGTACCTGAGGGAAGGCCAATAAAAACTCGTTTAATTCAGGGTATAAAATTTTGAACCAGCCAATTTCGGGCGCTTTTTTAACCTTTAATTTATGATTGTGCACCAATAACAGCAGTCGATGCGAAAGATCACGGAATGCTGAACGGAAATCGCGTTGTCCTTTAAACGATGAATCAGTATAAGTGGCGTTAACGTATTCCTTTAAGACATTTAAGATTGTAAGGCCACTGCTAAAGAAATCGAGTATTAATACATAATGGCCATTGATAAGTGCATCAATGGCTATTTGGGGATCCATATTTCTTTTGTAAGGTAATACCTCAATATCCGAAACAATGGGTTCAGGGCGCAAGGCCTGTATTTCTTTACCAGAAATGTTCACTTTAAATCCTGATTCCTTCTTTAACATTTAATATTCATTGTTAGACAATGCAAAATAAGGTAAAATTATTTAATGCTTTGATATTTTTGTAGATTTATAAACCTAAACCTGTCTACACAAGAGTAAGTACTAGGAAGGTATTTGTTGAAGGATGCAATTGTATATGGAATCCTATGACTTCTTATGGGATGCTAAGGTTTGCGTTCTTCATCCCTTGAACAAATGCAAATAAAATGATTTAATAATCAAATTCGATTTTATAATTTGATACAAAAGGAATACTTCAGTGGAGCTTCATATAGGTTAAAACTCCAAATATGAAGCTCCTTAAGTTACCGAATAAATATGTTATTCCCCTTTAGGGACTGAACCATCAAATAATCTCCATTTCCATTCACCTTTTTTCTTGACCATAATTCCGGTAAACCGATAGGGTGTTATTTTTTTGCCTCCTTTATGAAAGTTAACAATCATTTTTCCATCAACGAAGACCCAGGCCGTTTTCCCATTGTTATCAATGTTAATTCTATTCATTTCCCATGAAAAACTACCAAAACTAAAAAGTTGTGTAAGCCATTCTTTGGCTTGATTTTTGCCAATAAAAATTTCTCCACTATCAGAACCCACTAAGATAATATTGGCAGAAGTATCAAACAGTGCCATTACTTGATCTATATCCGCTTTTTTACCAGCATTGTTCCATATTTCCAACGCCTTGTTTATTTCTCTTTTTACTTTTTCGGAGGATTGTTGTGCCAATAAAGCATTAAGTGATATTGAAAACATAATCAAAAAGACAATTTTTTTCATGATGCAATTTATTAGATTTTAAAAAATTCCTACTCTTATAAAGGATTTTCGGATTCCTCCTTAAAGAGATTATCTTGCGTATTTTTTTTTAGACAAATCATTTTCAATCAATATAAAATCAGCTTCAGCCAAAAATGGCTTGATTGTCATAAATACCGTTGGAAGTGAACTGCAATCGGAATAGAGTTTGTGATAGGCATCCATTGAAGGAACATGTGAATGCTCAAACTTTTTTGAATCAGGTAAATAAAACTTCAAGTTCTGTGTTTCCATATAAAAATTGTTAATGTGGATATGGTAGTGAATATCCAGCGAATTTTAAAATTAAAACAAGCGACTGAAAGACTTACGAAATAAGCAACAGAAAATGTATAACAATTTGAAATAGATTTTGATAATTTTACACTGTATTTTTATTTTTAAAATACAACATTAAAATTCAAATTATAGTCCCTTTTAGGCAATACAGCCTTTTTCGAATCCAGCTGATGAATGCCGAAGGAATAATTGTCATTAATAAAATAAGAAGAGATGAATGTAACGGATTATACTTTAAAATTATACTTCAGTGGGGTGCCAGGTAGTTTTCAATTCAAGCGTACTCTCAATTATATATGGCGATTCATAATGGGCATCTATGTAATTGTCTTTTTGATAAAAAACGGTTCTCTTAATATTGTTGCTCGCCAATTCACTTATTGATTGAATTAACTTCTCGTCATTTCCACAATAGATGATAGTGTTTACGTCCATGTGAGATGCCATGTGGCTGTATAATTCCTCTTTTTTTCCTGTCAGAATATTTACAACTCCAGCAGGTACATCCGAAGAATTTAATACTTCGGCTAAAGAAATTGCACATAAAGGCTTGTTTTCAGATGCCAACACAATTACAGTGTTTCCTCCAACAATGGCAGGAGCTATCACAGATATTAAACCCAGCAAACTTTGGTTTTCAGGGGCAATAATAGAAACTACGCCAACAGCTTCTACCGTAGAAAAGTTAAAATGAGAACTTGCAACAGGATTCACGGTACTGAAAAATTGTTGGTATTTATCACTCCAGCCTGCATAATACACCCATCTGTCAATAGCCAAATCAACTTCTTGTTCTGCATTTTTGGCTGATTCGCCCTGACTAATGAGTTCAGCAATAAATTGTTCTTTCCTACCTTCAAGCATTTCGGCAATGCGGTATAAAACCTGGCCTTTGTTAAGTGCAGTGGTATTTGCCCATGGATTTTGTGCTTTTCGAGCTTCTACAACTGCATTTCTAAAATCTTTTCGTGAAGCTAAACACATATTTGCTATCAAATTATCTTTATTATCAGTAACTGCATAATACCGTCCTGATTCTGTTCTTGGAAACTTACCCCCAATATATAATTTGTAGGTTTTATTTATATTTAATCTACTCATAATCTTGTATTAAAAATAATTAGTCAAATTTTACATAAGGCTTTAAACCATGCAATCCACCTTCTCTGCCAAAACCACTTTCTTTATAGCCTCCGAATGGAGAGGTAGGGTCGAATCTATTGAAGGTATTTCCCCAGACAACTCCGGCCTGCAGTTTTTGCGTTAAATGGAATATTTTAGCTCCGTTTTGAGTCCATACGCCAGCTGATAGCCCATAAGGGGTATTGTTAGCTTTTTCAATAACTTCTTCAATTGTTCTAAAAGTTTGAATGCATAAAACGGGTCCGAATATTTCTTCCTGAACAATTCTATGCGATTGAGATACATTCAAAAATAGTGTTGGAGCGCACCAATTCCCTTCTTTTGGTAATTTGCAGTTGGGTTGATAAATTTCGCCCCCTTCATTTAAACCAATTTTAATATAATCTTCAATGGTTTGTAATTGTTTCTTAGAATTTATAGCACCGATATCTGTGTTTTTGTCTAAAGGATTCCCCACTTTCAAGGTTTCCATTCGGTCTTTTAATTTTTGTATTACGATATCGGCAACTGATTCCTGAACAAATAAGCGGGAACCGGCACAGCATACATGACCCTGGTTGAAAAAGATAGCATTGACAATGCCTTCCACAGCCTGATCAATAGCAGCGTCTTCAAAGATAATATTGGCTCCTTTTCCTCCTAATTCCAGCGTTAGCTTTTTATGCGTCCCTGCAATTGCTTTCTGAATATATCTCCCAACATCGGTGGATCCTGTAAAAGCGATTTTATCAATATCCGGATGATTGACAATGCTGCTACCAAATCCGCCTCCAGTTAAAATATTAACTACACCATTGGGTAAACCACTTTCGTGAATAATTTCTGCCAGTTTCAAAGCTGTTAAAGGGGTTGTTTCTGCAGGTTTTAATATAATCGTATTTCCGGTTGCCAGTGCAGGCGCTAGTTTCCATGCTGCCATCACCAGCGGAAAATTCCAGGGAATAATCTGACCGATTACACCTAGCGCTTTAGGATTTCTATTTGGGAAAGCATATTCAAGTTTATCTGCCCAGCCAGCATAATAGAAAAAATGATTGGCAGCCAAAGGAATATCTATATCTCGGGACTCTCTGATTGGCTTACCTCCATCTATACTTTCGATGACAGAAAATTCCCGAGCACGTTCTTGAATTAAGCGTGCAATTCTAAAAATAAACTTCCCACGTTCTTTTCCTGATAAATTAGACCAGGGAATAAAGGCTTTTCTTGCAGCGATTACTGCTAAATCAACATCTTCTGCTGTGGCTTGTGCTACACTCGTGATTTTTTGGTTATTTGAAGGATTTATGCTGTCAAAATACTTCCCCTTGACTGGTTTTGTAAACTTCCCATCTATGAACAATTCATACTTTTCCTTGATTTGAATGTGCTCAGTGCTTTCAGGTGCTTCATCATAGGTCCATGAAGCTTTAAACGGATTGGTATTTTCCTTTTTCTGCATAATTAATCTTTTGAAAAATAATTAGTTGATTGATACATTCCTGTTTCGGCTTTAACCAATTGCATCAAAATATCATTTAATAAACTGCTGGCTCCAAATCTAAAATAGTTTTTATTCATCCATTTTTCGCCCAATACTTCATTCAGCATCACTAAATATTGCAAAGCAATTTTTGATGTTGAAATGCCACCTGCTGGTTTCATCCCTATCATTTTACCGGTTTTTAAGTAAAAATCTTTGATTGCATCAAGCATAACATAAGTCACAGGCATTGTAGCTGCTGGTTGGATCTTGCCTGTTGAGGTTTTGATAAAATCTGCCCCTGCATACATGGCAATTTCACTTGCTATTCTGATATTGTCTAAGGTGTCGAGTTCACCGGTTTCAAGAATTACTTTTAAGTGGGCTTTACCGCAAGCCTCTTTGATAGCGGCAATTTCGTCAAATACAAACTGATAATTCCCTGAAAGAAATTCTCCTCTCGAAATCACCATGTCTATTTCATCGGCACCTTGATCCACAGCAAATTTTGTATCGCTCAATTTAACTTCTAAACTTGTCTGCCCACTTGGGAAAGCTGTAGCAACAGATGCTACTTTAATATCACTTCCTATAAGCGCTTTTTTTGCTATACCAACATAGGAAGGATAAACACATATTGCGGCTACACTTGGGATATTGTTGAGTGACTGATGTGGATGCATGGCTTTATAGCAAAGTTGCTGAACTTTACCCTTGGTGTCTTTACCCTCAAGCGTTGTCAGATCAATCATGCTTAAAGCCAGTTTCAAGCCTTCATTTTTAGATTCGTTTTTAATGCTGCGACTGCAAAATCGGGCAATACGTTCATTAACACCGGTAGTATCATAAACCGGTAAATTGTTTAGATCTGGAAACATGTATGTATATTTTTGGAGTTGCTAATTTATATTTTGTGATTTAGCGATAACCCATGTATATTTTTGTTTGCAAATTTACATAATTTAATTTTACGAATCAAAATACCAAACGTACAATAAGTTATATCTTTAACTCCGGGTTTACTTATTTATTACTTTCAATATCATTTACGATGAGCCATTTTTTACCGGAAAATCGCCATTCGGTTAAATATTCGCCACCTAATTCTTCTCCTGAATTAAAGCTAACTACCCAACGACCTTTCTCGACGGCAATAGAATCGCCCACGCTGAGTGATAGCGTGCTCATTTCTTTAAACTTGCATTTGCTTGATTGGGAACCATAGTATTCGTTAATAAATTCTTTGCCACATCCTTTGGCAACTAAGCAGGCATCGTCTCTAAATAAAGTCAACAATGAATCAATTTGTCCATTATTAAACCAACGGACGAAGTTTTTATTTGACACTTCAATGGTCTTTTTGACATTCGCAGTTTTTTGTGCGTTGGCTTCTGAACAGAGCATTATTAATACGATACAGAGTGTAAATAATGTCGTTGATAAAAATGTAATTCTTCTCATTTTTTAAGGTATTAATAAATTTATGTTCAATACAAGACGCAAATGTAAATTGTTAGGGTGAAAAATTTATTTGATCGTAAAATGGTCAATTTGTGTTGTTAACCGTTGGATTATTGTTTAACAAACTTCCCACTTATTACATTCCCTTTTTTATTGGATAGCTGATAATAATATAAGCCTTTTGACAGGCTATGGATGTCAATCTTTGTATTATCATGAAGGATAGTTTGCTGCAGTAACAAAGCCCCCTGTATACTATAAACGGATAGACTTGCATTATTAATCACTTCACTTGAATGGAAAATAATTGTAATTTCCTCATGGGCAGGATTTGGGAAAACCAATATTTTATGAGAAAAATCAATAGGATCTATAATTCCTGATGCGCCCAGCCGATGTCTGCTAAGAAAAAGCCAAAGTTCGTAAGCTTCTGTAATATCATTGGCTGGTTGAAATAATACGGTATGGCCTGCGCCATTCATTTTGTAAAACCAGACATCCGACTGAGGATCTCCGTTCGAGTATTGAATACGATCAACGCTTATACCGTCATTGACCAGATTGGGATAACTATAGATTGTAGGTGTGGGATTGCAGGCATTGTTCAATGCCCAGAAACGAATGAGTGAATCGGGATCTGATCCATAAGTGTTGCCGGTATATAAAACGGTGGCATCAGCTGTTCCGTGAAAATGAGCAATTGGCACATGGCGTCCAGGGGAAAAGTTGGTAATTCCGCTTCCAAAAGTTCCTGACATAGAAGCAAAAGCTGCAATTCGGGTGTTTGACTGTAAGGCCATTCTTTCGGTCATGAAACCTCCCATGGAAAATCCGCAAAGGTAGACCCGGCTATTATCGATGGTGTAATTTGCAATGGCTGTATCTATCAATGCATTGATGAAACCGATATCATTCACCCCGGAATTAGGGTAATACCCACTAGAACCTGCTCCAGAATTCCATGCTGTACCTGCATAAGGATCACTGACTGCCTGAGGGAAAATACAAATGATATTGGCTGTATCTGCAATATAGTTAAATCCAATGCTTGAAAAATTAGTCATGTTATCGCCCAATCCATGTAATGCAATCAGCAAGGAAGCAGGAAAAGAAGCATTATAGTTGGGCGATTGATAAACCCTGTAACTTCTTGTAATGCTACCATATATCAAGGTTTTATTGCTCCATTGTGCACTTAACTGAAGGCAGCAAACCGTGCTTAATAAAAAGAAAATGAAGATGGTTTTTTTCATTCGGAATTATTTAAAAAGAGTTAGGATTCTACTGTTTTCTGCATTTAGCGTTTGGAGTTATTGAATCTGCTCTTTGATTTTGCTGTATTTTTATATGATTCTTACAATATGTTTTTATTGGATAGTGTATTTTTTTAATTGAGCTTTGTTCTTATTGAAGTTTTCAATATTCCCATTTATTGGTATAGTTATTTGCATCGATCCTATTACCGCTCCTAAAAGTGCACCTCCAATACCCAACGAAATACCACCTGTCATTATTTTTTCACCTACAGGAATCGGGGTAAAAATATCCTGAGAAAATATCAATCCTAAAATTCCTCCTAACGCAAATCCAAAGATTCCTCCAGATAAAGCGCCTTTTCCTATACTATACTTTGAGCGTATTTTTACGAGATCAATTGTATTGTAATTAATTTCAGAAACTTTAAAATTACCTTTCAAATAATTATTGCGAACCATGGAATTTGACACAAGTATCGCAGAATCTTTAATTTCATACATCACCCCGGTCAACTTCTTAGCTGAATTATTTAATGTAATCCAGGTTCTGTAAATCATTATTTGTTTTTCAGACTTTACTTCCCAATTTAAAGTAGTGTCTTGTTGTGCAGAGATTGAATAAAAAATGCACATTGCGATGAATGTTGAAGCAATTTTCCTCATAAAGGGCTCATTTATATTTGCCTTCACTTTAATAAAAATCTGTGTGTAAAGTTACAGCATTTTTCACCTAAAAGGTATTTTTAATACAAAAAAGAGGCGCTTAAAAATCTAGTCATTTAATAAATAGATAATTCAGAGATTTTTTTTTACTTTTGCAGGCTTTTAATTGAATGAGCATCTGATTGATGAAAAGTCCATATTCTATAAAAACTCAAAGGATAAAACATTAGTTTAGGGGGTGTTCCATCATACCATTAAAAGTGAATTGTTTTATGATGAAATACAACGAATACAAATACTTAAACCTTCCTCAGATTGGGAAAGATGTACTGAAAAACTGGGAAGAGCATAAAATTTTTGAAAAAAGTCTGGACATGCGCCGCGATGACAGCGTTTTCGTTTTTTACGAAGGGCCTCCCAGTGCCAATGGATTGCCTGGAATTCACCATGTGATGGCGAGAGCTATCAAAGATATTTTTTGCCGCTACAAAACATTAAAAGGCTTTTATGTAAAACGCAAAGCAGGATGGGATACTCACGGATTGCCCATTGAACTTGCCGTTGAAAAAACGCTTGGCATCACCAAAGAAGACATTGGGAAAACCATATCTGTAGAGGAATACAACAAGCAATGCCGGATTGAAGTAATGAAGTACAAGGATTTGTGGGACGATCTTACCCGCAAAATAGGCTATTGGGTAGATTTGGACGATCCGTATATTACTTTCGACAATAAATACATTGAATCTTGCTGGTATTTATTGAGCAAGCTTTACGAAAAAGGATTGTTGTACAAGGGCTATTCCATACAACCTTATTCTCCTGCTGCCGGCACTGGTTTGAGTACACACGAATTGAACCAACCGGGTTGCTACAAAAACGTGAAAGACAATACGGTGGTAGCTCAGTTTAAGATAGTAAACAACGAAAAATCAGCTTTTTTATACAATGATCATTTAGCAGATATTTCCTTTTTGGCATGGACTACAACTCCCTGGACGTTGCCTTCCAATACTGCACTGGCTGTTGGGAAAAACATAGCATATGTAAAAGTAAAAACCTTTAATCCATATACAGCATTACCTATAAATGTTATTTTAGGTAAAGACTTGTTAGGCAAATATTTCCCTGAAATAAACGCAGCATTACCTATGGATGCCTACAAAACGGGCGACAAAAACATACCTTTTGAGGTAATTGCAGAATACAAAGGCTCTCAGTTGAAAGGTGTCAGCTACGAACAATTATTGCCTTATGCTCAACCCGAAGACGGAGATGCTTTCAGGGTAATTTGCGGTGATTTTGTTACTACCGAAGATGGAACCGGGATTGTACATATTGCGCCTAGTTTTGGTGCCGACGATTTTAGGGTTGCCAAACAAAACGGTATCGGTTCGTTGACCATGGTAAATAAACAGGGGAAATTTATTGACGAAATCGGCGAATTTGCAGGCAAATACGTAAAATCGGAATACAAACCTGATTTTGATGCAAAAACCGACGAAAGTGTGGATGTGGAAATCATCGTTAAACTTAAAAAAGAAAATAAAGCTTTTAAAACCGAAAAATACGAACACAGTTATCCTCATTGCTGGAGAACCGATAAACCCATATTATACTATCCGTTGGATTCCTGGTTTATCCGCACTACTGCCGTAAAAGAACGGATGATAGAACTTAACAAGACCATTAACTGGAAACCTGAATCAACCGGTACCGGTCGTTTTGGCAATTGGCTGGAAAATCTGGTTGATTGGAATCTTTCACGTTCACGTTATTGGGGAACTCCACTTCCAATATGGGTTACCGAAGATCGTACTGAGGAAATCTGTATAGGTTCCATCGAAGAATTAAACCTTGGAATTGAAAAGTCAATAGAAGCCGGATTTATGGAAACTAATCCTTATGCTAGTATGGATTATACTAGTTTCGATTTACACCGTCCTTTTGTTGATAATATCTATTTAGTGTCCTCCAAAGGCTTAAAGATGAGCCGTGAACTTGATTTAATTGATGTGTGGTTCGATTCAGGCGCCATGCCTTACGCCCAATACAACTATCCTAAAAACCCTGATGGTTGGGGAAAAGAAGAATTTCCAGCCGATTTTATTGCGGAGGGTGTGGATCAAACCCGAGGATGGTTCTTTACATTGCACGCCATAGCCGTCATGTTGTTTGATTCTGTAGCTTATAAAACGGTTGTTTCTAATGGTTTGGTGTTGGATAAAAGCGGCAATAAAATGTCGAAACGCTTAGGAAATGGTGTTGACCCATTTGAAACCATCGAAAAATACGGTCCTGATGCTACCCGTTGGTATATGATTACCAATGCGCAACCCTGGGATAATTTAAAATTTGACCTGGAAGGAATAGGGGAGGTGCAACGTAAATTTTTTGGCACACTTTATAATACCTATAATTTCTTTGCATTATATGCCAACATCGATGGATTTACCTATAAAGAGGAAGAAATTCCTATTGCACAGCGCCCCGAAATTGATCGCTGGATACTTTCGGAGTTGAACACACTCATTAAAAATGTAGATGAAAGCTATGATGATTATGAACCCACCAAAGCGGGAAGGTTTATACAGGATTTTGTAGATCAGTATTTAAGTAACTGGTATGTTCGTTTGTGTCGACGTCGCTTTTGGAAAGGGGATTATACTTCCGACAAAATTTCAGCTTATCAAACCTTGTATCAATGTTTAAATACAGTGGCACAATTGTCGGCTCCAATTGCTCCTTTCTTTATGGATAGGTTGTTTACCGATTTAAACAACATCACGGGAAAACTAAAGGCCGAATCTATTCATTTAACCGACTTCCCTGTTGTCAACGAAGCGTTTATTGATAAAGACCTGGAAGAAAGAATGCAGCTGGCTCAGCAAATTACATCCATGGTTTTGTCGTTGAGAAAAAAAACCAACCTTAGGGTGCGCCAGCCATTGAATAAAATTATGTTACCAGTTAGTAGTAATCAGTTTAAAAAACAAGTGCAGGCGGTTGAAAATTTGATACTTTCGGAAGTTAATATCAAAGAAATTGAATATTTGTCTGAAACTGCGGGTGTTTTGGTAAAGAAAATAAAAGCCAATTTTAAAACCTTAGGGCCTAAATATGGTAAGTTGATGAAACAAATTGCCAGTGAAATTGCAGGGTTTAATCAGGAAACCATTACAAAAATGGAAATCGAAGGCTTGTACAAATTTAAAGTAGAAGATGAAGAGGTGGAATTGTTATTGGCAGATGTTGAGATTGTTACTGAGGATATTCCTGGTTGGGTTGTAGCCAATATGGGATTATTAACCGTTGCATTGGATATTACGCTAACTGAGCAATTGATCGAAGAAGGGATTGCCAGAGAGCTGGTTAATCGTATTCAAAATCTCCGTAAAGAGCTTAATTATGAGGTTACTGACAAAATTATTGTAGAAATTGTAAAAAATGATGCAATTACATTACCTTTGAGCAATAATTTTTCGTATATTTGTTCTGAAACTTTGTCCGAATCATTAACATTAGTTGATGTAATACACAATGAAAATAAAGTAGAAATAGAATTAAGCGATGAAATAAAGATTTTCATTGTCATTTGTAAATTATGATATTAAAAAACAATGAATTATGATAAATAAAGAAAAAGATCAGGAAACTACAAAGACTAGATATTCTGATGAAGAATTACTTGAATTCAAAGAAATAATATTAAAAAAGCTTGAAAAAGCACGTCAGGATTTAGAAATTCTTACGGAAGCATTTACTACCAGTGGCGGTAACGATATTATGGATACTTCTCCTACTTTCAAAGTATTGGAGGAAGGTTATCAGGTTATGTCGAAAGAAGAAAATTCAAAATTAGCTGCTCGTCAGGATAAATTTATTCAATCTTTGGAGAATGCATTAATCAGAATTGAAAATAAAACCTATGGAATTTGCAGGGAAACCGGCAAATTGATTTCAAAAGAAAGATTAAGAATAGTTCCTCATGCTACCCTTAGCATGGATGCCAAGTTGTTACAAAATCAAAAAAAATAATAGTTTAATTAAACTTAATCATTGTTTTTTAGAAAAAGTAGAAGGAAGTTCGAAACTTCCTTCTACTTTTTTGTCCTATAAATTCAAAAATTCAAAAAATGTTAAAAAAGTCTCTTCTTCTCATCTTTCTCATTTTATTTATTGACCAGTTATTGAAAATATGGATCAAGACAAATATGCAGCTAGGTGATGAAATCCATGTATTTGGCAGCAATTGGTTCATTATTCATTTTACTGAAAACGAAGGCATGGCTTTTGGAATGAAATTTGGCGGAGGCTATGGAAAATTGATATTGAGTCTTTTCAGAATTTTTGCGGTAGCTGGCATTGGCTGGTATTTGCTTAAATTGATCAAAGAAAATGCTGATAAACTTTATATTGTTTGTATGACGCTGATTTTTGCCGGAGCTATCGGGAACATTATTGACAGTGCTTTTTATGGTATGCTTTTTAATGAAAGTTATTTTAATGTAGCTCAATTTTTTCCCGCGGAAGGAGCTTATGGAACTTTTTTACACGGCAAGGTAGTGGATATGTTTTATTTCCCGATATTACAAGGACATTACCCTTCATGGTTTCCATTTTGGGGTGGAGACGAGTTCATCTTTTTCCGACCAGTATTTAATATCGCCGATTCATCTATTTCGGTGGGAGTTGTGATGTTAATTATTTTCCAGAAAAGATTTTTTAAACACCAGCATACTATTGAAGAAAAGGAAATTACAGAAGATTTAAAAGCATAAACCCATATTAATTTTATAACGCTCTTCACTTAGAAAATTTTGCATTCATTTATAAAGCAAATATTTGCTATCGATGATTGATGAACAAAAAAAACAAATCCGCATTGCCATCAGGCAACTCAAAGCCAGCATCAGTTTTGAAGAAAAGCGAGTACGTTCAAAAGTAATTTTGTCAAAACTGGAGCAAAACAAGGTATTCCATAATGCCCGCTGTATCATGCTTTACTGGTCGATGGATGACGAAGTGCAAACCCATGATTTTATAGTCAAATGGGCTGGATTGAAACAAATCATACTCCCTTCCGTTAAAAAGGATGTATTGGTGCTTCGTAAATTTGAAGATGTCCAGCATTTAAAGACAGGCGAAAAATATGGCATACAAGAGCCTGAGGGAGAAAATTTTAACGATTTTGAAAAGATAGAAGTGGTGATAGTACCGGGTATTGCTTTTGACAAGGCTAATAACCGTATGGGGCGGGGCAGAGCCTATTACGACAAGTTGCTGAAGAAAATGCAAACCTATAAAATAGGCGTTTGCTTTGATTTTCAAATGATTGAAAATGTGCCAACAGATGAATTTGATGTAAAAATGGATGAAATAATAAGTGGATAAAATTTAAAATCCTGATAGGGTTCATAACCCAGTCAGGATTGGTTGTTGGTTAATTTTAACAAATATGCAAAAATACAAACTCTATTTACTTTCTCTCCTTTCCGGACTTTTACTGGCAGCAGCCTGGCCATTAAATGGCTTCCCACTTCTTATCTTTTTTGCTTTTATTCCTTTGCTCTGGGTGGAGGACATAATAACGAAAGACCCTGTTAAACACGGAAAGTTTAGCTTTTTTTTCATCGTTTTTGTTGGGTTTTTCACGTGGAACGCGTTTACTACTTACTGGATCTGGAATTCTACAGAATTGGGTGCAATATTTGCATTTTTACTCAATTCGATGATGATGACCCTGGTATTTAATTTTTACCATTATTCCCGTAAAGTCATTTTTAAAAAAAACAAGGCTTATTTAGCTTTAATAGTATACTGGATTGCTTTTGAATATTTTCATACTGATTGGGATTTTTCGTTTCCCTGGCTGATTGTAGGGAATGTTTTTGCAAATTATCCACAACTCATTCAATGGTATGAATACACAGGTAGTTTTGGTGGGACATTGTGGGTTTTTCTTGTTAATATTTTCTTGTTTGAAATATTTTTACACTTTCAAAATAAAGACTCACTATCAGTTCATATTAAAAATAGATTTTTTAAAACTTGTATTTTTAGTGTTTTACTATTTACGATTCCTATTGTCTTTTCATTCATAATTTATCACAAATACAATGAAAATGGCAAAGCAGTTGAAGTAGTTGTTGTCCAGCCCAATGTTGATCCTTATTCCGAACAATATACAACGCCACCTATGGAGCTTTTGCAACGTATGCTTTTGTTGGCAGAAGGAAAAACAGACAGTACTGTCAATTTCGTGGTTTTTCCAGAAAGTGCTTTGCAAGAATATGTTTGGGAAGAACAACTGGATGCTTCTCCCAGTGTGAATACGCTTCGAGGTTTTACCCAGAAATACCCGCAATTGGCTGTAATTGCTGGTATATCAAGCCAACGAATGTTAGCCAAAAACGAAGCTCTCACGTTGGCAGCAAGAGAATTTACTTCTGAAAAGGGCAGATATTTTGAGCCTTTCAACACTGCCTTAATGGTTGATCATTCGGGGAAGTTAAGTAGGTACCATAAATCAAAGTTAACACCTGGCGTCGAAAAAATGCCCTTTAAAAAACTATTTAAACCCATCGAAAAATTTGCTATTAATTTGGGTGGTACTGTTGGAAGTCTTGGTGTTGATGAAGAGCGAAAAGTGTTTGACTGCAAGAATGGTATTAAAGTGAGTCCAGTTATATGTTATGAATCTATTTACGGAGGCTTTGTTACAGGGTTTGTAAGAAACGGAGCTGAACTTCTTTTTATCATTACCAACGATGGGTGGTGGGGTAATACAGCCGGGCATCGCCAACACTTTAGTTATGCAGCGTTGAGAGCTATTGAATGCCGTAGGGATATAGCTAGGTCTGCCAATACAGGCGTTTCATGTTTTATTAACCAAAGAGGCGATGTATTGCAAAGCACAACGTATTGGAAACCAGCTGTTATTCGCCAGACGCTACATGCCAGCAATCAAATAACTTTTTATGTTAAATACGGAGATTACATCGGAAAGATTGCCTTATACTCAGGGATCTTACTTTTACTTTTAAGTTTTATAAAAGGGGTTAAAATAAAAAAAACCTAATAAATGGTCTAAAAAATAAAAGCAAAAGACTTCTTTTAAATAGTGATTGTTTGTCTTTTATATTTCTAAATAAGGGAGGAAATCTATAATATGTTTTTTTTATGATTATTTTTTATGAAAATAATTAACTTAAATTTAAGATTTTTATACTTTTTGGATTTTATATAGGTATATTTGCAAAGAATTAAATTAATTTGATTTGAAAATGGGAACTAAATAACTACGAAATATACATAACTATATATAATATTATTAAATAGCCATATTAATAGTATTTTTTTAAACCAAGCATTTTTTATATGGCGAAATAAAATTTACTAACACATTAAATAAAAATTAGACATGAGATTAATTCCATGTAACAAATAAAAAATAAAAAAACTCATGAAACGGATAACAATATTTTTTGCGATTGCTTTTTTAAGCATACCTTACTTCGCTTTAAGTCAGGACGCAAGCAGTAAAAAATTACTTGACAACTGGTCTGTAAACCTAAATGGAGGCGCAAGTTTGTTTTGGGGGGATCTAAAACAATATAAAATTTTTCCAGTAACAAATTTTGAAAATGAATGGAATGTTGCGTATGGTTTGGTACTTACAAAAAAATTAAACTCGATTTTTGAATTAAGAGGACAGTTTATCAAAGGAAACTTAACAGGTACCAGAAGGCCATTGGGTGTTTACTTTGATGCACAATTCAATTCTTACAACATCAATGCAACTCTTAATTTCGGCAATTTATTTTATGGAGATAATCCATGCAGAAAATTGAATATTTATGGTATTGCCGGTATAGGCTTGTTTGATTTCAGAGCCGTTAAAAAAACATTAGGCAGCAATGCTTATATTACCAGTCGCGGATATTCAGCCAACGGAACTGTAAATGAAAAAATGCAGACAGAAACAACCATACCTTTAGGGATTGGGTTTAAGTACAAATTAGATTCAAGATTTGAAATCAATTTTGAAAATATCTGGACAGTTGTTAATTCAGATGATGTAGATATGACAAGGGGTGGTGTTACTTACGATATCATATCTTACTCTTCCGTTGGTTTAACTTACAAGTTTAACTTTAGAAACAATCCAGCTGTATTTGCCGATTGCGGAGATAATGTAAGTTCAAAGACCAAAAAAGGAAGTCTTGGCGATGCCGGTAATTTTGACAAAGCGGTTTCTAATGCTGAAAAAGATTCATTGAATGCTAAACTTAAAATGCTGGAAGAAAGAATCAACAAACAGGATTCAAAAATCAAAGAACTTGAAAATAAAGCCAATACACCTCCTGCCGAAATTAACATGGAAGCCTTAAAGGCAAGTATTTATAATTCAATACTAGATACTTTAAAAAGATATCCAACGACTGTTATTAGTGCAGGTTATTTGCAATTCTCCATCTTTTTTGATGTTAATAAATATGATATCAAAGCAGATGAAATGAAAAAAGTGGCATCCATAGCAGAACGCATGAAATCCGATAAGAGCTTAAAACTTAAAGTTGTTGGAAATGCTGATCAAAGTGGATCTGATATATTTAACAAGAATCTTAGTAATAAACGTGCCGAACAAGTTTACAATACATTGATAAATAAATTTGGCATCGAAAAAACAAGACTATCGTTTGAAGGAAAAGGAAAAGATGATCCATTCTCAAAAGAGCACATTTCCGTGAACAGAAGAGTAGATTTTATTAAACAATAATAGATTATTTTATACATTCAAAAAGCCGACTTTTCTCAGAAAAGTCGGCTTTTTATTTTACCTAAAAGGAATGGAAACATACACTCTTTAGAATTTAATTTTATACCAGAAGGTATTTTCCTTTGCCTGTAATTTTAAGAGGTTGTTGATTCTGTTAGCTAAATAAATATATACAGGAAGTTGTTTCTTTCGAAACCATTGAATGGCATCTTCATCTCCTCTAGAAGCCAATGAAAGTTGAAAAAGAATATCGTTTTTTGAATTGATCAACCATTGTACCGCATTTGGTTCATTGTCCATCGCATTACTTAAGATAGCAAGCTTTGGATAACCATTTTTCAGCAACCATTGCAATGCTTCTTCATCGCCTCTGATAGCATTAGATAATGCTGCCAGTTCAGGATAACCATTGTTGAGTAACCATTTAAAAAAATCCTTACGACCTTCAATGGCTTTTCCAAAGGCTAATAATATTTTAATATCGTATTCTTCCATAATAAAATAGTAATCAGTGAATAATACACTTAATCATAAACATTTGTAGCGATACCCAAAGCATTTACTTTAGCCGCAATTTCTTCCAATTTTTCTCTTCCGATTTTTATTAAATTATCAGCAGGCGTAGCCCTGTCAATTGGATATATCATAACATAAGCTGGTTTGATTTCAGCAATATGGTTGAGCCAGCTATTTACTTCTTCATCGCTTGTATTATCAATGATTTCATTGTTATATTTCCCTTTCAGAAATAAAGTTTGTATAACCAAATTCCCATTAAATTGTTTGAGATTTTCAACAATCTGTTGGATATTAATATTTTCAGCACCACGGTTGATTAAATGATACATTTTGTCGGTGCCGGTATCAAGCTTTAAGATCGTATTATCCAATTTTTTTAGGGCAGCAAAAATACTTGCATTGTTTAATAAACCCGCATTGGAAAGTACAGTAGTTTTTGCAGAAGGATAATATTTGTTTCTTAATTCAATTACATCATCCACAATACCTGTAAATTCAGGATGTAAGCTGGGTTCCCCATTTCCGGCAAAAGTAATGGAATCCAGTTTTTTAGCTGAGGTTTTCATTTGGCTTAATCTATCAGAAAGTCCATTTCTAACTTCTGTTCTTGAAGGGAGTTTGCTCCCTTCAATCGAATGGGTATTCCATCCGCATTCGCAATAAATACAATTGTAGTTACAGATTTTTTGATGGGTAGGCAAGAGGTTGATACCTAGCGAAATGCCTAACCTTCTGCTTTTTACAGGTCCAAATATAATTTCATTGAATAAAAAACCGCTCATTTTTGCCAGTATTAATAATAATGCAAAGTTCAACAAATAACGTTTAACAACAAAAGAAAAGTATAAAACGTTTTTTCTAAACAAAATTTCAGTAATTTTGATTTTTGAAAAATAAGAATGATTTCACTCAACGAAATAAAAAAACCGATTAACGATAACATAGATATTTTTGAAAAAAAATTCAAACTATCTATGCAAAGCTCTGTGCCATTGCTTGATATAATTACTGCCTATATTCTCAAGCGCAAAGGTAAGCAGATTCGGCCGATGTTTGTCTTTTTGTCTGCTAAAATATGTGGAGAAATCAATGAGAGTACTTACAGAGCTGCTTCATTAATCGAGTTACTTCATACGGCTACCCTTGTTCACGATGATGTTGTGGATGATTCAAATGAACGCAGAGGATTCTTTTCAATTAATGCACTTTGGAAAAATAAAATTGCAGTGCTGGTGGGTGATTTTTTACTATCAAAAGGATTGCTGTTAGCGGTTGATAACAATGATTTTCATTTTCTAAAAATTGTTTCCAACGCCGTTAAAGAAATGAGCGAAGGTGAACTATTGCAAATCGAAAAAGCCCGTCATCTTGATATTAAAGAAGAAATTTATTACGAAATCATTCGAAAAAAAACGGCTTCATTAATTGCTTCCTGTTGTGCAAGTGGAGCTGCTTCAACTAATAATGATGAAGAGATAATAAAAAAAATGCATTTATTTGGTGAAAATGTTGGGATTGCATTTCAGATCAAGGACGATTTGTTTGATTATGAAAAAAGCAGAGAAACTGGTAAACCAAATGGAATTGACATTAAAGAACAAAAAATGACGTTGCCACTCATTTATATGCTAAATAATTCAAGCTATTTAGAAAAAAGATATGCAATTAATATTGTTAAAAACCACCATAATAAACCTGAAAAGGTGGCTGAACTTATTAAAAAAGTAAATAGTAGTGGTGGTATTGAATATGCAAGAGATAAAATGCTCGAATATAAAGACAAAGCCTTAGTATTGCTTTCGGAAATGCCTGAAAGCGAAGCAAGAAATGCAATGGAACAACTGGTATTATTTTCTATTGAAAGAAAAAAATAAATAAATTTTAAAAAATGCGATATCTAATTATTATTATTTTAATTTCATTCACTACCGTAGGGTTTTCTCAAGAACAAAAAACTGATTTCTGGGACAACGGTCAAAAAGTAAGAGAAGGTATTTTAAAAGATTCTATTCGCGAAGGAAAGTGGACCTGGTGGTATAAAAACGGGAAACTTTGGAAAGAAGGGAATTATACAAAAGGGATTAAAACCGGTAAATGGCTTGCTTTTTATGATGACAGCACCAAACAAAGTGAAGAAAATTTCGAAAATGGAATCAATAGTTTTTGGTATGCAAACGGACAGAAAAAAAGCGAAGTAAAAGTAGTGGATGGTAAATTTGATGGACCATGGACAGCTTGGTACGATAATGGCTTGCTGCAGGAAGAAATCTTTTATAACAAAGGATTAAAACAGGGTAAAACAACTACATATCACAAAAATAATCAAAAAAGTTTTGAAGGGGTATATGTCAACGATCATTTAAATTGCAATGGTCTTTGGTGGTATGATACTGGCAAAAAAGAGATGGAAGGGAAATTGAAAAATGACCTACAGGATAGCAGCTGGATTTTTTATCTTAAAAATGGAAAAATCGGTAGCAAAGGAAATTTCATCGAAGGACAACAGGATGGATTATGGGTGTTTTATTACGAAACAGGTGAAAAATGGAAAGAAGGTAATTTTAATAAAGGCAACAAAAACGGCAATTGGGTTGTTTGGTACGAAAGTGGGCAAAAATTTCAGGAAGGCCCTTTTGTGAATGGCAAAGAAGAAGGTTACTGGAAACAATGGTATGCCGATGGTAAAACAGACCATACCGGTGATTTTAAAAACGGGAAAATGGATGGGAAATGGGAAGGCTGGTATCCAAACGCTAAGAAAAAATACGAAACCCATTATACTGATGGCTTAAAAAATGGAAACGATTTTTTTTGGTACGATAACGGGATTAAAAAGAGTGAAGGCGCTTATAAAAATGGCAAAACAGATGGGAAGTGGTCTGAATGGAGCGAAAAAGGAGTTGTTTTGTCCTCAGGTAGTTATAAAGAAGATCAAAAAGATGGACTTTGGATATTTTTTGATAAATATGGAGTGAAATACAAAGAGCAAAGTTTTGTGATGGGTCGTTTGAACGGGAAATGGATAGAATATTATCAGAATGGGAAAATATCAGGAGAAGGTTCTTATAACCTGCAACTTAAAGATGGAATCTGGCAATACTGGGATACAAAAGGTATTCTCATCTATAAAGTATTGTACAACAAAGGAAAAAAAATTAAAGAAGCTAAATTAGCAGAAGATAAAAAGGACGTAATGGAAGGGAGTCCAATTCACAAATAAAAAATGATTCAAATGAATTGAATTTATTTGAAAGAACATAGAATGCTCCTGTAATTAAGAGTGTTAAAAATAATTCAAGGGGTTTAAAAATAAATTGTTATACAAAAAATAGATTAAAATGAAATCGGAACATAAACTTTTTAAAGGGAAAACATTGGCCATCTTATCCGGAGGTGGAGATACACCAGCTATTAATTCAAGTATTGAAGCCATTCGCAACCGAGCTTCCATGCTGGGCTATAAAGTATATGGGATCAGACAGGGATGGAAGGGCTTATTAGGTGACGGTGATGTCATTGATTTAAGCAATCAGCCGTATGATGGCTGGTATGGGGGAACTGCATTGCGGTCCAGTCGTACCAACCCTTTTCCTTCAAAAAAGAATCCCGAAAATCGAGTTCCTCAGATATTGAAGAATCTTAAACGTTATAAAATTGATGTGTTGGTTACCATTGGAGGTGATGATACAAACGGAGCTGCTAAACGTTTGTACGAAACAGAAGGTATTCCTGTAATTGGCTTTCCAAAAACAATCGACAATGATCTAAAAACGATGTCGATGCACAACTACAAAGGTACAAATATTGAGGCAGTATTATGTCCTGGCTTCCCCTCTGCAGCCAAAGCAATTGCAGAATTCACGGGGAAATTAAAAACAACTGCTGAGTCGCATTCCCGTATTATGGTGTTGGAGGTAATGGGGCGTGATGCTGGTTGGTTAACAGGTTCGGCTTTATTTGGAGGTGCCGAATTAGCTTTGATACCAGAATTTGAGATGAGCAAAGAGCGAAAAGAGTTTTTCTTTGAGACCGTAAAAGAAACGTATTTGCGATCGGCTAAAAAGATGCTCATTATTCCTGTTTCGGAAGGGGTGAGATGGTACGATGAAAAATCAGGTAAACTGGACGTAGTATATGCTAGCTCAGAGTTGGATGAATATGGTCATCCCAGGTTTGGTGGTATTAGTGGTTTAATTGCTTCAGAAATATCTCAGAAATTAGGGATAGATGCTAGAGCACAAATTACAGGTTATTATGCCCGTAGTGGGAAGTGCAGTCAATATGATCGTCGCTTGACAACTACATTGGCCGATAAAGTGGTGGATTTGTTATTAAGAGAAGAATACGGACAAATGCCTACCATGAATAAAATAGTACCTCATCAAGAACTGGAAGAATTTAATACTTCATCTATCGATATGGGTGCAATTGGGAATAAACCACTTTCGGAACCCTACTACGATATAAACAAGTTTCAATTTACCGATGCGTATACCAACTTTCTTGGAAATATATTGGAACACAAACATTATCAGGATTTTAATTATGATTTTCCTGTTGTAGTTCCGGACAAAGAATAAAAAAGCATTTTTTTCTTAAAATAAATAATATTTTATATATTTGTAGTCGATAAATATTTGTTAATTTATTATTTTTATGAAAATATTTTTTACATCTCATGCAGTAACTTTAATTATAAACTTTTTAGCATCGTTTGTAATAAGTTTTTTATCGGTCAAACCCATCGTTGAAATATCTCATGCGAAAGGTTTAATCGATTTACCCAATGACAGAGCTTCACACAACAAACCAACGGCTACTTTAGGAGGGATTGCAATATTTACCGGATTTATCTTCGCCGCCTTATTATTTCCTCCTTTTGGTTCTTTGCTTGAGATGAGGTATATCGTAGCTGGTGTAATTTTAATGTTTTTTATTGGAATCAAAGATGATATTTTTGTAATTGCGCCCTGGAGTAAACTGATGGCTCAAATTGTTTCCGCTATCATTTTAGTCGACTTTGCCGATATTAGACTATCAAGCCTGCATGGATTTATGGGCATTACTGACCTTAGTTATTATTGGAGCCTCTATCTCACTATTTTTGTAGTAGTTGTAATCGTTAACGCATTTAATTTAATTGATGGGATTGATGGTCTTGCAGCAGGTATCGGGATTCTCTGTTCTGCAACTTTCGGAATATGGTTTTTTCTTTCGGCTCAGTTTGAATTTGCATTTTTAACGGCAGCATTAATTGGCGCCTTGAGTGGGTTTCTCTGGTTTAACCTTTTTGGTAAAGAAAATAAAATATTTATGGGTGATACAGGCTCATTGGTGTTGGGCTTTTTAATAGCTGTATTTGCAATACAGTTTAATCAAAGTAATTTGTTAATAAACGGATTCTATCATATTTCTGCATCTCCGGCTGTTTCCTTTTCAATTTTAATCATCCCTATGTTCGACACTATGAGGGTCTTTCTTATTCGCATTTCTCGTAAGCAATCTCCTTTTAAAGCTGACAGATTACATATGCATCATAAATTACTGGATTTAGGATTTTCTCATGCCACGGCCTCTGCTATCCTTGTTATAGCAAATAGTTTTGTTATAATTTTAGCATTCTTATTACAAGGTTTAGGAATTATCCTCCTTATGATCATCGTTTTAACGTTGAGTACGCTGATGTCTATTATCCCGATACTGATACTCCGTAAAAGAAATCAAAAAATATCAACAGCTGAAAAAGAAATTCCATCTACTTCTGTTGTTTAAAATTAAGTTTTGTTGAATGCTTAAAAAAATCTTTTTTCTTTTTTCTTTTTTCAGTTCTGTGGGTTTACAGGCACAACAACTAAATTTTCCTTTAGCCAATCCTTATTTTTATCAGATAGAGAAAAAAATACATGCTCCAGCTAATTATTTTCATACCGCAGTAAAACCCTGGTTAACTTCAGAGGTTGATCAATTAATCAATACAGATTCTGTTCAGGATGAATATGTCATCCATCCTAGTTTTGCTAAAAAATTACCAAGGTTTTTATGGAATAAGCTATTGAATGAACACCTTATTACTATCCGTCAGGATGGTTTTAAGATGAATATTGATGCTGTATTTAATTTCGAACTGGGTAAGGAAGTAAATATTAATACGTCTTCCAATTATGTTAATACAAGAGGATTTTTAGTAGAAGGCAGCATAGGGAAAGATTTTTCATTTTCATCTACTTTCTACGAGAATCAGGCTTCTTTTACTGATTATCTGAGCAATCGTATTGCCAGCACCAGCGTGGTGCCAGGACAAGGGATGGTAAGAAGTTTTGGGAAAAATGGATACGATTATGCTTGGGCCAGTGGTTACATTTCATATACTCCTTCCCGTTATTTTAATATACAATTCGGACATGGCAAAAATTTTATTGGGGATGGTTATCGTTCGCTTTTGTTATCTGATAATGCTTTTAACTACCCTTATCTGAAAATAACCACCAATGTATGGCGCTTGAAGTATACAAATTTGTATGCTGAATTTCAGGATTTAAAAGCCCCTCATCCCAACGATTTAGGCTTCCAGAAAAAATACGGTAGTTTTCATTATCTGAGTTATGCGGTTAACAAAAGATTGAATATAGGTTTATTTGAGGCTGTTATCTGGCAAGCTCGGGATAGTTCAGGTTTTAGAGGGTTTGATATCAATTACCTGAATCCTATAATTTTCTATCGTCCTGTTGAGTTTTCACTGGGTTCACCCGATAATGCATTGTTAGGATTAAACATCTCTTATAAATTGTCCGATCGCTATTTCGCTTATGGGCAATTAATGTTGGATGAATTCAAATTGAGTGAAGTATTGGCCGGCAATGGCTGGTGGGGCAATAAACAAGCTTTTCAATTAGGTGTTAAAGCATTCGATTTATTTAATATTCCTTCATTGTATGTACAAACCGAATTTAATTTTGTACGTCCTTATACCTATTCCCATTGGTCATCCCTACAAAACTATGGTCATTACAATCAGTCTTTGGCGCATCCTGAGGGTGCAAACTTTTGGGAATCAGTTTCAATTATTAAATACAACTACCAACGTTTTTTTGCTGAATACAAGTTAAATTATATTGTCTATGGAGCCGATAGTGCAGGCGTAAATTTTGGAAATGATATTTTTAGATCGTATGAAGATCATCCGAATGAGTATAATAATTTTGTGGGGCAAGGTATCAAGACCCAGGTTATCTGCAACGATTTCCGTTTATCCTATCTCGTTAATCCTAGAACCAATATGAATGTAAGCATTGGTATTTCTGATCGATTTGAAATAACCGATTCAAGAAACCAGCATTCCACCTATTTCTATCTAGGATTCCGTACCAGTTTGCATAATTTTTATTACGATTTTTAAATTAGTTTATAAAAACCCCAAACTACAACCTACCGTCCACTAAATTCAATGGCAACAATGATTTAATATCATACAAAACACTTTGTTTGGATCGTTTTGTAAAATCAATGCTTTTAAATTCATTATGAGCTACTGCCAGTACAATGGTGCTGTATTGTGCTAAATTATAAGCAGGAATCAAGGTTTCGTTGTATTCGTGTTTTACTTCAGCAGCGTCAGCCCATGGATCATGAATTTCGACAGAACAGCCAAATTGACGTAATTCATTTACCACATCTATCACTTTGGTATTACGAACATCAGTACAATTTTCTTTAAAAGTAATTCCCAACACCAATACTTTTGATTTATTAATGGGGATGTCTTTTTTGATCATTAGTTTCACTATCTGCGAAGCTATCCAGGCTCCCATGCCATCGTTCATGCGACGACCAGCAAGAATAATTTCGGGATGATAGCCCATTTCCTGTGCTTTTTGAGCAATGTAGTAAGGGTCAACCCCAATGCAATGTCCACCAACCAGACCCGGTGAGAATTTAAGGAAATTCCATTTGGTCCCAGCTGCATCCAGCACGGCTTTGGTGTCAAGGTTCATATGGGCGCAAATATGTGCCAGTTCGTTTACAAAGGCAATATTAATATCTCTTTGTGAGTTTTCGATAACCTTTGCTGTTTCTGCAACACGGATAGAAGGTGCTTTGTGGGTTCCGGCTTTGATAACTGTTTTGTATAACTGATCGACTACCTCAGCAATTTCGGGGGTAGAACCTGAAGTTACCTTATGTATAGTTGAAACAGTATGCTCTTTGTCACCAGGATTAATACGTTCGGGGGAATAACCCGCATAAAAGTCATGATTGAGTTGCATACCCGATACTTTTTCAATAACAGGAAGGCAATCTTCTTCGGTACATCCTGGATAGACTGTAGATTCATATATAACGATGTCTCCCTTACTAATAACTTTACCTATGGTTTCACTTGCTTTTATCAATGGAGTGAGATCTGGGCGGTTGTTTTTGTCCACAGGCGTAGGGACTGTGACGATATAAATAGTACAGCTGCGAATATCTTCTATTTTACTCGTAAGAAAAAGTCCTTTATCAGTCGGACTTTTCATCGTTAAAGTAGATTGCAGGTTTTTGTCGTCAACTTCCATCGTTCCATCATGACCCAGGTTAAGATCATCAATGCGTGATTGACGGATATCAAATCCTATTACCGGAAAATGTTTAGCAAATTCAACAGCCAATGGTAAGCCAACATAGCCTAAACCAATCATGCAAATTTTGTGAGATTCCATATTTTCAATATTTTTTTAAAATACATTTCAATAGCGAAAAATGAAGAGCAAAACTTCTGTTTCTCTATCTCCGCCTTTTTTCTCTTAGTCTCTTAGTCTTTTCTTTTTTTTTCTCTTAGTCTCCTAGCCTCTTAGTCTTTTCGTTTCTCCGTCTCTTTTCTCCCACGCTTTATTTCTCAGCTACTTCTAAATCACTCATGGGTAGCGTTACAACCAATGTATGTCCAATCTGAATGATACGTATTACGACCCTTTTCTTTCCCATAAAAGAGACCAGCTCTCCTTCGAAACCCTCAAGAACACCAGTGACAATGCGAACCTTGGTTCCTGGTTTAAACACTTTGGTACTGATTGTAATTTCGTGATCGGTATTGATGAGTTTTTGCATGGCTTGAATCTGCCATTCGGGGATACAAGCTGCTTTGCCTGAAAAACTTATATATTTAACAGCCCCTTCAACATTTAATGCCGTGTAATATTCTAATTCACTCACTTTTACAAAAACATAAGAACGAATCAACGGCTCTTCTATCCATTTTTTCCGATCTTTCCAATTTCGAAGTTTTTTTTGTAAAGGTAAATAAGCTTCTATTCCTCTATCAATAAGCCTTGCTGTGACCTTCTTCTCAAATCTTGGAAAAGTATAAAGTGCATACCAATTATAAGCCATTATTCTTTACTGATTTATTGATGAATGTGAAGGTTTTAATCAAAAATTTTATGTCTGCAAATTTAGTGAATTAAACGAAATGGAAAGCATAAGGGTAAAATTAATCTCAATACCTTCTTACTCATCCCATTTAATCTTTATTTTAGAAGTTGGAAGAGAATCCGAAATAGCTTGTTTCTTGGGTTTTTCTTTGGTTTCTTCCCAATCAATGATGAATTTACCTTTTTCTTGAATTTTAAATCGTTGTTGTTGAATAATTTCTGAAGAATCTCGTTGTAACCATTTAAACTCTTCTTTCAATATTTTATTCAAATTGCGCTTCTCGTTTTTAATGTCCAATAATATTTTGTCTTTCAGGCTTTTGCTATCGTATTTAAATACCGGATTATCGATAGTTCCGCTCACTTTTAAAAAAAGTTTGCTTCTTCCGAGCCCATCGTCTTCCTCATAACCAAATTCCTGATTGGCTAGTTCCTTTTGTTGTTTGCGGATTTTTCTTTTTTTAGAATTCAATTCAGAGAGTAGGATGTTGATATGGTAGTTAATGTTATTGTTAAAATTATGTTCTCCAGCAATGCCAAGGTTGATTGCACTCGATTGAATATCCATAGCGGGAATTACAATACATTCGTGTTCGATGAGAATTTGATTTTGAAGGGTATTGAAACTGACTTCTTTTAAATCATCTACATTGATAAACCGGGATAATTTCAACAAAGGTTGATAATTCAGCAGTTTGCCATTTTCAATTTTAAGTCCAATTTTTGACCAGATGCTTTTTTTGTCAACCTGAAGATAAGGATTAAAAAATGCAGCAAATTGTACATTGGCAGTAATGCTACCGTTAATATTAGCGGAAGTCATATTCGTTTGACCAAAGTTGTCAAATACATAAAACAATTGTTGTGCATTCACTTTTAATAGATTGACATCGCAGCTGATGAGAAATTTTGCGTTTTGAGAACCATCCACCATCATATTGCCATTCAGCTTGCCATCCATGCTTTCCATGCTGAGCTCTTCCGCTTTAAACAAATGATTGTTATAACCTAAGCTCCCCTTCAATAGATTGGCTTTGAATTTTTTATATTTTATTTTATTGGCATGCAACGAAAGTTTAAATGTGTAATAATCGCTCAGGCGAAATTCATTATTGCCTGCTGTATTGTGCTGAGTACCGATGATTTCATCCAAATCAATATTGTTTGAAAACAAATCTGCATTGATTTCAATTTTTTGATTTTCGAGAAAGATAAATGGAATTACATTTCTGAAATAACCTTTTAAACTGAGGTCACTGGCCGAAATATTTGCAGTGAGGCTTTTGATTTCAATATCGTTATTGGTAAACGTAAAAATCCCATTGATATTTTTATATTGTCGTGCATCGTTTTTTAATTGCAGTTCAACATTGTTGAGGTTGGCATTTCCACTACACTGGCTATTGATAAAATCGCTAATCTTTAAAGCATTTTTATCGATTTTGCCATTAAAATTGAAATCTATCAGCATATTGCCCTGCATACTTGTTATCTTATCATTTTTAATCAATTCCGATAAATCCTTCAAATTTATTTGGGCAGAAGTCCTGCAGCTGATAGTAGGATTTTTGAAATTGCTGATGCAGAAGCTGGCTTTGATATTGCCATCTTTCAGATTGGCTGAAAATTGCTGAATGTTCAGGCGGTTGTTCTCGGCTTTTCCGTCTTTACCATTGGTGTAAGAACCCTGAATAATAACATTTGTAAGTCGCGCTTTTGTTTCCGTATGATAAATTTCTCCATTACGGAAATTGAAATTTGCAGCAATCAAAGGAAGATGATTTCCTCCGTATTCTCCATTAATTGCCATTGCAAAATCAAAGATTCCTTTGCTTTGGTAGTTCTTTAAAAAAGCCTGTTGTTCTTTGGATAATTCTTTGATAAAATCGTGTAATTGAATTTCTTTTCCTTTAATATGCAATGATAAAACCTTATTAGAGTCAGCATAATTTATTTTCCCGTTCACAGCAAAGTTTAAATCGTTGATGGATATATCTCCTTTTTGAATTTCAATGGATGCAGCATCCGTATTGATCATTCCGGCTAAGTCAAGCTTTACTTCATCATTGCTGAAATAAACGTTATTGTCCGACTGAAAATGGTGGATGCGTATTTTACCTTCAAGTTGGAGGGCTTGAATATTGCTTGAGAAATCACCTTTAGCAGTTGCTTTTTCAACGAGAACATGATAATATTGAAAACTGGCCTTGTTGATGTATTTGACCACTACCTGATTAAGCTTTATGTTTTGAAGCTTGAAATCTAAGTTATCGTTGCTTTGCTTTCCGCTGGATTTCCAGCAATGAAAATTATCACTACCCAATTCATTGACCCTAAGATTGACAATGGCATCATTGAGTTCAATATTTTTGATGCGGTATTGTTTATAATACAAATCCATTATATTGAATTCGAGGAAAATGCTTTTGGCTTGTAATAAGGTGTCTTTGACGGCATCTGTTATAGCATCTTTAGCTATTACATTTGTAAAACGCAAGGACGCATTGGGGAATTTTTCAAATACCGAAAATTCAATATCTTTCACCGAAATTTCGGTTTGCAGTGATTTATTGATTTCAGCAACAAAAACCTGCTTGATGCGATCCTGGTTGAAATAGATGATTAAAAACCCTGTTCCCACAGCCAACACTAAAAAAATCAAAATACCCAGGAGTATTCTGATCAAGTATTTTTTAAATTTTTTATGGTAGGGAACAGCTTTCATAAACTAAAGTTGAAGTGCCTGTATTACTTATAATTAATAGTTATAAGTGCAGCGGAATTCATCATTTATATTTTATAATTCGTCATTAAAAATCATCAAACTATTAAAAGGCTAAAAGGCCGATGAGTTCTTATGTTCTAATAACTCAATCGGCCTTTTTTTATTGTGATTTTCAAAATCGCACAACGTTTGTATTTATAAACGAAATAAGTTAAATGCAAAGAATAACATAATAACCAATAAGCATTAACTTTCCGCTATTGCAGCATTTTCAAAAATGAAACTTCCTTTTCGCTTAAGAAACGCCACATCCCACGAGGGATGTCTTTCTTGGTGAGTCCTGCAAACATGGTTCTGTCGAGTTTAACTACTTCATAACCCAGTGTTTCGAAGATACGGCGGATCACACGGTTTTTGCCGGTATGAATTTCGATACCGATTTCTTTTTTGTTTTGGGTTTCGTCGATGTAAGCAACATCGTCTACTTTTACAATACCATCTTCCAGTTCAACACCATTCCAAAGTTTCTCCATATCCGATTTAGACAGGGCGCGGTCCAGTTCCACGTGATAGAGTTTTTTAACGCCATAACGGGGATGGGTAAGTTTTTTAGTAATTTCTCCATCATTGGTAAAAAGCAAGAGACCTGAAGTATTGCGATCGAGTCGGCCTACCGGATACAAACGTTCTTTGCAAGCATCTTTTACCAGTGCCATTACAGTCCGTCTTTCCTGAGGATCGTCCATGGTAGTGATATAACCTTTGGGTTTGTTGAGTAAAACGTATTTCTTTTTTTCGCTTACCAATGTTTCGCCACCATATTGAACGGAATCGGTAGGAAGTACCTTGGTACCTAATTCTGTAACTATAACACCATTGATGGCAACGGCACCGCTGATGATTAAATCGTCGGCTTCGCGGCGTGAACAGATGCCGGCATTGGCAATGTATTTGTTCAGACGTATGGTTGCAAATGCATCAGGGCGGTTGGTCGATTTAAAATCTTTCAATTCTAAAACGTCAGCGCGTTTAGGGCGTTCGCGAACCGGAAGGTCTATTTCCGAAGTTCTGCGACGGGGTTTGTTTTTATGAAGATAACGGTCGTTCGCTGGATTGTCGTCATAACTTCTTTTTTTCTCAGAAAATGGACGGTCATCTTTTTGATAGCCTTTTTTATATTCTCTTGCAGGGCTTGTTCCGCCTGCATCACCTTCTCTTCTGGGTTTAAAATCAGGTTTATCACCTCTGTCATGGTAAGAAGGTTTGCTGTCTCTGTCGCCAAATTTTGGTTTGAAACTGCTTTCTTTTCTTTCTCCGTAGCTGGGTTTGTCGTTGCGGTCACCGTATGAAGGTCTTTCGGAAGATCGTTGGTCTCTGCCGCCATATCCAGGTTTATCGTCTTTGCCACGGTAAGAAGGTTTGCTGTCTCTGTCCCCAAATTTTGGTTTGAAACTGCTTTCTCTTCTTTCTCCGTAGCTGGGTTTGTCGTTGCGGTCACCGTATGAAGGTCTTTCGGA
>JBAXNW010000022.1:0-59019 GCA_037133555.1 Bacteroidota bacterium
TGAACATACTTTATTGATATTCAGCACTATTTATTTTTTGTCATGTACTAAGATCGATAAAGTAGATTCCGTTGCTTAGATTTGCAAGATCCAGACTCGATGTATTGAAGTTTTTCAATACCAGTTTTCCATAAATATCTCTGATTTGAGTTTCGAAATCAGTAATAGAAGCAGGTACTGATAAATTTAAAGTGTTTTGAGCCGGATTCGGATGAACTTTAATAAGCTGATTTACTGAATTTTTTTCGGTAATTCCGCTGGAACTTACATTCACCGTTACTATAGCAGTATCTGTACAACCGATGTTGTTATCTGTAATGATGACTTTATAGGTTGTATTGGAAGTAGGCGCATCACTGGGGTTTTGCTGTGCAGAGCTGAATCCTGAATTAGATGTCCATGTATAGGTATAGTTTGCTGTGCTTTCTGTTACCGAAGTGGCTGTTGAGGTCAGGCTGATTGCTGTACCGGGAGCTACAAGTGTGGCTGACGCACTTGCCATTGCTTTACTTCCGCGGACATAACACATATCGTATCTGTATGCATGAACCGATTTGGCACTGGTAATCGTCTGTAGAGTTGTTCCACTGGAACTGACCTCATATATACTGCCACCTGGATTGCAAACCAGCTCATTTCCATTTCCTAATTGTTGTGAATTTCCCATATCCGAAGCTGTAAAAGCAGGGATTGTAGGATTGACAACGGTGGTAGGTCCTATGATGGAACCTGCAGTATAAGTATAATTGTATGCGTTATAAGGAGGATTCCAGATTGCTACTTTAACATTGCTTCCACTGTTGTTGTTAAAGACACACATGTAATTAGGATATAAAGGGTTGCTGGAAGGAATCCAGTGAGCATCGTGAATTACATTAAAACCGCTGTTATTTCCAGTAGATGAAAGACCATAAGTAGCCGGATTTCCCCAACGGTATAAAAAATCGCCCCCTTTACCTGAATTCCCTCCTGCATGGGTTGCCGCCTGAGCCGAAGTAGTACTATGATCAATCACATAAATTTCGTTATTAGCATGAGAACTTAACATAATTTGATTCAACTGAGGATTATAATCGATACCATTCATGTGGAACCAATCTTGTTTGATGCTGTAATTTACATTCATTCTTTCGGGATGTTCTGCAACACTCGTAACATAGGTTGATGTTACCGTCGGGTAAACACTCTGGCATAAATGATCCCATAAATGCCATTCCCAAACGATAGTTCCTGTGGTGGCACCGGTTGGCTGCACTTCAATAATTTTTTCGGACCATACGGTAATAGTTGATGCACATCCAACTGTTGTGGGGGATGCGCTCTTTGATTCATAGCAGATCAGAAGTACATTCCCATTGGGTAATCCACAAACATCATGATGCATTTGAGTAGATGCATCAGATACTGCATATTCCCATACCGTCGTTCCGGCCCAGTTTATTTTCCTGACTTTACCGGTAATTCCTCCGCTTCCTATACTGCCTGATTGGTATCTGACCGTCTGGAGAATAGTGTCTCCGGGAAGAAGATAAGCCGAATAGGCTGTAGAAGAACTGAGGGTCCAGGTTTTAAAAACTGTTCCTGCAGTATCAACCAATTTGGCTTGTGTAGCATTTTGAGTGGCATAAAAGGTATACATACCCCATTGTTGAGCCATTAAATCTGAACATTGTATCGAAATGGCCATTAAAAAAATAAATGCTAAGCTTATTTTCTTTCTCATATTATTTCTTTTTAGTTTTTATATTGTATTTATTGTATGCTAAAAATGCTAATGCAATAGTAAGAAATTGAGTAATCATATTAAAATATTATAGAAGTTCATCAGTTATTTATAGTTGAATCCCTTTTTTTTATCGGCCAATAGGCTTTATTGGTTTTCAATTCCTTAAGTCAATGATTCCTAATTTTTTGGCTATATTCAAATAAATACACTTTTTATCTGATTGCAATATGCGAATTGTAAAATTATTCTATTTAGAAATTGAATGTGCAATATTAACTCAAACTTAATGCTGGAATGTTATAAGATTTGAAGAAAATGTTATAAGATTTTTGAAAAAAAACCTCAAATCATTGGAAATGCTTGAATTTATTTGCATTCCATGTTATTTCTCTTAAATAGAAAGGCTGTTGTTTATGGCAAGTTGAGGATACCTGAATATCTTAGTAGTATCCACTATAGGGCAAAGCTAAAATTTACTATTGTATCTTTTGTACGCTTGATTTTTCTCTGAAGGAAACAGCTCAGGCTAAAATGAGAATAGAACTGTCAATATAAAGCTAAGGGATAGTACTCAATAAAGATTCAGTTTTTTTTATGATAAACTTATTTCCCGCTGGGATATAAATTCTTGTATGCAAGGTATTCAGGCAAATTCCAGGATAAAAAGTTTTTGGATTCCCATTTTAATTTAAATATTTTCTTTTTTTCTGTAAGGGTCTGGAAATATTGATCCGAACTCATATAATAGGTTTGTTCGGCAGGGAATCTTTCTTTCTGAAGGCTGTCGATCTTTATTAGTTCAGGCAAAGCTTTATCCAGATAAGGAATCGCTTTATCGGAAAGAGAGGCTAAGTAATCAAAATGGACAAACGAACGGTTTGAATGTTTGAAATTGTATTTTGCAATCAGGCTATCCCAATTGAAAACTGAGCAAAAAACAAGTATTACGACCAAGGCATAAGTGTTTGCATTCAAAAGCCAAAAGTCAGATTTTTGTTTCTTCACTTTTATCAAAACGGTATACAGACCATATAATGTCAAAACCAGAAAAATAATGACACCTATTCTTTTATATGCCAATGAGAAATAATAGATGTACCAGTAATTGCGGATGGCTACCGAAATTGCTAAAACAGCATTTTGAGCCAACCATATATAGCTGAGGTATTTGAGTAAACGATTGCTGGCATAAAAATTTAAGTTGTTCCGGAAAAAATAAAGGACTACAATAATTGAGGTGATAATAGAAAAGATCAGCAAATAGGTGCCTTCGTGTACAAATTGTTTTAAAGTCAGTCCGTTCCATTCGAAGTTAAACCATACCCAATAAATATCAATGGCATTCAGAACGACGAGGATAGCATTGAGGATAAAAAGCAGGAAAACAGCTGCTTTTAATTCATCTCTCAATGCATTGATTTTAAAATTCCGGACTATGCTTTTTTTTGTTCGGTAAAGATGGTTGTTGCTGGCTTTATCCTCAGATACAATGAATAGGTTTTTAGTTCTTAAAAGAATAAAAATACTTAATAGTAAACCAATCAGCAAGGTAAACAATATGCTGGTATCTATACTTCCGAAAATATACGTCAGATAGCGGTTGAAAAACAAGGCTGTATTTTCTAATAATCGATTGAATACCGGATTGGAATGACTGTATAGAAACAGAAAGAAAACAACAATCAGAAGGGGAATGATGAAAATTTTTAATTTCCATACAAGCCTTGCAATTTTGTGGTTTTTAATTTGTGTATTTGTAAGTTCATGTATAAAATTCACCTGGGAATGCAAAAGATTGCTGAACGAAAGCCTGAATGCATTGACCAGTGAATGTACTTCAGGATAAATCATCATACCTACCCACAAAAACAGCATCAGGAAATTTACAAAAAATGCAAAAACAGAGTACACAAATACCGTTGAAAACATCGTAATGAGAAGACCAATTATACAGCTAATCTGGTTTTTCCCGCTAAACTTATATTGCTTAGAAAAAAACAACCAGACCATTAAACTGAGTTCAAAAATCAGAATGTTCAGTCCAAGTGCCTGGTTGTGAAATAATAATGTAAATAACAGCGTGCTAATTGAGACAATCAGAA
This sequence comes from Bacteroidota bacterium, assembly GCA_037133555.1. Lineage (GTDB taxonomy): Bacteria > Bacteroidota > Bacteroidia > Bacteroidales > JACABE01 > JACABE01. The sequence continues at coordinate 3,829 of JBAXNW010000022.1, forward strand.
TTTTGCTTCTTCTTTCCATAGTATTTCTTGAGTTTATTTCAGAAATAAACGATTGTTTTCAACAAATAGTATGCTGCAATTGCAAACAAAGTCCTTTGCCATTTTTGCATTATCCTTGTTTTTGCCTACTTGCTTTTCCCTTGGTTGGCCACGGCTTCCATCAATTTTTTAATTTCTTCTTCGTCGCCCAGAAAATAATCTTTTTGTAAATTCAATTGATCGTCAAATTCAAAAACATAAGGAATGCCGGTAGGCAAGTTGAGGTTTACAATGTCTTCGTCGCTGATGTTTTTCAGTAGTTTGATAATTCCACGGAGGCTGTTGCCGTGAGCTGCTACCAAGACTTCACCACATTCGAGTAATTTTTTGGAAATATTCTGTTCCCAGTAGGGTTGAATTCTTTCTACCGTATCTTTAAGGGATTCGGTCAATGGGATTAAATTGATATCGATTCCTTGATATTTGGCATCCAGACGGGGGTTTCTTTCGTCGGTTGCTGATACAGGAGCTGGTGGAATATCATAACTTCTGCGCCAGATATGAACCTGTTCATCTCCGTATTTTTGAGCAGTTTCTGCTTTGTTCAAACCTTGCAATTCACCATAATGTTTTTCGTTCAAGCGCCAGGTTTTTTCAACCGGCAACCACAGCAAATCCATTTCTTCCAGCATGATATTGAGCGTTTTGATAGCTCTTTTCAAATAAGAAGTGTAGCAATACTTAAAATTGAAATGATTCGCCAGCAGTACTTTGCCTCCTTTTTTTGCTTCTTCTACACCTTTTTCTGATAAATCAACATCTGTCCATCCTGTAAAACGGTTTTCCTTGTTCCAGCTGCTTTCACCATGTCTGACCAATACCAACTTTTTCATGTGAAGTGTTTTTTATGTTATTCTTGACTATTTATTTATAAATATTTAGAGTGCCTAAAGTATTAATAGGAATTCAGTAATTTACCCCTTTTTGGTAGTGTCATTTGTAATTACAAGATCTTCCTTGCTGAATGGTTTTCCCAGCTTGTTTTTAATTGACAAAACGAAGATAACAATGCCGGCTATTATAAAAGGGATGCTGAGCAACTGGCCCATATTCAAAGGCATCGCTTTTTCAAAGTCAGCTTGCGTTTCTTTTAAAAATTCTATGATAAACCGAACTGTAAACAATGCAATTAAAAACAAACCAAAAATCATGCCTGGTAGGGGTTTGCCTTGTTTTTTAATATAAATCCAAAGCAATGATGCAGCTATCAGTAAATAGCAGAGAGCTTCATAAATCTGAGTAGGGTGGCGGGGGAGAAGCATTTTGTCCTCTCTCACAAAAATAAATCCCCAGGGAAGATCGGTTGCATGACCATAAATTTCGGAATTCATCAAGTTGCCTGATCTTATAAAAAGACCTGCCAAGGCAGTTACAATCACTATCCTATCGAGTACCCACCAATAGGATATTTTTGTTTTACGTGCAAACAAGAAAAGCGCAAACAATATGCCAATTGCTGCCCCATGACTGGCTAAGCCACCATGCCAGATATACAAAATCTCGATAGGATTCTGTAAATAATATCCACTCTCATAAAATAAACAATGGCCTAAACGGGCACCTATAACCGTAGAAATGATCATGTACATTGCTAATTTATCGAGGATAGGTAAGGGGATTTCTTCTTTCTTGAAGAATTTTTCCATGATTAAATAGCCAACATAAAACCCCATGGCAAACAATAAACCGTACCATCTTACTGATAATCCGCCGATATGGAATATTTCGGGTTTTACATTCCACTGAATAAAATCTACTATCATTTTCTTGAATTTTAAAAAGCAAATTTAGGAAACATTCTGTAAATAAATAGATTGTCTTAACTTTTTTTATGATAAAGAAAAACAAGAATTTTGCTATTTTTTTACGATATTTGCAACTAATTTATTGAAGAAGATACTCCATCATGCCTGAAGAAGCAAAACCACAGAAAAAGTGGCTGATAAAGCTCAAAAACAAATACCGCCTTGTTATAATGAACGACGATACTTTTGAAGAAAAGTTATCCTTTCGTTTATCAAGACTCAATGTTTTTATTGCAATTGGTTCGGTGGCTATCCTTCTAGTTTTTGCAACAACATATATTATTGCATTTACACCACTCAGAGAATATATACCAGGCTATACCAATCTGAAACTTAACAAAGAATCGTATACCAATGCATTAAAAATTGATTCACTTCAAAAAGAGGTAAGAAGCAGGGAGCTCTACTTAAATAATTTAAAAATGATATTTGAGGGGAAAACAATTATAGACCCCAGTGTCAAACAAACCAAAGATACTTCCATCAAATACAACAATATCACCATTACAAAATCAAAAGAAGATTCCATACTGCGCAAACAAATTGAAGGTGAAAATAAATACGATTTATCTTCACAGGATTTAACGATGGATGCGACTGAAGCTCCTTCTGTAAACGCTTCTATCAGTAGTTTTTTCTACTTTTCTCCTATAAAAGGGATTATTATCAATGGCTTTGATGTAGCAAAACAGCATTATGGTGTTGATATTGCAGGTAAAAAAGACGAAGTGATAAAATCAGTACTGAATGGGACTGTAATTTTCTCCAACTGGACGCTCGAAACAGGATATATCATTGGCATTCAACATCAGCACAATCTGATTTCTGTCTACAAACACAATTCTGCATTGTTGAAAAAACTGGGTGATTATGTCAAAGCAGGTGATCCTATTGCTTTTATTGGGAATACGGGTGAATTAAGTAATGGACCTCATTTGCATTTCGAATTATGGTACAACGGCAACCCTGTCAATCCTGAAGACTATATCCCATTCTAATCCAAGATTATGAAAAAACGAATTGCCATCCTTGGTTCTACCGGTTCTATCGGAACACAAGCACTGGAAGTTATAAAAGCCCATCCTGAAGAACTTGAAGTTGAGGTGTTGACAGCTCATTGCAATGCTGATTTACTGATTCGTCAGGCGCTCGAATATAAACCCAATGCTGTTGTAATTGGTGTTGATAAATTATACCAAAAAGTTGCTGAAGCCCTCCAACCTCACGACATTAAAGTATATGCGGGTGAAGATTCTATTAGTCAGATTGTTGATTCTACCGAAATTGACATGGTGTTGGCTGCTATTGTCGGCTTTGCCGGATTAAAATCTACCTTGAAAGCAATTGAAGCTAAAAAGACCATTGCGTTGGCTAACAAGGAAACTATGGTTGTTGCAGGACAATTGGTTACTAAACTTGCCCAGGAAAATGCCGTGAACATCTTACCGGTTGATTCTGAACATTCCGCTATCTTTCAATGTCTGGTAGGTGAATTTCATAATCCTGTTGAAAAAATATATTTAACAGCTTCAGGAGGTCCATTCAGAGGGAAAAACAGAGGTTTTCTTGCAAAGGTTCGCAAAGAAGATGCGTTGAAACACCCCAATTGGGAGATGGGCCAAAAAATCACCATTGATTCTGCTACCCTCATCAATAAAGGACTGGAAGTGATAGAAGCCAAATGGTTGTTTTCATTGAAACCTGAACAAATTGATGTTATCATTCATCCTCAATCGATAGTGCATTCATTGGTTCAGTTTCAGGATGGTTCGATGAAAGCCCAAATGGGGCTGCCAGATATGAAATTGCCCATACAATATGCATTTACCTATCCTTATCGCTTGAAAACTGATTATCCACGTTTTAACTTTCTGGATTATCCTCAATTGAGTTTTGAACAGCCCGATAGAGAAACTTTCAGGAGTTTAAACCTGGCTTTTGAGGCTATGCAGCAGAACGGGAATATGCCTTGTATATTGAATGCGGCCAATGAAGTGGTGGTACAAGCTTTTTTACAGGATAAAATTGGCTTCTTACAAATGGCAGATGTTATTGAAGCTTGTATGCAACATATTAGTTTCGTTGCAGCACCTAACTTGGAGGATTATATTCAAACAGATCATGAAAGCAGAATTAAAGCTAAAGAATTCATGCAGTCCTATTTACAAGCTTAGTAAAACTTTGACGAATAGTAGTATCTTTGCAAATTAATAGTTTAAAAAAAAATTATAATTAATAAATATAAAAATGGGCATATTAACGCAAGCATTGGGCTTGATTTTAAGTTTATCAATACTTGTATTGCTGCATGAAGCAGGACACTTTGCTTTTGCAAAACTATTCAAGACAAGGGTTGAAAAATTCTATTTATTTTTTGATCCATGGTTTTCACTTTTTAAATTTAAAAAAGGAGATACAGAATACGGTATCGGATGGTTACCGCTGGGAGGTTATGTGAAAATATCTGGAATGATAGACGAATCTATGGACAAAGAAGCAATGAAATTACCACCTCAAGAATGGGAATTCCGCTCAAAACCGGCATGGCAACGTTTACTGATTATGACTGGAGGTGTATTGGTTAATTTTTTATTGGCCATGTTTATCTATGCTATGATCCTATTTGCATGGGGGAGTGAATATTTACCTGCTAAAAATGCCAAATATGGATTGAAATTCAATGAAATCGCTTTGCAAGCAGGTTTTCAGAATGGGGATAAAATTTTAAAAGTTGATAATCTGGATGTTGAAGATGTAAGCGATATTCCAAAACGTATTGTCATTGATGCAGCGAAGACGGTTACCTTGGAACGCAATGGCCAATTAATTACGATTAATATTCCTGCTGATTTCACCAAAAAAATATTGGCTGCTAAAATCAAATCATTTACTGAACCCCGTTTGCCTTTTGTAGTTGAAAAAACAACCGGAAATCCAGCGAATAAAGCAGGTTTGCAGCAAGGAGACCGTATCATCGCTTTAAATAATGATACAGGACTGTTCTTTAACGATTTTGCTGCCACTGCCGCTAAATACAAGGGCAAAGAAGTTGAACTTACATTTTTACGCAACAATATTGCACAAAAGGTAAAACTTACATTGACAGCTGATGGTAAAATTGGCGTGGCCTTAAAAAGCATGACAGAGTTATTTGAAACCAAAAAAACGCAATATAGTTTCTTTGCCTCCATTCCTGCAGGGATCAATCTCGGAGTTGAAACCCTGAGCACTTATGTGAAACAATTGAAATATGTATTTACCAAAGAAGGTGCCCAACAGGTTGGTGGTTTTGGTGCCCTTGGCGGTTTGTTTCCCAAAAGCTGGAGCTGGGAAATTTTCTGGAACATGACAGCATTGTTATCGGTTATTCTTGCATTTATGAATATATTGCCAATTCCTGCTCTGGATGGAGGACATGTGATGTTCTTACTGTATGAGATAATTACCGGACGTAAGCCGAATGATAAATTTATGGAATATGCTCAAATTACCGGTATGGTGATACTATTCAGTTTATTGCTTTTTGCCAATGGAAATGATATTCTGAAGATGTTTAAATAAGTAAATCTATCATAATAAAGCATTCAACTAGAATACAAAAAAAATAAAAGCCAGATCATCGTCTGGCTTTTTAATTTAATATATGCAATGTTTGCTTATTGCAATTGATCAGATCTATTTGATTTTTAAACTTAGATCTTTAACTAGGCCATCGTTGTTAATATATAGTTTTGTATTTCCATCTGCACTTTCCAGTTTGGCTTCATATTGAGTTTCTGCAGTTTTAATGCTAAGTTTATATTCATTGGCATCGAATAGGTTCAGAATATCCTTACCAAGTGCTGATACATCGGAAGTATATTGCTTATTTTTTTCATGATAGGCTTCTTCTCTGTAAAAGACTGCCCATAAAATCCGTTTAAGGTTTTCTTCTTTTGGGAGTAAAAATTCTTCTTTAGTTGTTCCGGATTTTAGGGTAGAGAACTTCAGATAGCCATATCTTTCGGGCATGTGCATACTGATTACTCCGGGTGCTGACCATACCCAATTGTGTTCGGGAAGAGGTTTTCCATCTTTATCGTTCAGTTTGACATATTTTCCGTTTTCCCATTTTGTATCCCATTCTACGCGAGAAAAATTGATTCTCCACAATTTATCGGGATTGGGTTTGCCACTATCCAGGCCAAAAGATAAATCTGTAAAAGGAATGGCCAATTCTACACACCATTTTTTGTCTTTATCGTTTCCATTGTTGAGGCTCCCATCAATTTTTACTGCTTTTTTGATACCTTTGAAATCCCAGTTGTGCAAGGCAAAAGATGAATGACGATAGGGGTGAGGAAGGAATAAATCAAATACCGTTGCTTTGGCATTGATTTCAAATTCAAAATAATTGGCAGCATCATTGTCAGGATCAATAAATACCTCGAAATCATTGTCTCTGAATACAATATCATCATGATTTTCGAGATAAGCCCAAATATGTTCTTCATCTATTTGAGCTGCTATATACAAATAAGTATCATCCCACAACATTTTAACCTTGGTATCCTGAGCGGGTTTTGACTTGCTATCCCCTTCTATGTCCTGGAATACATCCGTCCATTCTGCATGTTGCCAGACTTTTTTATCCAGGTTGCCATCTATTAACAAAGCTTCATCGGTACGGTAACAAACATAATGTCTGGGTACTGTTAGCAATGCTTTGAGGTCAGCTTTTAATGACTGGTCTTTGATGGTATTTTCTTTTTTTTGATTACAGGAAATGAGGACAATTGTCATAACTGATAATATATATAAGTTTTTGAATTTCATATTTATATGTTTTATAAATTGATTTAGCTAAAAATAATAGTGTTAGTCTTTTTTCTCTTTTTTCTCCACAAAACCCGAATCGCTGTGATCGCGGATATTGTGCCGCAAAGCTGAAATCATTTCCTTTAAGTTTTTAATTCCCCCGATGGTAAACCATACTGTTACAATGATGGAAGCGGTTAGAAAAATATAAGTATAAATTTTCCAGAAATCCATCCATTCGGTATTGGTGATTTTCTGGACAAAGAAATTATAAATCGTTCCTATTACAAATACCAATACCCAAAGGAAGGTCCATCCCATGGTAACAATATAGATAATTTTATCACCTTTTGTAAATTCTTTGGTGGTTCCCAATACTTTCCATCCTTTTAGCGGTTGGTCATTTTCAGGTTTAGTTTCAGTTTTTTCGGCATATTCGCCTCTGTGCAACATCTGGTCAAGAATGATAGTAGGTCTTTTGGTAAGCAAGGAAACAACAATATAAACAATGGTTGCTACCACCATTGCCAGGAACCATCCCCACTGTCCATTTATTGGGAAGTTAGGGATCACTTTGTTTAAAAGAATATTGAGGGATGCTGTCAAAGCACCTGTAATCATAGCAGCCCATGCAGCAGCGGTTGTGCCTCTTTTCCAGTATAAACCACCAATGATAACTGCACCTGAACCGCCTACAAAAATAGCGCCTGAAATATTAAGGAATAGAAATACAAGATCTTTAGGCTGGAAAATAATACTCAGTACAAAAATCGTAATTCCAACACCCAATATGGATAATTTAAGGTATTTCAAATGCTCTTTAGGTTCGAAAGCCTTTTTACGCAAAGGCATGATACAATCCTGTATAAAAATACTTCCCCAGGAATGCATATAGGTATTATGACAAGTGATAGCAGCAGCAAGCATAATGGCAACGAAAGCACCCTTCAACCCAACTGGTAAAAGATAATTTAAAGCCATGGGTACCCTTAATTGACTTTGCTCAGCAGTATTACCTGCAGTGGCCAGCGTAGCATTGATTGAGTCGGCTACACTTTTATAATCGACGTGGTGAAACAAAGTATAGGCAACGATGGGAACAAAAACCAGAAATAAACCCCATTGCGGAACGAGCCGCCAATTGCTTAAAACATCTGCCATTCTGGCTTCGTGTGCACTCTTGGCAGCAATATTAAAGGATGAATTGCCTTGCCATGACATTTTAGTATAAATCAATCCAAACATCCCTATAAAGAAAAACCAGGGGTTAAAATCCTGCACTTTGCTGGCATCAAAAGGATTAATAAGTGATTTGCCAGCTTCTGCACCGGAAATGGCAGTGGTAATATGAGCCCAATCTACCTTGATAAGCAAAAGGATAACGATGATAACGAAAACGATATTTACAAATACACCCTGTATAAAGTCGGTAAACATGACTGCAATGTGACCCCCAGTAAAAATAAAGTAAAGTGGGATTAATACCATGACAGCCGTTACTAAAATAAATGTGATAGAAAAAGAACCTATATGTCCAATTTCGGGTATCCCGCAGAAATAGATAAAGAATCGAGAACTGACAGAAGGGAAGATAACCATATTAAAAACCCCTGAAAGAAAAGCCAAAAAACCTGCAAATATTCTGAAAGTTCGACTGTATCTGATTTCAAAAAACTGAGCCATTGTCAGAGCTTTTGTTTGTCTGAAACGATAGATCACCCAACCTGTAACGCTCATGGTAACAAGAATAACAGCTGTAGGCATTTCCCACCAACGTGAATTGAATCCTGCATTATAGTTCTGTTCCATGGCCCCTACTACCGTAATTGCACCCAATGCTGCCGTTCCCTGAAACATGGAGATAATATACCTGCCACCGGTTCGACCGGTCGCCAGAAAGTCGGAAACACTTCTTACGAGTTTTTTGCTAAATAAAACCATTCCGACCATCATGGCCAGTAATGTGAGTACAATGGCCCAGTCTGCTATTGAAAGATTCATAGTTTTTGTATTTTTTGTTTGTATTTTTTTAAGGCTTTAGGTATTTAGACTTTTAGACTATAGGTAATTACTAGTTTAGTTTTTTTTCTCTAAAAGATAAATATACAATAGTCCTATTTTCCCACAGCCTATTTTCCTACAGTCTAAATCCCTATTATTGCTTTGTATTCTCTAATAGTTCATTTATTGTCGTAACAGCAAGACCCACAGAAGTATCAGCAGCTCCATAATAAACATAAACTTCACTCTCAGGTAAAGCATAGCCTTCTTTGTCATATTTCATCACTATCATTCCACTGGGGAAAACAACATTGGGGACCTGGCCTGTTAATTCATAAAGCTCACGGGGTTCTAGTATATTGCACCAACTTCTTGAAATGACTTTTGAAGGATCATTCAGATCTAATAACATTACTCCGGCCTGGTAAATATTTGAACTGCCGAAATGCCCTGCTACTCCATGGTAAATATGTAACCAGCCTTTGCGGGTTTTAACAGGAGGAGGTCCCGAGCCTATAAATTCGTCCCAGTAATGAAAACGTCCATCTATTAATGGAGCCAATGGTTCCCAATTCAGTAGGTCATCAGATTTTGATAGCCAGATGGTACTTCCTGAAGTGGTGCCATTATCGTGTCGTGATCTGTTCGGTCGGTCCATCCTGAGGTAATTGCCATTTACCTTTTCAGGAAATAGAACGCCATTCCGGATGTCTTCATTTGAAGTTAAGCCCATGAATTCAAAGCTTTTGAAATCCAGTGTTTTGCCAAGACCCAACTGACAACCTCCATCCATGTCCATGGCAAACATGATGTAGTAAACGCCTTCAATTTTAGAAATTCTGGCATCGTAGATATGGTATATCTTTTCTTTGACTTTTTCTATTCCTTTAAAGTCAACAATTTTGTTTTCTACTTTAAAGTCGATACCATTTTCGCTTTCGGCCATTACCATGAAGGTTTCGCGGGAACGGCTCTGCACCCTTAGCATCAGTAAATATTTGTCTTCAAATTTGATGGCTCCGGGATTGAATACCGATGTGGCATCCACCAACTGAGGGTAAATGTCAGGGATGTCTGCTCTTGTTAATATTGGACTGAGAGGATGTCTTTTCATTGTTGTATATTTTTCTTGTTTTAAACCTTACAGGTTTTCAAAACCTGTAAGGTTTAGAGATTAACCCATTATAACTTTTACCTTACATTCTTTTTGCTCTGAAACAGTAAGTATATTTCCGTTAATTTTTACTCCATTAACAAAAATTTCTTTCACTCCTTTTTCAACATGAGTTGGATTCAAAACTTCAATAGTATAAAGACATCCCCTATACATTCTTTTTGCTTTAAACCCATCCCAATGGGAAGGAATGGCTGGATCAATCAATAAACCGCTGTATGTTGGGCGTAAACCCAGAATATAGTCATAGCTAACACGATACATCCAGGCAGCAGAACCGGTCTGCCACGAATGGCTTGCTCTTCCTGGCTGTGAATGTTCGTTGCTGGTAATGTATTGAGAAAATACGTAAGGTTCAGCCACAAATATATCGCTGTCGATTCGGTTGGGTAGCATTTTCTTAAAATAGTCAAAAGCCTGATTGCTTCTTCCCAGTAAGCATTCAGCTTGTATGACCCAGGAAGTTGGATGACAGAAAACAGCTCCATTTTCTTTCTTCCCCCATACACAACGAGTAACCAGGCCAATATTGGGGTCAATTTCTTTCCATGCCGGTGAACATTTTTTAGGTCCTTCGGGAGAATCAAGATAGGTTTTAACGCTGTTCATGGCTGTTAGATTACGCTCTTGATTAGGAAAACCTGCTAATACAGGCCATATCTGGGTATTTAAAAAGATCTTACCATATTTATTTTCTTTGGAACCAACTTTGCGACCTTTACCTCCAAAAGCACGGAGGTACCATTCCCCATCCCAGCAATTTTCGTCTACAGCTTTGATAAGCTGATTACGAACCAATGCAACTTCTGATTTTTCTTTACTTAAGAAATCCAGCAATTCAATAAATAGGTTCAGCATAGCTGCATAAAACATAGCTCCCCAAACACTTTCTCCACCTTCTTCTCCTCCAATATAATCAAGGGTATCGTTCCAGTCACCTCTCCCAAAAACAGGGAGGCCATGAATGCCTAGATTGCTTTTCGAATAATTTACCACAGCAAACATGTGTTCCAGTATCGTTCCCTCTTTACCTTCCTCAATGAATCGTTGTGTAGTGTTCAGTAAATCAAAATCAGCGGTTTCTTTTAAGTATTCACAAACAGCCAGCATGTACCATAAAGGATCATCACAATGTTGGGTAAATTCACCTTCTCCATCTCCGTGAAAATGATGGTAGACCTTACCATCTGTTCTCATCTGGCGTGATAGTAAAAGGATGCGTTCTTTTGCTTTCTCAGGATTTGAAATGGTAACGGCAATGGTATCCTGAGCAGTATCTCTGAACCCAAATCCACGGCCTATGCCCCAGTAATAAAAGCTGGCTACTCTACCAACATCAAAAGCTACTTTTGCCTGATAAGGTATCCAGTATTTTAAAAAGATATTTACATCTTCATCGGGTGTTTCAACGGAAGTATGGGCAAAATAATCAGCCCAGCTTTTGTTAAGTTTTGCAAAAGCTGCTTCTACTGCTGCCACCTCTTTATATTTATTGACACGTTCTTTTTTCAACTCATCAAAATGTAATTTTTCGATTACACCTAAAGTGAAAATAAGGTCTTTGCATTCTCCTGGTTGTAAGTCGATATTCAGTTTCAAAGCATTCACTACATTTCCAAAATCGGTATCCTGACAGCTAAGATTTTCTTTTTCTATACTTTCAGGATTGTTTTCGTTGCGATAGAGGCCAATAAAACGTTCGCGGACAGTTTCGTATCCTGCTGCAGCATGATTTGCTGTAAAGAAACACCACTGATCCCATTCTTTGTTTTCCTGTTGTTGTGTCCCTTTGCTCTGAGTGACCCAATACGTTTTGGTTGAAAAGAGGGCGTTTAAATCTGCATCAAAATGAGAACGGTTAAAATGCTGATCATCGCATTGGTTAATCAGATCTACCAAAGCATGACCCAGGGCCAGCTCAACATAGCTATATACCGATAATTTCCGAGGCCTGTCTGAAATGTTTTTTAAACTTGTTTTCCAGATTTCCTGATCCTCATCCTGAGGAACAAAAAAGAGGACTGAAGAATCAATACCATTGATGCTGGCTTCTGAACGGGTATATCCAAAACCATGCGCTAATTTATATGCTTCAAGATGTTTTCCAACGGGTTGCCAGCATAAACTCCATATTTCCCCGCTTTCGTTGTCTTTTATATAGATGTATTTTCCAGGACGATCGTAAGGAACTTCATTGATACGATAACGGCTAACCCTACCGTGCAATGGACTTTTAAAGTAGCTCATACCCCCGCCATTGTTGGAGATACTTGTAAAATAGCTGCCGTTGTAAAGATAATTAATCCAGGGGCTTGGAGTATTCATTTTGGTAATGATATACTCTTTGCCATCTTCCGAAAAATGACCGTATTGCATTTATTGATTGATTGTAAGTTGAAATGAATAATTGAATTTTATCAGATGCAAATATATTGTTTTTTTTGAATATAATTCTCCAATTTTTTACTTCCAAAAAACCTAGCAATATTTATGTAATATATTGATAAGCAACCAGATAAAATTTTTTGAAATTTTTTATCTAAATGCATTTAGTAATTAGCTGATTTTTTGCTTCAAGGGTGATACAAATCCGAAGAAATTTTTTGTTTGGAGGTGTTTAAAAATACATATTCAATAAAACTTCAATTAAAAATGAAGAAAAAAGAATGGATTTTCAGAAGATATTGACAAGGAAGATCAACTAAGAAATATGCGTGAGTATTTCTTGGATGATTTTTACCCGATTTTCGTCGGTAATGCTGTTTTCGTATTCAGAAATATCTTCTATTCCTCCCATTCGAATGGAGTGGTTTCTGAAAATCATCTGGCTTGCTGTTTTTTTTCTGACCGACACATGAAAAGCATGGGCTTTCGTTTGAAGGGCAATTTCCCTGATATTGCTTTCATTAATTCCACTTCCAGGCATGATACAAATTCTGTCCTTAGCTTGATCAATCAATTGTTTTATCAGATGTATGCCATCAAAAGCCTTGGCTTGTAAGCCAGATGTAAGTAAGTTGTCGAAGCCCATTGAAATAATATCTTCCAATGAGGCAAAAGGGTCGGATACCATATCAAAAGCTCTATGGAAAGTGGTTCGCAAAGGGTAAGCCTTTTCAAGTAATAGTTTGCAAGCAGTTTTGTCAATTTTCCCTTCTCTGGTAAGTATACCAAATACCAAGCCATCTGCACCCAGATTTTTAGCGGCAATAATATCTTGTTTCATGATTTCGAGTTCCAGCGAAGAATATAAAAAATCACCTCCCCGTGGACGTATCATTACATGCAAATCTATAGCTAGATGTTTTCTTGCCAATAAAATGGCTGCAGAAGAAGGAGTCGTTCCGCCTTCAGGAATATTATCACATAATTCTACTCTTTGAGCTCCGCCTTTTTCAGCTGCAATAGCTGATTCTACTGAATGGACGCAAACTTCTAAAAGCATTGCTTATGATTTAATTGGTTTTCCCTTTAGCGTAAGCTTCGTTCAATCCTTTGATAACCACTTTCGTGATATTCAGACTATCATTGGCAAATAAAATGCCACTGGTTCTGGATTTTTCGAGTATATAAGAATATTTCGGACCCTGGTTAAAGCGGTTGATATAAGCATAGATAGAATCCTGCAATTGAATATTTTTAGTTTGCTTTACTTCAAGTAGTTGATTGCCAAGACTCTTTTCGAGATCCATTAAACCACTTTGTTTTTGTTGTAAAGCAGCTTCTCTTTTCTTTTGTTCGTTCAAGGGTAAAGAAGCACCTGTTTTAAGGTAATTCTCATATTCAGCTTTAAAAGCCATTGCTTGTGCTTTGTAGTTACTATTGAGTTTTAATTCCAATTCCTCCAATTCTTTTTTGGTAGCTTTTACAAAATCGTAGCTTTCCCAAAGTGTATCACTGTCAACATAAGCGATACTTAATGCAGTTTTAATGCTGACAGTCTGAACAACTTCCTGTTTGTTGCGGGAAGTAAAATACAATATATAAAGTACAGCTATGGCTAAAACCATAAAAATATTGAATACCATACTGCAGTTTGATTTCTTGCAGGTGGCGATCGAATTATTTTCAACTGGACTGGTTTGTGCAATAGGGGTTGTTGTCTCTTCTGTGTTTTCCACGATAGTATTCTCTTCGTTCATAAAGTTGTGATAAAAGTTATAAATTGTATTTATTTAATTTGAATTGATTGCTTTCAGCTTTTGACTTATTAATTGCCAATTTCTGACATAAATTTGATACGCATCAAGCGAATTTCTTCTTCAGTATATTCATTTTCACCTAATTCGAACAAAGCATCCTGAATGGAATCAGATTCAGCTTCACCAAAAAATTCATAAATCTCTTCCTGATGATAGATATCGACGCATTCGTCAATGTAATATTTAATGTCAATTTTAGTGCCCGAAGAAACGATGCTTTCAATTTCTGTAAGTAATTCTTCCATGGTAAGATTCTTTGCAGTAGCAATGTCCTCAAGTGAAAGTTTTCTGTCGATATTTTGAATAATGTAAACTTTGAGCCCCGATTTATTGATGACAGATTTTACAACTAAATCCTGTGGCCTTTCAATTTCATTTTCATCAACATAGGTTTTGATTAAATCGATAAATGGTTGCCCGTATTTTGAAGCTTTTCCGGTTCCAACACCCGTAATTTGCTTCATTTCATCCATGGTGATTGGATATTGTATGGTCATATCCTCCAACGATGGATCTTGAAAAATAACAAAAGGAGGCAAGTTTTCTTTTCGTGAAATGTCTTTTCTTAAGTCTTTCAGTAATGAGAATAAAGTCTTGTCGGTTGCGTTTGAATGACTACCACCACCACCAATGGCATCCATTAAATCTTCATCATCGTTTATAAAATCATGATCTTTGGCGATCATAATTTTATAAGGTTTCTTAATATATTTTAATCCTTCAGGACTAACTTTTAGCAAGCCATAGTTTTCAATATCTTTTATTAAAAGATTTTCGATTATCGCCTGACGAATAACAGCATTCCAATAACCTTCTACTTTGTCGGAGCCAACACCAAACTGAGGAAGTTTATCGTGTTTCATTTTCTTGAGAGTAGCTGATCCTTTTCCGATAATTATCTGAGCAATATGTTTGGCTTTAAATAATTGTTTTACAGCGATTACTGTTTCAAGTGCAGTGACTACATCTTCTGTTCCATCTGTTTTTGCTTTAGGATGGTTACAGTTATCACAGGTGCTACAGTTATCCAGATCGTAATTTTCACCAAAATAATGCAGTAAAACTCTTCTACGACAAGCGGAAGATTCAGCATAAGAAACGGTTTCATTCATCAATTGCATGGCAATTTCCTGCTCAGCTACTGGTTTTCCTTTTAAAAATTTTTCGAGCTTAATAATATCTTCTTCGCTGTAAAAAGCAATACAATTTCCTTCCCCATCATCGCGGCCTGCTCTTCCAGTTTCCTGATAGTAACCTTCCAGGCTTTTGGGCATATCGTTGTGGATAACAAATCTTACATCAGGTTTGTCGATACCCATGCCGAATGCAATGGTAGCAACAATTACATCCACTTCTTCCATCAAAAATTTATCCTGATTTCCGGCACGGACTACAGGATCTAAACCTGCGTGATAAGGTAATGCTTTGATGCCATTTACCAACAAGGTTTCTGCTAATTCTTCTACTTTTTTACGACTCAGGCAATAGATGATGCCTGATTTACCCATGTGTCCTTTGATGTATTTGATGATTTCTTTATTAACCTCTTTGGTTTTCGTTCGAACTTCATAATACAGATTAGGACGATTAAATGATGAAATAAACAAATGTGCATTCATCATATTCAGATTTTTTTGAATATCCTGTTGCACTTTAGGTGTTGCAGTGGCCGTAAGGGCTATTATTGGTACTTTTTTGCCGATTGCTTCGATGATGGGTCTCAACCTACGGTATTCTGGTCTAAAATCGTGTCCCCATTCCGAAATACAGTGGGCTTCATCTATTGCATAAAATGAAATGGTAATATCCTTAAAAAACTCTACATTTTCTTCTTTTGTAAGTGACTCAGGTGCAACATACAAAAGCTTGGTTTTCCCCGAAGTGATATCGGCTTTTACAGTCTTAATTTCTGCTTTCGAAAGCGAAGAATTTAAAAAATGTGCAATCCCATTATCGTTGCCAAAGTTGCGAATGGCATCTACCTGGTTTTTCATCAAAGCTATTAATGGAGAAATGATGATAGCGGTTCCTTTACTAATAATAGCAGGCAATTGATAACATAATGATTTTCCGCCACCAGTAGGCATTATTACAAAAGTATCTTTTCCATCTAACAAGCTCTTAATAATTTCTTCTTGATTTCCTTTAAAATTATCAAATCCAAAGATTTTCTTCAAATTTTTGTGAAGAGTATCAACTTCCTTAGCCACCATTTATGAGATTAATTAAAATGAATATTTATCTTTGTAAAATTAGTAATAATCCTAACGATTTTTTTTATTTTCTATTGCTGAATGAAAAATTTCATGTAGGTTTGTAATGTAAATGTACTACATTTTTTTCACACAACTACAATTTATTTTTATTTATAAAATATTTAACATTGAAATCATACGAAGAAATAAAGGAAATCGCATTATCAACAATTAGCAACGAAGCTGAGTCTGTTGTTAATCTTAAAAATTACATTGACAATGAATTTGCAAAATGTGTCGATATTATCTTTCATTGCAAAGGTAGAGTAATTATCTCAGGAATCGGTAAAAGTGCGAATATTGGATCAAAAATAGTTTCAACCTTGAATTCTACCGGAACACCTGCTATTTTTATGCATGCTGCAGATGCTATTCATGGAGATTTAGGAATTATTCAACCCGATGATATCATTATATGTATATCTAAAAGTGGAAATACCCCTGAAATAAAAGTCCTTGTTCCTTTAATTAAATCTATGGGTAATAATATTATTGCCATGCATGGCAATTCAAATTCTTATCTTGCTCTGCAAGCAGATTATAACATCAATTGCAGTGTTCAAAAGGAAGCATGCCCTAATAATCTGGCTCCTACTTCAAGCACCACCGCACAACTGGTGATGGGTGATGCCCTGGCAGTTGCCTTACTCGAATGCAGAGGCTTTACAACCAGTGATTTCGCAAAATATCATCCAGGTGGCGCACTGGGAAAACAATTGTATTTAAAAGTAGCAGATCTATCGGTACACAACGAAGTCCCAAAAGTAACGGCAGAAACCAGCTTAAGGCAAACGATTATCGAAATAACTTCGAAACGCCTGGGAGCTGCAGCCGTCGTGGAAAATGGCATAATTATTGGTATTGTTACAGATGGCGATTTAAGACGAATGCTACAAAAAGACATTTCTATAGAGCATTTAATAGCTAAAGATATCATGTCGTTGCATCCAAAAACCATCCAATATGGAGAACTCGCAGTAACAGCATTGAATGTAATGAAACAAAATAATATAACTCAATTATTGGTGGTTGACGAAAACGATAAATATATGGGCGTGGTTCATTTGCATGATTTATTGAGAGAGGGAATCATATAAAAGTTAAAAATTTAAGGCAAAATTTATAGCAAAACTAAGAATTTTAAAACCAATATTTTTCTTCAATAACGTTTATATTTTTTAGTAAGGATACAATAAATAATAAATAGCTTAGTTTTATTAAGCATCAGATTTATAAAGCAATGATATTAAGAACTGAAAACATAGTAAAAAAATACAAAAGCCGTACTGTTGTAAATGGAGTGTCAGTGAAAGTAGAACAAGGTGAAATTGTTGGTTTGCTGGGGCCTAATGGTGCCGGTAAAACTACAACCTTTTATATGACTGTGGGGCTAATTAAACCACTTTCGGGCAAAGTATTCCTTGATGATCTTGATATTACCGAAATGCCAATGTATAAGCGTGCTCAGCACGGTATTGGTTATCTGGCACAAGAAGCTTCTGTTTTCAGACAATTGAGTGTGGAAGATAATATTTTAGCTGTTCTTGAATTTACAAAATTAAGTAAAGAGGAGCAATACCAAAAATTAGAAACATTGTTGACGGAATTTGGGTTGCAGAATATCCGAAAAAGCAAAGGGATTCAGCTTTCTGGAGGAGAAAGAAGACGAACAGAAATAGCCCGTGCGCTGGCCGTTGACCCCAAATTTATTTTATTGGACGAACCTTTTGCTGGCGTTGATCCGATTGCTGTTGAAGACATCCAAACCATCGTCAAGAAATTAAAAGAAAAAAATATTGGTGTATTGATTACCGACCACAATGTACACGAAACCCTAAATATAACTGATAGAGCCTATCTCTTGTTTGAAGGCTCGATTTTAAAATCAGGCACTTCTCAGGAATTGGCCGAAGATGAACATGTGAGGAAAGTATACTTAGGGAAAAATTTTGAGCTAAGAAAGTAATCTTAAAATTGACTTCTATTACTCAATAACCCAATAACTCCTTCTAGTACTTGAATCCAATCGTCAACATGATATTACTACCCGTCATATCATTTTTAACAGGACTTAGCTTAATAACAGATGGATCGTAGAAATAATAATCTTCGCTTTGTTTGGTATAAGCATAGGCTAAATCAATAAAAAACGTTTTTTCTCTAAATCCAAGTCCGAATGATAAAATGCTGCGTTTTGCATCGTTCACTCCTGTCCTAAATGGGCTGTCATACAAAGCATAACCAGCTCTGAAAGCCAATGGGTTTAATCGCCATTCTGTACCAATTCTAATATTGGAAGTTGCCCTGTATTTTGCCTGAATGGCATCGTTTTGATTGTAAAAAGCGGCATCATCTTTTCCTCTTAATCGGGCTACTGTAAAATCAATATATTCATAATCAGCACTGATTAAACCATGTTCACCCAATACAAAAGCCAGACTGCCTATTACGCTGGGAGGAGTGGTTAGTTCATATTCATAACTGCCTTTGGTGGATTCGGCTGTATATTTTCCTTGTGTCAGATCAGATTCGATTTGACGACTGTATTCGTCTTGCATCGAATAGTAATAGGTTGGTGAATGGAAGGCCAATCCAATTCTTATCATATCGATAGGACGGTAAATCAATCCAAATTTTAAATTGATACCAGCTCCTGTCGTTTTTAAATCATCAGAAACTGTAAATGAATTAAAGTTGTTGATGCTGTCTTTGCTGTCAGTTTCTTTATAGTTAGATTGTTCCGTATAGTGGATAAATGGGAATCCTATAGTAGCTCCTAAGTATAATTTATCGTTGTAATTTCCGCCCAGCGACATTACAACTTCATTGATTGAGCCACTCGTAGATACGATTTTTCTCTGTGTTACACCACCATTAACAACGGAAGTATAATGAGAGGAGTCTGATGTTTTTGGATTGATAAGCCATGCATCGTATGCTAGACGTGTATCAAAGTTGTCTAAGTTATCAGCATACTTACCGCTTGCTTTGATTACATATTGGTTCATCATGGAACTAGTTGCATTAAATCCTTCCATTATCATTCTGTTGTTGAAATTATTCAAACGATTGATGCCAAATCCAAACTGAGCTGATTTAAAACCAGCATCCTGAACATAATTACCTCTTTTGTAAAAAGTATATACAAATCCAATGTTTCCTAAGTTGATATTGTATTTATAATCGTCTCTTTGAGGATAATCTGTAAATTTTGATGCAGTTCTGCCAATATAAAAGGAAGGTGTAATTGTAAATTCAGAAATCTTGTACAAACCAATACCTGCAGGATTTTGGCTTAATGATGAAAAGTCAGCACCTAAGGCTCCAAAAGCGCCTCCCATGGCTGTTGATCTGGCAGTTCCTCCATAAAATACCTGTGAATACCTAAGTGCGTCTATTTCATTTTGAGCAAAAGTAGTTGAAATACTTGCTATTGCAATAAACATTGTGATAACAATCTTTTTCATTTTGATAAAATTTAAAGGTTTTTATTATTTTCAATGAATTATGTTGAGATAAAACTATTTATCTTTTGTGTTGATTTCCAGACCCAGAGCTGTTTCCACTAGATCTTGAGTTATTGCCACCCGAATTAGATGGAGCTGAATTGTTCGAACGATTTGATGCAGGAGCACTGTAGTTAGAATTGTTGTTCGAAGGTTGACTCTTTCTTTCATTATTGGCAGGAGGTGTATAGTTCCTGTTTTCATTGTTTGATGGAGTCGAATAATTCCTATCTTGATTAGTTGCCGGAGGTGTGTAATTCCTGTTTTGATTAGTTGCTGGTTGAGTGTAATTTCTATTCGTATTCGACCTCGGTGTTTCCTGGATATTTGAAGGCTGTGTTTGAGCTGGTTGTGTGCTGTAACTTCTTTCGCTTTTGTATTTAGGACTTTCAAATTCCTGGCTAGAACGGGGTTGTGAATAACTGGGTGAGTTATAAGATTTTGGGTCTCGGTAATTGTAAGTATTGGGAGTTGTTGTTGGAGCTTTGTCAATTTGTTTTTCCTGATTCGAGCGACTGTATCTTTGATAATTATTTATTCGTGTATTGGGATTGTTTTGATTAGTTGGAGCTGTATTGCTTTTTGAAGCATTGTTCTGAAGTTCAACCTTGGGAATATTTGCATCAACTTTTCTTTCGTTGTTAGCAGGAGTATTGACGATACGGTTGTCTTGAGCTTGATTCACAGCTTTACTATCATTTGCTTTTACACCAGTATTAACGGGTAAAATATTTTCATTTTGATTTAGAACGGGAACTGCTTTCTTGCTTTCTGATCCGATAGGTGTTGGAGCTATATCATTGCTGCCAATATTAATTGTAGTTCTCTTGCTCGTATTATCGGTTGAAGAAAAGCGTTGGTTTGTACTTTTAATACCACCAATTGTTGTTCCACTTCCTCTTGGAGTTGTCGTGCCATTGGATGCACCAATAGCATTTCTTGGACCAAAATAGCTGGAAGCAGAATTGCGATGGTTAGAAGCCCAATTATCGTTATTGAAACCATGCCCATGCCCATGGCCATAACCACCATATCCATAGTAACCACCACCCCAATAGGGTGTATTCCATCCGTAATAGCCCATGCCGTAATAACCCCAACCAAGTCCAAGTCCAAATCCAAAGTTCCAACCCCAATTATTATAATAGTAAGGATTGTAATAAGAATAGTCTGGGCCAAACCAATTGTAACCCATATAAATACTGGTTCCATAATAAAAAGGATCGTGATTGTACCAATACATATTGGTGTAATAATCATCGTAATAGCCTGAAAAATGACAAGGGTTATGAAATCTCCTTAAACGGGAAGAATAGCCATAATCATAATAATCATCAGCATCGTAGTTGGAATAGTTCTGATTTTCCTGCGTATTCACAGCTTCGGTTTGGGCTGCAGTGTTATTTTCTACAACAGGATTAGCGTTATCAACCTGACTTTGCTTGTATTTATCATAGCTCATTTGTGATTTATCGACAGCTTTCTCATTTGCATTGTATGATTTTGGAGTTACCTCATTATAAGTAAGCGGTTTTTGTTCAGCAATTTGAGGTTTTTCTTTTTCAGCAACTGTTGGTGTTTGAGCAACTAATGGTTTTTCTTTTTTTGAAGTATAAATTCCATCATCATCGTAAGCTGATGACAACTGATTTGAAGAACTACATGCTGTTAACAACAACATTGGAATTACTGCAAATTTTATTAGGGTTTTCATGTTTAGGTCCTCCCTGTGTTTTATTATTTTAATTATTGTGAATCTTATGTTTATATTTTTTAATTTTGCCATCTATCAATCAATGATAAAATTTCTTAAAACAGAACAAATTTTATACCAAAGTAAAACAAATGGCAAAAGATTTCACAAAAAGAGCAGATAATTATTCTCAATGGTACAATGAACTGGTAATAAAAGCAGATTTGGCTGAAAATTCGGCAGTTAGGGGCTGTATGGTAATCAAACCTTATGGTTATGCAATTTGGGAAAAGATGCAAGCCGCTTTAGACAAAATGTTTAAAGATACCGGTCATCAGAATGCTTATTTCCCCTTGTTTATTCCAAAATCATTCTTCACCAAAGAAGCCAGTCATGTGGAAGGCTTTGCCAAAGAATGTGCTGTGGTTACACATTACCGTTTAAAGACAGACGAAAACGGAAAGATAGTGGTGGATGAAACTGCTAAACTGGACGAAGAACTCATCGTTCGTCCTACTTCAGAAACCATCATCTGGGATACCTACCGCAATTGGATACAATCATACAGAGATTTACCGATATTGGTTAACCAATGGGCAAATGTAGTAAGGTGGGAAATGCGTACCCGTTTGTTTTTAAGGACTACAGAATTTCTATGGCAGGAAGGTCATACGGCTCATGCCACGCAAGAGGAAGCATTGGTAGAAACCCGTCAGATGCTCGATGTTTATGCAAATTTTGCTGAAAACTTTATGGCTGTTCCTGTGCTCAAAGGGATTAAAACCGCCAATGAACGTTTTGCAGGAGCCATCGAAACTTTTTGTATTGAAGCTTTGATGCAGGACGGCAAAGCATTGCAGGCTGGCACTTCTCATTTTTTGGGACAAAATTTTGCGAAAGCATTTGATGTTAAATTTGTAAGCAAAGAAAATAAACAGGAATATGTATGGGCAACTTCCTGGGGCGTTTCCACACGATTGATGGGTGCGCTGGTAATGGCTCATTCTGATGACAACGGCCTGGTTTTGCCCCCAAAATTAGCACCTATTCAGGTTGTAATTGTACCTATTTACAAAAATGCTGAACAATTGGCCGAAATTTCGGTAAAAGCCTTAGAAATTAAAAAAGCCATTGAATCCAAAGGCATCAGTGTAAAATATGATAACAGAGATACATACAAGCCTGGCTGGAAATTTGCTGAATATGAATTCAAAGGTGTTCCATTGCGTCTGGCAATTGGTCCCCGCGATCTGGAAGAAGGAACAATAGAAGTCGCCCGACGTGATACCATGGAAAAATCAGTGTATCAACAAATAGATATTGAGAATAAAGTAGAACATTTACTGGAAGCTATTCAACATAATTTGTATCAAAAAGCATTGAATTTCAGAGATATGTCAACTTATAAAGTAGATAGCTGGGATGAATTTAAAGATGCCATTGAAAACAAAGGTGGATTCGTTTTGGCTCATTGGGATGGAACTACCGAAACCGAACTGAAAATCAAAGAAGAAACCAAAGCTACTATACGTACCATTCCGTTGAACAATCCTCAGGAAAACGGAAAATGTGTTTTTTCGGGCAAACCTTCAACACAAAGGGTGGTTTTTGCAAAATCATATTAATAGATAATTAATTGATATTAGCCTGATAGGCTTTAAAACCCTGTCAGGTTTCATTAAAATATTTCATCATAGTGAAAGTTGCAGGTTTTAGTTTTGTCAGAAATGCCATCAAATACGATTATCCTATCGTGGAGGCTATAACTTCTATCTTACCTATTTGCGATGAGTTTGTTGTTGCCGTGGGGAAGTCAGAAGATGCTACTCTGGAGTTAATCAAAAGTATAGCTTCCGATAAAATTAAAATTATCGAAACTGTTTGGGACGATAGTTTAAGGGAAGGCGGTCAGGTACTTGCCAAGGAAACGGATAAAGCCTTACGTGCTATTAGTCCCGATTGTGATTGGGCTTTTTATATTCAGGGAGATGAGGTAGTGCATGAGCAATACCTGGATGAAATTAAAAAGGTTCTGTTGCAATGGAAAGATAATCCAAGCGTGGATGGGCTATTGTTTAACTATCGTCATTTTTACGGAAGCTACGATTATGTGGCCGATGCACCCAACTGGTACCGTAAAGAAATCAGGATTGTAAGACCATCTCAGCATATTTATTCTTACAAAGATGCCCAAGGCTTTCGTAAAAACGATAATAAAGTACTGAACGTAAAACAGATAAATGCTTTTATATTTCATTATGGCTGGGTGAAAAAGCCTGAAATTATGCAACAAAAGCAAGAGAACTTTCACAAACTCTGGCATGACGATAACTGGGTTGAAAAAAATATTCCAAAAATTGAAGCTTTTGATTATTCTTCAATTAATTCCCTGACTTTATTTACAGCAACCCATCCAGGAGTGATGAAGGAAAGACTTGAAAAATCAAACTGGAAATTCGATTTTGATTTATCGTATAAAAACTACAACCTGAAAGATCGTTTCAAATTATTTGTTGAAAAGCTAATTGGTTATAGGATAGGGGAGTATAAAAATTACAAAATTCTATAATTATCAATTTTACTATTTTAATTCCTCAATATAATCCAATTCTTTTCCATAGGTTTCTTCAATAAAGAAAACTGAAATGAGGGCAAGGCTTGTAAAAAGCAAGCCAATAATAACACCTGCATACCATAATCCATAAATTGGAGTCAAAACGCCTAAAAGGAAGGTGATTAATATGGTTGCACCTCTCACAAAATTAGGCGCAGAAGTGGTAACCGTAGCCCTAAGATTGGTGCCGAACTGCTCAGATGCAGTAATCATAAATACATTCCATAAGCCTCCCATGGGTATGCCTAACAATAACAATATACCATAGAACACTTCAGGACTTGCCCCTCTTAATGAAAAGTAAACTATTGCAAAGACAGCAATAAAAAGAATACCAATAATAATAGGGTTTTTACGTGATTTAAGTTTCAGCGAAAGATAGCCGAACAAAAAGCTTCCAATGGCAGCTCCAATATAATGCAACATGATGGAAGTTGAACCTTTGACAGGACCTGTAATATGCAGTGCATCCTGAGCCAAAGATGGAGCATTGATAGCAAGCACACTTACCGTATACCATGTTGGGACAGCTAATAAAATAAGAAAGATAAACTTTTTAAAACGTCTGATATTAGAGAATAAGCTTAAGAAATTACCTTTACTGACTTTAATACTTTTCGTTTTTTCGTACATACCCGATTCGTAAACGGCAATCCTCAGAAACAATAATAACAAACCCAATCCCCCGCCTGTCCAGAAGGCTACGCGCCAGTTAAATTTTTCGGCTACTAAAAAAGCCAACGCAGAACCAGCAATACCAATACCTGAAACAATGCTGGCTCCCAGTCCTCTCGATTCTTTTGTCATTACTTCTGAAACCATTGTGATGCCAATACCCAGTTCGCCCGAAAGACCAAACCCGGCAATAAACCGCAACACAGCATACTGTGAAATATTCTGAGCAAATCCGTTGGCAATATTTGCAATGGAATATAAGAAAATAGTTAGAAATAAAATCGACATCCGCCCTTTTTTATCACTTAAAATGCCCCAAACGATACCCCCTATCAACATGCCAGCCATTTGCATGCTCAACAAAAAATTGCCCTGAGAAAATAAAGCATCTTTATCGCTTATACCCAAATCGATCAAGCTTGGATTTTTAACAACGCCAAATAAAATTAAATCGTAGATATCTACAAAATAGCCCAAGGCTGCAGCTATCACAATAATGTTAAGTATATTTTTTGAAGGTGCAGATTTCATAATTCAAAAGCTATATAAGTTTTTTAGTGTTTACTAGGCAAAAATTATTTAAACGATTGCATATCATGGAGCTTCTTGTACAGACCATCCTGAATAATTAAACTGCTATGCTTACCTCTTTCCACTATTTTCCCTTTGTCGAGTACAATTATTTCGTCCATATTGTAAATGGTAGAAAGACGATGGGCGATGGCAATGGTTGTTCTTCCTTTCATGATTTTTTCTAGCGCGTCCTGCACCAGTTTTTCCGATTCCATGTCAAGGGCAGAAGTAGCTTCGTCAAGGATTAAGATGGGTGGGTTTTTTAATACAGCCCTGGCAATATTGATCCGTTGTCGTTGACCGCCCGAAAGTAAACTTCCTCTATCACCTATCAAGGTGTCGTATCCAAATTCCATTTGCAATATAAAGTCGTGGGCATTGGCAATTTTAGCAGCCTCTATTACTTTATCTTTACCTATGTTTTCATTTCCGAAGGCAATATTGTTATATACTGTATCATTAAACAAAATGGTGTCCTGAGAAACAATCCCTGTTAGTTTTCGAACATCATCTATCGCGAGGTCTTTTATTGGAATTCCATCTATCAGCAATTCACCGGTCGTAGAATCGTAAAACCTTGGAATTAAATCAACCAGGGTCGTTTTCCCTGCACCCGAAGGCCCAACAATGGCAATTGATTTGCCTCTCTCAATCTCGAGATTGATGTTATTGAGTACAATTTTATCAACATCATAAGCAAAACTAACTTCATTAAAAATTATACTTTTTGTAAAATTATGGATACGATGTGCGTTTGCTTTTTCTTCTATCACTTCTTCGGCATCCAGTATAAATTTAATTCTTTCGATACTTGCTTTTCCTTTTTGAATAAAGTAAAAGGCAGTCGTCAGATTTTTGGCTGGATTGATAATCATACCAAACAACAGCAGGTATAGAATAAATGATTCTGCATTTAAAGAAGAGTCTTTGCTGAGTATCATGGAACCACCATACAATAATATAATCATTACAATAACCGTTCCTAAAAACTCGCTTAGCGGCGAAGCCAAGTCTGTCCGGCGGTATATTATATTCTTGATACGGGTAAACCCATCGTTGCTCTTACTAAATCTTTCGTTTGAGAAATCAATGGCATTAAATCCTTTGATAACCCTTAAACCTGAGATGGATTCTTCGATCAATGATAAGATAAATCCTTGTTTGCTTTGGAGTTTAGCTGCTGTTTTTTTTAATTTTTTTGAAATTCTGCTAATTACAAATGCGCCAATTGGCAATAAAATTAGGGCAAAAAAAGTAAGTTTATAATTGATAATAAACAAAGTGGCCAGATAGAAAACAATTGTAAGTGCCTGTACAAAAAGTGCCTGCAAAGGTTTCATAATAGACTCATCTAATTCCTGCACGTCGTTGGTAGCCCTCGAAATAATGTCTCCTTTTTTATTGAACCTGTAAAAACTCAAAGGAAGAATGAGCAATTTAAGATAAATATCATTGCGTATTTTTTTCAAAACGCCGTTACGAACGGGTGCTAGAAAGTAAGCTGCAGCGTAGGTAAATAAGTTTTTAAAGAAATACAAGGCCACTGCAGCAAGGGTTAGAAATAAGAGGGCATTCTGCTTGCCTTCAGTTCTGATAATTTCGGAGATAAGGAAATAAAAATTATTTTTGATTGCTTCAACCGTAAAAGAAAAGGGGAGAGCCGTACCTACAATTTGGATTTTGTTGAACAATAATCCTAAAAAAGGGATGATCATTGAAAATGTAAAAACCGTCAATACCACTGCCAGCAAACTCAACAAAATGCTGAATGCAATTCCGAAAATATAGTTTGTCAGGTATTTGTATATGAAATTCAGTTTGAACATCCGTTAATAGTTATTGCTTATTAGTTATTAGGTTATTAGGTTATTGGGTTATTGGTTAATTGGTCGTTTGCCTTTTGCATAGGCTGGGAAGTCAGGTTAAATTAGCGTTTGAAATCTACCTCCCTGTTTTTTGAATTCAACATTTATCATTTATAATTCGTAATTCCTACATAGTTTTGTGGTGTGATTTTCTTTAGTTCCGTTTTTAATGCATCAGAAATATCGAGTTTATCTATAAAGTTTCTAATGCTTGACTGCGTTATTTTTTCATTCACCCTAGTTAATGATTTCAAGGCTTCGTAAGGATTTGGATAGGCTTCTCTCCTTAAAACTGTTTGTATGGCCTCAGCTACAACAGCCCAGTTATTTTCAAGGTCGTTTTCCAGGCTCTTTTCGTTTAATATTAATTTATTCAGACCCTTTTTGAGAGAGTTCAAAGCAATTATGGTATGAGCCATGGGTACTCCAACATTGCGGCTTACGGTAGAATCGGTTAAATCGCGTTGTAAACGTGAAATGGGAAGTTTAGCCGATAAATGCTCAAAAATGGCATTGGCAAATCCCAGATTTCCTTCTGCATTTTCGAAATCGATAGGGTTTACTTTATGTGGCATGGCCGACGAACCGACTTCACCGGCTTTTAATTGTTGTTTGAAATAATCCATTGAAATATAGGTCCAGGTATCCCGGCATAGGTCGATACAAATGGTATTGATTCGTTTCAGGTTATCGAAAAGTGCAGCCAGATTATCGTAATGTTCTATTTGTGTGGTAGTTTGTGAACGATATAATCCTAATCTGTCATTTACAAATTGATTCCCGAACTTTATCCAATCTATATCTGGATAAGCTACATGATGCGCATTGAAGTTTCCGGTTGCACCTCCGAATTTAGCTGAATAAGGGATGGTCTTTAATAAATTTACCTGAAATTCGAGCCTTTCAACAAACACATATATTTCTTTTCCAAGTATAGTTGGTGATGCAGGTTGTCCATGTGTTCGAGCCAGCATGGGAACTGATTTCCATTCGGATGCTCTGTTTTTTAATTGGGAAATAATTTCGTTGATAGCCGGAAACAAAACGGTTTCATTGGCTTCTTTGATTGAAAGTGGTTGAGCACAATTGTTGATGTCCTGTGAAGTAAGCCCGAAATGAATAAATTCCTTGAATTGTTGAAGTTGCATTGCATCAAATTTTTGTTTGATAAAATATTCAACGGCTTTTACATCATGGTTGGTCGTTTTTTCAATTTCTTTAACAGCCAAGGCATCCATCTCTGAAAAATCGATGTAAATTTTTCTCAGATCCAGAAAGAGATTTTTATCAAACTTGCTTAACTGAGGCAGGGGTAATTCGCACAAGGCTATAAAATATTCAATTTCAACCAACACACGATAGCGGATCAGGGACTTTTCGGAATAATAAGCAGCAAGTGCTTTGCATTGACTATGATACCTGCCGTCAACCGGCGAAATGGCATTCAAAGGAAATAAATCAATCATTGGAAATAAGATTATAATTTTTTAAATACTTTACAAAATTAATGATTTTGACAATATATTCAGATTAAGTTTTTTGTATTTCAATTGATTTGTACTTTTGCATCTGAAAATTCAAAATGAATGAACGAAATATTACTATCCACTGCTTATCTTCCACCTATTGAATATTTTGCTATTTTAGTGCAAGCTGATGCTATCAAAATAGAAATCCATGAGCATTATTGTAAGCAAAGCTACCGGAATCGTTGTAAAATTATAACAGCCAATGGCTTGTTAAATTTAAGTATTCCTGTTAATAAAGTGGATGGTAATCATACCTTTAGCAAAGATATCCGGATATCTTATTTAAGTAATTGGCAATCGAATCATTGGCGGGCCATCGAGTCTGCCTATAATAAATCCCCCTTTTTCCTGTATTATCGTGATGAGCTGGAAAAATTCTATACACAATCTTATGATCGACTCATTGATTTTAACTCAGAGCTTTTGAGACTTCTTTTAAAAAAACTTGGTGTATCTAAAACTATGCATTTTTCAGAAGAATTTTTAACACTCAACAATTCAGGGAATGATAAAAGATACAGCCTACATCCAAAATCAGTTGAAGAGGATGTTATTTTTCCGCATTATTACCAGGTATTCGAACAAAAATATGGATTCATACCCAATGTAAGCATTATCGATTTGCTTTTCAACGAAGGACCTGAAAGTAAATTTTATCTGGAGAGATTAAAATTAAAAATGGATTAAAAGTTGATCAGCTCTTTATAAAGCATTTGAGTAGGTAAGCCCATTACATTAAAATAGGATCCCTCAATGTGTTCAATCCCCACATAACCAATCCATTCCTGAACACCATAAGCACCAGCTTTGTCGAAAGGTTGATAATTGCTAATGTAATAGTAGATTTCTTCATCACTTAAATGTCTGAAATACACATTGCTTTCGGCCAAAAAAGATTTTTGTTTCAACATTGTCTTTAAACAAACCCCAGTAACCACTTTGTGCATCCTTCCTGAAATCTGTCGCAAAATACTGAAAGCATCTTCAGCATCTCTGGGCTTACCTAGCACTTTGTCGTCAACAGCTACGATGGTGTCAGCGGCAATAATCAAGGTATTTTCTTTTAATTCAAATGCAATGGCGTTTGCCTTCATTTCGGCCAGAAAAACAGGGATTTCCAGCACTGTAAGATCTTGAGGATAGCTTTCATCAGCATCGGTAACAATTACATTGAAATTAAAACCCATATCTTTCAACAATTGTTGACGACGAGGCGATTGAGAAGCTAGGATTATTTCGTAATGATCAAAATTTATCATGACTGTAAACTGATATAAACGGCAAACATAGTCAAAATACCGAAAACCATAATAATCTTTGAAAGATTACTCGCAAAATGAAAATCAGCTTTTTCTTTGGCATTCCATATTTTAACACTTAAAAATGCTATAGGGAACTGAACAGCCATCATCAATATTCCTGCAAAATAACCCAAATCCCACGCCTTTAACTTTATTTGAAAGAAAGCAATCAACAAAATAGTTAAAACAGATAATCCAACAGCGATTTTTTTTGTTGTTTCAACACCCACTACCACTGCTAATGTGGTGCAGCCCCATTTGGAGTCGCCTTCCATATCTTCGATGTCTTTCACGAATTCACGGATAAGTGTGACGATAAAAGCAAAAAAAGCGTATGCCAGAATAAAATAGGTAATGGTCCAATATACCTGCATTCCTTCGGTAAAAACGACCCCATTTTTTCTGATGGCAAAAAATTCAAATAACCAGACAATGATTAATAAAAAAGCCGATAAAAAAGCAACCACAAAATTTCCCCATAAAAATAATCTTTTGTATTTTAGCGAATAAAAATAAAAAATTGCAATACAGACTATAAAAGAAAGTCCAAGACTCAATGAGCCGACTTTAAGGCCTAAATAAATACCTATCAACGCAGCAATTGAATTAAGAATGTAATAAATCAGATAGGCGTTTTTTTCAGATATTGAGTTGCTGATTATCTTTTTTTCAGGTTTATTAATGGCATCTATCTGAATATCAAAAATATCGTTGATAATATATCCTCCTGCAGCAAGCAATACTATGGAGGAAACCAGCAATAAGAAATCCTGATTGTTCATTTGCAGGGTTATTTTTTGCAAGTTGTAAAAAGGATTAATTAAAAAATATCGGACAAAATATTGAGTAAGTACAATGATAACAAGGTTTTGCCAGCGAATCAATTTGAGAAAATTCATAATCAGTATTTATTTTGATTGGCAAAATTACAAATTTATCAATCATTTTTAATGATGAAATGTTAGATTAGCAATAAAAACACAGAAGTAGTAAGTTTAATTTTTTCAATTCTTCCGACATAGAGTTTCGGTCTTAAAACTATATTTTTTATACATGAACTTTCTTGCACATGTTTATTTATCAGGAAATAACGAGCAACTGATACTTGGTAATTTAATAGCTGATGCTGTAAAAGGCAAACAGATTGATGATTTTAGCAATGATATCCTAAAAGGGATCAAGCTACATCGATTAATTGATACATATACGGATCGCCATATTATATTCAAAACCAGTGTATCCAGACTCGAACCGCAGTATAAAAAATATGCCTGTGTAATTGCGGACATTTTTTATGACCATTTTTTGGCAAAAAACTTTCACAAATATTCTTCAATTCCTTTATCGCAAACAGCACATACTACGTATAAAATATTAATTCGTAATTATGCCATTCTCCCTCCTAAAAGTAAAAGAATGCTGCCATTTATGGTGATACAAAACTGGCTGCAAGGTTATGCCAATTTAACTGATTTACAGCGGGTTTTTAATGGAATGTCGCGCAGAGCAAGTTTTGTTTCGGGCATGGAAAATGCCATCATTGACTTGAAAAAAGATTACGCTGCTTATGAAACTGAATTCACTTTGTTTTTTCCGGATATCATCAGTTATACACAGCAAATGCTAATTTCAGGTATCGACTAATTGTTTCGTAATTATCTCCATCCAAAATAAATCGCTAAAAATTCAACCCTCATTCATATTATTTTCATAATTTCGTTGGGGAAAAATCACTGCAATTATGGGTAAAATGAGTTGGAAGATTAGAAATCACTATGCGAATATCTACAAAATATTTCTTTTTGTAGCAAGTATATTCTTGTTGGTATCCCTATTTCCTCGCGAAGGGACTTTCAAATACGATTTTCGAAAAGGGAAATATTGGATGCACGACGATTTGATTGCACCTTTCGACTTTGCCATCAATAAATCAGAGGAAGAAATAAATGCAGAGAAAGCTAGTTTGTTGGCCAATGTTAAGCTTTATTTTAAAAAGGATGAAGCCTTGAGTCAGCAAAAAAAAGCTGAATTTAAAACCCAACTCAGCAATAAATGGGATGAAAAATACAAGCAGGTCAATCATAATAAAAAAGAAAGGGTATCATCCATTCTAATAAGTATCTACGATTCATTAATCAATGCTGGTATCATAGAACTCATCCCTGAAATTGAAAACAAAGCAGCAGGTTTAGGAATCATACTGCTTAAAAACAATATTGCTGAAGAAACTGAAATTTCAAAGTTTTACACCATTGGTTCAGCTGATAAATACATTAGAAATGAAGTAAATAAATTGAATTTAAAAGATGCTGTCTTTTTTACAGAAATAATTGAAAATGCATTGATTCAGAATGTTAAATATGATCAACATACAACCTTAAAAGAAAAACAAAATCTTATCTCCAACGTTTCCCCAACAAAAGGTATGGTCGAAAACGGACAAAGAATCATTTCGAAAGGAGAATTGATAACCAACGATAAATACCAGGTGTTGGAATCGTTAAAGAATGAATATGAAATTCAATTAGGCTCTTCAACAAAATATTTTTCCATCCTATTGGGCCAGATCCTATTGCTTTCCATTTCGATAGTCGTGTTGGTTTTATATTTACGAGCCTTTCAAAAGGATATTCTGGCTGATAACAAGAAAAACCTCTTTCTTTTATTGTTGATCTTCATGATGGTTTTCATTACCAGTTTTGTTATTAAAGCTGATGCAGGATATATTTATTTGCTGCCTTTATGTTTGGGGCCTATCATTGTGAGGGTATTTTTTGATAGTCGGTTGGCCTTGTTTGTGCATTTGGTAACCATCATCATCATTGGATTTCTGGCACCCAATAGCTTTGATTTTGTTTTTATTCAAATGATAGCGGGAATTATTACGATTATCAGTGTGGTCAATCTTGAAAAAAGAGCCCAGTTTTTCAGGACTTCATTTTTTGTATTCATCACGTATTCATTAATTTATATTGGACTTATACTTATACAAGACGGAAATTTCACACAAGCTTCTTTCAAGGTTTTTGTGATGTTTGCCGGAAGTGCTTTGCTTACGCTCTTTTCCTATCCTTTGATTTTTGTATTTGAAAAACTTTTTGGTTATGTTACAGATGTTTCCCTCATGGAATTATCCAATACAAATTCAAAGTTATTACGCGAAATGGCTAGCAAAACACCTGGAACTTTCCAACATTCGATGCAGGTTGCTAATTTAGTGGAAGAGGTAATATTTGAAATAGGGGGAAATGCATTGTTAGCAAGAGCAGGCGCATTGTACCACGATTTAGGCAAAATGGAAATGCCTATGTTTTTTATTGAAAATCAGAATACTGCGTTGAACCCACATAGCGAATTATCCTATGATGAAAGTGCCGAAATAATTATCAGCCATGTGAGTAAAGGGATACAAATAGCCAGAAAACACAATATTCCCGAACAACTGATAGACTTTATCAGAACCCATCATGGAACGCGTAAAACAGCCTTCTTCTATCAAAAGTTTAAACTTGATTATCCCGATGAAATCATAGATGAAACTAAATATACCTACAAAGGCCCCATTCCTTTTTCGAAAGAAACGGCTGTATTGATGATAGTAGATTCTGTGGAAGCTGCTTCGAGAAGTATAAAACTTCCTGATGAACAAAATATCAATGATCTTGTAGAAAAGATTATCAATGAACAAGTTAATTCAAATCAATTTGTCAATTCCAACATTACTTTTAGGGATATCGACAAGATTAAGAATATTTTAAAAAAGAAGCTATCAAGTATTTACCATGTGAGGGTGGAATATCCGACTATTTGAGTTGAATACAAAAAAGAGAAATAATAGTTCCATTAAAATAACTAAATTGTAAACCCAAGAGTAATAAATGGAAAACCTGAAAAGATCTTTAACTTATACTTACTTTTTATAATTGGGAAGTTAAGAATTTTAACAAACCCCCATTTTAAATATTGGACTTCTAAAAAAAATGCAGGACTTTAGTTTCAATCAACTTGGGCCTCAAGATATTAGAAATGGTTGAGAAAAATCTGTAATGTTCCTTTAATCTTTGTTTATGTATATAAGAGAAAATAATAAAATTAACTTGAGGTGACAATTTGGCACCACAAGCTGGGGTGGTATTCGTTAGGTTCCTATGGCATTTACTGAACAAGGTGTATCTATGCTATCTAGTGTTTTAAATAGTAAGACCGCTATAACAGTAAAAATACAAATAATACGTATTTATACAAAAATGCGTGAAATGCTTATAAGTCATAAAGAATTATTTGCAGAACTTGAGCAAATCAAAAAACAAATTTCGATTCATGATAATCAATTCCTTTTAATTTTTGAATACTTGAAACAATTTGAGGAAGTTAAGCAACAACAATTAGAACAAGCTAATCGCAAAAAAATAGGTTATCGGAAACCCGAAGAATAGGATTAAATTTAAAATATTCATCGCTACGTATATTCCTACCTCCCTCGCCACCAATAACCTAATAACCAAACAAGCTAGAACAGCTCATCATATTTTGTCCACAAAAAATCACCCAAGTCCCAGGCTTTTTTAACTGCTTTTGTTCCCCATTCGTTGGTGTACTTTGTAAGATTTTCTATCGCTTGTTTGTTTTTCTTTTGATTGATCAGCAAAACAGCATCACTTTCAATTTTCGATTGATTCGCAAACAATTCTTTTTGAAAAGGTTTCCATGTTTTGTCAATATCATGGCGCATATCACCCCAGCGATGTGCAGCAAGGGTTCCCAATCTGTTGAACGCCCACCAGGCCGATTCCATGGTATATCCTTTGGTTCTGCCAGGTGTTTTGTAAGTTAAAGGTAAATCGCTTACGCTGCAATATACAGGAACATAAACGGAGGTTACAACATTGTCTAATGCCAGCCAAACCAAACCACCCACTTCGTCGGGTAACCAACTACGGGATTGTGTAATAGTGGCATACATGGTGTACCAACGGGCTATCGGACGTTCTCCCCGCCAGCCCCAGCCACCATTAATATGCAACATTTTATTCATATCATAAGGCATCTGAGGATTAGCCATGGGGGAAATTTGCATTTTCCCGCTGTCGTTGGCAACCGTCAGATCTTTGCACATATCAAAAGGTGTTCCTTCATAGTAATCGCTGAAAATACGTTGCATCCATTCAAGGCTTACTGCTTTATCAGGTTTTACTGAAAAAGGGTAGTTTTCGGCATTGGGGTCTAGTTTTAAGGAAGGAGCCATCAAATCGAAAATACGCCATTCTCTTCTGCGTGAAGCAAAAGAGGTGCGGCTTTCCGGCGCATAGGCATAACAAAAACGAAAGTTTTCCTGTCCTTCTTTAAACCATCCGTTTTCTTTAGCAAGGCTAAAAATGTTTTCGGAAGCCATGAAATAATCAGGATTTTTCAAATCAATCTCTTTAATGGTACTTGCATTTGCATTTACTCCAACCTGGTCGTCAGGAACACGTTGTGCAACCCATACTGCACCCACCTTATCCTTGCCGGGGCCTACAATCTCAAAATGCCATACTTCCTGTTTATCAGCTATGGTCAAGCACTCGCCTGCATCGCTCCAGCCGTATTTCTTGGTCAGTTCATCCGCTAATTTTATAGCTTCACGGGCCGTTGTACATCTTTCGAGCATCAACTGGCACAGTTGCGTACAATCTATCAGTCCTTTGTTGGATTGCAAAGTTTCTCTGCCTCCAAAAGTAGATTCACCAATGGCCAGCTGTTTTTCGTTCATACAGGGATAAGCCGTATTGATATATGCATAGGTTGTTTCTACCTGAGGGATTTCTCCTACTTTTTTAAACTGATAGGCAGGCATTGCCAATGTATCGCATGCCACACGGCGATAAACCGATTGCATACTCCCTGACTTGTATTTCATGGCCGGTTTCATGTCCATTTCGGAACGGGTACGATGGCTGTCGTCGGTATGTGAAGTTTGTACGCTTCCATCCACGCTTGCTTTTTTGCCGACTGTAATTGAAGTACAGCCATCAGGAAATCTGCCTTCCCAGTCACTTTTGTCAATCTGAGCTAGACCAATGGTTTGAAATACGGTATAAATTACCAATAAACTAAAATTGCTTTTTAAGTTCATATGATTCGTTTTTTATGTTTAATTTTTCTCAATAATAACCAAAAAATATGGTAATAAGGTATAAAATACTATTTTTAGTTTTTATACGAAGCTACAAACATACAATAGATTTAGCGAATTACCAAAAAAACTAAAGTTTACGACCACGGTATTTTACATATTGATTTTCTTAAATTTGGGTTTAAATAAAAATGTAATTTTGCAAAAAACATTTACAATGAAAAAAACTACGTTTCTTTTAATATTACTGTTTCTCATCACAACAGCTCTTAGTATTCAGGCTCAGTCCAATCAAAAGTTCCGCTTTGTTTTTATGACCGATATTCACCTTGATTTCCAGAATCATGCTGTGGAAGGCTTTCAAAAAGCCATAGATGCAGCTGATAGCCTGAATCCTGACTTTATCGTAACAGGTGGTGATTTGATTATGGATGCATTGAGTCAGACTTACAGCCGTGCTGATTCTTTGTATAATTTATATACGAATGTCACAAAGCGATTTAAGCATCCATTGTACAATTGTATGGGAAATCATGAAATTTGGGCATGGGATCAAAAAGTAAAGGCCGATACAACGCTGGCCGAATATGGAAAAGGAATGTATATGAAGCGCATCCATCCAGCCTATTATTCAGCCAATTTAAAGGGCTGGCACTTTATATTTCTTTCTTCCATTCAAAGGAATTACAGTGGTGTATATATTGGAGGGATAGATGAAAAACAATTGAAATGGATACAGCAAGATTTGGCTAAAGTGGATGCCAAGACACCCATTGCCATCGTAAGTCATATTCCGTTTTTGACGCTAGAAGCTCAGTATTTTACTGGCTCACTGGAGGCTAATAAGCCATGGGAAGTTGTTGTCAATGCAAAAGAAACGCTAAAGCTTTTTGATGGATACAACCTAAAATTGGTTTTGCAAGGTCATTTGCATTATTACGAAAAACTCGAAATTTCAGGCATCAGCTTTATTACAGGAGGTGCTGTTTGTGGCTCATGGTGGAAAGGGCCCTACAGTGGCACTCAGGAAGGATTCGTAGTTGTGGATGTGGATGCTGAAAAAATAAATGCAAACTATTTTGATTATGGTTGGGAAGTTAAAAAATAGTTTAGTAAACACTCCTATTTAAAATGCTCAAAAAGTTAGTAAACTAATTTTAAGTAAAAATAATAATCCCTACCTTTGCATTCGCAAAATCTTTTCATTAAAAACAACACAATGAGGCCCGATTTTAAAAATATTGAATTTAGAACAAAAGCAACGAAAGCAACATCTTTTGCTGAATGGGAAAAACAATCAGGTAATCAGAAGGATTGGAATACACCCGAACAAATACCGCTCAAGCCGGCTTATGGTGAGGAAGATCTCATTGGGATGGAACACCTAAACTATGCTGCCGGTCTTCCGCCTTTTTTAAGAGGACCTTACGCAACCATGTATGTGATGAAACCCTGGACAGTAAGGCAGTATGCTGGTTTTTCAACTGCTGAAGAATCGAATGCATTTTATCGCCGTAATCTGGCTGCCGGTCAAAAGGGTTTGTCTGTGGCTTTCGATTTGGCAACCCACCGTGGTTACGATTCCGACCACGAAAGAGTAGAAGGTGATGTAGGAAAAGCCGGCGTTGCCATCGATTCTATCCTCGACATGAAAATATTGTTCGACCAGATTCCATTAGACAAAATGTCGGTTTCTATGACCATGAACGGTGCTGTGTTGCCAATATTGGCTTTTTACATTGTTGCGGCCGAAGAACAAGGCGTAAGCATGGAAAAACTAAGCGGAACCATACAAAATGATATTTTAAAAGAGTTCATGGTGAGGAATACTTATATTTATCCACCCTTACCATCCATGAAAATCATAGCCGATATTTTTGAATTTACTTCCAAAAATATGCCTAAGTTCAATTCCATCAGTATTTCGGGCTACCACATGCAGGAAGCCGGAGCTACTGCAGATATCGAATTGGCTTATACTTTGGCTGATGGCTTGGAGTATTTACGTGCAGGTGTAAATGCCGGTATGGATATCGATGCTTTTGCACCCCGTTTGTCCTTTTTTTGGGCTATTGGCATGAATCATTTTATGGAGATTGCCAAAATGCGAGCGGCACGTATGCTATGGGCGAAACTCGTCAAACAGTTCAATCCTAAAAATCCAAAATCACTGGCATTAAGAACCCACTCCCAGACTTCAGGATGGAGTTTAACAGAACAGGATCCTTTCAACAATGTGAGTCGTACTTGTATTGAAGCTATGGCTGCAGCATTGGGTCATACCCAATCTTTGCATACCAATGCTTTGGATGAAGCCATCGCTTTGCCTACTGATTTTTCGGCTCGTATAGCACGGAATACTCAAATCTATATTCAGGAAGAAACCAATATCTGTAAAGTGGTGGATCCATGGGCAGGTTCATATTATGTTGAAACCCTCACCAAAGAAATAGCAGACAAAGCATGGGCGTTGATACAGGAAGTGGAAGAACTGGGTGGCATGGCAAAAGCCATTGAAACCGGCGTTCCCAAAATGCGGATTGAAGAAGCCTCTGCCCGCAAACAAGCAAGAATTGATGCCAACAAAGATACCATCGTCGGGATCAATAAATTCCGTCTTGAAAAAGAAGATCCTATAGAAACCCTTGAAGTTGACAATACGGCTGTAAGAATTTCTCAAATCGAGCGGTTGAAAATATTACGTGCCGGACGCAACAACGAAGAAGTAAAACTCGCTTTAGAAGCTTTAACAAAGGCAGCTGAAACCTCAGAGGGTAATTTGCTCGCCCTGGCCATAGATGCCAGTCGCAAACGAGCCAGTTTAGGTGAAATTTCAACCGCATTAGAAACCATATACGGAAGGTACAAAGCAGTGATACGATCTATTTCCGGAGTTTACTCCCACGAATCAAAAGGCAACGAAAGTTTTCGCAAAGCCAGCGAACTCGCTGATAAATTTGCTGAACTCGAAGGTCGCCGTCCCCGAATTATGGTTGCCAAAATGGGACAGGACGGGCACGACAGAGGTGCAAAAGTAGTCTCAACCGGTTATGCCGACATAGGTTTTGATGTTGACATCGGACCTTTGTTTCAGACACCGGCTGAAGCTGCCAAACAAGCCGTTGAAAATGATGTACATATTTTAGGTGTTTCTTCCCTGGCTGCCGGTCATAAGACCTTGGTACCACAGGTGATTGCAGAACTGAAAAAACATGGACGCGAAGATATCATGGTCATTGTAGGAGGAGTTATTCCAGCTCAGGATTACGATTTCCTATACAAAGCTGGTGCTGTAGCCATTTTCGGTCCTGGAACCGTAATTTCCGATTGTGCTATCAAAATGCTGGAAATCCTTATGCAAGCAAGGAAGTAATTTGCTGAATGAGTGATTCTACAAAGGAATATAAAACCTAACTATACTTTGAACCAAATAGTTAGATTTACTTATAAATACTTATAAATTCCTTTAGATTATCATATTTTTGTATTTTTATTTATCGTTCAATCTTAAAAAATATTCAAAATATGAGCAATATAAAACTATTTGAAAGCAAGCAGGTTCGCTCAGAATGGAATGAAAAAGAAGAAAAATGGTATTTTTCTATCATTGATGTAATTGAAATCCTTACAAATTCACCCACGCCACGACAGTATTGGGGAAAGATAAAAAAAAGAGAATTTAAAGACCCGCAGTTGTACCCAATTTGGGTACAACTGAAATTAGTAAGTTCTGATGGGAAAAAATATGCAACTGATTGTGCTGACACAAAAGGACTAATGCGTATCATTCAATCAATTCCTTCTCCTAAAGCTGAACCATTTAAACGCTGGCTTGCTCAGGTTGGATATGAACGTTTAGAAGAAATTGAAAATCCGGAATTGGCAACACAACGTTCGCGAGAATTGTATAAAGCCAAAGGATATCCTGATGATTGGATAGAGAAAAGAATGCGAAGTATTGCTATACGGGAAGAACTTACAGGAGAATGGCAAAACAGGGGTGTAAGAGAAAAAATTGAAATAAGAATATAATATCTTCATAAAATCGAATCGAATATTGAAATATTGTAAATCCTTAAAACTATTTAAATGCATACTTTCTTGAGTTATTACAAATAAAATAATTAATTTTGTAGGCTGAAAACTAAAACTTAGTTTGTTATCAGTTATCAGTTGAAATACTGAGTATCTAAATAGAAATTTTAAGGTAACAAAGTAAATTATTTTATAAATATTTAAATTTAAACACATTATATTATGTCTAAAATCAAAGTTGCTATCAATGGTTTTGGTAGAATTGGCAGAATTACCTTCAGAGGCTTGATTCAAAAAGATAATGTTGAAGTTGTTGCTTTAAACGACTTAACCGATGCCAAAACATTGGGTCATTTATTAAAATATGATTCTATTCACGGGAAATTCCCCGGTGAAGTTACGGTAGAAGGCGATTACCTTATTGTGAATGGGCAACGTATCAAAATATATGCAGAAAGAGATCCTGCAAACCTACCCTGGAAAGAATTAGAAGTAGATGTTGTGATTGAAGCAACCGGTGTATTCCGCAACAAAGAAAAAATGGGTAAACATATTACCGCTGGTGCTAAAAAAGT
Source organism: Bacteroidota bacterium (assembly GCA_037133555.1). GTDB lineage: Bacteria > Bacteroidota > Bacteroidia > Bacteroidales > JACABE01 > JACABE01. Next base: position 44,583 of record JBAXNW010000022.1, read on the forward strand.
TATTTTAACAGTACCCGCAGATAATGCTGGGGATGTGGATGCAACCGTTGTATTGGGTGTAAACGACAGTATTTTAAGACCTGAAATGCAGTTTATCTCCAATGCTTCCTGTACAACCAATTGTCTGGCACCCATTGCAAAAGTATTGAATGATAATTTTGGCATTGTTCGTGGCTTGATGAATACGATTCACTCTTATACCAACGATCAGATTATTCTGGATTCACCACATAGCGATTTAAGAAGAGCAAGAGCAGCAGCCATTTCGATTATCCCAACCAAAACAGGTGCTGCAAAAGCAGTTGGTTTAGTTATTCCTGAATTAGCAGGAAAACTAGACGGATTTGCAATGCGTGTTCCAACTCCTGATGGATCTGTAGTTGATTTAACAGTTGAACTAACTAAACATACCACCAAAGAAGAAATAAATGCTGTAATGAAAGCTGCTTCAGAGGGTTCAATGAAAGGTATCCTTGAATATTGCATCGATCCTATCGTAAGTGTTGATATTATCGGAAACAAACATTCTTCTATTTTCGATGCTCAATTAACACAGGTGATGGGCGGGAATTTCGTGAAAGTTGTTTCATGGTACGACAACGAATTCGGTTATTCAAGCCGCATCGTCGATTTAGCCGTAAGACTGGCACAATAAAAATATTAAAAAATTGATAAGTGAGGCTGTTACTTTGGTTTCAGCCTTTCTTTTTACAACAACTTTTAATTAGCTAAACAATAACATAAGCAAGCTATCGTTAATCCTATCAAAATTATCAGTAAATTTGCCTTCAGCTATTAGTTTGCTTTTTATTTTTAACCTTTTTACTTTAACCTTATACTATGGTTACCCAACCCGGAAAGCTTTTATCATCCATAGATTATCCATCTGATTTAAAAAAACTGGATAAAGAGCAATTACCCCAACTTTGCCAAGAGTTGAGGCGGTTCATTATTGATGTTATTTCCTATAATCCCGGTCATTTAGGATCAAGTCTTGGAACAGTGGAACTAACCGTTGCTTTGCATTATATTTTCAATACCCCTTATGATAAATTAATCTGGGATGTAGGTCATCAGGCTTATCCTCACAAAATACTTACAGGCCGTAAGAATATTTTTTACACCAACCGAATGTACCATGGTATCAGCGGTTTCCCGAAAATGAGTGAGAGTGAATACGATGCTTTTGGTGTCGGACATTCATCCACATCCGTTTCGGCTGCACTCGGAATGGCGGTGGCCTCGGCACTTAAAAAGGAGAACGACCGCCAACATGTTGCCATTATTGGCGATGGCTCTATGACGGCCGGCATGTCATTTGAAGCTTTAAACCATGCAGGTGTAGCCAATAGTAATTTGCTTGTTATTTTGAATGACAATGGAATTTCCATTGATAAAAATGTAGGTGCACTCAGCGAATATCTGACCAAAATTACCACTTCAAAATCCTACAATCGCTTTAAGGATAAAGTCTGGTATTTGTTGGGTGGAGGCAGTCCTTACGGTAAAAGTTCCCGTGCTGTTGTTAAACAATTGGGGAGTGCTGTAAAATCAACCTTGTTGCAAAAAAGCAATCTGTTTGAATCCCTAAATTTCAGGTATTTTGGACCGGTTGACGGGCATGATGTAATAAGGCTTACTAAAATATTAAACGATTTAAAAAACATTCCGGGTCCAAAAATATTGCATGTTATCACCAAAAAAGGGAAAGGACTCGAAAAAGCTGAACAAGATCCTACTACCTATCATGCTCCCGGTACTTTTGATCGGAAAACAGGAGAAATTATTAAAACAGATTGCAAAGACCGACTGGCTCCCAAATACCAGACTGTTTTTGGCAGAACCATCATTGAACTGGCCGAAGCCAATCCCAATATTATTGGTGTGACCCCAGCCATGCCTAGTGGTTGTTCTTTGAATCTGATGATGGAGAAAATGCCCGATAGGGCTTTTGATGTGGGTATTGCCGAGCAACATGCTGTAACTTTTTCAGCAGGTATGGCTGTGCAAGGGCTGATTCCTTTTTGCAATATCTATTCTTCATTTATGCAACGTGCTTACGATCAGGTAATTCATGATGTAGCACTTCAGAAATTGAATGTGGTTTTTTGTTTAGACAGAGGAGGTCTGGTAGGTGAAGATGGGGCAACCCATCATGGTGTGTTTGACCTGGCTTATTTCAGAAGTATTCCAAATATTTGCATTGCTTCTCCCCTTAATGAACAAGAGCTGCGAAATATGATGTATACTGCTCAGCTTGAAAATGCTGGTTGTTTTGTGATTCGCTATCCCAGGGGCAGAGGTGTGATGTTTGACTGGAAAACACCTTTTAAGAAATTAGAAATCGGTAAAGCTCAGCAGTTGAAAGAAGGGAAAGATCTTGCCATTATTTCTATCGGACATATAGGGAATTCAGCTATTAAAGCTGCAGATTTACTAAAAGAAGAAAATATTGAGATTGCTGTTTATGATATGCGGTTTTTAAAACCTATTGATGAAGCAATGCTCCATGAGATTTTTAAGAAATACACGAAAATTATTACCCTGGAGGATGGCGTAATCATTGGAGGCCTCGGAAGTGCTGTGATGGAATTTGCAGTGGATCATCAATATACTTCAGTCGTTAAAAGATTAGGTATACCCGACCAGTTTATAGAGCAGGGTTCTATTGCTGAATTACAGGCTGAATGTGGCTTTGATGTCAACAGTATTGTCAACACCGCAAAGGATATACTCAGCAAATAAAAAAGGACTTACAAACCCATTGTAAATCCTTTAGTGTAAAAATTATTCACGTATTATCAGTCTTTTAGATACCAATCATACATTTTGTAAATACCTTCTTCAATTTCAATTTTGTGCTGCCATCCCAACTCATGAAGTTTTGAAGGATCGGTCAGCTTTCGCATACTTCCATCTGGTTTAGTGGTATTGAATACAAGATCCCCTTTGAAATCTATCGTTTTTTGGATGAGTTGAGCCAGGTCTCTGATGCTAATTTCTTTACCTGTACCAATATTGATGTGGGTATTGCGGGTTTCTTTAGCGAGGGAGAGAGGGAGTGAAGAGGCGAAAGGGTGACTTTGCGATTGGGCGTTTACAATATCTTTGAAATCAACATTTTCCATAACAAAAATACAGGCATCCGCCATTTCTTCGCTCCAAAGGAATTCACGAAGGGGTGAACCACTGCCCCAGATTTCTACAGAAACTGAGGAACTGAGGGACTGAGAGAAATTGATTCCGTATTTTGAAAGAACTTTCAGAATTTCTATTTCGGTGTTGTTACCATTAATGCCTTCGATGGGGCGTTTGTTGATATCATTTCTGATGGCTGACCAATTGTTTTCTTCCAGGCATTTGCCCAAGTGTATTTTACGGATCATGGCAGGCAATACATGGCTTTTCTCCAGATCAAAATTATCGTTGGGACCGTAAAGATTTGTGGGCATTACAGCTATGAAATTAGTGCCATATTGAAGATTGTAACTCTCGCACATCTTTAATCCGGCTATCTTGGCAATGGCATAAGGTTCGTTGGTGTATTCCAGCACATCTGTCAATAAACAATCTTCTGTCATGGGTTGCTGAGCATCTCTGGGATAGATGCAGGTAGAACCCAGAAAAAGCAATTTTTTAACCCCGTTCAGATAAGCCTGATGAATGACATTGTTTTGTATCTGAAGGTTTTCATATATAAATTGCCCACGATAGGTATTATTGGCAACGATTCCTCCAACTTTAGCTGCTGCAAGTATTACATATTCCGGTTTTTCCAATTGAAAGAATTCAGCTACTGCTTGCTGATTCATTAGATCCAATTCGTCAATGGTTTTGCCAATAAGATTGGTATAGCCTTTGGAAACTAAGTTGTTCCATAATGCAGATCCAACAAGGCCTTTATGACCGGCAATATAAATTTTACTTTCTTTGTTCATGAAGTTTATTAGTTTATTAATTCTTATTTACAATGAAATAGCTCTTCCATTGTATGCCACCATTCTCCAGGGTTGAGTTCAAGACTTTCCTGGCAGGGATCGGTTTCTTTCCACCAGCGTTGAGTTGCTTCATCTTTAGCCATCAGTGCCATATCTGCTTCAAAATCATCCCCAATATATTCAAAATAAGCAAATAACATCGCATCATTCAATAGAAAAATGGAATAATTCCGTATATTACATTCTTCTATTTTTTGAAGTACCGATGGCCATGGATTGGCATGTAGCTCACGGTAATAATCCAATTGATCAGGTTTTACTTTGATAACTTGTCCGAAACGTTGCATAGGGGAGATTTTAATTTCTTCGTATTCTTATCTTCAATGCATTGGGGATTTCAACTTCTGAGAATAAGACGAGGTAGCCACCACCACCTGCTCCACTGAGTTTGTACCCCAGCACCGTTTCGGGGATTTCGTTGATGGCTGCTGCTACATTTGAATTCATCATGTGTGGAAACATTGCAATCTGAGCTTTGAAAGAAGCTGTCATTGCCTTTCCAACTTCATTTGCATCTTGTTCTAAAACGGCAGCCCATAATTCATCAGCCGCTATGGCCAATGCTGTTGCTTTTGAAACCGTAATATCCGTATCATCCGTAACACTGAGCCCAGTTTCCCGGGGTTGCAACGCCAGAAGATAAATTCTTTCTTCGAGCCAGGATAATAGGGCTGGTGCATTTTCTTTTATTATTTCAGAAGGCCAATAGCTTGCTTTTGCGTACCAGAGATAATTTAAACCCGGAAGGCAAATTCCTATAGCATCCTGCGAACCACTGATATAAGCTGAACCCGGAGGATTTTCGAAACAAAAGAGAATGTTCGCCAATTTTTCTTTATTTCCTTCAGGGATGTCGGTCTGCCATAATTCAATTGCTTTTTTACGGGTACTGGTTGACATTCCACTGCGATCGTTGAAATCGTAATCAGGTTCTATCGAAATGGTAATGACAGGACCTGGATGGAATTTAGAAACATAGGGTTGATCGAGCCATCCACCAGCTAAATCAATACGGTAAGGTATCAAACATTCTTTTCTTAGAGCGCTTGTACTGCGGGATGGTAAATTGGCATGAGGAATGCGTTTACTAATGCTGTAGGCAATTCCCAATTCCTCGCAAAGTTTCTCTTTCTCATTAGAATGACCGTCTTCGTTAACAAAAAGCAGATCTGGTTGAATACGGATTAAATCATCTTTGAAATCCAACACACCTGAACCGCAATTTATCCAGGCCTCTTTCACCATCTTCAGTGCCTGTATCATGTAAAGCCTTTCCTGTTCTGTATTGATGGTAGCTCGTCCTTTTAATGCTTCAATGGTTTTGTCGGAACCTATCCCTACATACAATTCTCCCATTTTGGCAGCTTCCTCAAAAAAAGCAATATGTCCAGAATGCAACATATCATAACAACCAGATACAAATATTTTCATCATCATTCTATTTCATTATTCAGCAATGTGCTATAAATCTAAGTTCAAAGGTCCGTTAATTATTAAAAATAAGAAGAATCATTAGCAGGATATTTTCTTAGCAAAATTCATTCTTAGAAACAATGCATAAGCAACTACCACTAAAAAACAAAAAAGAGGGACGATGAATCCCAAGGCCATATTGTTGGCACCCAACAGTCCCATCAGTACTGGTGCAATGGCTCCTCCTACGATGGCCATAATCAGAAAAGAAGAACCCTGCTTGGTATTTTCACCCAGACCACTGATAGAAAGTGCAAAAATGGTTGGAAACATGATGGCTTCGAACAGATAGCAGATAAACAATGCGATGGTTGAAATCCAGGGGATATGAATGACTACTAAAAACATACATACACTGGCTGCAGCTGCAACAATAAGTAATAAATGGGAAGGTTTGATGGTACGCATGATCCAACTTCCCAAAAATCTTCCACTCATAAATAATCCCATACCTCCAAACGAAAGGGTTAAAGCTGCATCACGGGATGATACGCTTGGGTTGGTTTCTGTGACATAGTTGATAAAAAAGCTATTGATGCCTGTTTGTGCACCAACATAAAAGAAAAGTGCAATCACACCATAGCGGAAAACTTTGTCGTTCCACAAAGCTTTTAATCCTTTTTCTGAAGAAGACTCATTGATGTCTATTGCTATTTCGGGTAGCTTTACCTTTGAAAAGACCATTGCTACTATCAGCACAACGATTCCTATTACTGTGTATGGAAGCGCCACACTCCCATGGGTGCCATCTTTCTGAAAAATCATCAGGCCACCAATCAGAGGGCCAATAATCCATCCCAACCCATTGAATGATTGAGCAAGATTGAGACGGCTGGCGCCTCCTTTTTTATCACCCAATTCGGTAATATAAGGGTTGGCTGCTGTTTCAAGAAAAGTGAGGCCACAACCGATGACAAAGAGTGAAAATAAGAAATAATTGAAGGACATAATTTTTTCAGCTGGTATAAATAGCAATGCTCCAATGCCATACAAGAGTAAGCCAAAAACTACGCCATAGCGATAACCAAAACGTTTGATAAATATGCCTGCAGGGATTGCCATCAGGAAATAACCTCCATAAACAACAGACTGTACCAATGCCGAATGAGCTTTAGATATTACCAGGACTTCCTGAAAATGTTTATTCAGTACATCGAGTATGCTATGTGCAAATCCCCAGAGAAAAAAGAGGGAAGTCAGGAGGACGAGAGGGAGGAGGTAGTTGTTTTTGGACATGGTTTTTTGTTTTTTTGAGTGAGTGAAGGGGCGAAGAGCGACTGAGAGCCTGACAGAGGGACTAAGAGACTAAGGGACTGAGGGAATCAGGGGCTAAGAGACTAAGAAGTTGAAAAATAATTATTTGACGTATTATTAATATTGCCATTTCTCGGGTTGAAGCGACATTTTAACTAATTTCCCTATTACGCTATCATATTGAATATATAGTTCTTGGTACTTTTCAGTATTAATATAATTGCATGTTAAGGCAAACTCCAACCAGGTTTGTACTTCAGCTGCCTCAGCTTCTGAGTCAGATAGTTTTGCTATAAAAGATTTTGGATATTTTCTTTTACGAAAAGCCTCAGCTAGATTGGCGCATACTGAACGGGATGCTCTTCGCATTTGATCAGTCATTGAATATTTTTCTTCAATAGGAAAATTCTTAGTTAAATCATATATCTCCATTGCAGCTTGAAAAGCAATCGTATAAACATCTAAATCCCTATGTGATCTGATTATCATATTTTCCTATCAACTTTTTATCTCTCTTCGTTTCTAAAGAACCTATACTTTTTCTCCTTTTTAAGCTCTCAGTTTTCTAGTCTCTTAGTCCCCTAGTCTCTTAGTCTCTTAGTCTACTTTAGCTTCGTGCAATTTTTTCACAAAAACCTTGTCATGTTTCATCATCAATTTTACAAGTTCTTTGAAAGGTGTTTGCGTAGGATTCCATCCCAATAATGTTTTAGCTTTGGTAGGATCACCCAGCAATTGTTCTACTTCAGCAGGACGGAAATATTTAGGATCAACTTCTATCAGTATCTCCCCATTGGCTTTGTTGATGCCTTTTTCAGCGACTCCCTCACCTTGCCATTGGATTTCGATATCTACTTCAGCAAAGGCCAATTCTATAAATTCTCTAACGGTATGCATCTCGCCAGTTGCAATAACAAAATCTTCGGGAACAGGATGTTGCAACATCATCCACATACACTCTACATAATCTTTGGCATAACCCCAATCCCTTAGTGAATCCAGGTTGCCCATATACAATTTCTTTTGCAAACCATGCGAAATGCGGCTGGCTGCCAGTGTAATCTTGCGGGTGACAAAGGTTTCCCCTCTTCTTTCACTTTCGTGGTTAAACAATATCCCGTTTACAGCAAACATTCCATAAGATTCACGATAGTTTTTGGTGATCCAGAAACCATATTGTTTGGCCACACCATAAGGCGAGCGGGGGTAGAAAGGCGTTGTCTCTTTTTGAGGAACTTCCTGAACTTTGCCATAAAGTTCAGAAGTAGAAGCCTGATATATCTTGCATTTCTTTTCCAGACCTAAAATACGTACCGCTTCCAGTATGCGCAATGTTCCCACTGCATCAGATTCTGCGGTATATTCAGGTACTTCAAACGATACCTGTACATGGCTTTGTGCTGCGAGGTTGTATATTTCGTCGGGTTTTACCGACTGTATGATGCGCACCAATGAGCTGCTGTCGGTCATGTCGCCATAATGCAGATTGATACTCCTTTTTTGCCTGGTATCTTTGATCCATTCTTCAAAATAAAGGTGCTCGATACGTCCAGTATTAAATGTAGAAGAACGACGCATTATACCATGCACTTCGTATCCTTTTTCGATTAAGAATTCTGCCAGGTAAGATCCGTCTTGTCCTGTGATACCGGTTATTAATGCTATTTTTGACATGGGTTTGGTTATTATGTGATTAAGTTATTGGTTATTGGGTTATTGGTTATTGGGTTATTGGAAATTAAGTTATTGGGTTAGGCGGTAGTATAAAATAGGCTTGTAAAATAAATAATAAATCCATCTATTTTGTTTCCTGGTATTTTTTAACGCCAAATTTATTGATATAAAAGACAAACATTCCAAAAATAACCAGGTAAATGAAAAAGTTGAAAAGGTCGTGATGGTTAAATCTCAATATGCCGAATAAATTGTATTCGTTAAAAGTATGGGTAAACCCATGATACAACAATACAGCCAGCGTGCTCATCCTTAAAATATTGAGCAATTGAATGATGACAAGACCAGCAGGTATAAACCATAATTTATGTTTTAATTTGCCGGGAAACGAAATAATTAAGGCAACAAAACCACCCATTAACGACATTCCCAGACAGGAAATTCCCATGAAAACAGAACTGGAATCTTTGATGCCAATAGCATACACCCCATAATAGTAGATTGTTTCGGAATAATATATATAAGCATCAAAGCCGATTGCTCTCAGAAAATGATAGCTCGAATACATGATGATTTTATAAAAATCATAAATAAACGGAGCATGTTGAACCTTGAATTTCAGTTCAGGATTGTTTCTTAAAATAAAAAGTACGATTGCTCCACTCCCTATTAAAAGGAGTAAACGTATACCAAAAGTTTTTAAGAGGTAATTATTGTCAAGGAATAATTTAATTTTATCCAGATTTGTTTTAATAAAGGGAGCATTTAGTTGCATAAGAGGGGAGGGTAATTTGCTATTTAAGGATATTTTTTTAGATTCAATTCATTATAAGTTTACAATAGGAGCTTTCTTCCAGTCAAAATTCTCGTCAAATCCTCTGATATCGAAAAACTTAAAATCACTTAGCCAATGCTCGAATTTAGCTTCAGCAGCATGGAGCCCATAATACGATTTAAACTTACGCGACAAAGACAATGCTTTGATCATGGGTTGTTCAGCATCCAGATCGCGGGGATGCAAATACGTCATCACATATTCTTGTTTCTGCGTCCAATGTTTAATGAGGGGATAAGGGAAAAACCTGAAATAACCACCTCCACTGAAAACAATCTCTTGTCCTAAAAGCTTGGTAGTAGTGATGGGAAGTTCTTTTATCTGAATGCCGTTAGTATTTACGATACTGGGCGTTGTGACAGGAAAACCTGGATAGCCCCCTTTTTGTCTAATAGATGGAAAAATAGAACTATCGTGGGTAATGCCCAGTTCTGCCAAGACTTCAAAAGCCCATTTTGTTTCAGGTGTAATAGAAAAGCAGGGAGCACGGTAAGCAGTAATTTTTTTCCCCAAAATATCCTCTAGCCGATTGATGGCAATTTCTGTATCTTTCTTAAACAGTGCCGGAGTTTGTTTGTAGACCAGTTGATGCTGATTAGAATGGCAACCTATTTCGTAGCCTAATTGATCGATCTGTTTGATGATTTCAGGATATCTTTTAGCAATCCAGCCCAAACAGAAGAAGCTAGCTTTTGCATCTTTCTCTTCCAATATCCTGAATATCCTTTCCATGTTTTTATGAATACGCACTTCGAAAGTTTCCCAACTGGCTTCAGTATTGAGGAGGTTTTTGTCGAGTAAGTGAAACCACTCTTCTATGTCAAAAGTTAAAATATTCATCTTACATCGTAGTTAAATAAGCCAAAATCCCAATTCCGGAATTCATTGAGTAGTGTTGTATTTAGTTTTTCTGGTATTAAAATGTCTGTCATCAGATATAAATGTTTAGGTTCAAATCTGAAAGGGACTTTGAGCAAAAGTAATTGAAAAAACTTTAATTTCCCCACAAAAACAATAAGATCTACATCTTCGGTGAATAGAATCGTTTTAATGGCCTTGTACAAGGATGTTGCATCCTTGCAAGCTTTACGTATGTTGTAGAAATCAATCAAATAACAAGTATTAATACCTTCTTCGTTCACGATACGGTAAGACGCAAAAGAATTTCCCATTCTCAGCTGATGATGTTCATCTGTATAACGTTGTTTTTCTATGATTTTATTGTTACGGTTTATTTTTATTTTGCTTTTTCTTTCGGTCGAAACAATAAATTGGGATAAGAAAAGCATCATTCTAGTATAGGTATAGCTCAAAGGATTTAATATTGCCTTTAATTTTCTTGTCACATTCCCAGCATTCAGGGGCAAAGCATAATAATTCAAAAAGCCGATATCCTTCCATTTTACCACATTTTTCCAGTAAGGATAAGCCATTTCGTTGGGAACGGCTATTACGATTGCAATTTCTTTTTGTATGAGCTCTTTTTTCAGGATTTTATACATACGGTACAAGGCCATTGGATCCGTTCTATATTCGGGCAGTATAAAAACATCTACTGCCAGTCCGCAACGTATCGTTTTTCTTTCTATATCATAAATAAAGGGAATCACAGTGCAAGCTCCGACAATACTATCGTCTTCTTTCAAAAAAACATGATAAGCGTCTTTATCTACTGTAAGCTGGTATTTATTTTGGAAGAAGTCTATTGTATATTCTTTTTCAAATACCTGCATAAATGCAAGGGCATAGCTTTCCCATTCATCTGTTGTAATTTGAGTAGTAGTGCGGAAGACTATTTGCATTTGAGTTGAAAATGATTTAGCGACTTAGCGATTTGGTGATTTGAAAATGTGATAATTTGAAAATGAAAAAACTATGCGAACTTCTAATGAGCAAATCCAAAGTATGATAGAAATTAAAAATTAAGCCTGAAGATTCCCTGATTACTGATAACTGTTCACTGCTAAATTGTTCCCGCATCTACATGAATATTCTGTCCTGTGATGGAGCCAGCTTCTTCCGACAATAAAAACGCAATCGTAGCTGCCACTGAGTTTTTATCCACTTCTTGTTTTAAACAATTCCGCTGATAAATTCTGGTTTTTTGCTCATTAGTTAGCGAAGCACTCATTTCGGTTTCCATAAAACCTGCTACCAGACAATTGGAACGGATACCCAATTCGCCCCATTCCCTGGCTGTGTTTTTCGAGAAAGCTTCGATGGCGCCTTTGGTGGAAGCGTACATGGCCAGGCCTTTGTAACCTGTATGAACTGAAATGGATGAAAGGTGAACAATACTTCCTTTGGTAGTATGGAGCAAAAATTGTCGGATGACATATTTGCTGAGCTGCATGGGCGTGAATACGTTTACTGCATACATATTTTCCAGTTCTGTCTGGTTTAAATTGGTGATGAGGTCATCGTAAGCCATGGCGGCATTGTTGACGAAGCCATGCAAGGGTGTTTGTGAACCTATCCAGTCTTTAAAAATTGTTTGTTTGATATTTTTAGTATCCGATAAATCATAAGCCAGCCAGTAAAATTGAGCAGGATATTCAGCCAATAATACCTCAAGAGCAGGGCTTGTTGTTCTGCTTATACCATATACTTTCCAGGCTTTTTTAAGCAGAGTTTCGCAGATAGATAGGCCTAAGCCTTTTGAAACACCGGTTACGAGTATGTTCATAGAATTTGGTGATTTAGTGATTTGGTGATTTGGTGATTTAGTGATTTGGGGATGATTCGCCTTATCTCTAATCTATCAGTCTTTTCGTCGCTTTTATTAACCACGGAGACACGGAGATTACAAAGTTACACGGTAGATTTTCCTGCTCTAAGTCTCTAAGTCTCTCAGTCTCTCATTTTCTTCGTCTCTCAGTCTCTTTTTCTTCTTTTCGCTCTATCGCCCTTTCGCTCCCTCTCTTCGTCTCTTAGTCGCATTTTTTTACCACGGAGACACGGAGACACGGAGAACACGAAGTTATTCTCGCTCTAAGTCTCTCAGTCTCTAAGTCTCTCAGTCGCTCCCTCGCTTCGTCTCTCCCTCACTCAGTCGTTCTTCTCATTTTCCCGCTCCTGGTATAGGCAAAGTTTTCCACAAAAATAATCATGCGTGGAATTTTGAACTCCTGTAATTGACCTTGTAAGATTTTTCGGATGCCGGCTTCATCTATTTCAGCCTGGTTTTTGACGACTTCACAGCAGAGGATGTTTCCCAATACAGCATTTGGTTTGGCAAACACACGAGCATCCATAATTCCGGGCAGGCTGCGGATCACTTCTTCCACATCAAGCGGATTTACTTTATAGCCGCCCACATTGATCATTTCGTTTTTACGACTGAGGAAACGGAAGCGAATTGGATTTGTGTGCAGTATTTCAACCAAGTCGCCGCTTGCATACCATTCTTGCTTGCTCATTTCCGAATCGCCCATCAAGCTCTGATGGATATAGATTTCCAGGTCTCTGATCTGAATCCATGGCTGCATTTCAGGCTTTATGGTAAACTCATCTCCTTCAGCAGCCAATAGACTCCCTGCTTCGGTTGAAGCATAGACATTTGTAATTTTTGCAGTTGGAAAAGCCAATGATAGTTTGTTTATGGTGGCCGTGTCAAATTTTTCACCCCCTGAAGTAATCCTTTTTACCGATGGATAGCTTCCTTCTAGGGGAAGTAATAATCTGTAGAAAGTCGGGGTAGCCGAAATATGCGTAATCCCATAATTTTGAATTTCATTCAGGATTTCAGCTTTGGATAAACCAAACAATCGAATGACAGGGTTGCCGTTCAGCAAGGCCTGGAAAAACACCTGTAAGCCAGCCATATGGGTGGGTGGGTAAGCAAATCCCCATACATTGTCAGAGGTTGTTGTTTTTACAAAGCGAGCCATAGTTGCCAATGTATGCGAAACTTTCTTTGGCAGGCCGGTGGTCCCGGAAGTAAACAAGCATATTTTCCATTCAGTTGCATTGGCATGAATGCAATCCAGTAAATCATGTTTTGAGCTTATCTGTAAATGCTTTTCTTTAGGAATGGCTTTGGTAAATTTCTCAAAATCGCTAAATGTAATTAGTTTTTTGATTTCATCATCCGAAAAATCTGCATCCAGCAAAATAATTTCTTCCCCTAAGCAAAGCGAAAGGATGAGGTGTTTGAAAACAACATAAAAATCCTCCGATAGACAATAGGGATTGTAAGTTTTAGCCTGATTGAGATCCGTGATGAGGTGGTCCCAGCTTTTTTCCAACTTAAGTCCAGCGTCGCGGTAGAAGATTTCCATTTTATTTTTCTATTTTCTCAAGGATTTCCCCTACCGTATTCAAAATGCCCTCTTCAAAAATATCCACATCAAAGGCTGCTTCAATACGAACGGTCAACTCTGCCAGGTCGAGTGAGTCAAAACCCAGATCCGTCCGGAGTTCTGTGTCTTCTGAAATTGCAGTAACAGTATTTTTCCCTCTGTTGATAAGGACGGTGTTGATGAGGGATAATAGTTGGGGAATGGCGTTCATTGGATGGGGATTTAGTGATTTAGTGATTTGGCGATTTAAAGATTCTATGGGCATATGAATTTTGAAATATTTTCCATGCGAACCATCCCGGCAAAAAGCCTAATACATCAGCCAGAATATCAGCTGTTTCGAAGTTACGACCGAGATGAGTAATGCCTTGAATGATTTCCATCAATGAGCCCCATCCCAATACAATCAAGAAGATGATCCAGTATTTATAATGATTTGTTTTCTCCTTCCAAGCCCATAGCCATAAAAAGCTCAAACCTGCATACATTGCAAGGTGAACCCATTTATCGATATATGGTATGACATTGATCTTAGGAATATCAGAAGGAGGTAGAATACTCAGCAGGGTGATAAGAGCTGTGTATAGGAATAAAATAGTTTTTTTTAGCAAAGGATGTTGAATTTGAAAATTAAGCAATTTGAGAATTTGGAAATGTTTTTTTTAACTGTTTACTGTTAACTAAAAAAATTGGAACACTGATGACACGGATGCTACAGATTTAAACTGATTTTGATTCGTGTAATTAGATGATTCTCTTTATTTTTTTTGAATTAACGAAGATTTTAGTCAGCTAATTTCACTAATTTACACAAATATATTTAATGTCAACTGTTTAATGTCAACTGTTTACTGATAACTGTTCACTCCCTATCGGCAGGCAAGCTGTTCATTGTAAAAAAA
>JBAXNW010000023.1:0-58193 GCA_037133555.1 Bacteroidota bacterium
AAATATACACTTATTTAATTGAATAACAAAGAATTAAATTATAGAAGACCCCTAAATTTAGTAGAAGTAATTATCAATTTACCTCCTGAACTGGCATCTGTCCATATTCCGATCATTGAAGCAGTAGCAGGAGTTGTAGTGGTATCTTTCTTACAACTGATCGTAAATACTGACACCAAAAATAGCAGCATGGCTATTTGAATAATTTTTTTAGAAATTTTTTTCATTTTTTTTGTTTTTAATTTTATCTTTTATTGTAGTTATTTTTTAATTTAGAAAAAAACCATGAAGGTTTAAAAGCCTGGTATGTTTGAGTTACAAACTATTCTTTAACAAACTTTCTCACCATGTTATTCTTCAAATTATTTACTTTTACGACATAAACACCTTTTGCAAAATGCCTGATGTTGAGTTCTGTTTGTAGCTGGTTTATGAGTTGTTGCAAGAGTAGTTTGCCTTGTATATCGTAGATAGAAAGGCTTGTGTTTTGCAGGTTTATTAATTGTTGTAAATCAATGATCAGTTTATCGGTGGCAGGGTTGGGATATATTTTGATTTTGTCAGATAACACATTCATCTTAATTCCTAAATAACCAAAAGGAAGCACAGTTATAGATATAATCGTATTTGGAGATTTCTGTAAAAAAGATGAATCGCAATAAGTAACTGTACATCCCACAGAATCTATAATACTGAGGCAAATATTATAATATCCGGCTGTAGTGTAGGTATGTGTTGGATAAGCAATGGTATCGTGCGAACCATCACCCCAACTCCAGTTGTAATGTAAAGGTGCTACTCCTGAAGCATTGTTTACAATAAAGTAATGATGTACTACAGCTGTATCGGCCACCAGATTAAACTGAGCGGAACAATTGGGTACAAAAGGATTGAGAGTAACATATAAAGTGGAAGAATCACCATTGCCACATGCATTGTTAGCTTTTACAATAATATTTCCTGATATTGCATTTAAACTATAATTGACTGAAATGCTATTTGTAGTACTAATGCCTGTTGCTCCATTGGGTATTGTCCATGTATAAGAAGTTGCATTGGCAATAACAGGAACTGAGTATTGAACATTTTGTTGACCTTCAGTTACATTGGTAGTTCCATTTATTGAACCAGTTTGAGCTGGCAATGGATTAACTGTAATTGATAAATTTGAAGAAGCTCCATTTCCACCGGGATTAGAACCATAAACACTTATTGTTCCTGATTGTGAATTATTTGCATAATTAACAGTAATAGAATTAGTATTATTACTTCCAGTTGCACCATTCGGTAATGTCCATATATAATTGCTTGCATAAATTATAGGTGTAACTGTATATGAAACATTGTTTTGCCCTTGACAAACTGTATTTGTTCCTGTAATATTTCCTGCTGCTCCCGGCATTGGATATTGTAAATTAAAATCAGAAAGTGGTCTTTTCCAAACAACACCATCTACAGAACCTGCAAAAATATTATTTCCAATAATAGCTATAGATGAAATAATATTATTAGTAGTAAAACCTGTATCCATCGCATTCCAACTGATTCCGCTATCTGAAGAAAAAATTATTCCTTGCCCATTGGTTGGACTGGCAAAAATATTATTTCCATAAACGGCTAAAGCAAATATATCAGAACCTGATATAATATTAGACCAGCTATTCCCATTGTTTGAAGATATATATAAACCCATTGTTGTACTAGTATAAATATTATTACCGCTTATAACTATAGAGCGAATTTCAGAGTTTTGTAATCCTAAATTTGCAGATGTCCAATTACTACCATTATTTGATGTTGTTAGCATGCCACTTCCCCATATTCCTACAAAAACATTAGTATTATTAGCAGCTAAAACATAAAGCCCATGTATAGGCAAGTTTGGTAAACCTGAATTAATAGGTATCCAATTGTTTCCATTATTAGTTGATAAATACACACCATCAAATACAGTACCCGCATAAATATTAGTATCTTTAACAGTTAAAGCTACAATTGAGGGAAAAGAAATTCCTGTATTAGGCAACATTAGCCAACAATTCAAACTGTCAGAAAACACAGAAATACCATCATCGGACGCAGCATAGAAATTATTACTTTTTTTGACAAATGATTTAATTGTATGACCTAACAAGCCTATATTCATTGGAATCCATGTATTCCCATTATCAGATGATGCGAAAACTCCTTCAGATGTTCCAGCAAATATTTTTCCACCGTATTCAGCTATAGTATAGATATTTGAAGTTGTCAAACCACAATTCATTTTTGTCCAATAAGATCCATTATTTGTAGAAAGATATACACCGCCTTGCTGTGTACCGGCCAATAAATTACTATCTTTTATTGCTATAGAAGTTATATTTGGATTTGATAACCCTGTATCAATTGCTGTCCAACTATTCCCATTATTTGTTGAAAGGAATATTCCATTATTGTAAGTCCCTACATATATGTTGTTTCCTTTTACGGCAATTGCTGTAGTATGATATGGTTGCGTAAAATTTCCAATTGCTGTCCAGTTACTTCCATTATCTGATGATCTAAATATAGAACTTCCACCCCATGTTCCTGCATAAATAATATTTCCACTATATGTTAATACAGTAATAGAAGGGTTTAATAGTCCATTATTTACAGTATCCCATGTTAATCCGTTATCGGTTGATAAAAAAACACCATCTATTTCAGTCCCGAAAAAAATATTGTTTCCGTTTAATGTTAATGACGTTACATGTAGTGCATAACCAGATAATCCTGTATTTAATTTAACCCAGCTATTTCCATTGTTTGAGGAATAATATATTCCTTTACCATTTGTACCAGCAAATATTGTATCTCCTTTTAAGGCGATAGAGGTGATTCCATAGATACTATCGGTTAAACCAGTGTTTTTTGTTACCCAATTATTTCCATTGTTTGTTGATAAAAAGACACCTGAACTGGTTCCTGCAAAGATCATATTGCCATTTGCAGCTATAGACAAAATCCCTTTATTTGTCAATCCACTATTTACTGTATCCCAACTTATTCCATTGTTTGATGACCTGTAAATACCACTGTTTGTACCTGTAAAAATATAACTATTATTTGTTACAATGCAAGTTACATAACCACTAATTGGATTATTAGATTTTACCCATTGTGCATTTACAAAATTTACCATAAGTATTGCAATCATCATAATGTATAGCTTTCTCATATTATTGGTTTTTAAATTGTTTTTGTAAACGGGTCGCAACTTGAAGTCACACTCCGACTTATATTCTAATATTTTATTCCTTCATAAATTTACTTACAAAACTTTCATTCTCGTTATTTACCTTTACTACATAAATACCTTTGAAAAAACTACTGATGTTGAGTTCTGTTTGTAGCTGGTTTATGTGTTGTTGCAAGAGTAGTTTGCCTTGTATATCGTAGATGGATAGGGTTGTGTTTTGCAGGTTTTTTAATGGTTGTAAATCAATGATTAGTTTATCGATGGCAGGGTTGGGTGAGATTGCAAAAGTGTTTGCAGTTGGTATTTCTGAAATACTTATCATTTCCGATAAAGAGCGTTTCCATACTCCTGCTCCAGGATATTGACCAGTCCAATCTGAAATATTATGAACGCCTGCAAAAACATTCATTCCGTTGAAAGCAAAGCATCTTACAAGAGCATTTGGCAAACCTGTACTAACATTAGTCCAGCTTGCCCCATTATTGCTTGATAAAAAAACTTTACAATTTTGAAGATTATATGTTCCTGCTAAAATATTTGTTCCACTTACAGCAATAGAATAGACATCTATGTTTGTTAATCCATTATTCACAGCAGTCCAGCTACTGCCATTATCCATTGATAAAAAAACCCCATGATAATTCCCTGCAAAAATATTTGTTCCACTTACTGCAATTGAAGAAGCAGGAGCTGATAATCCATTATTAGCAGAAGTCCATGTTGTACCATTATTGTTTGATAAAAATATACCATTATTAGTCCCTGCAAAAATAGTAGTTCCACTTACAGCTAATGAATATATTTGGAGGCTCGTTAATCCGTTATTTATAGCAATCCAGCTTATGCCATCATTGGTAGATAAAAACATTCCACTTCCTATGGTTGCTGCAAAAATATTTGTTCCACTTACAGCAATTGAACTAACAAGAATATTTACAGGAATTCCTGTATTTAATGCAGACCAGCTTATGCCGTTATTGGTGGACAAAAAAATACCATTACTATCGGTTCCTGCAAAAATATTTGTACCACTTATGGCTAAGGAAAAAACTTCAGTATTTGTTATTCCGTTATTTGCAGCAGTCCAGGTTGTGCCATTATTAACTGATAAAAATACACCGCCACTTACTCCTGCAAAAACATTTGAATCACTTACTGCAAGACATCTAACCATTTTGTTATTAAGTATATCTGTAAGCTGCCATTGAGCGTTCACAATATTTCCCAGCAATAATAAAATAATTAAAATGTAGATTTTTTTCATATTTTAACTTTTTTTAGAAGTTATTGGTTTTGTTTGTAATAACCCTTAAAGGGTTGAAAATAATTGATTGTATCACTTCAAGTGATGCTATCACTATCATCTATTCCTTCACAAACCTACTGACCCTATTGTTTTGATCACTACTTAGTTTTACCACATAAATACCTTTGGCAAAAGAGCTGATGTTGAGTTCTGTTTGTAGCTGATTTATGAGTTGTTGCAAGAGTAGCTTGCCTTGTATGTCGTAAATAGAAACAATTGTATTGTATCAGGCAGACTAAGTACATATCTGATATTTAAAAAGATCTTATTGCACGTACAAAACAAGCTGAATTTTTAAAATATTCAGATTGTTGACCACTTACATAGGTTTGAGTCCATACTTTACTTATGTCATACTCACTTGAACTCCAGTAATGGGTGGCAGTTGAAAAATGCCCCAAGTATTGAGAACTTAATATTTTTCGCAACTCTTCCTTACTTGGTAAATACCAATCGCTATAACCATTAAAAACTAGGTCAGAACATAGTTTTGCCGCATAACTGCCATCTCCGTGAATTGCAACAATGGCATTTGTATTGGCATTGCCTTTTCCTATTTCTGTGGAAAATGAACCAATTAATACGTTTGAATTTGAAGGGGCCCAAAGAATTCCATTGATAGTAGTTTGATCATTCTGAGCAGCAATTAACCCATGCTGTACAGAAGCATTATAACCTAAATCTCCAGGTTGAAGAATGTAGAAAACAATACCACCCTGATAGTCTTCTCCAAGTGCTGTATATACTGTTGGTGTTGTTGTCGTTGTGTCTTTTTTACAACTGATCGTAATTACTGATACAAAAAATAGCAGCATGGCTATTTGAATAATTTTATGAGAATTTTTTTTCATTGTTTTTGTTTTTAATTTAATCTTTTATCACAGTTCTTATTTTTGATGAGAATATGCCTGACTGGGTTGAGATATGATCCATTCTTTAATAAATTTACTCATTATACTATTCTTCTCATTATTTAATTTACAACATAAAAATCTTTAGCAAAATGATAAACATTCTGTCCTGTTTTTTAAAATTATTGCCTTGTATAGGTCACATTCATATAAGCATTCCTTTGATAACAAGCATCCGTAACCTTGGTAAAGCTTAATTTAGTTGAAGTAACCGTAAATTGGTAAGAACAAGTTGTATTTAATGTACAAAACAAGCTCGAAGTTGTTTTTAGTGTAATATTAGAAGAACTTATGGTATAAGTATCTTCATCAAGATTTAGCCCGCTACCGTAAATACTAAATTTAGTAGAAGTAATTATCAATTTACCTCCTGAACTGGCATCTGTCCATATTCCGATCATTGAAGCAGTAGCAGGAGTTGTAGTGGTATCTTTCTTACAACTGATCGTAAATACTGACACCAAAAATAGCAGCATGGCTATTTGAATAATTTTTTTAGAAAATTTTTTCATTTTTTTTGATTTTTACTCAAATTTTGAGTGCATTTATAATTAATTGAATTGGGGTTATTATTTGATTTTTAATGAATTTGAAAAATATTTAACAGTAATATCAAGCAAAAGTAAATAATTACTGTTAATTAATTAACAGAAATATAAAAAAAAATAATTATTTTTATATTTATCAATTTATCAGGCTTTTAATTTGAAAAAAAAAAGCAAAAAGCGAGTTCAATTTCGAATTTCGAATTTCGAAGAGACAGCATTAAATTTACTATTCATTCATGCTGTTTTAGACTAGTTGCTTATACTTAGCTATTCATTATAAAAAAAGCTCATCCAATCAGATGAGCTTTATAAGTATAGGATAGCATATACAATCAGGCGACTTTTTCTTTTTTATGCACACGTTTACGATCAGAGAATCGCTTACCGCCGGCTTTTTCATATTCATTGCTATCGTCACCATACAATGAAGCAACTCCGTCGAGCATACGTTTGTTCCATTTTTTTAACTCGGTTTCCAATGCTTCCAGAATATTGGCCTTTTCATCGGCCAATCGCAATTGTTCATTGTATTCATTTTGTGCAGTTTCTGTATCTTTGATACAGAGATCATAGTTTACAATGTTTACCCCTTTTCCTACCTCAAAAGTGGGGGAAATACTCTTGATGGAGAGCGTTCTCTTTTTTGCTTTCTCCAATACAGGCGAATTCTTTTTTTTATAAGACATCAGAAATATATTTACATGCAAGCTGTATTGCCTGCAATTTCATTGATGCAAAATAATACCACAAAAATAAATCAAAAAAAAGCAATTTATGTGTTTTTTCCAAGAATTTTTTAAATAAATACTTTATATAAGTACTAAATTTTTCAATTACTTAGATTCATTTTAGCAAACCTTTAGGAGGCATAATAAACAAGAATTTGAGCTTGAATTTTAGTCCATTTCTGATTGATTTATTACCTATAAAAATGATTTTATCATCCAAAAGCTTAGTTTGTTGGGATGAGAAAATTGGAATTCAACTGAGCAAGGTTTTTTAATCCATAAAATAGGAAGTTGCTCAAAAAAAATAGATTTTCTTTCGAGTAAAATGGATGCAAATTCGAGTAAAACAATTGTATTTTTGACTAAAATGGGTTGTGAATTGACTAAAATGGGTTGTGAGTTGTCAAAAACAATTATTTTATCGACTAAAACGGATTGTTTTTCGATTAAACAGGAAATATTTTCTATAAAAAAGGATAGCTATTCGACAAAAATAGCTGTATTTCAGACTATAATGGATTAATATTTAGGCAATACAGATTTTAATTGATTTAAACAGCTGATTTTCATAAAATAAATTTGCAAACCAAATCTGACAGGTTTTAAAAACCTGTCAGGTTTGGGTAGAGGATTTTCATGTTTAAAAGCTATTCTTTCACGAACTTACTTACCAATGTATTTTTATCATTATTTACCTTAACAAGATAAACGCCATTGGCTAAATGAGATATATTGAGTTCAGTTTGCAATTGAACTATAGTTTGTTGTAATAGTAATTGACCTTGTATATCGTAAATGGAAACAGTTGTGTTTTGCTGGTTTTGAATTTGCCCCGTATTAATTGTAATATGATCTGAAGCTGGGTTGGGAAATATCTGCATTGTCTTTCCAATATCCGAATTTTCGGCAACAGATGAGTACAATCCGGTAATTTGTCCGTTGTTTAAAGCATAATTATAAATCCTCAGATCATCTAATTTACCGCTGAACGATTGCATTGACACATTTGACATTCCAAGACTTAAATTAAAGTTTTGATTTACGGGTGTAAATGAATACGTAGTTGTTGCATCTAAATTCCCATTGATATATAATTTGGAAATTCCGTTCTCTCTGCTTGCTGTTACCAGATACCATTGCAGCGGCTGTAATATCGTATTGCTGAACAATTGTGTGTAATCAGAAGAACCCTGCCCAAAATTGAACGAAACCCTTGCCTGGCTGTTTGCATCATTGCCGACACTCAACATATAATCAGAATTGGAGCCTGTATTGGGAGCTTTAAAAAAGATAAGTTTTCCTGAATTCAGCGGATTGGTGCTGCCAAAATCATTGCCATAAATCCAGGCAGATAAAGTTAGATTACTGCTCCAAATATTATAAGGCACATCCAGGTAATCGCCGTTACCATTAAAAAGCAAGGCTTTGTTTGAATGATTATAGCGGTCGGTCGTAAAAACAGGACCATTTATAATTGCATTAAAATTATTGCCACTAGTATCATTGGCATTGCCATCACATGGATACCAGGCAAGCATTTCTGTTATGAGCTGTTCGTTATAGATCGCCGAAATTTCCTGAACAGTTAATGCTCTGTTATAAATCCGCATTTCATCCAATTTCCCACTGAATGACTGTACACTTGCAGTGGTCATCCCAAGGTTTAAATTATGGTTTTGATTATACGGTGTAAATGAAAAGTTTACTATTTTATCTAAACTCCCGTTTATATACATTTTTGCAACTCCATTTTCGCGGCTGGCTGTAATCAAATACCACTGGTTTGTTTGTAAAATGCTGTTACTGATTAAGGCCATGTATTGGGATGAACCTTGTCCGAACACAAAACAAGCTCTGGCATCAGCATTTGCATCATAACCAACATTTACATCATAATCCTGATTGTAGCCAGTATTGGGTGCTTTAAAGAAAATTCCCTTCCCTGAAGACTGTGAACTCGTTGAACCAAAGTCATTGACATAGATCCATGCTGATAATGTTAGCGCATCACTCCAAACATTATTGGCAACACTTATATATTGACCATTTCCATTGAACAATAGTGCTTTGTTGGGATGCCCCCATCGGTCTGTTGTTGGAACAGGTCCGTTCAATACCCCATTGTTTGCATTGCCACTCGAGTCCAACGCATTGCCATTCATCTGATACCAGGCCAATAAACCATTTGTTGGTATTTGTGCATCAATCGTTTTGAATCCGATAATAGTCAGGATAATTATAATGTAAAGTTTTTTCATTTTGATTAAGTTTAATAGAAAATAGCTTAAAAACGAATGCAAATTTATATAAGTTATTGATATAAATCATCCATATTAGGTCATTTTAATGAAATTATTTCTAGAATTTTCAAGATTTCCAAATTGAATCATCATAGGTCAGCTTAGCTTTAGCTATTGTTTTGTCAACTACGTCACTTAAAAAGCTAAAGACATCGAAAATATGAGTTTTTTTATTGAAGACTTCAGTAAAAATCTTACTTTTGTTCTTTCTTGTCACAATACATTAAAATTAAAACAATTCACAATATGAAGAAACTTTTCTTATTCACATTTATCAGCTTATTCATTTTAAGCAATGCCGTTATTTCTCAGGAAAGCACTAAAAAAATTACCCTCGAAGACATCTGGTCGAAAGGAAGTTTTCGCCCGGCCTACATCAATGAAATCCGTTCGATGAAAGACGGCGAACATTATTGCATACTCGAAGCCAACAGCATTAAAAAATTCAGTTATAAAGACGGAAAAATGATGGCAGTAATTCTTGACGCTGCTACTATCCAATTACCCGACGGAAAGAAAACCCTCAATATTGATGAGTATCAATTGAACAATGATGAAACAAAAATATTGATTTCCACCAATACCGAAGCCATTTACCGTCACTCTTCAGTAGCTGATTTTTATATATGGGATACAAAAACCAAACAACTTTCGAGCCTTTCAACAGGAGGTAAAATCCGGCTTGCAGAATTCTCACCCGATGGAAGTAAAATTGCGTTTACAAGAAACAACAACCTTTTTGTTAAAAATCTACTGGATAACAAAGAGACACAAATCACAAATGACGGCCTGATCAACAATATCATTTACGGAAGTACCGATTGGGTATATGAAGAAGAATTCAGTTTCAGCAAAGCATTTTTCTGGTCACCTGATGGCAGCAAATTAGCTTATTACCGATTCGACGAAACCAACGTAAAACAATACACCATGACCACCTGGGGAGATTTGTATCCCGAACAATATGAATACAAATACCCAAAAGCGGGCGAAGCCAATTCATTGGTAAGTGTCTTTACCTATAACGTCCAAACTACTAAAATTTCCAAGATGGACGTGGGTTCCGAAAACGATCAGTACCTCCCCCGTATCCAATGGACAGCCGACAACAATACACTGGCCATCTTAAGAATGAACCGCCTGCAGAATAAACTCGAAATACTGTTGAACAATGCCACTGATGGCAGTAACAAAATTATTTATACCGAAACCAATAAATATTACATCGACATCACCGACGATATTCAATTTCTGAGCAATAATCAGTTTATCATCACCAGCGAAAAAGATGGCTTTAACCATATCTACCTTTATGATTTTACGGGAAAACTTGTAAAACAAATTACTTCCGGTAAATGGGATGTTGTGAGTATTAAAGGCGTTGACGAAAAAAACAAATGTATTTATTACATCTCAGCAGAATCGGCTCCTTACAACAAAGATCTTTGCTCGATTAAGTTCGATGGGAGCAAGAAAACCAGGATATCATCAAAGTTGGGAAGCAACGATGCCAATTTTAGTGCCAATTACAACTATTATATTGGTACTTTTTCTGATGCCAACACGCCTTCCATTTACACCATCAATACAGCTAATGGAAAAGAAATCAATCTGCTGGAAAAGAACGAAAAACTCTCTATGGCCATTCAATCTTTTGGTTTTACAAAAAAAGAATTTAGCAGTCTGAAAACAGAAGAAGGTATAACACTTAATTACTGGATTATCAAACCAGCCGACTTTGATCCCAATAAAAAATATCCACTTTTTATGTATGTTTATGGAGGACCTGGTCACAATACGGTAACCAACAGTTATGGATTCAGCGATTTAAGCTGGTTCGAAATGTTGGCTCAAAAAGGTTACATCGTAGTTTCTGTCGACAACAGAGGCACTGCATTCAGAGGTGAAGAATTTAAAAAATGCACCTACAAAGAACTGGGAAAACTGGAAACCGAAGACCAGATCAGTGCTGCTATCTATTTTGGTAATCAAAGCTATATCGACAAAGCAAGAATCGGCATCTTTGGCTGGAGTTATGGAGGTTTTATGTCAACCTTGTGTATGACTAAAGGGGCTGATTATTTTAAAGCAGGTATTGCCGTAGCACCCGTTACCAACTGGAGGTACTACGACAACATTTATACCGAACGTTTTATGCGTACACCACAGGAAAACCCTTCAGGATATGACGATAACTCCCCTATCCATCATGTAAAGAAACTTAAAGGTAAATATTTACTGATACACGGAACAGGCGACGACAATGTACATCTTCAAAACTCAATGGATTTGATAGCTGCCCTTGAAAATGCCAACAAACAATTTGAAATGCAGCTTTATCCAAACAAAAACCACAGTATTTATGGTGGTGTAACCCGCTATCATTTGTATACCAGGATGACAGAATTTATTTTAAAAAATCTTTAAGTAAATTCTACCTTATAATAGCCTCTTTTATTTTTGAAGAAATTGTTTCATAAAAAACTAGCAACATGAAAAAAATAATTTTAGTTTTTACATTGTTTGCATTCTTTAACCTTAAAAATGAAGCACAGACCGTATCAGATTATGAAGGTAATGAATACAATATCATCACGATCGGCACCCAGAAATGGACGAAAGAAAATCTGATATCAACCAAATACAATGATGGAACGTCCATCCCATTAGTAATAGACTGGGTTACTTGGGCAAGTATTTTTACACCCGGTTATTGCTGGTATTTGAACAACGAAACGCAATACAAAGATCCTTATGGTGCTTTGTACAATTGGTATACTGTAAATACGAACAAGCTTTGCCCAAATGGATGGCATGCTCCTACTGATGCAGAATGGACAGAACTCTCCAATTACCTGGGTGGATTAAATATAGCAGGGGGAAAACTAAAAGAAACAGGCATTTCCCATTGGCTGGCTCCCAATACCGGTGCTACCGATGAAACCGGATTTACAGCTGTGGCAAATGGCTACCGTCATGGTTCAGGTAATTATGATAACCTTGCTCATAATGCTTATTTCTGGACAAACACCACACATATTTCGGGCAATAGTTGGGAAAGATCAATTCCTCATGACAGTACAAATCTTTTACCAGAATATTTTGGCAGAAATACAGGAATGGCTGTTCGTTGCATCAAAGATACAGCATCAACTATCAATGACATCAACCAACTTAAAGGAATTAAAATTTATCCTAATCCTGCATGCGATAAAATTTATATAGAAAATCACAGCAAACAAAAAGTCAAACTACAGATAGTTGGCATTGCCGGAGAATGTGAGCTCACCAAAGAAATAAGCAATTCAATACAGAGCATCGACATTCGAAAGCTGACAAAAGGAAATTACATCATCCGATGTATCGGAAACAATCAGAGTTATGAACAGAAAATATTGAAGGAATAATTTTTTTTGTGAGCGTAAGAAAAGCGAACTTCCAATTTGCCAAATTTTAGCAAACTTCGGTCATCCGTCTTAGGTCTTCAATCTACCGTTTTCCGTCTTCTGTCTTCTGTCTTCCGTCTTCTAACAAAAAAACCTAGCAACTAAATATCAAACAATGAACAACCATCCAGCTTCAATACCCAAACAAAAGAAAGTAGTTTATCAGGTATTTACCAGATTGTTTGGCAATACAAACACTACCAACAAAGCCTGGGGAAATATTGCTGAAAATGGAGTAGGAAAGTTCAATGATTTTACCAACAAAGCATTGACGGAGATTAAAAATTTAGGCGTTACACATATTTGGTTTACGGGGGTATTGCATCATGCAATGCTAACTGACTATACAGCTTTCGGAATCAGCATGGACCATCCCGATGTGGTAAAAGGCCGTGCAGGCTCACCCTATGCCGTTAAAGATTATTACAATGTAAACCCCGATCTTGCAGAAAACCCAGAAGAAAGACTCAATGAATTTATAGCATTGATTGAACGTACGCATCAGCAAGGCATGAAAGTAATCATCGATATTGTCCCCAATCATGTTGCACGACATTACCAAGGAAAAAGCAATCCAATAGGTGTTGAAGATTTTGGAGTACATGATGATACAAGCCTGAACTATCAAAGAGACAACAACTTTTATTACAATCCTGGTGAGCATTTCGTCCATCCTGAATGGCTTGATAATTATCAACCATTGGGTGGAGAGAAACATGCTTTTTCAGAAATTCCCTTTGATGAATTTCCAGCCAAATGGACCGGAAATGGATCCCGATTATCGCAACCTCATTTTCATGATTGGTACGAAACGGTGAAATTAAACTTTGGCGTAAACCCCGAAGGACAAAAAGAATTCGATTGCTTGCCGGAAGAATTTCGCCAAAAAGATTATCAAGAACATTTTGCTTTTTGGCAGGACAAATCTCTTCCCGACACCTGGAATAAATTCAAAGACATCGTTCTTTACTGGATTGAAAAGGGTGTAGATGGATTTCGTTATGATATGGCAGAGATGGTGGCTATTGAGTTTTGGAGTTTTCTGAATTCAACAATAAAAATGAGATTACCCGATGCTTTTCTTTTAGCAGAAGTCTACAACACTGCATTGTACAGAGATTATATTCAGCTGGGTAAAATGGATTACCTTTACGACAAAGTCGAACTTTACGATACCTTAAAAAGAATTATTCAGGGCAAAGGAAATACCGATGAAATAGTTGGTATACTAAATGGTCAGAATGACATTGAACATCATCTCTTACACTTTTTAGAAAACCATGATGAACATCGAATAGCAAGTCCTGAATTTGCTGGCAGTGCAATCAAAGGAAAACCTGCGATGCTACTATCAGCTTGTATCAGCACTTCGCCAACGATGATTTATTTCGGCCAGGAAGTAGGTGAATGCGCTGCTGAAAACCCAGGTTTTGGAAGCAGCAGTCGCACCTCTATTTTCGATTACATTGGAGTTCCTCATCATCAGCGATGGCTGAACGATAAAAAATTTGATGGCGGACAACTCTTAGTTGAAGAAAAAGATTTGCGGGATTTTTACCAAAGACTATTAAAATTTAGCATACAAAGTCTTGCTTTAATAGGCGAATATCAAGAGATACACCAGCACAATCGATCTTATACACCTTATTACAACCATCATGTTTTTTCATTTGTCCGCTATACTGCTGAAGAAAAATTAATCATCCTTGTAAATTTTGACACCAACGATGGTTTTGGTTTCGATTTGGAAATCCCAACCGACTTACTAAGGAAATGGGGAATTAATGATGGAGAATATCTATTAAAAGACCAACTCTACCTGCAAGAAACTACTGTCTTGAAAGTGATGAATGGATTAGGGAAAACAAGAGTTACGCTAAGACCGCTGGAATCGTTTATCTATAAAGTTGAAATAGGTTCATAAGCTGACAGTCAGAAGACAGAAGTTAGCAAGAATCTTGCGAAGACCATGTATCGATAAATATATAAGAGACCAACAAATTGATTTTGTTTTATGAGAATAGCTTCATAAAAATCAATAAAACCAATGACTTCAGTGAAAAAAATGAGACAGAATGCATGCGCTGCAACCCCTATCTTATCATTACATATACGAATAGAGCAAACTGAATTCCTTAAATGAAAATTTAATAATTAATGGCAAGCATTAATCATTAACCTTTTCAAATACAATTCGATAATGTTCAAAAATTTCTTTTCTAAAAAGACTTAAGTTCGTATCCGTTTTCCATCTTTGTATAAACTCACGAAAGGACTTTTCTGATAAATATTTAGGAATCAGAGAAAGATAATACAAATCCTTTTTAAAATTAAATTTAGTAAACGCAGCAGTCCATTTATTAATGGTTTCGATGTAATCTAACCTACCGCTATCAATTGATATAACCTTAAAGTACTTTGAAGCAGGTTCAATCAATCCTTCTTTACCATAAGGAAGCCATGAGCCGGGAAATACCTGACAGATTATGTCGATCAATTCTTCATCTGTAAACTCTTTTTTCCAAATATTGGTTTTATTAAATTTGATGTCCTCAAATTTAACCATGTTTGGACCAAACACCATTGTTTGGCAATAAAACCTGCCACCTATAGGCAATAAGTCAGCTACTTGTTTCATATAGGTTTTATAGATTCCTTCCTGTTGTCCGGCTTTATACTGCTCAACAGAACATAAATGTTCAGGACTTCCCATGGCAGTTACCACATCAAACTTTCCAAAAGTTTCAGGTGTAATATCTTTTGAATCCATATGTTTAACATTCAGTTTATTTTTAATACATGCTTCTGATTGGCCTTTAGCTAAAACAACACCATAAGTATCAGCTCCCATTTTGTTTAAATAATCTATAAATGCACCCCATCCACATCCCATATCCAGAACTTTTGTCCCTTTTTTGATATTACACCAATCAACAATAAACTGATGTTTTTTAATTTGTGCTTCTTCAATGCTTAATGAATAATCACCATCAAATCTCGCGCAACTATAAGCACCTTTGTCACCTAAACTAAATCGAAAAATTTTATCCATTACGGTATAAAGTTCATCTAAGTCTTTTTGTACTGCCATGTCAATTATTTTTAATTTATGATGGATTCTGAGGATTATTCATTGCAATTTTTTCATACACAAATCAGAACCCATATAAATTTGTGCAGGAAATTAAGGACAAATATACTTTATATTTTCTCAGTTTGTTTAAAAAAACAAACTATTTTCAGTAAATTTTACAACTTATATATCGCATATTAAACCATTTACTCACAATATCGTTGATTACAGGTAATCATTTTGAATTATATAAGTTAAAAAAATACAATTATTTTTTTTGAATTATCAGATATATTATTTTTTTAATAATTTTACAAATTAAAAAAATTGCACAAACTCAAAAATGACTGAAAGCTTAATAACCATATCAATAGTTGCATTTATTGCAGGATTTATTTTATCTATGCCCATAGCAGGTCCTATTAGTATATTGATTACATCCAATGCATTGAAAGGAAGAATGAAATATTGTACATTGGCAATGGTAGGTGCTTCTATTGGTGATTTTGTTTATGTTTTTATAGCTGTTTTCGGCCTTACTAAATTGTATTCTCTTTACAAACCAATTATACCTTATACTTTAATCTTTGGAGCTGTCTTTCTAAGCTATTTAGGGTTTAAAATAGTCAGTACCAAAATAAATATTGAATCCCTTGACGACAAAACTGATTCAGTTAATAAAAAAATCAATAAGGAAAGAGGCGGTTTTCTGGCTGGATTTTTATTGAATTTTTTAAATCCTACTCTTTTTATGGGATGGCTAACTTCTTCATTTATAATCATTTCTTTTGTATCTTCTATGGGGTTTAATATGGGTGGATTAGATAACATGATAAATAAGAATGTTCAACAAATCAACCATCTCGAAGGAGAAACTATTAAAGCTCCAGCTACTATCGCTTACTTTAAAAATGATTCTCTCTATTTAAAACAACAGAAAATCAACAAAGAAAGCAGCATCAGATTACCCAATTATTTCCCACTAATGATTAGTATCTTCTATGCTAGCTTCGTTTCATTGGGTGGCGTCATCTGGTTTTATTATCTCTCCTTCTTTTTGGTAAAATATCGGACCAAAATCAATATAGTGGTCATTAATAGGATTATTCAGGGATTAGGTATAATGCTATGCTGCTTTGGATTATTTCTTGCCTATTCTGCTGCAAAGATGTTTCTTTAATTTGGGTTGTTTGTGATGTTTCGAAGATCTTTTTCGAACTAAATCGCAAGGGATTTCCTAGCAGCCATTATTTTCAATCCTCTTCGGCATCTGACCATTAAACTCGGATATTCTTCTGTGGGTAATATCTCAAAAGCCAAACGAATTTCATTTAACAATCCGGGTTCTTCTAAAGCAAACTTAATTAACAAATCGATACTATAAGCTCTTACTGCTATGGCTTCTTTATCAGAAAAAAGCCATTCGAGACATTTATCTAAAATTAAAGGAGCATTTTCAAGATTAGTTATAAGTGGGATTAGACTTAAAATTTTTAAAAAGCTTCTTTTCACACCATCCACATTGCTTATAAGTAATTCATTGCTAAGCATTGGGAGAAAAGCAGAAATAGCATTGGGATGTTTTTCGAAATAAACTTGCAATACACGGGCAGCCCGCATCGAAATGGGATAAGGTTTTGAACAGTTTGCAATCATAGCTTGCAATTGATCAGGATGACCCTCCATTACTTTAACAGCTAAATCAACCATCATCCTACTGCTGTCAAAAAGCAGGGATTCTTCAGCTATTGTTTTATGCATAATCTTTTATTTAAAAAGCATCATTATTGGCTGTTTAAAATTCACAAAATTAATCATTAGTCCATCCATATTATGGATGATAAATTTTATATAAATCGTCAAAAAAGCCAAAAAAACTTCGATTCAGATTCATTTCTGTTATCATCACAAGAATAACATCTTGTTTTTCAATCATCTCTTTATCTTTTGTATGATCAACATAAACAGCTTTATCGCCCCATATATCAGGATATACG
This sequence comes from Bacteroidota bacterium, assembly GCA_037133555.1. Classification (GTDB taxonomy): domain Bacteria; phylum Bacteroidota; class Bacteroidia; order Bacteroidales; family JACABE01; genus JACABE01. The sequence continues at coordinate 17,533 of JBAXNW010000023.1, forward strand.
GTTCGATTATAATACCAGAATTCATGTTTACCAAATACCTTTTCAGGAATTTGACTATTGTATATACTCCAGTAATAACTATCTGCTATTGTTAATATCCTGGGTTTAATTTTTCCAGATTCATTCTCAAAAGCTAACTTAGGATAAGCCATTATTTCATGCGGTAGCGGAAAAAGCAGATTCAGCGTAAGTTCAAGGTCGAAATCAACATCTTTCAGTTCATCTGTTATGTTCATTTCTTTCCAGTATGGATTGGGCATATCAATGCCTCTCGTCGTTTCGATAAATTTCACCAAGGTATCAGCAGCCAGGCACATTCCAAATGTACTCCAATGCACCCCATACTTTGGAAATAAGGGATATTTTGAAGTGGATTTCATCGACATAAACCAGGCATTCAAATCAAGACAATTAATTTTCAGTGTTTTACATTCTTGTGTATAATTCAAATAATTTGAAATTGTTTTATTTTCTGAATGATAGCGTTCAGGAATATGTTCAGGAAAAAAACTTGCTTTGCCGGGTTCAAAAACTAAAATCAAATCAATATTTTTTTCATTTTTAAGGTAATTCTGCACCCATTTCACACGTCGTAATTCATTCTGAATTGAATCCTTACCTACAAAATTTTGTCCGTTATAATCCAATATATATCCTTCTTCATATAAACAATCGGATTTGCCAATAATAGCTTTCTTGGTGGATGTAAGACGAAAGCAAGTATAGTCAATCTGATTCATCATCCTTAGCAATACGTTTCTAAAACCAACATTATCTTCGACACTCTTATTATAATCGTGTTGAAATTTTTCGTTTAACCACGATTTCCAGGTAAACCATTTCAATTGAGGCCGATCAGCTAATTCATAGGCTCCATCCATCGGCCTGAAAGTAAAATAATTGAATTGTGATTGCGCAAAAGGCAACAGCATGATAGCAATCAATACAATAAACAAAAGGCGTTTTTGAATTTTATCCATAGCTTTAAAACCTAAAGTAAATAAATGGATTAAAACCCGAAGAAGTAATGTAAGCAAGGCTTAGAATAAAAAGTGCAATACTCAGCAGCGTCATAGAATAAAAGCCCTTAATTGAATAAGTGTTAGCGAAAAAAACATTTTCCAGCCTCACACCTATTTTAAAAGCGTTCACAAAAGAAAAGAAAAAAGCCAGCAACATTACAAGCTTGAACTTTGCATCAAAATATAAGTTGATACCACTAAGATTAAAAGCAAACATTTTTCCTATAAAAGCAAAAGCCATTGAAATGTCAGCTATTCTAAAGAAAACCCATCCTACAAGGCATATCACAAAAGTAATGATGATGGCTGGAATTTTCCCAATTCGGTCTAAAAACTTCAACAAAAAAAGTCTATCAGCAATTAAAAACAAACCATGATAAGTTCCCCAGGCTATAAAATTCCAGGCAGCACCATGCCATAGACCTGACAATAAAAAAACAACCCAAAGATTAAAATAAAGCTTTGCTGAAGTATTTACCCGACTACCACCCAAAGGAATGTATAAATAATCTCGCATCCACCGGCTGAGTGTAATATGCCATCTACGCCAGAATTCTGTAATACTTTGAGAAGTATAAGGATTGTTAAAGTTTTCTGGAAAAACAAAACCCAACATTCTGGCAATTCCTATGGACATGTCAGAATAACCTGAAAAATCAAAATAAATCTGGAATGCATAAGCCGTTATACCTATCCAAGCGGTTGCAGTATTGATATCATTCATATTCATTGCAAATATCCGATCGGCTTCCGCTCCAATCACATTGGCTATCAGTACTTTTTTCGACAATCCAATGATAAAACGATAAAAGCCTATCAGTTTATTATCTATGGTTTCCTGTGATTTACGATTCGTAATCTGATCAGCAATTTCGTTAAAACGAATTATAGGACCTGCAATCAATTGAGGAAAAAATAAAATATACAATGAATAATCAATGATATTTTTCATAGGAGGTTTATCATCTCTGTAAACATCTATGATATAACTCATTTCGTGAAAAGTAAAAAACGAAATTCCAATTGGAAGTGCAACACGGATAAAATTAAAACTTCCGAAACGAAAATAAGCTAGACTGCTGTTTAGATTATCGAGAAAAAAATTGGCATATTTAAAATATGCTAAAAACCCAAGGTTGATTGATATGGCTATGACTAATAAAAGCTTACGTTTTGGGCCTTTAGCTCTGTGTATAAACCTGGCAAAAAAGAAATCGAGAAGTATACTAAAGAATATTATAAAAATATACTTGGGACCACCCCATGAATAGAACAAGACACTTGCTAGAACGATAATAAAATTCCTTGACCTATAAGGACTTATAAAATATACTATCAGAAATAAAGGGAAAAAATACAATAAAAACAAGCTACTACTAAAAACCATATTATTTTACAACTATCAATTTTTGAGTAAATATTTCATTGCCGGCTGATAATTTACAAAGAAAGAACCCATCTTCAACTTTAGCATTGTTGCTGTCAGTAAGATCCCAATTTACAGAATAATCGCCTGTATTCAACTCAGTTTTAGGAAGCAGTTTTTTAATCATTTTCCCCGTATAATCATAGATTACAATTTCAAGCTTTGCTTTTTGGTTGAGCGTATAATGAATATTACAAGCATTGGAAACTGGATTTGGAAAACAACTTAAATTATTCATAGTTTGTTGCAATTCAGTAACCGAAATATTGTTTAAAACATGAAGATTAACCGGAATGATCGTATGGCTGACAAAATTGCTTATCATTTTCAATTCACAATTATAATTTCCAGGTAAAAGACCCTGTGTATTAAAATTCAATGTTAAGTTTTGAGTTTCGTTTTTAGCAACACCCCCTGCTCCCGTAGCACAACTTAACCATGGAGAAGTAACTACGTTTAAAAATCTAAAATCAGTAGTATAAATTACAAGATCAAGTCCGGAATTTGTAATGTTGAGCATTACAGTATCCATGGAATTCAATCCAAGTGTTTTGTTTATTACCATCGGTGAAAAAATCAAATTTGGGTTTGGATCACCATGTAATGGGAAAATAATGTTGTCGACCCAGCCACAATCAGCGAATGAATTAACACTTCCGTCTTTTACATAAGCCCATTTAAATGTATGATTACCGGTAGTAACATTATAAATTTCCTGACTCCAGTCAATTTCACCATCCCATCTTGCTTTTTCAATGCCATCAATATAAAAAGCGAGATAATCATAATTATGATTGGTATTGTCCCTTTCGCAGGAAACCTTTTTATAAAACCTGATGTATGAATCGGCCAGTACGTATTGAGTTACCGAAATAAAAGAAGTTTGGCTATGGGTGATTTTTCCTGATTTGGCTGAATAATTTCCCTGGTATTTTAAACTGTCTGAAGTAAACCAGTGCAGATTTCCTCCAAGATTCCAATTATATTTTGTAAAATCATTGGTTTCAAAATCTTCCATTCCACCCCCTATTTCAATGTAAAAAAAAGTATTAAATGAGAAATTTGCATTTCCGGTAATATGAGCATTTAATACAACCAGATGATGTGCAGGAGTGTTAGGAGCAGTAGTGATAATAAAAAAAGCATTTTTAGAAGAGAAAGGTTGAATAGAATCAATATTAGCAAATCCAGGATTTAGGGTAATATAAGGATCGTTGGTTGATAACGCTAGTTGTAGATTACTGACACTTGCACCTCCTATATTTTTAATTTCCACCATCATGGCAGCAGTTTCGTTGGGTTCAAGAATATTATTGTTTCCATCAGTAAAACTTACATTCCCTGTAGTTATTAAAAAAGAATTTACTCTTAATAAAGTATGACGTTCAAATGTATCAAGGGGAGAATTTATTTTACTCAGTAAATCAATAAAATGGCCATCAGGAACAATAAAAGCTACTTTAAATTTGAAAATATTTGGTATTATTAAACTATCACCACCAACCATTGTTCCAATGTTCTCAAACCCATCAATAATATTAATCATTGTATCTTGTGATTGTAGAAGGATATTGGCATTTGATACAGTTGTTAATCCGATATTCTTAATTTTTGCACTTAAATAAACGGTATCGTTAGAGTTAACAATGGAATCGCCCCCGGCATTTACAGTATATTCTACCGACAATCCTTTAGTTTTAAAAGGAACACTCGAAACAACTGAGATATTATTGTTATCAGTTACTCTAAATTTTATATTCGTATTGTGATAACGACTGGGTGTTGCCGAAAAAAGACCGGCTTCAGTTAGATTCATCACATCAGGATAATCAGGTGGTTGCAATACAGCTTTCTTTTCAATCGTATTAGACAGAAAACTATTTGACAAACTTGAATATTGATAGTTTATAACATCTCCGCCTGAAAGTGCAGAAAGCCAGCTTCCACTAACGATGATAGAACCATAATAAATTTCAATTTTCCCACTTGGAAATATTTTTAAAGCAACATTTACATTTGAACCAGTTTGAGCATTCACACTTGCTTTCCATTGAATCGTAGCAGAAGTAGCATCACCCTGGAACCAAATTCCTTGGCCACTACCAAATGACAAACTAGCTAAAAAGCCAGCAATCATTTTGTGGCTTCTGAAAAGCAAATTGGCATCTATTAAAAAAGGAAACGTAAATAAGGAATTATCAAATTTGATATAACCATTTGGATATATATAAATCTGACTGTAAGTTTTCCCAAAAAACGGAAATGAAAAATTCAAATTCTGAACCACATAACCAGCACTTCCAACGCTTAATGTTTGATTTGATAAATTAGGAAAACTTGCATTTGTAATTATTTCGGAATAATCCATCTTTAAATCCCATTTATAAGGTTGAGTGCCTTGTGATGCAGTCAATTGATGAGAATAAGGCTGATAAACCTTTGCTATCATACTATCATTGGTAATGGCAACTTTATTAAAAACCATGGTTTTACTTACGCTTAAACGGGTAGTATCGTTATTAACGATCGCAACATTGGTAGTTGAACACAAGGTTTCAATCAAAGTACCAGTATAATCCATTAAGCTTAATGAATTTACAAATCCACTGCCTAAAGCACTCGGATCTTTTTCTACTATTTCAAAAAAGAATTTTGCAGTTTGAGCTGTATTAATTCCACTTAAAAGAGGCGTTACGTCTAAACCAAATTCGATTGTTTTGGCAGCCTCAGTCGTATCGCCTTGCATGCCTATCGCATCTCCATGAAAATTAAAAATAGGAAATTCAATTCTTGTAGCTGGTCTAGTCGCATTTTGATCTTGATTTACACCCACAATAACCTTGATCTGGTTTCGCTTATTATGTTTCATACTCACTTTCATCGTAAGCTGAGGAGTTTGCGTTTGTTTGGCTTTGACAACAAAAACAGAATAATTCCAGATTCCACCATTGCCGATGCTTTCAGCCAATGATTTATACATCATATAAGAAAAACCTGAATTTCCCCAACCGGGACCAGCATAACCATTAACAATTTTCAAACCACCAATTTCCCAATCCTTCATATCCACAACACCATCCCCATTGATATCAATATTATTGGTATATAGACCGTCGTTATTATAATCAAAACGGATAGAATCGTTGTAACCTGCTATTGTCCATGCATGAGAAGGACTGCTACCCCAGGATGAAATCAATGCTTTACCAGCCTCAGGAGTTCCTGCAGCTAATGTTGCATTTGGGGAACAATACTGTGCATAAATGCAGGCAATACCCCCTATGGTAGAACCATCTAAATGATCATTGTACCAGTTTCTTAAAACAGATAAGCCTTCAGGAGTATCACATCTGATAGAATAAACGCCAGAAATGCGGTTTTTCATACCATTGTAGTAGGCTGGATAACCATTCATCCAGCGTTTTTCACCACCAGTATTCAAAGCCCCACCATAATCAACAACATTAGGAGTTCCGACTGTTCTAGTTATTTCCCAGGTATCAAAAAAACTAACACCCGTATAATTGTAAGCATCATTTAAAAAATTCCAGGAAAAATGTGTTGGATATTGATTTGCAGCTACATTTGAAGCAAGGTTTCTCAATCGATTGACTTCATATGTAAATACGAATGCAATTCCAGCTATTTGGCCACATTCATAACCACTTTGATATGTAACAGGTCTAAAATAAGGTTGTAAAGAATTATCAAGAGAACTTGGAAGTATTGGCGCATTTGGGGATTTATAAAATGCAGGCACTTCAAGAGCTGGGATATTTATTAATCTGATTGAATCCTGGAATGAAATTGGCTTTTCGATAACAGGATAATTCTCGTTGATATTTGAAAAAGATATTTGATTAACTAACAGTGAATAAGTAATTTTAGATGTAAATAAACAAATAATAATTACTAGAAAAAATAAACTTCTTCGCATGATAAAACTTATTTAATGGATAATAAGATTACAAATTTAAACAAAAAGAATTGTTTCAAGGATGTATTTATTTTATTTTCAGAAATATAGATTCGGGATAAACAATTTTTGTTAGAAATAAAGCTTTTGCCGGAACTGAATAACCTGCATCAGAACGGTTTTTATTTTCAATGATTTGCTTGAAATCTTCAATATTAATTTTATGAAAACCAATATCTAAGAGTGTTCCAACAATTGCTCTGACCATATTACGCAAAAAGCGATCAGCTGTAATTGTAAACACCAATTCATTTTCAAACTGTTTAAAATAAGCTTCCGTAATTTTACAATTGTTTGTTTTTGTTTGTGTATTAGATTTTGAAAAACATGAAAAATCGGCATATTCAAAAAGCAGCCTTGCAGCATTATTCATTGCTTCAACATCTAATTCTCCATAAATATTATAATAGTAATCAAAATTGAAAACATTTTTTTTAACACCTATATAATAATTATAAGTTCTGGAAATTGCATCAAAACGGGCATGAGCGTTTTCATTTACCGCTATAATATTGTAAATAGCTATATCTTCCTTTAAAAATCCATTTAATTTATATACAATATGCGCAATATCATTGGGATTTATTTCAACAGGCAAATCGAAATGAGCATAGAAATCTTTGGCATGAACGCCTGTATCTGTTCTTCCAGCACCTGTAAGTTCAATGCTAGTTCTAAAAAAAAGGCTTAATGTATCGTTAAGTACTTGTTGAACTGTAATGGCATTATTCTGGATTTGCCAACCATGAAAATTCTTTCCGTTATAAGCCAAATGTAAAAAATATCTACTCAATGCAATAAGTTTTGCACAAATCTACAAAAAAAGGAGGAATGAATTGCAAATAATTTTCAAAACAAGAATTCTTGAATTGTTTTTTTTGATATAATAGATTATTTAATAAAAATTTAATCGGATGATTACTTCAGTTAAAAAGTAAAAATAAGTCTAAAACAGTTTTTATGTTTTTCACTTTCTTCCCAACTTTTTTATTTAAAATATTTTTTTTAAATAGATTTTAATGAAATTTGAATAGATTTCGCTTCAATAAATGATAAATATCAGCGAAAAAATTAACTAAAAATAATATTTATATCATTATTTAATTAACGTATATTATTGAATTAATTTAATTTACGTTATATTATAATTTAGAATGCTTCTAAATTTACATTTTTAGCAAAAAAAAACTTACTGTTATTCGATTAACAACAAAAAAGAATTAATTTTGGACTTTTAATTGTTATTCGAATAACAATAGAAATTAAATAATTACATTCACAAAAAAAAAAATGGAGGATAAAATGTCCAATATTGAAACATTAGTAAAAAATTTAGTCGAAAAACATGGCAAAACGCGAAATAGTTTAATGCCGGTTTTACAAGGAATTGTTAAAGAAGATAGATTTCTATCAGAAGAAGCTATGATATTGGTAGCTAAAGAATTAGATTTATCTGCAGCCGAAGTTTACGGAACTGCTTCTTTTTACACATTTCTAGACATAGAGCCTAGAGGCAAAAACATTGTAAGGATTTGTAAAACAATTTCCTGTCACATGAAAGGTAAAGATCAAATTATTGAAGCAGTTGAAAGTGCGCTAAAAGTTAAAGTCGGAGGAACCACTCATGATAAAAAATTCACATTGCTTACCGCAAACTGTTTAGGATGGTGTCACAAAGGACCTGTTATGTTAATAAATGATGTGGTTTTCCCTGAACTTACACCTGAAAATGCTTTAAAAATAATTGAAGATTATTCTAAAGCAACTGTTTAAATATGAATTAGTTAAAATTTTGCTAATATTGATAAAAATGGAAAAAGAAACTTTAAAAAAAATAGATTTGATATTTGCTGATTACACATCATCAAAATACAAAGTTCTAGAAAAAATAATAAACAGAAGCCCTGATGAAATTATCAATGAAATTATTGATTCTGGATTAAAGGGCCGAGGAGGAGCCGGTTTTCCAACAGGTTTAAAATGGAAATTTGCAAAAAGCCAGGACAATCCTGTTAAATACGTTGTCTGTAACGCTGATGAAGGTGAACCAGGAACTTTTAAAGACAGAGAGATTTTAGAAAGAGTATCCCGTAAAGTTCTATCTGGAATGGCAATGTGTGGATATGCTATTGGAGCAAAAGAAGGATACATCTATTTAAGAGGAGAATACTCTTATTTAGTTCCAAAACTTTTAAAAGAAATTGAGCTTTTTGATGAATTTGCAAAACAATTTAAACTCGATTTCAAGATTTTCCTAAGAATGGGCAGCGGAGCTTACATTTGCGGAGAAGAAAGTGCACTTTTTGATTCAATGGAAGGCAGACGTGGTGAACCTCGTAACAAACCACCTTATCCTACTGTTTCAGGTTACAATCAATGCCCTACTGTAATAAATAATGTTGAAACTTTTGCAACAGTTCAAATTATATGTAAAATTGGAGCATCGGAATACAAAAAAATTGGCACTTCCGATTCTAGAGGATCAAAGTTGTTTTCAATTTCAGGCGACACCCCTATCCCAGGTATTTATGAATTAGAACTAGGTATGCCTTTATCCGACTTTGTTGCAAGTTTTGGGGATGGTGATACTAAATCAGTTCAAGTTGGAGGTGCTTCCGGACATTGTGTTCCACGTAAACTATTCAACGATACCATTATTGGGTTTGAAGGAATTCCAACTGGAGGTTCTATGATGATTTTCAACAGTTCCCGCTCTATGTACAATGTACTGCACGATTATCTTGAGTTTTTTAACGAAGAATCATGTGGGCAATGTACACCATGCCGTGTTGGTTGTCAACAATTATTAAAAGGGATCGAAGCTGTAAAAAGAGGAGAGAGAAAACCTCAATACCTTGATGAATTAAAAAAATTAGCCAATACAATGAAGATCTCTGCTAAATGTGGATTAGGTCAATCATTGGCAAATCCTTTTAATTCAATTGTTGATAATTTCAAAGAAGAAATCATCTATTAATTTCATTGATAACAATAAAAATATAAATAAAATGAGCGAATATTTAGTAAATCTAAAAATCAATAATATTCTGGTATCCGTTAAAGAAGGAACCACCATTCTTGATGCAGCTAAAAAGCTTAATTTCAACATACCAACACTTTGTAATCATCCTGACTTAAGTGTTGCAGGTAATTGCCGCGTTTGTGTTGTTGAAATAAAAGGAGCAAGATTATTGTCTGCTTCATGTGCAACTCCCGTTTCAGAAGGGATGGAAGTATTCACTAACAGCGAAAAAGTTAGATCAGCCCGTAAACATGTCATCGAATTATTACTTTCTGAACACAATGCTGATTGTACAAAATGTTTTAAAAATGGTCATTGCGAACTTCAGGATTTAGCTTCTGAATACCGTATTGGAGATCATGTATTTATTGATCTTGTTAAGGAAAAAGATAAATTTGCAGACATTTCTTCACCTTCAATTACAAAGGATGACAGCAAGTGTATTCGTTGTCAACGTTGCGTCAGAACTTGTGAAGAATTACAATCAGTGAGTGCTTTAGCCGTTGTAAAAAAAGGTGATCATCAAAAGATTTCTACTTTTATGAACAAGCCTCTGGACGAAGTCGTTTGTACTAACTGTGGACAATGTATCAATCGTTGTCCAACCGGAGCATTAACCGAAAGGACTTATATTGATGAAGTTTGGAATGCAATCAATGATCCATCCAAACACGTTGTAGTTCAGACTGCTCCAGCCGTGCGTATCGCATTGGGCGAAGACTTAGGTTTTAATCCAGGGGAAAGAGTTACGGGAAAAATGGTAGCTGCTCTAAAACATATCGGATTCAATTCAGTATTAGATACTGATTTTACTGCCGATTTAACCATTATGGAAGAAGGAACAGAATTGCTAACCCGTTTGAAAAGAGCTTTGGTAGATGGTGAAAAAGTTGCATTACCAATGATGACTTCTTGCTCACCAGGTTGGATAAAATTCCAGGAACACATGTTCCCTGATTTATTGGATAACTTATCAACCTGTAAATCACCACAACAAATGTTTGGCGCCCTGGCTAAAACCTATTATGCTAAGAAAAAAGGCTTAGATCCTAAAAATATGGTTTCAGTTTCAATCATGCCTTGCACTGCAAAGAAATTTGAATGTGGCAGACCCGAAATGCGTGACAGTGGTTATCAAGACGTTGATTACGTTTTAACTACCCGTGAATTGGCGATGATGATTAAACAAGCCGGCATAGATTTCATGAAGTTAGAGGAAGAAAAATACGACAGTATCATGGGTAATTCTACAGGTGCTGCTGTTATTTTCGGAGCCACAGGAGGTGTAATGGAAGCTGCTTTACGTACAGCTTATGAAATAGTTACCGGAAGGGAAGTTCCTTTTACCAACCTAAAAATAATGCCTGTGAGGGGTTTTGAAGGTATAAAAGAAGCCAAGGTGATGATTAAAAACGTTAAACCTGAATGGAGCTTTTTGGAAGGAGCCGAATTGAGTGTTGCAATTGCACATGGTTTACACAATGCCAATGAATTGATGAAAGCAGTAAGAGCAGGAACAGCCACATACCATTTTATTGAAGTGATGGGTTGCCCAGGTGGATGCTTAGGTGGTGGTGGTCAACCAATTCCAACCAGTCCCGAAATTCGTCAAAAACGTGCAGAAGCAATTTATGCTGAAGATGAAGGTCTGCCTTTGAGAAAATCTCATGAAAATCCTGAGGTTGCTCTTATCTATAAAGATTTCTTAGGTGAACCCTTAGGCCATAAATCGCACGATTTGTTACATACACATTACAAAGCTAGAAAAAGGTATTAATAATTTACTTTTATCAATTGGAAAAGGCTGTTAGAACAATCTAGCAGCCTTTTCCCTTTTAAAATTTAACATCCAAACAATATACAAAATTCAATTTAGTGTTATTTTATTCACATTGTTATATATTTAACAATTAAATTTTTTTTATACAAAAAATGTATCTAATTTTGCAAATGTTTTATTTCGCTTAATTAGAAAACAACTTAATTAATTTTAATACAAAATATTTAAAAAGAGAAAATTATGACAAAAGTAAAATCTTTGGCAGATCTCAGAAATATGAAACAAGGCTTAAACCTAAGAGAAAAAAGCAAAAATACAGAACATTTGGTTCAGATTAGGGTTGCGATGGCAACCTGTGGCATTGCTTCAGGTGCAAAAACCGTGATGGAATATTTTATTGATGAACTCGAAAAAAGAAACATTGAAGCCATTGTTTCACAAACCGGTTGTATGGGGTATTGTTATGCAGAACCAACAGTAGAAGTAAGTTTACCTATGCAAGATCCTATTGTTTTCGGTTTTGTCAACGATAAAAAAGCCAATGAAATTATCGAAAAATATATTAAAAATAATGAATTGCTTGATGGCATCATTCCTGTAAATTACGAAACTATTCAAAAAAACAATTAAGGAGGAGAAAATTATGGCAAAATTTAAAATGCATATTCTGGTTTGCGGAAGCACATGCTGCCATGCATCGACAAGCAAATCTGTAGCTAATAATTTAAAAGAAATTCTTATCGAAAAAGGATTAGATCATGAAGTACAAGTAATCATGAGCGGTTGTTTTGGATATTGCGAAAAAGGACCCATCATTAAAGTGATGCCTGATAATACTTTTTATTCAGAAGTAAAACCTGAAGATGCAAGAGAAATTATTGAACAACATATCATTAAAGGTGAAAAGCTAAAACGCTTGATGCATACATCCCCTGAAAATAAGAACCCAAAGAAAAAACAAATACGTATTGCTTTAAGAAACTGTGGATTTATTGATCCTGAAAACATAGACGAGTATATCGCCCGTGAAGGTTATGAAGCACTGGGTAAAGTTTTAATTGAAATGGATGCACAGCAAACCATTGACATTATTAAAAAATCAGGTCTAAGAGGGCGTGGTGGTGGTGGTTTCCCTACAGGTTTAAAATGGGAAATTACCAGCAAATCACAAGCTGATCAAAAATATGTAGTTTGCAATGCAGACGAAGGGGATCCGGGAGCATTTATGGATCGTTCAATTTTAGAAGGTGATCCTCATTCTGTAATTGAAGCAATGGCAATCTGTGGATTTGCTATCGGTGGAACCAAAGGTTTGGTATACATTCGCGCTGAATATCCATTAGCAATCACACGTTTAAAAATTGCTATTGAACAAGCCAGAACTTATGGTTTGTTGGGTAAAGACATCTTAGGCAGCGGTTTTGATTTTGACATTGAATTGCGTTATGGTGCAGGTGCTTTTGTTTGCGGTGAGGAAACAGCACTAATCCATTCAATGGAAGGCATGCGTGGCGAACCAACTTTCAAGCCACCTTTTCCATCAGTATCTGGATATTTAGGAAAGCCTACCAATGTAAACAATGTTGAAACATTTGCAAGTATTCCGGTTATTATCAATAAAGGAGCTGAATGGTTTTCAAGCATAGGATCTGAAAAATCAAAAGGAACTAAAGTTTTTGCTTTGGCAGGAAAAATCAACAACGTTGGTTTAATTGAAGTCCCTATGGGCATCACTTTACGTGAAATCATATATGAAATTGGTGGTGGTATCAAAGATGGCAAAAAATTCAAAGCGGTTCAAACCGGAGGTCCTTCAGGAGGATGTTTAACAGAACATCACCTGGACACACCCATTGATTATGAAAATCTGATTGCAGCCGGCTCTATGATGGGGTCAGGTGGGATGATAGTAATGGATGAAGACGATTGTATGGTAGCAGTGGCTAAGTTCTATTTAGACTTTACAGTTGAAGAATCTTGTGGAAAATGCACACCATGCAGAATTGGAAACAAACGTCTTTACGAAATACTTGAAACAATAACGCAAGGTAAAGGTGTTATGGGAGATTTGGATAAATTAAAAAATTTAAGCTATGTAATCAAAGATGCATCTTTGTGCGGTTTAGGTCAAACTTCACCCAATCCAGTTCTTTCCACCCTCGATAACTTTTGGGAGGAATACATAGAACATATACACGATAAAAAATGTCGTTCAAATCAGTGTAAAGCATTAATGCAATATATTATAGATGATGAACAGTGCGTGGGTTGCACAGCCTGTGCTCGCAATTGTCCTGTGAATGCCATTACTGGTGAAAGAAAACTGGCTCATTACATTAATCAGGATATTTGTATCAAATGTGGTGCCTGCATGGAAAAATGCAAATTTAACGCTATCAGTATTAAGTAATATAAAATATATAATCAAGACATGGAAATGATTCAATTAACAATAGATAATAAAATCGTTGAAGTAGAAAAAGGCAGTAGCATTTTGAAAGCAGCACGAACAACTGGAATTGATATTCCTACCCTCTGCTATTTTGAATTGGGCGATATGAAAATTGAGAATAAGCCAGGTGGATGCCGTGTTTGTGTTGTTGAAATTGAAGGTCGTAAAAACCTCGCTCCAGCCTGCGCTACCGAAACTTTTGAAGGTATGATTGTAAATACACACAGCATTCGTGTATTAAATGCTAGACGTACCGTTGTCGAACTGATGCTTTCTGATCATCCTTTCGACTGTTTGATTTGTGCTAAATCGGGCAATTGCGAACTACAAAGCATGGCTCAGAAATTCGGTATACGCGAAATTCCATATAAAGGTGAGAAGTCAACTTATCGGGTTGACACCTCCCCTTCTATCATTCGAGATGTGGATAAATGCATTATGTGTCGCCGTTGCGAAATGATGTGCAATGATGTTCAAACGGTTGGTGCTTTATCAGCTGTAAACCGTGGATTTACTTCTGTGGTTGCACCTGCTTTTGAAATGAATTTGGAAAAATCACCCTGTACCTATTGTGGACAATGTGTATCCGTATGTCCTACAGGAGCTTTAACTGAAGTTGACCATACAAGTAACGTAATCAGAGCATTGGCTGACAAAACAAAAACCGTCATCGTTCAAACAGCTCCTGCTGTTCGTGCAGCATTGGGCGAAGAGTTTGGTATGGAAGCCGGTACTTCGGTAACAGGCAAAATGGCTGCAGCATTGCGTCGTTTAGGGTTCAATTACATATTCGATACAGATTTTGCTGCTGACCTTACTATTATGGAAGAAGGCACTGAGCTATTAGGTCGCTTGGGTCGCCATTTGAATGGTGACACAAGTGTTAAATTACCTATTCTGACAAGCTGCTGCCCTGGATGGGTAAATTTCTTTGAACACAATTTCTCAGATATGCTAGACATTCCATCAACAGCTAAATCACCTCAACAAATGTTCGGAGCTATAGCCAAAACCTATTTTGCTGACAAAATTGGTGTAAACCGTAAAGATATGGTGGTAGTTTCTATCATGCCATGCCTGGCGAAAAAATACGAATGCCAACGTGATGAATTTAAAACAGATGGAAATCCTGATGTTGACTTTTCTTTGTCAACCCGCGAGCTGGCTCATTTTATCAAACAAGCCAATATCGATTTTTTGAATTTACCTGACGAAGATTTCGATCACCCAATGGGTGAATCTACAGGTGCTGGAGTTATTTTTGCCAATACAGGAGGTGTTATCGAAGCAGCTTGTCGTACAGCTTATGAAATTCATACCGGAAAGAAACTAGAGAAAGTTGAATTCAATGAATTGAGAGGATTGGAAGGTATACGTTCAGCAACCATAGATTTCAATGGTTTCCCATTGAATATTGGCATCGCTCACGGCTTAGGTAATGCCAGAAAACTACTGGATGATATTAGAGCCGGAAAATCTCAATTTCACGCTATCGAAATCATGGCTTGCCCGGGTGGATGCATCGGTGGCGGTGGTCAACCTTTGAACTTCGGCAACAGTGAAATACTAAAGAAACGTGCTGCAGCCATTTACCAAGAAGATGTTGATAAACCTATCCGTAAATCGCACGAAAATAAGGATATTATCAAACTTTATGATGAGTTCTTAGGAAAACCTTGTGGCGAAAAATCACATCACTTATTGCACACACACTATTTCGACAAAAGCAAAGAAGTATTTATTGAAGAGTAATCATCATTATTAAAAATAAAATTATGGTTAATATTAAATTATCAGACGATAAAATAAACAAGATAAAGGACATTTGTAAATCTTTCAATAACGAAGCTGGCGAACTGATCAATGTTTTACATAAAACCCAGACCATGTTTGGATACTTACCTGCTGAAGTTCAGGAAATCATTGCTAAAGGGCTCAATGTTTCCAGTGCTCATGTGTACGGAGTTGTAACATTTTACTCATTCTTTACAATGATTCCCAAAGGAGAACACCCCATCTCTATTTGCACAGGTACAGCCTGTTACGTGAGAGGTGCTGAAAAGGTTTTGGAAGAATTCAAACGTGAATTAAAAATTGTAGTTGGGGAAACTTCTGCGGATGGAAAATTCTCGTTAAGCTGCTTGCGTTGCGTAGGTGCCTGTGGATTAGCACCCGTTGTACTCATTGGCGAAAAGGTTTATGGACGTGTTTCACCCGATGGGGTTAAAGCGATACTTGCTGAATACAACAAGTAATTGCTATTAATTTATTTTAAAAGCTCCGTTTATAAAATATTCGGAGCTTTTTTATTTGAGAGAATAGTAATCATTTGATTTAAAAATATTTTGAAAAAGAAAACTAAGTTAATATTTTTAAAAAGTGCAAAAAAAATTACAAAAAATCGATCTGATGGAATTCCCCAAAAATGATTACTTTTGCATTTCTTTATAATCAAGGTATTTAAATATGGATCCCCATTCCACCTTGAGGTACCCTTCCTTGCATTTAGCTCAGGCCGTGTACAACTGAATTATTTTATTTGACAAACCGGTTGCGCTTATGCTAAGTCCAGCCTGAAATTTATTGATATTGAGACAGGAAGAAATTAATAAAAGAAGAACATTTGGCATCATCAGTCACCCCGATGCAGGAAAAACCACGCTTACAGAAAAACTCTTATTGTTTGGCGGTGCCATTCAAACTGCAGGCGCAGTCAGAAGCAATAAAATAACAAAAACTGCCACCTCCGATTTTATGGAAATCGAGAAACAGCGGGGCATATCTGTAGCCACTTCAGTTATGGGATTTGAATACCAGGGTTACAAAATCAATATTCTGGACACTCCTGGTCATAAAGATTTTGCAGAAGATACTTACCGGACATTAACAGCCGTTGACAGTGTTATCCTTGTTGTTGATTGTGTAAAAGGTGTTGAAGAACAAACCCGAAAGTTAATGGAGGTATGCAGGATGCGAAACACACCTGTCATCATTTTTATCAACAAAATGGACAGAGAAGGTCAGGATCCTTATATTTTACTTGAAAAAGTTGAAAATGAATTAAATATACACACCCGCCCTCTTACCTGGCCAATTGGAATTGGGAACGATTTCAAAGGGGTTTACAATCTATTTGAAAAACAATTACAGCTTTTTTCAGCAAATCGAAGTAAAATATCCGATGATATTTTCGCCATTGAAGATCTTCGTTCAGAGGAACTTGATAAAAAAATTGGCAATGCTGCAGCTCACAGACTGAGGGAAGATGTTGAGCTGATTGAAGGAATTTATGAGCCTTTCGACAAGGAATTATACAGTGAGGGTTATCTGGCTCCTGTCTTTTTCGGTAGTGCTATCAATAATTTTGGAATAAAAGAATTACTGGATACTTTTGTTCGTATTGCTCCTTCTCCACTTCCAAGGTTAACCACTCAAAGAAAAATTAATCCAGAAGAAAAAAAATTCACAGGTTTTATATTTAAGATACATGCAAACTTGGACCCGAATCATCGTGATAGGATTGCCTTTTGCAGGATAGTATCTGGTAAGTTTGAGCGAAATAAATTTTATGTACATACCCGTCTCGATAAAAAATTGCGATTTTCGAGTCCAGTAGGTTTTATGGCCAATGAAAAGAACATCGTTGAGGAAGCTTTCCCAGGTGATGTAGTAGGCTTATATGATACAGGGAGTTTTAAAATTGGAGATACCTTGTCAGAAGGAGAAATCATTTTCTTCAAAGGGATTCCAAGCTTTTCTCCCGAAATTTTTAAAGAAATGGTCAACAATGACCCTTTAAAATCCAAACAACTGGAAAAAGGGATTCACCAGCTCACCGATGAAGGTGTGGCACAACTATTTATCCGCCAGCCAGGGAATACAAAAATTATAGGTACTGTTGGAGAATTGCAGTTTGAAGTCATTCAATTCCGCTTATTACATGAATATGGAGCTAGCTGCTCATTCCATTCTATGAATTATTATAAAGTGTGCTGGTTTACATCTACTGACAAATACTTACTGGAGAAATTTATTATAAAAAAAGGTCAATACATCACTTACGATAAAGATGATCGTCCGGTTTTTATGGCAGAAAGCGAATGGCAATTAAAAATGGTCCGTCAGGATAATCCGGAAATTGAATTCCATTTTACTTCCGAATTTAAAACAGATCAACAAATTGCTAATAATATGGAATCGTGGTTACATTAATTGACTTCTCCCTTATAAAAGTCAGTACTTTCAAATATTTTATCTGCAGATTTTGCAATAAAACCTGAATACAGTTTTCCATTATTGTCTTTATACCTTTTGGCAAATTCGTAATAGCAGGAAGGGATTTCATACTCACCTTCCTCAAACTGAACTTTGATCAAACCGGATTTAATGCTTGATTGTTCCAGTAATTCAATGGGACTTCCTTTTATCTCACCTTCGGAATCATTAATTTTAAATCCGTGTTGTTTTAAAAAATCATTTACTTTAGCTATACTGTCATATTTCCTTAAGACATTTACACTCACTGTAAAATGATTGGCTCTAAAACCAAAAACATAAACCCAGGCAGCATATTCTGATTCTTGTTTAAGCTTTTCATAAACTATATAAGAGGGTTGACTCCATATATTTCCTGAATAAATTAATTCGTCAGAATCCAGAATTTGTTCATCTATTTTGTCAATTTCTAATTTAATTATCTTTTGCAAATCAGAAGAAAATTCTTCAAGTATCAACTCACTGACAAAAACCCTTGGCGCAGATTCATCTGTTTTATGTTCAAAGTGTTTCGCATATAAATGCTTATTTTGAAAAGTGTATTCACCTCTTTCTTCATAGCCATTTTCTACAAATACTTTGGCCAATACGTTTATATTTACCCTTTTATCGTTGAATGTCCTGAATGCAATATGGTCATTTACAACATTTTCTCCTTCTTTTACAAATAAGTCGTAAATATATTTTGCATGAGGGTTGAAGTTGATATAATCAGACCATAGTTTTTCAAAAATATTATTTTGTTTCATGATAAAATTTTATTTAAAAACATTAGAAATCTATCATTTGTTCAATCATAACAGCGAATAACATTTAAATTGATTAAGAAAACTAAGTTTTCAAGTTGACATATTTCATAATTTTATTTTTAATCTATATTTAAAATTTCTCAATATATTATTTATCTTTGTGGAATAATACAATTTCTTTCTAGAGCAACGATGGAAAAAAACAATGATATTCATAACTACAAGATACTTACAATATATTCTGTTATAGCATATGTTTCCGCCTATCTTGTAATTTTTCTGACTTATAACATAACTACAGCTTTAGTAGCCAGTTCTTATAATATCAAAACCCTTTTGAATATTAACAAGTTAATTTACATAACTGAGGACAGGTCGCTTCTTTGGACTTTCGATTCAGTTTTTTCTGTATTTAGCAGTGGTACTATAATCTTAATTATCCTATTATTAGTTTTAATGAAGATATTTAACAAGCGCAAAGATCACTTAGGGCTTGTAAAGATTTTCTTTTTCTGGTTAATCGTACACTGTATTAATAGAATAATTGGTTTATTTATTCTTGGGACCATCTTTAATTTGTATTTATCCAATCTGGTTCTTACTTGGTTATATTTTGAGTATTTACCAACCATATCCTTGGTAATTACTGCAATGTTCCTTTTAATATTTATTGGGAGTAAAACAACACGGCCTTTATTAATATCAGCTAAATCTTCAAAATTTGTTGAAAAGAGAAAAAGATTATTTTTTATATGGTCACAAGGTATAAAAGTATGGTTTTTTTCAAGTATCATTATTTTCTTACTTCACTTACCTTCCTTTTCTTTAATTGAAAATTTTCTTAGTATTACTATGTTTGTACTTGTCCTTCCTTCTTATTTTAACCACAAAAATATTTCTATACCTATTTCTTCAAGAGAAAGCGAAGAACCAAAATATAAAATACCCTGGAAACACATCCTTTTTTCTTTAATATTTATTGTTGTTTTTAAAGTGATTTTTACAATTGGAATTAAGTTTTAATGATCTTAAAAACTTTATTTTTGGTTACGCATTGAGGCTTTTATTTTACAAATACCTGGAATTGAAAATTAAATAACTATTATTTCCCCCAATTATCTTTATCCAAACTCCTGAATTGGATGGCTTCTGCCAGATGTTCAGTTTTAATTTCTTCACTGTTTTCGAGATCGGCAATGGTACGTGCCACTTTTAAAATTCTATCATAGGCTCTAGCTGACAAGCCCAATCTTTCCATCGCCGTTTTGAGGATAGCCATTCCTGCATCAGTAATTACACAATGCTCTCTCAACATTTTACTCGTCATTTGAGCATTCGCAAAAATACCTTTGTTTTCTGTAAAACGATTTTCCTGAATTTTTCTTGCTTTAACAACCCTTTCTCTGATTACTTCGCTTTTTTCGGCTAACTGAGCGTCTGCTAATTCTTTAAAAGGAACAGGCACAACTTCAACATGAATATCAATTCTGTCTAATAAAGGTCCGGATATTTTATTGAGGTATTTTTGAACAACTCCAGGACCACAAACACATTCGGTATCAGGGTGATTATAATAGCCACAGGGGCAAGGATTCATTGCAGCAATTAACATGAAGCTTGCTGGATATTCAACCGTCATTCTGGCTCTTGAAATTGTAACCATTCTTTCTTCCATAGGTTGTCTGAGCACTTCCAATACAGCACGTTTAAATTCAGGTAATTCATCCAGAAATAAAACACCATTGTGTGACAATGATATTTCTCCAGGCTGAGGATTTCCACCCCCGCCAACTAAAGCTACATCGCTTATTGTATGATGTGGAGACCTGAATGGTCGTACAGAAATCAAGGCTGAGTTTTTACTCATCTTACCGGCTACTGAATGAATTTTAGTAGTCTCTAAAGCTTCATACAAGTTAAGGGGTGGTAATATGGAAGGCATTCTTTTAGCCAACATCGTCTTACCGGCTCCTGGAGGTCCGATTAAAATAACATTATGGCCACCAGCAGCTGCTATTTCCAATGCCCTTTTGATATTTTCCTGTCCTTTGACTTCTGAAAAATCAAATTCATAGTTATTCAAACTATTGTAAAACTCATCACGGGTATTAATAATTGTTCTTTCTAATTCAAGCTCATCTTTAAAAAATGCAATGACTTCTTTAATATTTTCAACGCCATGAACTTCTAATTTTGAAACAATGGCAGCTTCTCTTGCATTTTGTTTAGGAAGTATAATTCCTTTAAATTCTTGTTTTTGAGCTTCAATAGCAATGGGCAAGGCTCCTTTGATAGGCTGCAAGCCTCCATCTAGAGAAAGCTCACCCATAATAATATATTTATCAACTTTTTCGGGATTTATTTGCTCAGATGCTGCTAAGATTCCAATGGCAATCGTTAAATCATACGCAGAACCTTCCTTACGAATATCAGCTGGAGCCATATTCACCACAATTTTTTTACCAGGAATTCGATAGCCAACATTTTTTAAGGCTGCTTCAATGCGTTGATGACTCTCTTTAACAGCACTGTCGGGCAATCCAACCATTGAAAAGTTAATTCCTTGGTCAATATTAACTTCGACGGTAATCGTTATTGCATTTACACCAAAAATAGCACTTCCAAAGGTTTTTACAAGCATAATTATGTTTTGTTAGGTTTGTACTTTGAGGCTTTCAATATTTTTTGAGCATCGTTTTCATGTAATAAATCCTTGATACTTACATTTTTATTGTTATCCATAAATGATTTAACAATTTGCCATCCAATCCATTCGGCAAAACGAGGTGGTGAATCTTTAAATCCTTTTGTGGAAGGCGCCTCTGTAATAAATGTACGAATTTTATAATAGTCGGCATTGTACAATAAGTTATTCTGAATAAAAAACGCCCAAATATTGGCTTCATTTTTTTTCATCCAATCTAGTTGAGCAACAGTGTAGCCAATTTTATATTCATCTGCTGTTTCAGGTAAGATAGCATCAGCAAAATAAAGTATTTTACCCATGTAAATCATGTTTTCGAGCAGGGTTTTATCGTTTGGATCAAAAATAATCATCTGCTTTGCAATCGTTTTCATACAATCAGAAGCAATATAATTACTGTCTAATCGAAATGAAGCATAAGCAGGAATCTTTACGGATGAATACATTTTATAATCTTTCCCCAAATACATGTCGAGGGCCACAGCCATAACTGTATCGAGGTATATAATTCGATTATCATAATCAAGATAAGAAAGATAAGAATACACCTTTGGAGTAGGTTTTTCAGGGAAATAGTATTTTAAATGAGTAAACGCATCCGACAATTTCTTTTCTAAACCATTGGTTTCGGGATATACTTTTATAAGATCATCGTAAATTTCATGCAATGTTGGATCCGAAATAAAATTATAGATCTTAACAAGATTTAAACTATCCTCTAAATTCCCATCCAAAAAAAGCATGTATTCAGCTTTATACTTTGCCAATTCCTTTTTAAGATTATTGGCATCCACAGTCATCAATACTTTTTCGTAACGATGGATTTTAATTTCAACTTTCTTATTATCAGGTATTTCAACCAATAGCGTATTGTTATTTTTGGATTTACAACTAAAGAGTAGTAAAAAAATGACAAGCAAAGAAAATACAGATACTTTTTTTTGAAATGATGCCATTTGCATGTTGGTTATTAGTTAGGAGTTTGTTTTAGTGATAATATTTTTAGCTATTTCATATTCAGCTAATGCTATATTAAAAAAATTATAATTAGAAATTAAAAAAACGACCTAAAAGATCTTCATCCCCAAAGAAACATTTAGCAAATTGGTTTTTGAATTCATGCTTCCATTGTCGGAGATATTATTTAATCCCCATTCATACCTTACATCCAACGTAAACTTTAATACATCAATACCTGCACCAGCCTGAATACTCCATATCGTATTTTTATAATCGGTTGTAGGAGAAGGTAAACTTCCAAGATTAACACCATCAACCTGATAGGAAATATCTTTACTGGTAACAAAAGAAATGACAGGCCCAGCCATCAACCTCAAATTGACAACTTTAAAATTAATCAGTTTAATACCAAGCAATACAGGTACATCTATGGTATTTAAAACGGTTTGCTGTGTAAATGTCTTACCTTGAAACTGTGGAATTGTAGCACTTTGAAAACTACCTCCTTTTTTTGTAAAATAAATTTCCGGTTGTAAGTATATAGATGAAAGATTAATGCGTACAAAAGCGCCAGCTAAAAAGCCAGTTTTAGCCTGTTCTTTAATGTCGCTTACATTGGTAAATTCAGTTGGCATTTTGGATGAATTAAATCCAATTTTTACACCTAAGTTCAAAGGAGATTGTGAAAAACCATTGGATGAAAACAAAAACACTATCCCTAAAACAAAAATTATCTTCTTCATTTTTAATATTTTAAATTAATTATTATCTAAAACCAATATGTTTAAAAATTTATTTATTTTCAATCGTTTTCTTCTGCGAATTTAGTTAATTTTGTTTTCAAATATTCAAAACAATATTAAAAAAAACAAAAACCATGAAGAAACTGATTGTTTTAATAATAAATATCATCATAATTGTTACAACTAACAATATTTATGCCCAAAAGAAAGAAAAGTCAAACTTTCAATTGGGAGCAAAAATTTCTCCAAACATTTCTTGGTTAAAGACAAATGCTCAAGACTTTAGCAATGATGGCACTTCAGTAAGATTTTCATGGGGTTTTATGGCCGATTTCCAATTTGCCCCTAAATACTTTTTTTCAACCGGATTTAACATTAATTCTACGGGTGGAAAAATTATTTATCCATATAAACCTGATTCAATTTCATCGCTGGGAACACTTCATCGTAGCATCTACGTTCGTTATATAGAAATCCCCTTGAGTATTAAGATGAAAACGCGTCAATTTGGTTATTTGACTTATTTTGGTCAAATTGGGATGGGCATAGGATTGAGATTGGATGCCAATGCTGATGATGATTTTTACGCGAATGGATCAAATACAGCCATAAGCAAAAACGACATAAAAATTGAAGATCAGATTAATTTTTTAAGACTTTCGATGATTTTGGCAGCTGGAGTTGAATATAATTTAGGAGGATCAACCTCATTGTTTGGAGCTTTGACTTTTAACAATGGCTTTACCAACATATTAAACTATAAAAACAATGCTACCCCCAATATAGATGCTGATGCCTCTAGCAACTCTTTCGAATTAACGATTGGAATTATTTTTTAATATTTATTAAATTCACATCCATTATCTGTATTAATAAATATTATTTCTATGAAAATTGCACTGGCTCAAATCAATTACCACATTGGGGATTTTGAAAAAAATACAGCTTCAATATTACAGGCTTTGCGTAAAGCAAAAACGCAGAACTGCGAATTGATTATTTTTTCAGAATTAGCTGTATGTGGTTATCCTCCCAGAGATTTTCTTGAATTCACTGATTTTATCGAAAAATGCCTGGTCAGCGTTCACCTGATTGCTATTGAATGCAATGATATTGCTGCAATTATAGGTTTCCCTTCTATCAACACTGAAGAAAAAGGAAAAAATCTTTATAATTCGGCTGCATTTTTGTACGATGGAAAAATTCAATCCATTCATCATAAAAGCCTCTTACCCAATTATGATGTATTTGATGAATATCGATATTTCGAACCCAATAGAAACTCAAATGTAATTGACTTTAAAGGTTGTAAAATAGCCCTTACAATATGCGAAGATCTATGGAATATTGGTGAAGAACAACTTTACCCCTATTCCCCAATGGATGAACTGATTTCACAACATCCAGATTTAATGATTAATATTGCTGCTTCTCCGTTTAATTATCAGCAGGCTCAAAACCGAAAGTCAATCTTGTTAAAGAACGTAGAAAAATACAAGCTCCCACTAATATATGTAAACCATGTAGGTGCCCAAACTGAATTAATTTTTGATGGTGGATCAATGGCAATCCATCCCAATGGAAAAATTCATTCTGAACTGAAATATTTTGAAGAAGATTTTGCCATCGTTGATTTGGCAGTTTTAAAAAAATCTTTGACCAATGGAAAGTCAGTAAAACAAGTCGATAAAATTGAATTAATTCACAGTGCATTGGTATTAGGAATTAGAGATTACTTTGAAAAGTTAGGCTTTACAAAAGCTATTTTAGGACTTTCAGGTGGAATTGATTCTGCTGTTACCTTGGTATTGGCAACTGAAGCATTGGGCAATAAAAATGTAAAAGCAGTTTTGCTTCCTTCACAGTTTTCGTCTCAACATTCTATTGACGACGCCATTCAACTAGCCCAAAAACTGAATGTATCCTATGAGATCATTCCAATTGATAAAGCTTATAAAAGCTACGAATCTACACTTTCACCCTATTTTAAAGGATTAGATTTTGATGTCACAGAAGAAAATCTACAAGCAAGGATAAGAGCAGTGCTTCTGATGGCTTTTACCAATAAATTTGGTTATATTTTGCTTAATACTTCTAATAAGAGCGAAGCTGCAGTAGGTTATGGTACATTGTATGGCGATATGTGCGGAGGATTGTCTGTTATAGGAGATTTGTATAAAACAGAAGTTTATAATCTGGCTCGTTTCATCAATAAGCTTACTGAAGTAATTCCGCTTAACTCCATTACAAAACCCCCTTCGGCTGAATTAAGACCCAATCAGAAAGACTCTGACTCTTTACCTGATTACGAGATTTTAGATCAGATACTCTATCAATACATCGAACAGCAAAAGGGACCGCGAGAATTGATAGCTCAAGGTTTTGAAGAAGCTATAGTTAAAAGAATACTGAAATTAGTAAATACCAACGAGTACAAAAGACATCAAACACCACCGATATTGAGAGTTTCCCCAAAAGCATTCGGAATGGGAAGAAGAATGCCTATTGTAGGGAAATATCTGTCATAATAATTCTTTTTACATTATTTTCTCAAAAGGTTTGCAAATACTTTCGATACGAAAATCAACTTCGTCTGATGCTTTTTCTTTTTCAAAAACAATGAATATATGCTTGTTTAATAAGTTTTTTGGATTGATATTTATTTTTAGTTGTTCCTGATAAACTTTAATTTTGAAGGATGTAGGAATTTCTTTATGTTTTTTAATATTGCGGAAAAACCTCAGATAAGAACTGATATAAATAAAAGGATATAAAAATGGGAATAAGAATAAAGAACCTTTACTCAATCGCATATACCTTATTTCCTGAATTTTAAATCCTGATAATTTTGCAAGTATTCTTAATTTCTGAAATCCTATTAAAAAAATATGACCATGATAAATTTTATTTGAAATTGTTTTATCCGACATCCAGATATCGTCAATTTCATTCGGGGGCATCTGTTTAATAGTTTCACTTTCAAACAACAGATAACTAAATTTGGATGACAAATTTGAATACGATGGAGTCGTGATTAAAAGTTTTCCATAGTGTTTTAAGACGCGGTTGAATTCTTTAAAAGCCTGTAATTGATCGCTAAAATGCTCAATACCTTCCTGGCATATCAGCATATCCGCATAATTGTCGGATACAGGAATATTTTCTGCAATATCAGCACGTTTACACTCTATATTTTTCAACATAAAATATTCAGGAAATAAATCATAAGCTTCTACTTTCGCCCCTAATTCAAGTAAAATCTCAGTTGTAACACCATTTCCTGCAGGTATATCCAATACAATTTTATTTTGCAAAAAAGTTTTCTGACTGTCCAGGTATTTTTTAACGTAAAATTTCGGACTTTTGGGATTATTAATGTTATTATCTATCATTCACTTATTTTTCTATTAATGGTCAAATTTCAGAAATGCTTATTATTTAGCGTTTCAAAGATAATAGTTTTATTCGAGTTTCACACATATTTACCTATCGGCTAGCACGGAAAGATCTTTTTTTGGGGATATGTAGTCATAGAGATGGGCATTTCTCACCCAGAAATTGCCCCTTTTACATAAATAACAATATCAACAACTGAGCCACCAATATCCTTATAAACATCACCAACGGATAAACGGTAGCATAAGCAACAGCTGGAGCTTCTGACTGAGCAATTCCATTGGCATATGCCAAAGCAGGAGGATCTGTCATACTACCTGAAATTAAACCACAAATTTCGAAAAAGTTTTTCTTCAAAATTTTCCTGGAAAAAAATCCGACAATCAGAATAGGAAACAATGTTATTATTGCACCATAAGCCATCCAGATAAACCCATCCCCCGACATCAATGTGGGTATAAACTTCTCTCCTGATTTAATACCAACACTGGCTAAAAAAAGCACAATGCCGATTTCACGCAGCATCAAATTAGCACTTGGAGTTGTATAGGTTATCATTGATAATTTATAGCCAAATTTACTGATTAAAATAGCAACAATTAAAGGACCTCCAGCTAATCCTAATTTAATTGGATTTGGAATTCCGGGAAATGCAATAGGGATACTTCCTAACAATATTCCTAATAATATTCCGATAAAAATTGGTATTAAATTAGGCTCATTTGTCCTTTTTATTGAATTACCAATAATCAGCGCTACTTTATTTATTGCAGTTTCTTCACCGACTACTGTCAATTTGTCACCCATCTGAAGTATAAGTTGTGGAAAAGCAACCAGTTCAATTCCTGAACGATAAATTCGTGTAATATTTATATTGTATTTTGTACGTAATTTTAGCGAGCCTAAGTTTTTGCCAATTACCTGACGATTACTAACCAATACCTGTTTTGATTTTAAAAGTTGGGTTTCTGAGAAAATCCCCAGATCACTTTCAGAACCAAATTCAATGATAACATTATTAATATTACTTTTTTGAGTAACAATTAATAAAATATCGTTTTCATAAATACAACTTTCGGCTTTAGCTGTAAAAAAAACACCTTGATGTAATATTCTGGAAATTATTATTTCAGAGTGAAAGAATTTAGAAATCTCAACTATACTTTTCCCAAAGAAAACCGGATTTTTTACATTCACGCAGACTTTCTCAGGGAGTTCCTCTTTTGGATGTTGTAATTGAGAATATTCTGACAATTCCTGCTGAATATTAATTTTGAAAAAGCTTTTAATTAAAAGCATGGATAAAATTATACCAACCACTCCAAATGGATAAGCAACGGCATACCCCAAACCTATAACCGGAACATTTCCTTCAGGAAAATTTACAGAAACCTGTTTCAAAGCTTCCTGAGCGGCTCCCAATCCAGGCGTATTCGTAACAGCACCCGACATCACTCCAACCAACATTGGCATAGACATCCCTGTTATGAAATGTAAGACAATTGTAATCAAGGCACCTATGAGAACGATACTAACTGCTAATAGATTAAGGCTCAACCCCCCTTTTTTAAAAGATTCAAAAAAACCTGGCCCCAGTTGTAATCCAATAGAAAATACAAATAGAATTAGCCCAAATTCTTTAATAAAATCAAGCATTTCGGGGTTTACTTTAAAACCCATATGCCCTGCCAATATTCCGGCAAATAAAACAAAGGTAATCCCTAAAGAAATTCCTGCAATTTTTATTTTGCCCAAAGCAATGCCTAAGGCAATTACAATACTATATATTAAAATAGTATGAGCAACGGTTTCGCTCCACATTAAGTCAATTAACCAATTCATCATTATTCATTTTGTTTGCAAAATTAGAATTTATCTGTTAATACAATAACAATAAAAGATAAATAATAAAAGAATTTTGCTTTATTTCATAAAACACTCTATTCTAGATTGCTAAAAAAAATCATCAAAACCATTTGAATTAATCTTTAATTTCAATGGTCAACATTAAAATATATAGTATATTAGCACTCAATATATAAAAAATATTACTTTTGACCGAGTAAATAAATTAAGAACTGGGCTAAAGCCCATATTAATCAGGCATTCATTAGCCCCAGCCTTAAGGCTGGGGCTAATGAATGTATTTAGTTGAAGGACATTAGTCCAAGTAGTTTAGTCGGTCAATTTTGATAAAATAATAATAATAAAAAATCTACAGTCCACGATGAAAATTGGAGCTGCAATTATAGCTGGGGGAAAAAGCACTCGTTTTGAAGGTCAAAATAAAGCATTGATAAGTGTTTTGGGCGAAACTATTATAAACCGTAACATTCAAACCTTGCAAACTTTGTTTGAAGAAATCCATATTGTTTCAAATAAGGCAAGTGATTTTTTATATACTCGCATTCCTGTCTTTGCAGATTTTTTTAAAGAAATTGGCCCCTTAGGAGGTATATATACAGCATTGATGTATTCCAATTGTGAGGCAGTTTTTATTTTCTCCTGCGACATGCCTTTTCTCTCTGCTGAGTTGATAAAAAAAATAATGCTAGATTTTACGAAAAAAGACTCACAAATATTAATCCCTCAAATTTTAAATAAAATTGAGCCTTTGTATGCAATTTATTCAACAACTATTTTACAAACGCTGAAAAACCACATCATAAATACTGAGGAATATAAAATCAGGTTATTTTTCCCAAAAGTTCATACTTCTTACCTAGCATTAGAAAACTCAAAGGAAAATCGAAAAGCTTTTTTAAATATTAACGCTGCAAATGATATTAAATCCATTGAAGACTTTATGTAAGAATACATAGTTGTTTGGATTAGTGCCTTCAATATTAAAATACAAGGAGTTATTTTTGAGTAAATAACTCCTTGTATTATTTATATGCTATGATAGTCCGCTGATAACACCATTATCATCAATATCCATACCTTCTGAGGCAGGAATGGAAGGGAGTCCAGGCATTCTCATCATTGCACCCAGTATGGGAATAATAAAGCCTGCACCGGCTGCAATTTCGAATTCACGAATTGAAACTGTAAAATTGCGAGGTCTTCCAATTAATTTTTCATTATCAGACAATGATTTCTGCGTTTTAGCCATACAAATGGGTAAATTTTCAAGGCCAAGATTTTTAATCAATTTAAGATCACTTTCTGCTTTAGGAGAATAATCAACACCATCAGCTCCATAAATTTCTTTTGCAATGGTTTCAATTTTAGCTTTAACACCAAGATTCCAATCATACAAGGGTTTCATTTTATTCTGATTAGATTCAATAACACTAACTACTTCTGCAGCCAGATCTTTAGTGCCTTCACCTCCAAGCGCCCAACCATTTGACTCAACGGCTTTAACACCCAGCTTAGCACAGAATTCTTTAATAAATGCTATTTCTTCAGCAGTATCGCCAACTCTCATATTTAGTGCAACCACTGGAACAATACCAAACTTCTTGATATTTTCAATGTGTTTCTCAACATTGGCCATACCTATCGTTACCTTTTCAAGACTTGGTGTATTGAATTCATCAGTTTTAGCACCACCATGATAGCGCAAAGCTCTGATGGTAACAACCAATACAATAGCATTTACGTTAAGTCCGCTGTAACCACATTTAATATCAATAAATTTTTCAGCACCCAAATCAGCACCAAATCCAGCTTCTGTAACTACATATTCAGAAAGAGATAAACCCATTTTGGTTGCAACAATAGTATTGGTTCCCTGGGCAATATTTGCAAAAGGACCAGCGTGAATTATAGCAGGATTACCTTCCATAGTCTGTACCAAATTAGGCTTTATTGCATCTTTTAATAAAATAGCCATCGCACCCTGGGCTTTAAGGTCACGGGCAAAGATGGGTTTTTTATCAAAAGTAAATCCTACAAAAATATTTCCTAATCTTTCTTTAAGTTCTTTAATGCTATTCGACATGCACAAAATGGCCATTATTTCGGAAGCTGCAGTAATATTAAAACCAGTTTCGCGTGGAATCCCATCACCTGTACCGCCTAGTCCGATTACTGTTTTTCTTAAAGAACGATCATTCAAGTCCATGACTCGTTTCCACATAATTGTACGTGGATCAATGTTTAAACTGTACTGTTTGTTCTGAAGGTTATTATCAATCAATGCAGATAAAAGATTGTTCGCTTTTTCGACAGCAGCAAAATCGCCCGTAAAATGCAAATTAATATCTTCCATTGGAACAACCTGAGAGAAACCACCTCCAGCAGCACCGCCTTTTATACCAAATACAGGCCCTAAAGATGGTTCGCGTAATACAACAGTTGTTCTTTTACCGATTTTATTCAAGCCTTCGGTTAGTCCGATTGAAACGGTTGTCTTACCTTCACCTGCAGGTGTGGGAGTCATTGCTGTAACCAGGATTAACTTGCTTTTTTTAATTTTTTCTTCGTTAATTAAATTTAATGGAATTTTTGCTTTATATTTTCCATATAACTCTAGGTCATCTTCTTCAATTCCAAGCTTTTTTGCGATTTCCTTAATAGGTTTAAGTTTTGCTGACTGAGCAATTTCAATATCTGATTTCATAATAATTATTTTATTTTTTTTGTAAAAATATAAAAATTTTATGTATTGTGATAAATAAATAATTATTACTATTTTTACATAAATTTTTAGGTTTAATATAACCCCATTTAGAACCATATTTATTTGAAAATGTTATTTATAATGATAGATTAAACCGATTAATCTAATGAATAAGATTATGATTGCCTTCAATTATATCTATCTTTTTATAAAGAATAAGGTCGGAAATGGGATATGAATAAAATCAGAGCTATTTCAATTTCACAAATAATACAAACACTATTATAATTATCAAAACATATTTTATATGAGCGAACGATTGAACAAAATCTTTTTAAATTTCAAAGGAAATGAAGAAGAACTTATTCCTCTTTTGCAAAAAGTTCAGGAAGAAGCTGGTTATTTATCTGAAAACGATATGAATAAAATAGCAAAATTTCTCAGGATTCCAAAAAGCAAAGTATTTGGAGTAGCAACCTTTTATGCTCAATTCAGGTTTAAACCAAAAGGCAAAAATCATATTATGCTCTGCAGAGGAACAGCCTGTCATGTGAAAGGAGCTCCCAGGATTTTAGAAGAAATTGAAAATAACATTGGGATCAAAGAAGGAGAAACATCAGAAGACATGGAACATTCCATCGAAAGTGTCGCATGTATTGGTGCATGCAGCTTGGCTCCATGCATAACCGTTAACGACAAGGTACATGCTGATCTTACTCCTCAGAAAATTGAAACGCTATTTAAAAAGAAATCACAATAATCTAATCCCTATTCTTACAAATCAGTTTTCAAAAAACTTTACAAAATGGGTATAAATCAATTAATGCGCGAAGCCATCGCTGAATGGGATGTATTAATAAAAGGTGATGTTCCTTCAATTTTTATTGGCAACGCAACTTGCGGCCGTTCAGCCGGGTCCATGGACGTAATAGATACATTTAAGAATGAAATTGGTAAGCAAAATATTAATTGCAATGTGATTGAAGTTGGGTGTATCGGAATGTGTTATTTAGAACCCATTGTGATTGTTTCCATGCCAGGAAGCCCAACAGCATGTTATTCGAAAATAAATTCTAAAGAAGCAATTGAAATAATTGAGAAGCATATTATTAACGGAACAATAATCGAAGATAGGCTTATAGGGATTATAAGTGAGAGCAAGCAGAATAAATTCCCGGAAATACATCAGACAGCCGTGATGAAACCTCAGGTAAGGCTGGTTTTACAAAATTGTGGTCTTATCGATCCGAATAATTTAAATCATTACATTGCTCACAAAGGATATTCGGGTGTTAGTAAGATTTTGATGATGAAGCCTGAAGACGTAATTGAAGAAATAAAAAAATCAGGTTTAAGAGGCAGAGGTGGAGCCGGATTTCCAACCTGGCGCAAATGGTTATTTTGCAAAGAAGCAGGAGCATCTCAGAAATATCTGATTTGCAATGCGGATGAAGGTGATCCCGGTGCCTTTATGAATCGTTCCTTATTAGAAGGCGACCCACATGCACTTATCGAAGGAATGATTATTGCAGCTTATGCAATTGGTGCATCTAAAGCATATATATACTGCCGTGCTGAATATCCATTGGCATTGGTTCGCTTGCAATTAGCCATTGAGCAAGCTGAAGAAAAAAAACTATTGGGAGATGACATTTTAGGTTCAGGCTTTAGTCTTCACATAAAAATTAAAGAAGGTGCGGGTGCTTTTGTTTGTGGAGAAGAAACCTCATTGATTGCTTCTATTGAAGGAAGCCGTGGAATGCCACGCCCCAGACCTCCCTTTCCGGCTATCTCCGGATTATGGGAAAAACCTACCATCATCAATAACGTTGAAACGCTTGCTTCTGTTGCCAGAATCATGCAAAATGATGCAGCCTGGTTTTCACAATATGGCACAGAAAAAAGCAAAGGAACCAAAACTTTTGCTTTGGTAGGAAAAATAAAGAACACTGGGTTAATTGAAGTCCCGCTAGGAATTTCGTTAAGAGAAATAATATTTGATATTGGTGGTGGTGTACCAAATAATAAAAAATTCAAAGCTGTTCAAACAGGTGGCCCATCAGGAGGCTGTATTCCAGCTCATTTATTAGACATAGCTGTAGATTACGATTCGCTGATGCAAGCAGGAACTATTATGGGTTCGGGTGGATTGGTTGTTATGGACGAAGATACCTGCATGGTGGATGTTGCCAGGTATTTTCTAGATTTTGCCCACAAAGAATCATGTGGAGAATGCGCTCCTTGTAGATTAGGGACCAAGCAAATGTTAGATATCCTCGAAGATATTACTTCAGGAAAAGGAAGTATTGAAGACATTGATTTACTCGAAAGCCTAGGTGATGGAATTAAAAAGGGTTCTCTATGCGGACTTGGACAGACAGCTCCTAACCCTGTTCTTACTACATTAAAATATTTCAGAGATGAATATGAAGATCATATTGTGAATAAAAAATGTGTTGCCAAAGTATGCAGAGATTTGAAATATTACGATATATTGATTGACAAATGCAGCGGATGTCATATTTGTTATAAAGCCTGCCCAGTTAATGCAATAAGCGGAAACCCTAAAGACATTCACGTGATTGATCAATCATTATGTATTAAATGTGGAATGTGTCTTGATAAATGTCCTGTGAAGTTTAATGCGATTGAATGCTATGCCGGTAACAAAGCTTAAAATTATCAGAATAAATAATTGATTATGAGCAAAGTAAATCTTACAATTGATGGAAACAACATAATAACTGATTCAAACAGCACCATACTTGAAGCAGCTATTGAAAACAATATATATATTCCGCATCTATGCCATCACGAAGACCTGAAACCTGCCGGAGTATGCAGGATGTGCATGGTTGAAATAGAAGGTCAGAGAGGACAGCTAGTTGCCTGTAAAACATATGTTGCAGAAGGAATGAATGTTAAGATTGACAGTGACGATATCAATTCTATCCGTCAAACTACCCTTGAGTTGATTCACGCAAATCACACTCAGGATTGTACAAATTGTTTACAAAACAGCAATTGTCAATTGCAGGAAGTTACTGCATACGTTGGAATCAATCAAAAAAGATTCGATACGATGCGTAAGGTAAAAGCTTTTATTGAATTAGACAATTCAAATCCGTTTTTTAATCTCGATCATAACAGATGTATTTTATGTGGAATTTGTGTCAGAACCTGTGATGAAGTTCAGGGGGTGAATGCCCTGGATTATGGAAAAAGAGGATTTAATACAATTATTAGTTCTTATGGAAACAAATCAATTATAGATTCTGATTGTGAATCTTGTGGTGAATGTGTTGTAAGATGCCCTGTTGGTGCATTGTATACTAAGAAAACACAACATTTTTCGAGAGAAGTAAAAACCATTTGCACTTATTGTGGTGTCGGTTGTAATATTTTTCTTGGTGTTAGAGCAAATAAAATTGTAAGTTCAAGAGGCGACAGAAGCAGTATTGTCAACAAAGGAAGATTATGTGTTAAAGGTCGATTTGCATACGAATTTATCAATCATCCCGAAAGGTTAACACATCCATTGATTAAAAAGAATGGCAAATTTGAAGAAGCTAGCTGGGATGAGGCCTTAGATTTAATTGCAAGTAAATTTTCCGAAAGAAAAAAAGGAAAATTTGCAGCATTTTCCTCTGCAAGAGTTACAAATGAAGAAAATTATGTGATTCAAAAATTCACAAGGGTAGTGATGGAAACGAATAATATTGATCATTGTGCTCGATTATGTCATGCACCTACAGTTTCAGGACTGGTACAAACTTTTGGCAGTGGTGCTATGACAAACTCAATCGATGAGTTTACGAATACTAAAACTATATTTTCAATTGGTTCCAATACAACTGCTGCACATCCAATTATCGGTTTACATATTAAACAAGCCAAAAGAAACGGTGCGAAAATTATTGTTGCGAATCCAAAAGAAATTGACCTCTGTCGTCATGCTGACCTTTTTCTGCAGCAATATCCGGGGACAGATGTAGCACTTCTGTTAGGTATGATCAGAGTAATTGTTGACGAAAACCTTCATGACAAAGAATTTATTAAAGACAGATGCGAAAATTTCGAAGAATTTATCCAGACCTTAGAAAACTTCTCGCTTGAAGAAGTCGAAAAAATCACCGGCGTTCCAAAAGCAAAAATAGCTGAAGCTGCCAGGATGTATGCAACTAACACTCCTTCATCCATAGTTTATGCCATGGGGATTACTCAACATACACATGGTACTGACAATGTTCTTGCTATCAGTAATCTTGCACTGCTAACCGGAAATATAGGCAAAGAATCATCGGGAGTAAACCCATTGAGAGGCCAGAACAATGTTCAGGGAGCTTGTGATATGGGAGCTTTACCGGATGTTTATCCAGGATATCAAAAAGTAAACAATCCTATAGCTCAGGAAAAATTCGAAAAGGCTTGGGGCGTAAAACTGGATGATAAAATTGGAATTACACATACTGAAATAATTACTAAAATTGAACAGGGGAATATAACAGCATTGTATCAGGTAGGCGAAAACCCTGTTATCAGCGAAGCAGATTCTAATCATGTTAAAAAAGCATTAGAAAAACTCGATTTCTTTGTGGTACAGGATATATTCATGACTGAAACTGCTCAATATGCAGATATTGTGCTTCCGGCTGCTTCATTTGCAGAAAAAGATGGGACATTCACAAATACTGAAAGAAGAGTGCAACGAGTTAGAAAAGCAATTGAACCGATTGGTGATTCAAAAACCGATTGGTGGATATGTTGTGAAATAGCCAAACGTATGGGTGCCAAAGGATTTGATTTTACCAATGTCGAAGAAATAGCAAATGAAGCCAATGCATTGGTTCCAAATTTTGCAGGTATTACTTACGATAGAATTGAAAAAGAAGGCATCCAATGGCCTTGCCCCTCTTTGGATCATCCAGGGACGAAGTATTTACACAAAGAAAAATTTGCTACACCCTCTGGTAAAGCAAAGTTTATTCCATTAACTTACAGAATTTCAGCAGAGCTACCTGACAAGGAATATCCTTTATTATTGACAACTGACAGAAGTTTATACCATTATCATACCAGCACCATGACCAGAAAAGTTGAGGGCTTGCGAATTCTGGATGAGGAAGAATTATTAAAAATATGTGCAGCAGATGCGCAACTTTTCAACATTCAAGATGGTGAAATCGTAAAAGTAAAATCTAGAAGAGGAGAAGTTAAAGTTAAAGTCAGGGTTACTGATATTTGCCAGAAAGGGGTTGTTTCGCTAACTTTTCATTTCTTTGAAACGCCTACTAATGAATTGACAATTTGTGCAGTAGATCCTGTTGCAAAGATTCCTGAGACAAAAGTATGTGCAGTAAAAATTGAGAAAATATAAATATTTGATTTATATACATTATCTTTGTTATTCAATTAAAAAAAAACACTATGATTTCAACAGGCCATTTTCACCCAATGTTGGTACACTTTCCCATTGCATTGGTTAGTATTGGATTTATTGCTGCAATTGCTTCTTTAGTATTCAAAAAAGAAGAATGGATAAGCAAGTCAAGTTTTTATCTTTTAATAATTGGAACATTTTCGGCCTTTGCTGCTTTGCTTGCAGGCGTTTTATTTACAAGCGACATGACTGGTGCAGCTGCTGAAGTTCAAGAAACACATGAATTGTTTGCATGGATTACATTAAGTTTACTAATTGCCACTTCAGCGCTAACTATTTTTCAGGCAAGACAAAACAAAAAGAATCTCACACTTAAATGGCTTGCTTTTGTTATGTACGGTTTGGCGGCTATTGCTGTCAGCATTACAGGTTTTTACGGGGGAACCCTTGTTTTTAATTACATGATGCCACTTTAATTATTAACCTTAAATAAATAAACCTATGAAAAACATCTTATTATTAGCCTTCGTTAGCTTATTAGCTTTTACTGCTTGCAAACAAAGCAATCCAGTTAAAACAATTGAAAACCTTAAAGCAGGGTTTAAAGGAGAAAGCACTGCAAGTGCAAAATATGCTGCTTTTGCTCAGAAATCCAGAGAAGAAGGCTTTGAAAGTATTGCCAAACTTTTTGATGCAGCCTCCAAATCTGAATCCATTCATGCTGCTAATCACAAAAAAGTATTGGAAGAATTAGGTCAAAAAGCAGAGGATTTCACGCCTTCATTTGAAGTTAAATCAACTGCCGAAAATCTCCAGGCGGCCATTGATGGTGAAACTTACGAAGTAGCTACCATGTATCCTCAATTCCTTAGCGATGCCAAAACAGAGAAAGTTGAAAAAGCAGAAAAATCATTTCGTTGGGCTTTCGACACTGAAAAGAAACACCAGCAATTTTATTCCAAAACCTTAGAAGCTTTAAAAGCAAATACTGAAAATACCTTGCCATTTGAATTTGCAGTTTGCCCTGTATGTGGAAATACCTACGATAAAGCCAGCTTAGACGAAAAATGTTCATTCTGCCAGACAAGTAAAGAAAAGTTTATCAATATATAGTTTGATGCCACTAAGTTTACATTTGTTGATATACCTGAAGTGACGGGGTGACTTGGAGTTACCCCGTCACTATCACAAATTTAATATCTTTTTTTATAAAGTTGGAAACTTGATTTTAAAAAATAAGAATAATTGTTTTATTTCCTTTTTTTGTTAGAGCAATACACAAAACTACAAGGATATATAGCTGTATATGTAATGTTTAAAAAATGAAATACTATTTTACCAAAAACAGAAGGTAGAATCGCTTTTATTTACAAATAATTTTTACGTTGTTTTTATTGATTTCTTCATCCGAAAAAACGCTTCCGGTTATTTCTGGAGCTAATAGGCCTTTCCCGAATGTTTTATTACCTGTAAGTATCCTGGCTTCATCCCATAAACCTAGATTGATAAAAGATTGCAGCAACTCCCTCCCACCTTCAACAATAAGCGATGTTTTTTTAATTTCATACAAATAATCAAGAATTTCACGCAATGGATTTTCACAGAAATTAATTTTTTTATAAATAACATTGTGTACATTTTCTTTTCCCATAGAGGTAAAGACTACAGTTAGCTGCAGTTGATCGAAGAGATGCAAGGTATTGGATAAACTTAGAATTTCATCCATTACAAGGCGTAAAGGTTGCTTTCCTTTCCAATGACGGATATTAAGCTGAGGATTGTCGTTAAAAGCAGTATTAGTACCCACTATAATGGCTTCTTCTTCACTTCTCCATTTATGAACCAATATTTTTAATTCATCATTGGTAATCCAGTTATCAAGATTACTCCCTGGTTGAGAACGGTCAATATCCATAAATCCATCCAGGGTTTTCGCCCATTTAAGAATAATATAAGGTCTCTTTTGCGTATAGTAACAAAAGAAGCGTTTGTTAAGCGCTTTTGCTTCTTCTTCCAGCACGCCATATTTGACAGTTATGCCTGCATTTTGTAATTTCTCAATTCCTTTACCTGCAACCAAAGGATTAGGATCTTTAACGGCAATGATTACTTCTTTAACCTGATGTTTTATGAGTAAATCAGCGCAGGGAGGGGTTTTCCCATGGTGAGAACAAGGTTCAAGATTCACATAAACGCTCGCTTCTTTTAATAAATTTTTATCTTTTACCGCATCAATAGCATTCACTTCGGCATGAGCTGATCCAAATTTTTGATGAAAGCCTTCACCGATGATAATCCCATTATGAACAATTACGCAACCCACCATAGGATTGGGTGCAACATTCCCAAATCCTTTTTTTGCAAGATCCATACAACGGGACATATAGGTAAAATCACTGTTCATATTGCAAACTTACAATGTTTTTTGATTATGGTATAATTTTTTTTCGGACTTTTGCAGTATTATATTTAAAGAAATGAGAATCCGTTCTAATAAAATCAAAGATGTTATTGTTTTTTTCGAGCAAGAACTTCAAAGCTTGTACGATGAAAGAGAGATTAAAAGCTTTATAAATCTGGTAATGGAAGCCTATACCGGTTTAAACCCGGCACAATTACTGATTAGTCATGAAAAATCATTGAATGAATCGGTATTGCTGAAGATTAAATTTGCCATCAACGATTTAAAAGTTTTTAAGCCTTTACAATACATTTTGGGAAAAACTTGGTTTTACGATTTGGAATTTAAAGTAACACCCGATGTTTTAATACCTCGTCCCGAAACCGAAGAATTGGTAAAATGGGTTATTGATGATTACCAAAGCCATACACTATCCTTCCATTTAATGGATATTGGAACTGGCAGTGGATGTATAGCTATTAGCTTGAAAAAATATTTACATCAGGCCGAAATTTTTGCATTAGATGTTTCCCAAAACGCTTTGGATGTAGCAATCGAAAATGCAAAAACCAATGAATTAGCTATTCATTTTAGCTTAATCGATATTTTACATCGAGAAAAATGGCAAGAAATGCCCGAAATGGATGTAATTATAAGCAATCCACCTTATGTATGCAATGCAGAAAAAAAAGCAATGCAAGCCAATGTATTGGATTATGAGCCCCATCTAGCTTTGTTTGTAAGTGATGAAGATCCACTGGTGTTTTACAATGCCATTGCAGATTTTGCATTGCTTAAATTAAAGAATAAAGGTTGTTTGTATTTTGAAGTCAACGAAAACCTTGCTTTGCAGACTAAAAACTTACTCCAGGCCAAAGGTTTTACACATTGTGAAATCTGCAAGGATATGCAGGGAAAAGACAGAATGATAAAAGGAATTCTTTTTCAATAAGTTGTCTGAAATATTTACCTAATAAATCGGGCCAATTATAAATCAAAGCTTCCAGTTTACAAATGGAAAAAATTAGCTTTTTTCGATTCTAAGATTTTTTTTATTTACCTTTACATTTCAAAAAAAATAGAAATGATACCAGCACATGTATACCAATTTTTGCAGGATTTAGCTGCCAACAATAACAGAGAGTGGTTTCAAAGCAATAAAAAAGCGTATGAATTAGCAAAAACTTCAGTTGAAACTTTCATCAAAGAACTGATAAGCGGCATACAATCAATAGATAATACAGTAGTAGGTATTTCACCCAAAGATTGTATGTTCCGTATCAATCGTGATGTGAGATTTTCAAAGGACAAGTCACCCTACAAGAACAATTTTGGTGGGTTTATTGCAAAAGGAGGCCGAAATGCTATGAATGCAGGCTATTACCTTCATATTGAACAAGGCAGCTCTTTTTTAGGTGGTGGAATATATATGCCCCCTGCTGAAAGACTAAAGCTGATTCGCAACGAAATTTATTTCAACGCTCCAGCTTTTAAGAAAATAATTGAAAATCAAGATTTCAAGAAATATTTCACCGAAATTTGGGACGATAACAAACTCAAAAATCCACCCAAAGATTTCCCAAAGGACTTTGAAGCTATTGAATTACTGAAATTTAAGAATTATACCGTGCTTCATTCTATTAGCGATGAACAAGTGATGCAGGCCAATTTTTATCAATACGTGATGGAGGTTTTCAAAACTATGTTACCGCTCAACAACTTCCTGAACAACGCTATAAGTATTGGTTGATTGATTTGGTTGATAAAAAGCAAAAAGCTTGAAAATCAATGACTTTCAAGCTTTT